>QKEV01000017.1 GCA_003252295.1 bacterium
GCCGGTACTCGTTGCAAGTGGTATCGGTCCTCCTCTACCCCATCGTGCTCCATCGTACGAGAGTGACCATGCTATGTCGGTGGTGGCACTAAGATCGTTCCACGTTCCTTGCGCATCAGTGTAGTTTTCCCACTGGAGGCGGTAGGTGTGAATACTCTCAAGCGCATTTGAGGCGTTACCTGCGGTATCGAGCTGTAGACGTACCACCATACGTTCTCCTTTCTTTACTCCCGTGATGGCGGTGCTCGTACTTGCTCCTGATCGGACAGTACTGCTCCCTACTCCGCCGTTGTTGTCGTTGTAAAACATATAGGCACGTTGGGTGGTGGTGGCAAATGGTACAAAGTCTATCGAAAGTAGATCAGTACTGAGTTCTGTGTAGTTCGTGGTGGTACCTACAACTACACGTGCTGTAGCGGTGTACGAACCATCATAGTAGTCAGCAGGTGAGGTTTTACTGCCTGTGAGTGTAAAGTCGGTATCTGCTGTAGGACTCGTACTTGTGTCGAGTGTCTCCCATGCACTACTGGTATAGTTGTATATCTCGAGACTCGTAGTTGTGGAGACACTCACCTGGCCGTTCCAGGTAACCGTTATTGGAAACTCGTTGCTACTAGTTTCACTTGCTGCCATAAGTGTTCCCTTAGTATTCGTACCTGCATGAACAATATCGTAGGTACTGTCATCTGAAGCTACTGCAGAGTACTCGTCATTATCGAGGTAGTAGCCAAGATTTGAATCGTCTCCTGAGAGTTGAGCATTTGCATCAGTGGAAGGTGCACAGTCTAGGGAGTTGCATTTGATGAACTCAAGGTCACCATCTGTAGTATCATGGTAACTAATAACCGGATCTCCATCTACACCCACTATCATGGATGAATATTCACCTACGTCATTTAAACTATGCAGCGTACGTTCTGAAAAACTAGAACAAGAAATGTCGTGACATTTGACAAACTCTAGGTCAAAACTTGTATTATCGTAATATTTAATAATTGGAAATCCATCTACTCCTATTACAACTTGACTAAATTCTCCGGCATCATCAGTGGAAACGAGCGTACTGTCTGTGATACTAGAACAGGAATCATCATGACATTTGACGAAATTTAGATCCGAACCTGTAACGTAGTGATAACTAAGAACTGGATATCCGTCTACACCTACAGCTATCGATGAGTAGTACCCAGAAACACCAGTACTAACAAGTGTGCGCTGTACACTATTTGAACAAGAAGAGTCATAACATTTTATTAAATCTAAATCGCCATCATTGTAATCAAAATAACTGACCAAAGGGTAACCATCAGCACCTACTGCTGTGGAAATAAAGATGGCAACAAGATCACTGAGTGTATGCTGAGTGGTATCAGAACAAGAAGCATCATTACACTTGATGAATTGCATGTTTGTATTCGTGAGATCATAGTAACTGGCAAAAGGAAACCCATCAATTCCTATCGCCATTGAATTATACTGTCCAACATCATCAGTACTGTCTAATGTATGTTGGGTAGTACTGGAACAGGAAACATCATTACATTTAATGAACTCAAGATCACCACCTGTCACATCGTAGTAACTGATTACAGGAAAACCATCGACACCAATAGCTATAGAGGTGTATTGTCCAACATCATCTGTTCCTCCATCATCAAGGGTACGCTGAGTGGTATCAGAACAAAAAACATCATTACATTTAATGAACTCAAGATCACCACCTGTCACATCGTAGTAACTGATTACAGGAAAACCATCGACACCAATAGCAACCGAAGTATACCGACCAACCGCATTTGCCCCACCATCATCCAATGTACTCTGCCCTGCTCCACCTTTCGTCACCTTACTGTACCGTGTACTCGTTGCACTCTCGATGGTGAGGGTTGGGTAGACACTGTACGCTCCTCCTGCCGTTGCGAGGTCTTCTGAGTCGTCACCGTTAATGACACGGAGTCGGTACTGCTTGCCGAGCTTGGCGTTGCCGGTGTGTATAGCAAAAGCAAGGTCTTTACATTGATCTACTGCAAAGGCAACCGCAGTAGTCGTAGCAAAGCCTGCTACGAACTGTCCACCTTCGTAGGTTGCTCCACCACTGCACGTGTCTACGGAGCCGGTACTCGTCGCAAGTGGTATCGGTCCTCCTCTTCCCCATCGTGCACCGTCGTACGAGAGTGACCATGCTATGTCGGTGGTGGTAGAGAGGTCGTTCCAGGTTCCTGAAGCGTCTGTAGTGTTCTCCCACTGGAGACGGTACGCGTGGGTACTCGTACCTGCACTAGTATCATTCCCATCAGTATCGAGTTGGAGGCGTACCACCATACGTTCTCCTTTCTTTACTCCCGTGATGGCAGTACTCGTACTTGCTCCTGATCGAACA
The DNA here is from genome assembly GCA_003252295.1 of bacterium. Lineage (GTDB taxonomy): Bacteria > Patescibacteriota > Minisyncoccia > Phycocordibacterales > UBA12088 > UBA12088. The sequence continues at coordinate 2,381 of QKEV01000017.1, forward strand.
GTACTGCTCCCTACTCCACCTCCATCGTCGTTGTAGAACATATAAGCACGTTGCGTAGTGGTGGCATACGTTGGAAAATCAAGTGAGCCAACCTTCAAATCATAATTGGTATTTGAAACACGGTACGCGTATGGAAGTATGTTAATGGCTATACTGCTTATGGTAACGGGCGTTCGATGCATCATAGTGAGTGGGAGTGAACGGTCTCCAGCCTCCGTTGCATCACCGTCATCCACCTCGGACTCAGTACCCCATGCTCCATCTCCTACCTTCCTCCAACTCTCAACTGATGCTTCCGAAGGAGAATCAATACCAAATGCATACAAGTCACCGTTCACATCGTCATAGAACAAACTCGGATTGATCTCATCCGTCTCAGCATCAGGATCAATGTTTGCCGTTACTTGTGACCAGGTAGAGCCATTCCATTTGTATTCCTGTATCGCAGTAGCACTTTTGGTAATGAGTACACGAAAGTCAGTGTCTGATATATGCACAGGTGAGGAGAACTCATTCGTAGCACTATTAAGATCACCTATCTCCGCCTCCCCTACACATGAGGAGGTACCACAATCATTCGCGTACACACCATCACCAGCAGTGCCTCCAGGATTTCTGTTGTATACCACCAACACTCTATCTGCCCCAGATGAGAAATACGGCACCATGGCAGTTGCACCTACTGGGTATGCACCAGTGTCAGTATACTCATTATTCCAAGAAGTAATACCATTAGATGAACCTGTTTGAGCTGCTGAGTAGATATACATATCTTTCCCAGAGACATCAGCACAAGCTACCCATATACGACCATACGACGACACATACGTACGTGCTACCGAAACTGAATCACAAGGTACTGTATTAACTACGGCACTCGGCGTAAGGGTGGAGAGTGTCTGCCCTGAAGTATTAATCGTCACCACTTTCGTGTTGTTACTTGAGTCGGTGTAGACAAGATCCCACTCCCCCAGACTGTACCCCACACTGAACACGTATATATCGAAATCAGTGTACGTAGTACTCTGGCCGGTAATAAGCGACGTTTCTCCCTTATCCCACGTACCACTGTTGTCCGTATCAGCGTTGTAGTAGATGGTGCCATCCCCCTTCGTGTAGAAGAGGAAGTAGTTCTCATTGTCGTAGATAACAAGACGCTGTTTTGAGAGCCCCCACCCTGTACTTACACTCGACACCACCGTAGTCGGGTCAATGACACGTTCTCCCGAGAGTCCATCAGGGTAGAAGATGATCTCTGCTTTGTTGTTCACACCTATCTCAGAGAAGGTATGCATAGCGCCGGAGGTTGCCACAAGGTTGTCGAAGTCGTTCACATCAATGAAGAAGTCATTATTCTCATAGCCCTTACGTACAACAGGGTAGCCGAACTCATCGGTCATATCACTGTTGTCGGAGACAATGTCAGAGATACCGGCAAGGCTCCACTTCATGCGCCATACTCCCTCTGTTACTCCCTTGGTCACCACGAGTCCTCGGTTCTGTGTCATGGAGTAGCTCACCTTTGGCCCCTTACCGAGGTCTTCGGCAAGTGCTGGTATGCGCCACTCTTCGGTGAGTGTTTCCGGTATACCCTCTTCATAGGTGAGGTAGTCACGTGAGAGGATAGTACTGCCGTCTGGTTGCGTCTCCTTGTTCCATGCTCTCAAGACATCATCTCCTGTGGAGGTTGCGGAGAGTCCATATGGGTTCCATGACCAGTTTCCCGTAGCACCCTGTTGCTTCACGTACTCCGGGTCACTACGTATCTGCATGACGAGCTGTTCCCAACCGGCACCTTCGTTCCTGTTTATCATGAGTGCCACACCGTTCATGAAGAACTGCCACTTGTAGTCGTTGCCGGTAGGGTTGTCGAGTACGAGGACGTGTGCAGGTTCAAGGTCTTCGAGCTCAGTGGTGAAGTAGTAGGTAGGTGCAGGAATACTTGCCACCACGTCACTTAGTGCATCACTTGCTACCTGCCACTCACGTGACTCAGTAAAAAAGGCTGGTGGTTCTCCTTCGAACAATCCTTCGAAAAAGCCCTGCTCTTGAGTAAAGGTGAATGGACCCAAGAGGTAGAACTGCGGAGACACCTCTGGTGCCTCATACGTGTAGGTGTAGGTGCGTGTCTGTCCTTCTGTGAAGGTTTGGTCTTCCCAGGTGAGCACTACTCCTTCTCTCCTCTTCTTCACCTTTGCCTTGGTATCCTCTACGTCAAAACGAGGTGGCAATGTTTCGGTGATATCTCCCTCGAAGGTGGTGTGCGCAGTTACCTGTATCTCCATCTGATAGCTCGCTTCAAATGGGTTCACGCGTGTAGCACTTGTACGGGTTATGTCAAACTTCGTATACTCCATAACTTCAACGGTGTCATGTATGGAGTACCCGTTTGCCATGTTGGTGAGCGTGAGGCGGTACAACCCACGTTCAGGAAGGTTGAGTTGTGCACTGTAGTCTGGATTGTCGGTCACATTGTTACTGCCACAAGTTGTTTCTTTGGTGATGCCATCTGCAAAGGTAGATAGGGTCTCTACGGTACCGTTTGGGTACTGCACCGTGAGCTCGAGTGGAGCATTACACATGGTGTGTCCAGTATCAGTAAGTGCCGCCATCTGGAGGTACGCTTCTTCTCCTGGATGGTACGTTGCCTTGTCGGTGTTTATTGCAAGTACACCCCAAGTGAAGTCTTGGTGGGTCATGTAGTCTTCTCCATCCTTACGTACCTTTACACGCAGTGTGTACTTTCCAGGTGTAAAGGCTTTGTCACTCTTTGGTATACGAATATGTATTGCGCCATCAAACTCACTCACCGTTGGCACGAGATCAGTGCGCTTTCCCTCTCTGTATACCTCTGCTTCAAGTATCTTTACGTCATGAATGTCCCAGAACTGTGCGTGAGCAACGTTAGGTGATAAAACATCAAGTACGTGTAGTTTTTTTTTGAGCAATGTAAAGAGTGTTGCAGGGGCACCGAATGCAGACTCTTCTACCGACTGTTCCATCTCGAATGATCCTGCACTCTCTCCTGTTTCCTCTTCCATTGAAGCCTCTTCGGGAACTTCAGTGCTATCAGTACCCTCTATTGCCTCCTCATCATTTTCTGAGTTTTCTGTTTCAGGTTCAAGTGTCTCTTCTGTAGCATCTTCTTGCACCTCCATTCCACCGTTCCATGTGTCGATGTTTACCACGTTTAGGTCTTGTTCTGTTTCTTCAGCATCAGACTCCTCCTCGGATTCAGGTGATACATCACCTGATGTATCACCTGAATCAATCTCCGAAGAAGTAGCCGTAGATTCTTCAGCAGGAATTACGGTATCTGACGTGGTAGCTGTTGTAGTGAGAGTGGAAGACGCTTTGTCGCCCACTTCACTCGTTTCTTGTAATGATGAGTCTGTAGTACTAGCTACTTCCTGCTCTTCTTCAATAGACTGTTCTTCTCCATACTCTACCGCCTCTAAGAATCCTTGCTCATCAAAGATAAAGGTGGGTTCCTGATCTGAGCGGAAGTCTGCGGTATGTACCTGTACGTACTCACCCAGTACGGTAGTTTCAACGGGTACCTCTTCGATACTGAGTGTTTCGTCTTCGCCTTGCTCAGCTTGGTACTCATCAAATGGTGTCTCGTACACTACCTCGAGCCACATACTGTCTATGTATACCGTAGGGAGGTTGTCTATGCTTGGCACTGTATCTACACGTATCTGTACGTTAGCGAGATCCTCTTGTGCTGAAAGAGGTAGCTCAAAACTCGCATCCTTGTACGAGTCAGCATCTACCGTTCCCAGTAAGTACCAGTCAGAGCCATTCAGGGTGTAGCGTACCTCGAGTACTCCGGTGTTCAGAACCTCTTTCAGTACATCTGCACTATCAGTAGTCGAAGCGTGGGCAACAGAGATGAACCAATCTAAAAATGAGACGGATGGTTCTTCCGCAGACTCCTCTACTGACTCTGGTTCGGATACCTCTTCGTCACCCTCCTTCTCCGCCGAAGCTTCCTCGACCTCCGTAGCTTTAGTGGAGGGGGTAGCGGAGGAGGATTCAATAGGTTCCTCTTCAACAATCTCTTCAACGGGAACTAACGTTTCCTCTGAAGAATCCTCATCAGTAACTTCTTCTTCCTGTTCTAGGGCTTCACTTTCATCATCGTCACCTCCTTGTGCTTCGTTAGAAACATCCTCTCCATCTACTTGTTCTTCTGGTACATCAAGCAAGAGTACTGCTTCAGCATCCTCGTCTGCATCGAGCACCTCTTGCATAACATCTTCCTCATCGTCATCAGGCGCAACGGTTACAGAGCCACCCCCTCCTCCGGAACCTCCTTTCGTATCTTTTGTTTCTGTTACTTTCTCTTCATCATCAGTAGCAAAGTGCCATGAGAACTTGAGAAACACCTTTGCTATCTCTGCATTTTCAGGTGTCTCACCATCAAAATCGCTACAGTAGAGCTGTGCGTACTCATCTTGCAGTACTGCTGAGTTCTCCCTTGAAAAACCTTCCTCACCTTCTTTTACCTGAGGTACTCCTTCTACATTCTGTGCATTCTCCCATCCACCGAGACAACGTAATGGATAATGTTCAGCATAGTCTGCTTGAACATCACGCAGTGTAAGTACACCAACAGAGATAAGTGCTATGAAAATAAACACTGTTGCTACCGTATGTCGTGCGGCAAGTTTTAGTAAAGTATTGAGTATGGTTCGGTGCTTTGTTCCTTCATTACCCCTATTCTGTTCTTCCACACTCACATGAGACAGTCCAAAACGCTCCAAACGCACCGGTTCGAAATTAATGTGTACAGTTGCTTTTCTATTTTGTTTTTCCATTACACAAACACACGCTCCCAGAAGCGTTTGTCTAATAATATCGCACAATTTAGTTACATCACAGTTACATATAGGGAATATGTGGTGAAAACCAGAATAACCAAAAACCACCCCTAAAGGTGTTTTTTAGTAAATAATTTATACAACTAATTGATGCTTTAAAGAATCCTAAATTAGAAAACCACCTTATGGGTGGTTTTCTAGTAACGATTCCTAGATTGCCTCGAGGGTATTCGAGGAAATGTAACACAAAACATCGCCTTATCAGGCGATGTTTTGATAACTTTTCCTAGATCATCTTGACGTCAATATTAACGCCGGATGGAAGTGAAAGGTTTGTAAGGGCTTCAACCACTTTCGGTTCTGGATTTAAGATATCGATCATTCGCTTATGCACTCGCATTTCGAACTGTTCTCGCGCATCTTTGTACACAAATGCTGCGCGATTGACCGTATACTTCTTGATCTCAGTTGGCAGAGGTATTGGACCCACTACTTTTGCATCGTAGCGAAGCGCAGTGTCCATGATCTGCTTGATACTCGCATCAAGGATCTTGTGCTCATAAGCACGGACACGAATGCGAAGCTTACTACCCTCACCAGCCGGTGCAGTCTTTGTGCTTTTCGTGGTTTTTTTAGTTTCTGCTGCCATGTTTTTGGTGGTTAATAAGCTACTATTTTACGATCTTGGTAACAACTCCTGCACCAACAGTCTTACCACCCTCACGGATAGCAAAACGCTGCTGCTCCTCAAGAGCTACAGGTGCTACAAGCTTTACCTTGAATGTTACGGTGTCTCCTGGCATTACCATCTCTACGCCATCAGCAAGTGTTACCTCACCTGTTACATCTGTAGTACGTACGTAGAATTGTGGCTTGTAACCAGTAAAGAATGGAGTATGTCGTCCACCCTCTTCTTTCTTAAGAATGAGCACTTCTGCCTCAAATTCATCATGAGGTGTTACTGAACCTGGCTTGGTAAGTACCTGTCCACGATGTACATCGTCTTTCTTGGTACCTCGAAGAAGGATACCTGCATTGTCTCCAGCCTGTCCCTCATTCAACTGTTTGTTGAACATCTCAACTCCAGTAACAGTGGTCTTGGTAGTATCCTTGATACCAACGATTTCTACCTCTTCACCCACCTTTACGATACCTCGCTCAATACGACCGGTAACAACAGTACCTCGTCCTTCAATTGAGAAGATGTCCTCAATAGGCATAAGGAATGGTTTGTCGGTCTCACGAACTGGATCTACAACATACTCATCAACTGCATCAATAAGCTCTTTAATCTTGAGAGCCCACTCATCAGTCTTGTCTTTTGCATCAAGTGCTTTTAGACCTGAACCTCGGATTACAGGGGCCTTCTCACCATCAAAACCATTTGCGGTAAGTAGCTCGCGGAGCTCTTCCTCTACAAGATCAAGCATGTCTGCATCATCAACCATGTCACATTTATTCATGAACACAGCGATCTGTGGCACACCAACCTGCTTTGCAAGAAGAACGTGCTCACGAGTTTGTGGCATAGCACCATCAGTTGCTGCAACAACGAGTATTGCACCATCCATCTGTGCTGCACCAGTGATCATGTTCTTAATGTAGTCTGCATGTCCTGGAGCGTCCACGTGAGCGTAATGACGTTTTGGTGTCTCGTACTCAGAGTGGTGGAGAGCAATAGTAATTCCACGTGCCTTCTCCTCAGGCGCGTTGTCGATACCGTCAACTGCCTCTACACGAGCTTTGTAACCCTCATCAGAGAAGAGGTTAAGTGTGTGAAGAATAGCTGCGGTAGTTGTGGTCTTGCCGTGGTCAACGTGACCAATGGTCCCAATATTGACATGTGGCTTAGACCTGTCGAAAGCTTCTGCTGCCATAATTATACATTAACTATATACGCTCCCTTGCGGAGGTGAAGGCGCGAGAACTTGGCCTCAACCCCGAAAGGGTGCAACTGATAACCTACATGTACACAAGTGTAAATGTAGAACCCCATGTGCTGCGTATACATTTCGACTGGGAGACATTCAAAAAAAGAGCGTCTCCGCAGCCACATAGAAAAATACACGCAGGTGCGGTACAGGCAATACTATCGTAAGTCACTATAAAGTCAAGCACATTATGGGCTTAATACCTAGGTTTTTTTATTGATCCTTACGTAACTCAAAAAAAACAGCTGGGTGTGTAAGTAAAACAATTCCTTGAATTTTTGCACTTTTATTGTTCCCACAGTCTATACACAGGTTTTCCAGAGTAATTTCCACATTAACTATTGATAAAACATGTAGCATGCTATCATTTCGATGTGATTTCAGATGTCCAAATATTTACATATTTTGTTGTCATATCTACCATAGGATTTTACGCTGCTTATCTTTATGGAAGGAAAACCAAGCGATTTCTGTGGCGTGAATATATAGCTCTCCTCAGTGTTCCCGTTATTACCTCTTTTGGACTTACGTACTTTTACGGTATCAAAATAGTGTACCTATTTTTCACAAGTGCAATTATTGGATTTATATTGGAATATTTTCTCGGCCTTACGTACCACAAAACACTCAATAAAAGGTTATGGAAGTATGAAAAGTACAACTTCCAAGGATACACGAGTTACCTCACTCCACCTATGTGGGGTATTGCAGGAATAGTGTTTTGGTTACTGGCAAAGAGTATTGGTTTATAGTTCACTCCACCTCTTTACCCCACTCTTTACAGAGTTTCGTCATTGGATCAACTATTTCCTCTAGTTCAGAGTACTCGATCACTGCGTCAGTTACCCCTCGTATAGTTTCTTTCACAAAGGTACCTTTTTTAGTTATCAAAATAACCTTCTTTCCTAATGCATACGCCATACCGAGCTCCACCATGCGACCATGACTTGGACCTGTATACTCTATGAACAGTACATCACATTTCTCTATTTCCTCTTTTGCCCTCTCCATCAACTCGTGAGCATTATCAAACATCTTCTGATACTGCTCTACATCACGTATGAAGCAAAAGTCCTCAAAACCGGACGCTCTTACAAGTGAGCACAGGTGCTCAACCTCTTCCTTATTATCTCCACCCTTAAATGTCGCTGTTATGTATACTTTCATACTTACTTTTGTGCTGCTGGACAGGTGTCACGATGTTCGCAATCAACAGCTCCACAGAAACCATGTTTCAATATCTCCTCTGCAAGCTCTTTACCATGACTCTTCACGAGTTTGCCATTACTCATCACATGCACCGTGTCCGGTGAGAGGTGGTCGAGGAGTGATGGATGATGACTTATAACGAGAAATGTTGTTCCTTTTTCTCTAAGCACATCAATTGCTTTAAAAAATATCTTGAGTGCATCCACATCAACCCCAGAATCTATCTCATCAAGTATGGCAAGTTTTGGTTTCAATGCGACAAGCTGAATGATCTCCGATAATTTCTTCTCTCCACCAGAGAGTCCGGCAGTGAGTGGTCGGTCAAGGAGGTTTGGATTGATACCATACTCCTCCACCTCGCTTCGAAGCGTTACGTAGTACTCAAGTACTGACTCGGTACTCTTTGATGCCTTATGAAGAAATGCCGCAAGGGTGAGCCCACCCACCTTGGGAACATGTTGCATGGAGAGAAAGATACCTTTTTCTGCCTTCTCCTCTGTTTTGGAGTTTGTTACATCATCCCCCTCAAGCACCACCTTTCCATTTGTAATAGTGTAGTGTGGATGTCCCATCACACCATTTACCAACGTACTCTTCCCTGAACCATTGGGACCCATGAGAATTGCCGTCTCGCCTTTTTTTAGGGTAAGGGAAACATCGGTAACTATTTCCCTATTATCAGCACTCACTGAAATATTTTTTAATTCAAACATTTATCTCTTAATTATTCTTCTTATTTTCAAATGAAGGAATAGCACTTGTTGGTGAAAGTCCAAATTTTTTATCATCTAGGTAGTTCTTCATATCATCTTTATATGCCTTTATCTCCTTAGCCTCCTCATCACTGGTATGTTCAGATACTTGTAATGATACAATTTTTTTAACAATTTCTCGCACACCATCAAACTTCCTACCACACCTTCTCTCCATACCTGACACGTGTCTCGTAAACCAGTAAAACACAAGAAACATCCCCTTTCTCCCTTTTCTATATATTACATCTGTATCAATAAGATATATCTGATCTTCAGTACCACCACTTTTCTTTCCATACACATACTGTGTTCCACTGTTAATATCTGCAAGATACTCCTCCTCAGATTCATATTTATCAAAAAGATACTTGGCAATAGAAAGGTATAAGTGTTCTGTTTTTTCTATCACATCATTAGTAATTTCTACTTCATCTAAATTTACTCCCTCTATACGATCAACTATTTCCCCAACAATGATTTCATCTTCCCTGTTTTTATCAATAACAAAATCAACAGGTACAGTAATACCGTAATCTTCTGAAAGTTCAGCAAATAATTCTTTTGCAGTTTTAGTCAACTGTTCCGCAGAAACATCATTACCATAAACCTCTCTTAAATCACTCAATGACTCGTAACGAACAATTTTATTTGGATCCTCTTTTACAGCAGCAAGTTCTCCTGTTTTATCCACCCTACCAATGTAGTTGTAAACTTTTTCATTCATCTCTCTAAACTCAAAACTTTTACCTCGCTGTGAGGGGGCGAGTTCCCCTACTCTAAACTCCCTAACGCTTCCTGCAACCCATTAAAGAGTAGTAACGCACACTTCTCCCTCCCTGAAGATATATCAACCTTTAAAAGGTCGTACACATCTTCTTTCGTGAGTTTCTTAGCATGCTCCACGGTCATACCTTTTACTTTCTCTGTTAGAAGTGATGCAGCAGCTTGTGAGATAGCACACCCTATACCGGTAAATGTTGCTTTCTCAATACATCCCCCTTTTACATTCAAGTAGAGAATGTACGAATCACCACAAGAGGGGTTCTTGGTTGGCAGTTCAATCGTTGGGTTCTCTAACACCTCCTTGTTCCTCGGAGCGCTATTGTGGTCAAGTATATGTTGCTTATATAGATCTTCATTCATAGTTACACGTTAAAAACTTGTTGTACTTTTTTTACACCACGGACAAGTGCATCGACATCATCTTTCGTATTGTACAGGTAAAAACTTGCTCGTGTACTTGCAGGTATACCGAGTGCACTATGAAGCGGCAATGCACAATGATGTCCCGCTCGAACCGCAACACCTTCCTTACCCAATATCTCTGCCACATCATGTGGATGCACTCCTTCTAATGCAAAAGAAACAATACCAACATTTTTCTCTACTGGTGCACTATAGAGTGTTACTCCTTCAACTGCTCCAAGTTGCTCTTGTGCATACTCGGTAAGCTCTCTTGCATGTTTCTGAACAGTTTCCAGCCCTACACTGTCCAAGAACCGAACTGCTTCCCCAAGACCAATAGCTCCTGCAATATGTTGTGTTCCTGCCTCAAACTTCTCAGGCACCTCTGTCCATTCTGCATTTCCCAGGGTCACATCACTCACCATGCCACCACCTATGAGTGGTGGTTCCATTTTTTCCAAAAGTTCATGTTTGCCGTATAAAACACCTACACCTGTTGGTCCACACATCTTATGTCCGGAAAAGAAAAGGAAGTCTACATCAAGTTCATGTACATTAACATCCATGTGTCCCACAGCAGCAGTAGCATCTACCACAACGAGCGCACTAACCTTGTGTGCTGCTTCTGTGATCTTCTTCACATCTAGTATTGCCCCGGTTACGTTACTTGCGAAGGTAACACCAACAAGTCGCGTCTTTGCTGTGATAGCACGCACGAATGCATCCTCGTCAGGCACACACTCAGAGGTCACATCAACGTACTCATGCAACATGTTTTTTCTACGAGCCAGACGCTGCAATGGGAGCATGAGTGCATGGTGGTCAATGACGCCTGAAACTACTTCTCCTCCATTTTCTAAAAAATCCTCGAGCATACCCATGATCATGTTTGAAGAGAGCGTGGCTCCTCCTGTGAACACCACCTCACGTGCATCTGCGCCGATAAATCTCGCTACCTCTTCACGTGCTTTTTCATACTCCTTGGTGGCGCGCTCAGCTTCCTTGTACAAACCACGATGCGTGTTTGCACGGTACTCTTCGTAGTATTTCTCAACAACTTGTACTACCTTGTGTGGCGTGAGTGATGTCGCAGCACTGTCGAGATACACTGTTTTACTGTTTTTAAAAATGGAGAACCCCTTTTTTAATTGTTCAATAGTAATGTTCATTATTTTGTAAAATTTATAATTTGAAATTTTCAATTTTTATTGAATGACTCAATGCTTTAATTTTTATTTAACGTACCTGAAATTTTTGAAAATATTAAGGTCAACTCCTGTGATTCTTTCCAAAGTTCTTTGATTACATCTTTCTTTTCAGAATTTGCTTTTGCTAGTAACTGTAACCAATACTTTGTTTCTTTTATCTCCTTTTTGCAAATATGGATCTTGTTTCTAAAGTCCTTCTTTGAACTTGCACCATTTGCTTCACAATAATTTGCACCAACACTTGTCGCTGAACGAACTAACTGATTAATGATAGATTTATTAATTTCATCAATTTTTATCTCTTTTACCAACTCAATCATATTTTCACTGAATCTCATTGTTCTTTCTTCAAGATCGTACTCCATAATTTAAAATTCATTACAAATTTCGAATTAAAAATTAAAAATTGATTAATGTCCCTCAAGCTCAATATCGATCAGCTTGTTAAACTCGACTGCATACTCAAGTGGAAGTGCTTTAGTGATCGGTTCTATAAAGCCACCGAGCACCATGCGTATAGCTTCATCCTCAGAGAGTCCCCTGCTCTTCAAGTAGAAGAGCTCCTCCTCACCTATCCTACCGATAGTTGCCTCATGGCTTATGGTCACATCATCTTGCCTGTTCATCACAGAAGGAAACGCGTTAGACTCACTCTCCTCATCAAGCAAGAGTGAGTCACACACAAGGGACGCTTCAGCACCCTTTGCCTTGTCGCCAACCTTGATGAGTCCGCGATAGTTGCCGACACCACCATCCTTACTGATAGATTTTGAACGAATCGTACTCTTCGTGTTTGGTGCTAAGTGTATTGCCTTTGCACCCGTATCTTGTATCTGTCCCTTACCTGCAAACACCATTCCTAGGTTATCTGTCTTTGCTCCCTCACCAACAAGAATAGAACTTGGATAGAGCATGGTCACCCCTGAACCCATGTTGCCACTCACCCAGTTCATCTCACCTCGTTCCTCAACAATGGCTCGCTTTGTGTTCAAGTTGTAAACATTCTTTGACCAGTTCTCAATACTTATATACTTCACCTTTGCCTCCTTGTGAACAAAGACCTCAACACAACCGGCATGCAGTGATGAAGCGTTGTATCGCGGTGCACTACATCCTTCAATGTAGGTCACCTCAGAACCCTCATCAGCAATAATGAGCGTGTGCTCGAACTGTCCACTCGCACTCCTGTTCATGCGGAAGTACGCCTGCAAGGGTTCCTTCACCTTCACTCCCTTTGGTATGTATATAAATGTACCTCCACTCCAGACAGCCGCATGTATGAGAGAAAACTTATGATCATCGATAGGTACACACTTATCCATGAAGTATTGCTCCACAAGCTCTGGATACTTCTCGAGAGCAACATCCATGTTCTCAAAAATAACCCCATCCTTACTCAACTCCTCTTTAAGTTTGTGGTAGACAATGTTTGAATCAAACTGTGCACCCACACCACCAAGGTACTCCTGCTCTGCCTGCGGTATACCTAGCTTATTGAACGTCTGACTTATTTCCTCGGGCAGGTCATTCCAACTTGTTGCTTCTGCAACTTCTGGATCTATGTAGTAAACGAGTGACTCCAAATCAAGTGCGCTAATGTCAGGACCCCAGTTTGGCATGTTTGCATCCTGTAAAAGTTCAAACGCCCTGAGTCGTTTTTCCTTCATCCATCCTGGCTCACCCTTACTCTCTGAGATGTGCTCAACAAGCTCCCGCGTCAGTCCTTTTTGGATTGTTCCTTTTGCCATAATCTTTACAGTATATAGGAGTTTAGAGTAGAGAGTTTGGAGTTTGGAGTTTGGAGAATAAAAATATAAAGCACGCAAGTGCTTTACTCAAAACTCGTAACTTTATCCCGCCTTGGCGGGGTAAACTCTAAACTATCACCGTCCCTCCACCTCAAAGCTCGTTGACTCAACTACGTACACATTTATCCTGTCACCACTCACCTCTCTATACATAAGGGATGCAGTACAGGAGGCGTCATGACCATCCCACTCATACACTCCCCCCACTTGATCATACAAGTATACTGATGCACCTTGTGGCACACTCCTCTGGAACACCAACTCATCATCCTGAAAGCAAACCGTAGTAATATACGTTGTTGAATTACGACCGCCAACACCAGAAGCAGTAGACCGGTACTCAATCGTATCTCCGTATACAATATCCTTGACTCCCCCCCGAACACTCAACGTTCCCCCTACACCGTCCGGCACATTACTATACACTGACTGGGTAAACTGGTTCAGTGCATTGTAGATGATCGTTCCAAACATGAGCGCAACACTTCCAATAAGTATCACACCGAGATACGGCTTGATATGACCAACATTGTTCCCAAAATCAGTATCTATCAGGTTCTTCATTCATGTAATAGTACCTTACTTTTAGCAATATCCGTGTATACTTCTCAACAATGGATGGAGTACTTCGCTGCAGTCGATACGCATTTGGGCCAAACAGGCTCCACTTTTGTGGACCTGATGCAAACCGTGAGATATGGGACTACATTAACGATGGCTACACCGACTTCGGACTCCAAAAACTCCTTATGGGTTTTGAGGCACTCTATCCATACCTCAAACGCATAGCACGAAGCAACAACATTGCCGACCCATTCGACCCTCGCGTCGTTGAAGCATACTGGATAGGCAACCCCCTTCTTGATACCGTCGACAAGCAAGAGCAGTATGACTTTTTCATAGATGACCTACGGCTCAAAGACAAACTACCGAGCAAGCGCTTTCACCTCCTTGAAAACCGTATACAAAACGGCATCCTACCGAACCACAACTTCCATGTTATCAATGTGCCAAAGAAAATGGGACATCAAGGTATGGATGCAACAGAGAATTTTATTGATTCATGCCGCATCAGCTGGGGCAAGGTACTGGCTGTAAGTGGACCAAGTATTACCCTCTCCTACGAACCTATCATTTCTGTAAACAACAAACTCATGTTTGGTACGCCTCTAGAAAAAATAATAATTCGTCGCCTTGAAGCAGATTACGATATAGAAATGCTCACCGAGGGGCAGTACGTCACCCTCCACTGGGACGTACCGTGTGAGGTGGTAAACGAACGTACCGTACAACTTTTAAGAAGATACACTCTTGAAAGTATTCGTATCGCAAACTTGACAAATTAGCTACACCCATGCTCTAATAGCACCAGAAAATTTTACTGGAGATATAGCTATGGATAGACCAAAAAACGGTGTGCAGTTTAGCTGGCATTTTCTTGTGTGCTGCCTTGAAATAAGACACAAGATTGGACACATCAGTGATGATGATTACTGGGTACTGAAGAGGTGTATATCTGAAAACAAGTATCCGGAAGATTGGCGCATACTGAGGTGTTTTCCTGCCCCCTTTAGTGAGATGCAAAATGAGTATGGTGATTACTCCTTACCAACAGCACGAAAGTACTGGAGAAGGGATCACAAAGAACCTGATGTCATGTCACCCGTATATGAGGTACGAATCGTTAGTATTCGTAAGTTTACCGATGAACTCACTCTTTTAAAGGTGTACACACTGAACAACAAACTTAAAACTGGCGGAAGAGAGACATACGTTTCAAACTGTTTTAACAAAGACCTTGCACAGGCGGATGTGTGGCTTATACACGGTAACGTGCTGGTTGAACCAGCCTAGCACCTGAACTCATGGAGAGCACCCACGACAATGTTGTGGGTGCTACATTTTTTACTATACTTGTACCATGCATCCCATTAGAAATTACCTGAAGACACTACCATGACCACAGAACAAAAAAATAACCAAGGTACTGAGATTTCTAACGGGACAAGAATTTTTATTTTTGGTAATCCGAACGTAGAGATTGATTCCCTACCCGTTAAGCTACTTCCTAGGCTTAAGCAGGTCTTCCCAGAACACACCTTTACCATACTCGACCCGAACGAGGAGTGGGAGGTACCACAACACATGAACATCATTGATACGATCGTTGGCATAGATACCATCACCATTTTTGACTCACTTGATGTGTTTATGCAGACACCAAAGATGACCTGTCACGACTTTGATGCCTACACCAACCTCCTCTTCCTCAAAAAACTTGGCAGGATCACCTCGGTACGGATACTCGGTATACCACCACAAACGGAGGAGGAAACGGTACTCAAGGCATTGAAAGAATTTTTAGAAAAGTAAACCACAAAGGTCTCTAAGACAGAACCGTGTTGTTTTCTTAACGTTGTATGATACTCTACCATGCAGCATGTGATGCTGTTACCGAGAGCAGCTCGCAGTATCATGCACACGGACTCACTCTGTTAGCATTGTGACCCAATTGATACGGGTGAACCTTGCAAAGGCACAACACCGCACACACTTGCAGTATGGTAACCCAAATAGCGGCGAGCGAACGGGTATTGTAACGAGTGGTAGTTGACACTAACGGTACTTTTGCCGAAGTGTGCCAGGCACAGGTCTGGAACAACGTGAGTGGCCGCTCCCTACTGTGGAGCGGCTTTCTTTTTACAACGTATTACAACAAAATTGCTTCAGTCTATATATTCAACACTTACCACAGATATCGCACCTGAAGTGAGCCATGCAGATCAGGTACATAATTAGGTATATAATTAATTATGTACCTAATTATATACCTATTGACTTTTCAAACTCACACGGCATACTCACACTCAGGACTAAAAGCACCATTACATAGCACCATACACTCAAACATGAGGAGGAGATGGTATGTGGAGTAAAATTACATGGAGCAACCCACCACCTAAACATGCAAAGGAGGTTGTTATTTTCTTCACCGTTGATGATGGTAACAATGAACCAACTGTGAGAATAAAAGCAGACTGCTCATTTGAAGAACTACTCTTCCTATTTGGAAGGTGGAGCCAACATGTTCAATATCATCCGGCGAAAGAACTTAAACCCAATCCAACCAGAGGCAACGTGTTTTGTATTGGCCTCTACTTCTACAACAACGAACACCCTGTAGAAGTGCGCAGCGATATTGGTGACGATACACGTAGAGATGAGTACATCAGGAAAACTCTCGACATGTTGTTTTTTGGAGAAGCTAAACTTGCATGATAGTGGTAACTTGCCTGCAAATCATAAACCCTCAGTATTCTGTACTACTGAGGGTTGCTTTTTGTACACGTATGACTATACTCCATTTTAGTAACTGGGCAGCGTCGGCACCTACAGATACGCTCCAGTTTTATAGCCTTTGCTTGTATTGAGTTACCTAGATCTCGGCGTGAGCTGTAGGAATTGACTCAAGACACACCTGCGAACTATGTCCACTCCAGTAGCGACGAGCGAACGGGTGCGCGCTTGTTTTACAAGTGAAAAAGCATACACGTGGCAGGTACTACCTGCAGCAAAGGTACACCGCCTTCCTTTACGGGAGGCGGTTTGTTGCTTCATAAAACAAAGGTGATACCCCACATATATAACTGCTGCCGCAAGTTTGACCTATGTCTTAGACACATGTTTGCATATCTAGATGATATGTACCTGGAACGCCTGGCAGCAGTTTTTTGTTTTTTAACTAATGAAGATAACGTTTATTTTTTCTCTGCCTGTACCGTACTTAGCATTGCATGGAGTTTGTTATATTTTTCCCAAAAAGCTTCGTCCTCAAATATTTCTGCAAACTGCTTCATGTTACCTTTAGAAAAAGTGAGTTTATCTGCTGAAGTAATTTCTTCTACCTGTCTTCTATCTATCTGCTTAAGGTACATCTTTTCTGCAGCTGTCGCTATTGTTCTTTTTAGTACTGAATTTTCAACAGTGGTCACACCCTCAGGTACCGCATCAAGGTGTTCACTTCGCAATGCCAACTCTCCCAAAATTGCAATTCTGTACTCCTGTTTTAGATCTGGTAGTCCTAGTGCTCGCTTTAATACCTCTCGAGGTGCCTTTGTTGCAAATGCCTCATCGTAAAAAGCATCATAAATCAAACCTTGCAACGCCACATCTTCCTCTGGAATTTTTCCAGACTCAACAACACCTACTTCTTGTGGCATCTCGTTACCATCTTTAGGATCTGATATTTCTGGTACTTTCTCACTCATATTAAAATTTTTTAACCACTAAATATCCCTTTCTATAAAAAGTATAGTACTCTAAAACTAAGTCAACCCCGCTAACGCGGGGTTGGTGCTTATGTAATATTGAGATTAACCCCGCCACAGCGAGATTCCACACTTACTTTATATCAAGCTCAACCTTCAAAAAGTGTGCAGCACAACTCATACATGGGTCATAGGCACGAATGAGCTTTTCAAGCTCCCAGGTAATCTTTTCCTCATCAGTGATACCCTGCGCGACGAGCTCCTCAACGAGTCGTCCGCAGTCTTCTTCTATGTTTATCTGGTTCTGCCCTGTCGGTACAATCACCTCACCATCCTTGATGGTGCCATCCTCTGCTACATTTATCTTGTGGTAGAGTGCGCCACGTGGAGCTTCCACCACACCAATACCTGTCGCTGCTCGCATCGGCTTTTTGATAACCTCCTCTTTCACTATCTTGTTGTTCTCGAGGAGTTCTATTGCTTCATCTACTGAATGCACCACCTCTATCGCCTGTGCGAGGTTGTTATGGAAGACATTGGTTGATGGGAAGAGGTCGAGCGCACTCTTGCATGACTCCTGCGTATTTTTATGCAACCTGTCACGCGCTATGTTCATACGTGCAAGTGCTCCCACCATGTATGCATCACCCTTGTACTGGTACGCACTCGCCTGTGAGTACGGTAGCACCACATGGTCCACGAGTTCACGGTAGAGCTTCTCGTCATACTCCTCACCCTTACTCGTCACTATCTTACCCTCAATGTAACCGTAGCTGTTGAGAGGCAAGAGTGCCATGTAGTCAGTATGCCTATCAAAGTGAAAATCACACTTCTCAAACTCGGTCACGAGACGAAGTGTCGCTTCACGAATACTCTTTAGTTTCTCTATTGCAGTCGCCACTTCCTCCTCGCTCGGGAACTTGATGAAGCCACCAATTGTTGGGAACATGGCATGAATAGAACGTCCCGCAATAATCGTCGCAAGATAGTTCCCTGCCGCTTTTATATCAAAGGCGTCATGCAAGAGTTGGTTCTGGTGCTCATCATTCTCGTCAAAGTCGAGGAACGCATCCTTTTCATACATATCAGGTAAGCAGAACAGGTAGAGATGGAGTGCATGGTCACGTATCGTGAGACCATGCATGGTGAGCGAACGAAGCATCTTCGTCTGCTCTGACGGCTGTATGTCGAGCGCCATTTCACATGCCTCAATAGCAGCGAGCACATGTGCGTTTGAACAGGTACCACAGATACGTGAGAGGTGTGAAGGAACCGCAAGAATACTCTTCCCCTTGAGTGCCTCGGTAAAGAAGCGTTTGTACTCCTCTGTCTTGAACTGCACCTTGGTTGCCTTACCATCCTCTACGGTTATGGAAAGTGATGCATCACCCTCAATCTTGGTGATATGTTCAAGATCTATGTTTATCATGTGCATACTACGCTTCTTTATTACCTGCTAATTCTGGTCGCAGCTCTGCTACCAAACCATTCACTGCATCTACAAACATTTTTTCATTCATGGGACATCCTGGTACTGAGGCATCTACCTCTACCACATCAGCAACTTTCTTCACTTCAGGGAGTGCACCAAACCTATCTACGAGAAACTGTATCGCCTCCTTCTGCTCAGGGGTGAACGTGTTACGCTGGCTCGCTGGCATACCTGTCACCGCACAAGCTCCTACCGCAACCACCTTCTTGCTTCGGCTGCGTATATCCTTGAGCTTCTCCTCATGCTCGGGACTTGCTATCGCTCCCTCAATAAAGGCAATATCAAACTCATCGTATATATTGTTCTTCTTGAGCACTTTTACGTGACGAAAATCAAAAATCTTCTTCCACTCCTGCCAGTGATCATTTAAAAGCTCCGTGAAGGTAATAGTGTTGTCCTCGGAGCAAGAGAAGACAAACCATCCTATCTTTATTTTCTCGAAATCAGTTTCCATTCCTAATGTTGTTAGCTGCTAAAGTATGTAAATACATGTACCTTCCTAATACTACCAAACAAGGGCTACTTGACGCACTCACCTAATACAGTTGACGTTCGTATTTTTATACCTACTATAGTGAGCAGATAGCTAAGAACGTTACATCAACCATAAAAAACAAGGGGGATAGCAATGGATAGAGATACCATTCGGGAAAATCTTACAGGAAGACACTATGACGTGGTCTACATCACACCAGAAACACATTGTGATGGTGACTGGCAGACTGGCTCAGGAGGACTCGGCGTTGTTGCCGACTCATACCTCTATGAACTGGAACATAATTATGGAAAACATGGGGTAAATGCACTTCAAATTGCCCTGTTCAGCTCTTGGGGTTACCAGAGGCAGATCGTAAAAAATGTAGACGGTGGCTTCATGAATGCCACCTATAGGCAACGTATTCATCCAGCACAAGTGGTGGAAACAGGTATTCAAACCACACTGTCGTTTGCTAAGCAAAACTGCACCATAGCAGCAAAGATGCCGCAGGAAAACAGAAGGCACACCACAAGACTTCTCCTCGACACTGATCTTTCTGTTAATGCAGAAAACTTCAGGATGATAACTCGAGTACTCTACGGAGAAAAACATGCAACAGAGTTTTTCTCAAAGGACGGGAGACCATGGCACAACATCGACTGGCTCAGAATACTGCAGGCAGGTGTTCTGGGTCTTGGTTCGTATTACCTACTCAAGGAACTCGGCATTACCTACAAAAAACTTCACCTCAATGAATCACACTCTGCTCTCTTCCTTGTGCATCAACTTGGAGTATACATGGAGAAGGGTCTTTCATTCGATGAAGCTGTCGCTAAGTTGCACGAAAACAATGTGTTTACCAACCACACCATGCTCGAATCTGGCAACAAACGGTACAGTACACATGACATCAGTAGAATCTTTAGTGCTTTTGCAGGATTCTCTGAGGAAACTCTGAGAAGATGTGGACAGAAGTCGCATCACACATTTGCAATGACTGATGCAACCTTGTTCCTTGTTGGTCCAGGAAACACAAACGCTGTTTCAAAACAGCATGGAGATATAGCAAACGCACGATGGCCTGGACACAACATCATCTCCATAACTAATGGTGTGAGCACACGGTACCAAGATCCTGAATTCAAGAATCTTACCGATCCACAAAAGATTCCTGATCTTAAGAAACACTTTAAAGAGCTGATTTACATCGAAATGACTGAACGACTCCGTGAAGCAGGTTGGGAAAAGGAAATCGTTACTCCTTCCCTTGATGCAGTACTCATGGTTTGGGCGCGCCGTTGCCAAGAGTACAAACGACCGGGTCTCATACTACACAACAAGGAGATAGAGCTCTTGAAGGTGCTTTTGGACTGGGATTGGGCAGCTCTCTTGTGGGGAGGGTATGTACATCCTGATGATACCAGTATGATGAATGAGTGGAATAGGTTATGGCAAAGACTGAGGCAACTCAAAAACACCATGCCTATTTTCAACTACGATATTGGTCTCATACGACCAAGATTGAAAGCAGCAAGTCAAATATGGTTGAACACACCATGGTTTGAACATGAGGCATGTGGCACGAGTGGTATGGGTGCCGCACTGAACTGTTCACTCGAGATTTCCATGCGTGACGGTTGGAAACAGGAAACTACACTGTATGTACCCTTCGGAAGTGAAAAAACAGGTGACTGGCATGAGCAATTCAGCTTGGATGCACAATCACTTCTGCAAGCAATTACTGTACAACTTCCTCGTGTACGCAGTAATGACCCTGCAATACTCGACCAACTCATGAGAACCAAGCTTGAAACTGAAGAACGTTTCTCCTCGGAGCGAATGGTGAACGATTACATTGAAAAACTCTATCGTTTTAAGTAGTACTTTTTACAAAGGTCCGCACAGCAATGTGCGGACCTTTCTCAATTAATGAAAACCCGTTGTACATAAGCACAGCGGGTTTCTGGAGTGGAGTTTTATGTTGTGGAAAGGGTTAGCTCCACTACTTCAAGTCCCTCTCAGCGTGTAAGTATCCTTACACAAGAAGAAAAGAGCTTTTCTTCTACCTACTAGTATATCCAGCACACCGTACCCAATGTAATACATGCAGTGTGTACATCATCACGTAAGTTAACATCAGTGGAAAGTTTTTTTTGGGAAATGGTGTACGACACTATATACTGTAGGTAACATAAACGCTGGACCGTTACAATAACGATAGGTCTGAGCGTGTGCACATTAACATATGACAGATCTTTCTATAAAAACTATCGCTATTGGAGGAGCAGCCGGAGATGGTATCCGCGAAGCTGGTATCAACTTCTCAGAGTTCCTGAATGAGCTTGGCTACAAGACATTCTCATCGTTCGACTACCCATCTCTCATACGAGGTGGGCATAACTATGCCCGCGTAAGCTACGCTCTCGGAACCGTACATGCCGACTACCGCGAACTTGATGTGCTCGTTGCGGTAAACGCAGAGTCCGTCTTCATACACCAGCATGCACTCAAGCCAACAGCTCGTGTGTTTGTGGAGGAAGCATACATGAATGAACTTGAGGGTGTTACTGCGAACCTCATTCCTATCCCGATGAAAAAGATTGCTGAGGATACAAAGGCACCACAGGTTGCCCGCACCTCAAGTGCGTTTGGAGCATACGGGTACTCACTCGGCATCCCACTCAACCGTTTGAAGGAACTTGCAGACAAGGTGTACGCAAATGTGGGAAGCGAAATAAACGTTGCACTTGTTGAAAAGGGTTACAAGCATGCAGAAGGACTTGGTGTTACACAAGATGTGTGTGCTACCCCTGAAGAGTACGGGGAGATCGGTGAGGTGATAGACGGCAACAAAGCGATTGCGAAAGGACTTCTCGCTGCAGGACTCGAAGCCTACGTGGGCTACCCAATGACTCCATCAACCTCAACACTACAGTTCCTCGCAAAGATGGCAAAGAAGCGCAACCTTAAGGTAGTACACCCTGAAGACGAGATAGCTGTTTTGAACATGGCACTCGGTATGAGCTACGCAGGAAAGCGTGTTGCAGTAGGTACTGCAAACGGCGGACTCGCACTCATGCAGGAAACATTCTCCCTTGCTGGTGTAGCAGAAATCCCTATTGTCATCATGGTATCCATGCGTATGGGACCTGCTACCGGTGTTGCAACACACACGAGTCAGGGTGACCTGCAATTTGCACTCCATGCTGGTCATGGTGAGTTCCCTCGTTTCCTTGTTGCACCAGGTGATGTGGAGGAATGTTTTGAATGTGCAGCAGACGCCCTGAACATTGCATGGAAGTACCAAATGCCTGCGATCATTCTTTCAGACAAACACCTCTCAGAGAGCTACAAGTCAGTGCTCATAAACGAGAAAGCAAAAGGACCTGACCTCGGTAAGCGTGCAGTTCCTGTTGATGGTCATTACCTTCGCTACAAGGTGACTGATGATGGTATTTCACCACTCGCCTTCCCTGGCAAAAAGGGTGTTGTCGTGAAGGCTACAAGCTACGAACACAACGAAGAGGGTGAAGCGACTGAAGATGCTGCAGAGGTACAAGTCATGCAAGACAAGCGTTACCGCAAGCTACAAGGTCTCTATGAAGATTTTAACTGGTTCCCTACGGTGAAGACCTACGGTGACCCGAATAGCGATGTCGTGGTGGTCTTCTGGGGTTCTACGAAAGGTGCCATCCTTGAAGCCGCAAAGCAACTCAAGACTCCTGCCAAGTTTGTGCAGGTGCTCTGGATGGAACCGTTTGATGCAAACCGTGTTAAACGAGAGCTTGAGGGAGCACGCGTTGTTGTTGATGTTGAAGCAAACCATACCGCACAGCTTGCCGCTCTCATACGCGAAAAGACAAGTATTGAAATATACAACAAGGTCTTGAAGTACGATGCACAGCCATTTACTCCAAGCGAATTAGCAGCCGAAATAAATAAATTCATCTAGTATGTCACTCGATCTAAGTACAGAAGCAGAGGTTACCTGGTGCCCGGGATGTCCAAACAGCCAGATACTTGTCGCCTTTCGTCAGGCAGTGGAAGGTCTCGTGAATGACGGCAAGGTGGAGCTACACAACATCGTTGCAGGAAGTGGTGTCGGCTGTCATGGAAAGATAAGCGACTACCTTGATGTGAGCACGTTCAACTCACTCCATGGTCGTATCGTTCCAACTTTGACCGGTATCAAACTTGCAAACCCAAAGCTCAACGTGGTTGGTTTCTCAGGTGACGGAGACTCGTTCTCAGAAGGTTTCAACCACATTACCCATGCTGCACGAAGCAACAGTAACATTACCGTTTTCCTACACAATAACCAAGTGTTTGCGCTCACCACAGGACAAGCTACCACAACGAGTCCGAAGGGCTTCAAGGGAGGTACCATGCCAGACGGTTCTATCAATGAACCGGTAAACCCTGTTCTCATCATGCTCGTCATGGGCGCTACCTTTGTAGCCCGTACTCCAGCATCTGACATCGCCAAGACCAAGGAAATCATGCAGGCAGCAATGATGCACAAGGGCTTTGCATTTGTTGAGATTATTCAGCCATGTATCACTTTCTTTGACACTCGTGAACATTTCAAAAATGCCGTGTACTGGCTTGATGCCAAACACCGTAAGGGTAATATTGATTATGCCTTTAAGGTTGCTCGCATGAACACAGACGAAAAGGTACCGTGCGGTATCATCTACCAAACCGAAAAACCAACTTTTGAGGAGCTAGTGTAACCACAAACTACATAAAAGAAATACGTATTAAAATACATATTTTAATACGTATTTTTGTTTTCAAACAAACAACACCCGTGACTCCTCCTAGGGATCACGGGTGATTTTTACTTAAAAAGTAAAAGTGCTTTTTTAATATTTTTATTTTGTGGGCAATTTACCTTGAGATTATCAAGCAAGTCTCGTGCATTGTTCCGTATAGCAGAATCACCTGACCCCAAGAAAACAAAGAGTATCTGATGTCCGAGCCGTTTTGGAAAATACTGCATGAGCAATCTCCGCGCCCCGTCTCGAACATCTTTATCGTATGACTTCAAAAAATCTATGAGTATCCCGTACTCAAACTCATCCGCACTGAACTTACCAAGTAAACTCAATGCTCTGTTTCGGATTTCCTGATCACTTGATTCCAAGAAATCAAGAAGCAGTTCATAGCCCAGACGGTCTGGAAAATGCTGCATGAGCAAACTTCGCACTTTATTACGTGCACGCTCCTTGTCTTGCGGATCAAGATCATATGAGTTAAGAAAATCAAGAAGTACCTCATAATCTAACTGATCAGAAAAATGCTGCATAAGCTGATCCCGTGCTTCGTATCGGACATCTGAACTATCTGACATCAAAAAACCGAGAAGTGTTGCATAGTCGAACTGATCTGTACTAAACCTACGAAGTAAACGCTTTGCTGTAACCAGCACATCAGCATTCTTTGATTTCAAAAAATCAAAGAGTATCCGATAATCCAACTGGTTTGCACTGAACCCATCAAGCAGAATCAGTGCCATATTCCGGACAATAGGATCACATGACCTCAAAAAAGTAAAAAGCACCTTAAAATCGAGTTGCTCTGGAAAATGCTGCATGAGCAAGACCCGAGTACGGTCCTGTTTATTGCGGTCACTTAGATCCAGAAAACCAAGAAGTACCTCATAGTCTAATTGATTAGGAGTAAGCAACCAACAGATAGCAATAAAATCTGAAGATTCTAGTGCAAATAACTTCTCATACTTTTCTTCCATTTTCTTCCCCCTTCCTTATTAAGGATATCAAAATATTTAACACCTAAACGAACAAATCATCTTGATAATACCAAAAATAATTGTTTTGTAAAGCACACAAAACAAACGCCACCCGTGACTCTTCCTTGAGTCACGGGTGATACTGTAGTTGCTACGATGCAGATGCTTTTTTGAAAACGTTCTCTGCAATAGCATCCGTTGCTTGCTCTATTTCTTTCTGTGTCAATTTACGACCAAGATGCTTCGCTGTCTCTTTAGCACCTTCAAGATATCCCATTGTTAGTTCCATTTGAAGCAGAATGGACAATCTCTCTGCTTTTTCTTCAAAAGGCAAAATTACTATAAGGGAACGCAGTGTGTTAAGTGTATGTCTCAACGCTGTATCCTTAATAAGGATCATCTTCTCTGTGTTTGGAAGTGTTTTGCATTCCTCTAACAATTTCTGCGTCAATACAAGTATTTCATGAACCCCCTTTTGCGAAAATTTATAAAACTCTTTCTCGTTCATAGGCACCTCCAGAAATAGAATTAATCTGTGCAGTTATCTCTTCTCGTTATACTCTCTCCTCTGTAAAAAGTCTACACACTCTCACAAACTGACGTGTAACATTTCATTTACATAATGGCAGTGTTTTGTTCACCACCCCACTATGGCGTTACAATACAATCATGAATCTACAAAAGCTCTTTGACCCAAACAGCGTTGCTGTTATCGGTGCAAACAACACGGAAGGATCTGTTGGATATGCACTCATGAAGAACATACTCGCAGGCAAAACACGAGAAGTGTACCCCATCACCCTCGATGAGAAGGAGGTGTTTGGACACGTGGCGTACACCTCAGTGACTGCTCTACCAAAAACACCAGATATTGCCATTATTGCCATACCAGCCCCTGCTATCAGCAAGATACTCAAAGAGTGCGCAGAAAAAGGTGTTACTACTGCCGTAGTCATCTCTGCAGGTTTTAAAGAAGCAGGAGAAGAGGGTAAGAAGCTTGAAGTTGAAATGCGCGAAACGGCAGATAAGTATGACATTACCCTCCTTGGACCAAACTGTCTCGGTGTCATGGATGCACATACACAATGGAACGCTTCTTTCGCAGTGAACAGTCCGCTCAAAGGTGGTCTCGGTTTTGTCTCTCAGTCCGGTGCACTCGGAACTGCACTCCTCGATTGGGCAAACAGAGAGGGTGTCGGCTTTTCAAAGTTTGTAAGTCTTGGCAACGAAGCACAGCTCACCGAGCTTGAGTTTCTTGAGTACCTCCGTGATGACGATGAGACGAAAGCAGTACTCCTCTACCTTGAGAAGGTGACCAATGGAGCAAAGTTCCTCGAGCTAGCACGTAGCGTCACAGAAAAGAAACCACTCGTCGTACTGCGTGCGGGAAGAAGTGCACGTGGTAGTAAGGCGGTAGCGAGCCACACCGGCTCACTTGCACCGAGCGACAAGGTGTTTGAGGCAGCACTCCGTCAAGCTGGTGCAATACCGGTAGACTCCACTGATACACTCTTTGCACTCGCAAAACTCTTCGAACTTGGTATTACCTCCCCACTCCAGAACCTCGTCATCCTCACGAACGGTGGGGGACCGTCAGTCAACACTGCAGATCTCATCGGTTTCTCTCGATCTCTTGAACTCGTAGAGTTTACTGAGAAAACAAAAGGGGAGCTCCGCAGCGTCCTTCCTCCTATGGCAGCGGTCAACAACCCCATAGACGTCATAGGGGATGCAGGTCCACAGCGTTACAAGGATACCCTCAATATACTTCTAGAACTTGATAGGATAGACGCCATCATTACCCTCGTCACACCGCAAATGATGACCGACCCTAAAGATATCGCAAAGGTTTTTGTAGAAATGAAACACAAGAAACCTATCATACCCGTCTTCATGGGAGGTGATACGGTACAGAGCGGTATAGAGGTGCTTCACGAGAACAGCATGCTCAGCTTCTCTTCTCCTGCAAATGTTGTTGCTGCACTCGACGCACTTGCGCGAGGTGCTCCAAAACCTGAAGGTGAAGCGGCAACACATAATACTTCGACACACCTCACCATGCTCCCTCTTGAAAAGATGCAACGCGTACTTGAGCAGTTTAACCTCTACCTAGATGGTGAGTATGTAAAGCATCCGGACGAGATACAAGGGGCGCTTGAGCGGCTTGGTAACGGACCATATGCCATGAAAGCCATATCTACTGACCTCGTACACAAGAGTGATCTGCATGCTGTGAAGCTCAACCTCAAAACCGCAGTTGAAATAGAGGCAAGCTGGCACGATATGCAACACTACATTGACGAGCACACAAAAGGTACCCGCGCTGCAGCGAGGCAAGCAACCATAGAAGGAGTACTCATACAAAAAATGGTACGTGGCGTTGAGTGCATTATCGGCATGAAGCGTGATGCTACTTTTGGTCCAGTCATCATCTTTGGACTTGGTGGCATCTTTGTTGAGATACTCAAGGACTCAAGTATGCGCATAGCTCCAGTCACTATGGAGGAGGCACTGAAGCAAATACATGAGATACAGGGACTTCCCCTTCTCACGGGTGCTCGTGGAGCAGAGCCGGTAGACCTTGAAGCACTCGCCACCATGATTACCTCACTCTCAACACTCGCACTCGAACATCCGGAGATAGAGGAAATAGACTTCAACCCGGTCTTTGCCACTCCGACGGGCACCTCTATAGTGGATGCACGCATGATGGTAAAGTAGGTTTTAGGGATTAGGTTTTAGGTGCTAGAGACTTAGAAAACAAAAAGGCCCACGCAAAGCGTGGTCCTTTTACTAAGAGAGGATACTCATGGTAGCCCTATGCTACGAGTCAATAAGGGGCGTTTCGTCGGCCCAACCTAGTCCTAGCTTGTACTGCAACAAACTATCTATTACTTCTTGTAACTTGCTGATATGCAACCCGCTTGAGCCAGTTTACAAATTGTGCAAACTCAAGTTTTTGAGTTATATCAAAATCAAGAGGTGCATACTCCTTGTCAACAAAAAGCTCAACAACCTGTTTTTCAGTTAATTCAGGCTTGAAGTTTTCCCTCTCGTCTTTACTATCTCTCATTGAAGCCATTTTGCGGCGATAATTAAAAACGATAAGGGCAACAGCTATTTCACCGTCACCTTCCACGAATTCACCCGTTTTGCATCTTTCCAAGAAATCTGTAAATGCTTTCTTCCCTTTTTTTCCAGGAAACATCTGCTTACCTTCTGCACTATGAAGCTGACCAGCAATACTGTTTTGCTCTCGAGTCGGCAATTGCTCAGGTTGAAGTTGCGTTTTTTTGTACGCAAGCGTAAGAGCCATTTTCTCACGACGTTCCTTTTCCATAACATCCTCCATCTTTTGTTTTAAAAGAAAAAGCATACGTATGTATGCCACCTGTATGTTTTATACCAGTTTTATTGTATTTGTCAATAGCACACTTTGAGCACACGGTCTAACCCCCCGTTGCAGTCAGCTGCAACGGGGGGGTATCTTGTCACCTTACGCATCACATACACACTCGCTCCTCATGTGGTATATGTTCGTAGTCGGGCAACCGTGGCAACGATCAGCATTAAAAAAAATGACGTAGTCATTACCGTACTTTTTGATCAGCTCCACTTCTTCGTTCAATGCTTCTCGTTCACTATCAGTAAATGGTCGACAGCTAACAACATGTTCACCACGCACCTCTTTTTCAGAGGGGAAGGTCTCATCTGGATCAACGTACACTACTTCTCGCCCCTGTGCAATTTCATCAATACCATACACAAAGAGATCGAGGTATGGTGCTCGCAAAACAGTGTGACCTTCCGTAATAAAGAAGAAATAATGTATTTTATTACATATGCCGGTAAATACAGTCACATAAAACTTTTCATTTTTCATGACCACCTCCGTCAGGTTTTTCAGTAGTAAGTACTAAAAACTTATTAATAAAACACAATAATCTGTAAGCTTCTGATTTTCTGGATATATAATGCCATATATTTAGAAAAAAGCAACCCTGTATATTTTACAGGGTTGCTTTTTTCTCAGTTAAATACGTTTTGTGTTTGCTATCGCCTTCAAGTCTACTGTCCCTTTCCTTATTTCCTCAAGTGCACTACCTACTTCAATCTTCTCCTTGATGATC
Organism: bacterium; assembly: GCA_003252295.1. Lineage (GTDB taxonomy): Bacteria > Patescibacteriota > Minisyncoccia > Phycocordibacterales > UBA12088 > UBA12088. Next base: position 31,423 of record QKEV01000017.1, read on the forward strand.
TTGGTGATGGCACTCATGAGATCAGGTCTGTTTACTGTAGTGCCACCCACCACTCGCCCATCAACCACGATAAGTCGGCAGCTGCTCTTCTCCTCTTTCGTTGGATACTGAATAATTTCTCTCCCGGGAAGTGGGCGCACATCACCCGTCCACCCTATCTGGTACCCAAAACCATGGCTCGTATGGAATGACACCTGTTCAAATGCTTCTCTTGCGCCTGTCATATTCTTTCCAGCAACCTGCCCCTGCAAACGAGCACTCATCCAGTTCCCCATGATGACCGTTTCCTCAAGTACACTGTCCCAACTTTCTGTTGTGTCACCAGCCGTCCAAATATCAGGAACGTTTGTTTCTAGGTACTGGTTTGCATAGATACCCTTGTGTGTCGCTACACCGGCCTTTTGCACCCACTCCACAGGGAGCACTACACCAATGAGTGGGAGTATCACTTCACAAGCAATCTCTCTCCCATCTTTCAAACGCACTCCTTCAACACTCGCACCACCGAGCACCTCTTCGATCTCACTCTCCCGAATAATCTCAACACCACTATCAATGAGTGTCTGCTCTATAGGAGCCACCTCTTCTGCTCCAAGCTGTGGTTCAAAGAAGTATTTCTCACGCATCACCTCGGTAACATGGAATCCTTTTGCTACTAGTATCTCAATAATCTCAAACGAAACGCATGCACTACCTACCATAACTACTCGTTTTGGTTTCCCTTGTGCAACCTCATTGATACCCTTCGCATCATCAACGGTCCGTAGGTAGTGTATACCTTTCTTATCGGCACCCTTCACATCCCACATTCTCTTATGTGTACCTGTTGCAAGCAGCAGCTTCTCATACTTGAGCACATCCCCATCCGAAAGCTCTACTGTTTTTTTAGCTGCACTGAGCTTCATTGCGCGTAACCCCTTAAAGAGGTGGATGTTGTTCTCTTCATACCATTCATCCTTTTTTAACCACACATTATCAAATGGTTGCTCACCCAACACCCACTTTGGTTTTGAAAGCAACACCCGAGAGTAGAGTGGATGTGATTCATCTGAAACAATAGCAATGCTTCCCTTGGGGTCATGTTTTCTAATGGTCTCAGCGGCTGTTGTTCCTGCTATTCCGCCACCAATGATTACGTAGGTATAGTGTTGCATGGTTATAAAAGAACGAAAGGTTCGTCGTAGGTACAGTATAGCATTAACCACACAGTAATTTGGTGAGATATAAAGTGGAAATCAATATACCTAAAATACTCATGACTCTATTTACATACATGGCCATTGTGCTATTTTGTGATGAGATTACTGGAACCATAAACTCAACAAGACAGGGGGAGTCATGCGAAACGAACTACAGAAAAAAATGGATGCGTACGAAAGACCTACTGCAAGTATTGAACGGTACCTACTCTTGGGAGAAGAGCTACCTGTTCAAGAAATGAACGAGCTCATGACTCAAGCGGGAAAAGATCTCAAGTTTCTGAAACAGTTCTTCTTTCTAGCAACACCACATTCGGAGACCGAAAATACACTCGTTAAAATATGGTATGCTCACGCTTCCGGTATTGACGCTATTTCGAATATTGTATTCATTACGAGCGTAACAACATTGCACGACTCCTGTAAGTACAAAATGGTTGAACAGGTCCATACTGTACAATCAGCTAGACAGGGGTTTCGTATTGCAAAACAGCTACCAAAGTACTCCGTCATCAGAAAACTTACAGAGCAAGTGTGGATTGAGTATGTTTCTGGCGTGCGCGGCCTGACAAACTTCTGCTTGTACGTACCACGAACTGAGAGTGCTTCAAAAAAAGCAATGCAACGACTGAGAGATACTCTTGTGGAAACTTTTGCCAAAGCAGAAGACAAGAAGAAGCAAATTGAGGTCTACCGTTGTGTTCCTGCTTTTTTACCAACATTACAGGATGAGTTTCGATATGAAATTCTGAAATAGTCATGTAGCAGTAAGGCGCTTCCTCGAAAGCGCCTTAACGTATGCATTATTTTCTTTACCTAAAACTATTTAGGAAATACCTGGTTCCCCTCTTTGTCGTACACGAAAATAGCTTTTGTAGGACACGCTTCAGCTGAAGCTATGATAGTTGCATCATCCATAGCATTTGGATTCTTTGCTACCACCTTATTTTCCTCATCAAGCTCCCACACCTCATCTGCTACAGCGAGACATGACACAGCCGCTATACAGAGGTCGCGATCAACGACTATCTTGCTAATGTTTGACCCCTCGACATCTCGTGGGTATTCTCGTAAATCTGCCATACTAAATATTATCTTTGTTACTTGTAATATTACTCAAATGTCACCTCTTCTATTTCCTCCACCTCCTTCACAATGAGAGGACCGACTGTCTTATTATACGTGACACTCGCGAGAGAACAATTCGTACATGCACCGTACACCTTGAGTACAGCAGTTTTCCCCTCTATTCGTAACAGATGAACATCACCACCATGCATCTCAATGTATGGTCGAACCTTGTCGAGTAGTGTTTTTACCTTTTCTTCTGTAGTTTCCATAAGTTTCTAGTATACGCTATTTTTATGATTATGTTAGGCAATACCAACTCGATACCACGACATAATGCGGGTGGTTTTGGTTAGTATTGACAATTTATATATTTATGTTACAAACATATTAGGGTAAAATATTGTAGAATTCAGTTCAACCACTCAACATAAGGGAGTATTGACATGAATACAAAACGTACCGCAATCACTCTTTTTACTTCATTTTTGTTACTACTGCTTACTGCAAGCATCAGTTTGGGCAATGAACTTCCGGAAATATTTCGCGGACATGTAACACTGAGTCAAGACGAAGCAGCATGCTTCGAGGGATACGATGCAGAAAAGTATCCAAAACTCGGTGTGTACTACTACCCTGCATGCTGTGACCTGTATGATGAAAAAGGTGAAATATACCTTGCTGTACCAGTGCAAACTGAAAAAGGTCTGCGGACACAAGCTGTGTATCAAGGATACATTATGAACAATGTTTACCATCCTTGTGTAATGCCACAATGGGAAACAATGCGTAGCATTAATCCAGCACAATGTGTTGTAAAGGAACTTCCTAGGAGAGGTTACGAGTGGCCCCTCACTGTACTCGACATAAGTCCAACTGATAAGCAAATCAAGGGCTTTGGGACCCAGAGTATCATGATAGGATTCACCCCCTCCAAGGAAACTGATGATGTACTAGTATTCCTCAGTGTTGTCATCAATGGTGTAGCGGTACATCACTACCAAGGTTACGTACATGACAAACACTTCAGTATAGGTGGTGTACCAAACTGGGCTAAAGGTACTGCGATCGTCAACACAAGCAACCAGTGTTGCCTAAATGAAAGACAAATCAAGGAAATCATTACCTTCTTGCCTAATTAGTACTGGACCAAGCACCTTCCCCACCCGTCGACACACGTCGTGCGGGTGGTTTTGTTTCAACACAAAAGACCCCTTTCGGGGTCTTTTACTCAAAACTCGAAACTTCACCCCGCCCAAGCGGGGTAAACTCAGAACTCCTTACCCTCGAGCTGCTTTGATCTCCTCAGCAACATTGTTCGGTACTACAGCATAGTGATCGAACTCCATAGTCATCTGACCACGACCCTCAGTCATAGAACGAAGTGTTGTGGTGTAACCAAACATCTCAGAGAGCGGTACCATTGCATTAATAGTTTGCATGTCCGTACCACGTGGCTCCATTCCCTCAATCTGCCCACGCTTACTTGAAAGGTGTCCATTGATGTCACCCATGAACTTCTCCGGAACAACTACCTCAACGCTCATAATAGGCTCAAGGAGTACAGCGCTCGCTTTCTTTGCAGCCTCTTGAAATGCCTGACTTCCTGCAATTTTAAAGGCAACCTCACTTGAATCAACCTCATGGTATGAACCATCGTAGAGGTCAACAGAAACGTCTACAAGTGGGTACCCTGCAACAACTCCTCGTTCCATTGCCTCCTGAATACCTTTCTGTACTGGGTTGATATATTCCTGTGGAATAACACCTCCCTTAATATTGTTGATGAATTCAAAGTGATCTTCTCGATATACGTTCTTTGCGATCTTTGCACCCTCTTCAACCTCCTCAATTGGTTTGATACGAATCTTCACATGACCGTACTGTCCACGACCTCCAGTCTGCTTCACATACTTACACTCAGCCTCTGAACCCTTTTGTATGGTCTCACGGTATGCAACCTGTGGTCGACCAATATTTGCTTCAACATTGAACTCACGCTTCATACGATCAACAAGGATATCCAGATGCAGTTCACCCATACCACTGATAATGGTCTCATTGGTTTCATCGTCAGTCTCTACCCTAAACGTTGGATCCTCATCAGCTAGTTTATTCAAGGCAATACCAAGCTTCTCTTGATCAGCCTTTGTCTTTGGCTCAATACGTACCGCAACCACCGGCTCTGGGAACTTGATCTGCTCAAGAATGATTGGTGCTTTTTCATCACAAAGTGTATGACTGGTCTTTGTCTCCTTAAGTCCTACAGCAGCCGCAATCTCTCCTGCAAACACTTTCTTAACCTCTTCACGCTTGTCTGCCTGAAGTCGTACAATACGTCCTACACGTTCCTTTGAACCGGTTGTAGTATTGTAGATATAGCTTCCTGCCTCAAGTGAACCAGAGTAAACACGGAAGAATGTGAGTGAACCTACGAATGGGTCAGTCTGAATCTTAAATGCAAGTGCACAGAACGGATCCTCATCTGATGGTTTGCGTTCCTCTTCAGCTTCAGTTCTTGGATTGATTCCCTTCACTGCTGGAAGATCAACTGGACTTGGAAGGTAGTCAACAACAGCATCAAGAACAGGTTGTACTCCCTTGTTCTTGAGGGCAGAACCACACATTACTGGGAATACCTCATTTGCAATAACTGCCTTTCGAAGGAGTTTCTTGAGCTCCTCAAGTGATGGCTCATTACCATCAAGATAGTTACTCATTGCCTCATCATCATTTTCTACAATACGCTCAATGAGCTCGCTTCGGTACTTCTCCACATCTGCCATTAAGTTTTCTGGAATATTGTCAGACACCTCTACTTCCATACCCATCTGTCCACTGTAACGGTACGCCTTCTTTGAGAGCAAGTCTATAGCACCTTCATGTTGATCCTCCTCCCCGATAGGGATCTGCATACGCACCCCCTTCTTTGAGAGTCGGTCGAGAATAGACTGGTAGCTTCGTTCAAAAGAAGCACCTGTCCTGTCGAGTTTGTTTACAAAACAAAGTCGTGGCACATTTGCGTCATCTGCATAACGCCAGTTTGTTTCAGATTGTGGCTCTACACCAGCAACACCATCAAACACTACCACAGCACCATCGAGCACACGCATTGAACGCTGCACTTCAGCGGTAAAGTCGATGTGTCCCGGGGTATCAATAATATTAAAACGGGTCTTGTTTGCCTGATCAGTCGGATCCTCACCAACTTTGGTCCAGAAACAGGTAATAGCAGCTGAGGTAATGGTAATACCTCGTTCACGCTCCTGTTCCATCCAGTCAGTCACCGTCTCCCCCTCATGCACCTCACCAATCTTATGGCTCATACCGGTGTAGAAAAGAATTCGCTCAGACACAGTGGTCTTGCCAGCATCAATGTGTGCAATGATACCGAAATTTCGTACTTTCTCTAATGGATAATCTCTATTCATATCTGTTGATAAAAATTGCTAAAAAAACGCGCCACGCGCTAGTGGTGCTACTATATATAATATTACCCTTTTACACAAGCCCAGTAGTGAAAAACTGTAACACTACTCAAACCCTTTAAGTGAAAGTTCACTTGAGATCTTTTTATACAACTTTTCATAACCATGATTGTTTGGATGAATACCATCAACTAGATCAGCTGAAATATCAAGTATAGAGAACATGTCAATAAACTGAATAGAGCACTGTTCAGATACTTTTTTCAGAATGGCGTTATATTTCATGACACGTTCAGTAGTGAACAGGTACTTCTCTTTTGAAATCTTTTCCACATCTACAGAGGTCACACCAACTACCGTAACCGAACCTGTCACCTCTTTTGCCTTTGTAAAGAGGTGGGTAAGATTCTCAGCAAACTCCATCTCTGTAACCTTTGGTTCACTATTTTCAACAAATAGTTTTGAGTCGTTCAGACCAATACCAAATATGACATGTTGTGGTTTGATACGTTCAAGTTCTATCTCAAACCTTTTTCGTAAATGCTTGGTATTCTCACCACACGTACCAAAGTTGTACACGTGGACATTATCGTTACAAGGAAGTGACCTACGTAGCCTCCCTACCCAACCAAGTGCGTCTTTGTCATGCGCACCATACACAATACTGTCTCCCCAAACCCCAATGATCATTGTTACTACTTGTTTATATTAAGTACAAAAAAATAGGAACCCCTTTCGGGGTTCCTATTTTCAATTTACCAAGCAAAATGTGCAAATGCTCTATTGGCTTCTGCCATCTTGTGTGTATCCTCCTTTTTCTTTATTGCCACACCCTCATTGTTGGCTGCTGCAATAAGTTCTTCTGCATAAAACTTTGATGCTGGACCTCCACTCTTTGCTCGTGCTGCTGCAATAATCCATCGCATTGCTAGAGCCTGTCGTCGTTCTGGTCGTACCTCACGTGGTACCTGGTAGTTTGCACCACCAACACGTCGTGAGCGCACCTCTACTGATGGTCCTACGTTTCGTATTGCTTCTTCAAACACTTCAAGTGGCTCCTTATCCTTCACCTGTTCCTTTATCTCATCAAGCGCATCGTAAATGATCTTTCGTGCAGTCTCTTTCTTTCCGTCGAGCATGACACTGTTGATGAACTTCTCAAGACGTCTGCTTCCATAGCGATTATCTTTAGCAATTCGTAGTTTCTTTTTTATTGGTCGTCGCATATTCTATGAAGTTTTTGGTTTCTTAGCACCGTACTTAGATCGTCCCTGTGAACGCTTCTCAACACCAGTAGCATCAAGTTTACCTCGAACAATGGTATATCGAATGTTAACATCCTTCACACGACCTCCACGTACAAGTACTACTGAGTGCTCCTGAAGGCTGTGTCCCATTCCTGGAATGTATGCTGAAACCTCCTCACCATTTGTCAATCGTACACGTGCGTATTTTCGGATAGCAGAGTTAGGCTTACGAGGTGTCTTTGTTGTCACCTTCACACAAACACCACGCTTAAACGGCGCTGGGTAGTATGTTGGTTTATTTTTAAGTGTATTGAAACCTTTACTAAGTGCCGGAACTTTTGACTTCCGCACCCTGTCCTTACGTGGTTTCTTGATAAGCTGATTTATTGTTGGCATATATTTCCTACACCGCGTCCCTCACTAGGTGTGCCCTAGAGCAACTATCTCAGTGAGATACACAGTGGCAGTACTGTACTATGTTAGTGAAAATAATGCAAGCCCTATGCACTATCTTTATAAAGTTCTTGTAACTTATGAACTGCCTCCTCCACAGTGGGAACAACAAGTCCACTCTTCTTCACAAAATCAATAGACCATCTTGGTTCTCTATCATCAGGATAAATAATTACCATCCTTTTTGACTGCTCACCTGGAGTTTTGGTACTTAACCTAAGAAAGTAACCAATTTCAATCCATGTCCCTTCTGATGGTTTTGTACCTACGTTTGCAACCAGAAAATCTGCACTCGAAACTGCTTCTAGGTCCTGTGGAAAGTAAGTGTCGGGGGATGATTGATCTGAGTCGATATCTGGATCATAAAAAACAAACCCATTCAAATCAGCAAAAGCACTTCTCCAAGGATCATACTTGTTTGGTTGTCCTGCCAAGTACACTTTTTTCATACAACCCAGTATACACAAAAGACCCATACGGGTCTTTTGTGCTCCACAGTTCTAAACTACTCTCTCTAAACTCTAGTGATCGTGATTGCAGTGTTCATCATGCACATGCTTGTCCTCCGTAACTTCAGTGGAGGAGGAAGCTTTCTTCTCCTCTGACTTCTTCCCCTCAAGCATGTCAAAGACGAGCTCATTAGTCATTTGTGCCGCTACATATATCGCCACTGACTCTTCATTTGCATCCGGGTAGTGTTCTTTAATGTGAGCAACTTCACGTGCAAGCTTCTCAGTATCTGGCTTAACACCCTCCTTCTTTGCTATCTCGTTAAAAATAAGTTGCAACTTCGCCCTCTTCTCAGCATCCGGACGCCACTCTTTACGAAGATCATCCATAGTTTTCTTAATCTGTTCAAGATATGCATCGAGCTCCAAACCTGAGCGAGTTACTCTGTCAGTGAAACTTGCAACCATCTGATCTATCTCACCCTCAACAAAGAGACTCGGTACCTCGAGTTTACTCTTTTTGATCACCGCCTCAGCGAGTGAAAGTCGTACTTTCTCTTTCTGCTTCTGCTCCCGTTCCATCCCTATCTGCTCTTTCATCTTTTCTTTCAGGTCAGCAAGGTCCTTGAATCCTCCAATACTTTTTGCAAACTCATCGTTCAGTTCAGGTGCAGGTGACTTCTCTTCACCTTCCTGTGCAGGAGGTGTCATCATTTCCTGTAGGCGCCTTAACTCCTTGTTAACATCCTCATCAGTTACTTCTTCCACCTTCTCTTTAGAGACCTTCTTTATTTCCTCAGCAGCGATCTTTTTGTAGTCAGGGAGTTCAACCACTGGATACACGGCACTCTTGATCTTGAAGCCAACAGGGTTTCCCGGTGCAAGCTTTGTAATAGTAACCATTGGTCGCCCGACAACATCAAGTTTCTTATCAGTAACAATGTCCGCATAGGTTTTTCCAAGTGCGAGTTCTGCTATCTCTTTCATTATCTCACTCTCTCCAACCTGTTTTACTATCATTTCTTCAGGCACGTTTCCTTTCCTGAAACCAGGAAGTTCTATACTCCTTTGAAATTTCTTTATTGCCTTATTTCTATATGTTTCTGCTACTGCAACAGGTATCTCACCGGTTATTTCAATTTCAGAGCCTGGTAGTTTTTCCACCTTCACCTCTGCGTATGTTGTATCTTTTTTTTCTTCAGTCATCCCATTAGAAATTATATTTTAGTAATTTTTTATTTGTGTACTTTTTACAATTAAATCTTGTGTAGCAACTCCCGTCTGTAATCAATAATCTCTAACGGGACGATGTATGTGCGTGAGCATAACGCGATATGTATCTAAGTGCAACACATGCGATTTATATCATTCAAAACAAAAGACCTTTAAAGGTCTTTTGTACTCTAAACTCACACCTCTAAACTCCTTACTCTACAAGCATCTGATCAAGTTCAGACTCAATAGCATTAAACTCACCATCTAGATCACTTAGTTCGGTTGTATCTAAATCATTCTCAATAGCTTCAATATCATCTGAGGTGCTGAGTGGTTCCATCTGATCTGTAGGTACTGTTACCTTATCTTCTATTTTTTGATCCATTGTAGTGTCCTTCATTTTACCTTGCTCTATGCTAGATCCCCACATATACATGAGTGCAAGCACAACGACAACAATCGATATAACAACCCAGATAACAACCTTTTTTGAATCTCCCTTCACTCCCTGCACAGTTACTTGTTCATCCTGCTGTTCAACAGGAGTATCTATATTTGTTGTTTCGTTTGTATGTTCTTCATTCATAGTTGCTGTATTATCTTATAAGAAACTACTCACCAAGTTCCCAGTCCACCTTCTTTCCATTCATGCGAACATTCGCTAGTCGTGCCTCCTCACTTGCTTCAATCTGCACCTCAAATGGTTGCATACTTGGCTCCTCAGTACAATTATCAACCTCAGTACCTGAAGTTGCTACAACATCGATAGTTATTTGTTCAGGGTATGACTCTGCAACAATTGCCATGGTTTCAATATACATACATGCTTCAACAAGTACTTCTCCTTTATACGTATGTACACCCTCACTGTATGCATGTGTAATTATTATTGAATCCCCTTCAACCACATTTCTTTCTTTTTCATCATCGTCATCTGTAACAAAAACTTCCATTGAAGCTTTTATATTTTCAACTACTTCTTGCAACTGTTTATGCACTTCCACAATACTCTCTTTTGTGAGAGCAACTACTTCACGAAGTTCATCAACTTGTGCTTTTGGATCTTCAGAAGTGAAGGTGTCCATAGAAACCTCACCTAGAAGCACTATATTTTCTTTAACAGAATCTAAGAGTGTGTACACCTCAGCAAGTGCCTCACGCGCTTCAGCTAAATCTACATCATGCATCTCCTCAAGTTTACTAATTCGTTCCTCAATACGTGCAGCTATCTGCTCAAGTCGATCAACAACAGTATCCATACGGTTAACCATATTCTCGGACAATGTACTCAAGCGCGCTTGCTGCTGAACAGAGAGACGTGCCTGGTACTCCTCTTTACGTTCTTCACGTTCCTGTTTTCGTTCCTCAAGGCGTGCCTGTAGTTGTTCCTTCTGCTCTTCAAATGACGCTCTCATTTCTTCACGCTGCTGCTCAAAGAGTTCTTGGCGTTCATCTCTATTCTCTTCAAACAGTTCTATACGTTCTCGTAAGGATGTACTGGCAGCTTCCTGGAAGTCACTCCTTGCCACACCATCCTCGCGGAGTGCACCAAATGTTTCTTTACGTTCTTCATAGAGTTCCTTTCGTTCCTCTATCTGCTCGTTAAACAGCGCTTGACGCTCATCCATGTTTGCCTGCATTTGCTCTCTAAGAGTATCTGCGTCAGTTGTTTCTTCAGCGTGTGCAATGAAAGCTAATGCGCCAAGCACAAAAAAAAGCACGATTGCCATAGCAAGTGGCACAAAACGTGCTGTTTCAACAGTGTTTTTTTGATTCATGATGGTTAGTTTATGTAGAGATCTGTACAAAAGCAATGTACCTCTACCTCTTGAGTATACTTCAAAAAGATATTTCTTTGGAACGTTTTATCGACAGTTGCTTTTATAAGGTTAATGTTTGACGGCATCACGTAACCTCATATATACCAAAAAACACCTCAAACTTAAGGTGTTTTTTGTGTAATTTGCTGCCGTGTTCTATTTTCCTTTCTTATCTGCAAACTTTTCGTTGTAGATATCAACGCTCTTCTTAACAATCTCAATAGCCTTCTCTCGTCCTTCATAACCATTGGTTTCCACTGGAGCTGGCTTACCCTTCAATGACTTGTAGGTCTGGAAAAAATGCTCAATCTCTTTTAGCGTATGCTTGTTAATATCCTTAAGGTCATTCACATCATCCCAACGCTTGTCATCAGCTGGCACTGCTATCACCTTCATGTCAGACTCACCATCATCAATCATATCGAGCACTGCCACAGGACGAACTGATATGAGAATTCCTGGATTGAGTGGGAAGGTTGTTAAAACAACAACATCAAGCGGGTCGTTATCCTCCCAGTATGTCTGTGGAGCAAAACCGTAGTCAAACGGATAAGGTGCTGCTGTGTAGTTTGCTCTATCAAGCGCAATGAGTCCTGTCTCTTTATCTACCTCATACTTGTTGTATGAACCTTTTGGTATCTCAATAATAGTGTTAATTACTTCTGGTGCCTCTTTGCCAAGTGGCACGCCATGCCATAAATCCATAGTTGTGCTTTGTTTACCTAGTAAGTTTTACAAAATATACTCCAATCACTACGCTTTGTCTTCTTCCTTTTCTTCTACTTCTTCCTTTTCAGCATTTTCTTCAGTAGTCTCAGCACCCTCTTCCTCGGTTTCCTTCTCGATAGTTTCCTCAACCTCCTGCTGTACCTCTTCTTCAACTTTTACTTCTTCCTTATCTTCGCTAGAAGATTCATCTTCAGGTATGGTTACTGCTCCCTCGTCATTTACTTCAGCAACACTTTCACCTTGAGCAGAGTGTATATCTATACGCCAACCGGTAAGTTTTGCTGCAAGTCGAACATTCTGTCCTCCACGCCCAATAGCGAGTGATTGCTGATCTTCTGCAACCTCAACCACTGCTCGGTGCTCTTCTTCTTCAATCTCAACATCAAGCACCTTTGCTGGTGAGAGTGCATCTTCAATAAAGTGCACTTCTTCTTCTGACCACTCAATAATATCGATCTTCTCACCTCCAAGTTCACTCATAACAGTTGAAACACGCACACCACGCTGTCCAACGAGTGCACCAACCGGGTCTATCTGATCATCTGTTGTAAATACCGCAATCTTTGATCTGCTGCCCGCTTCACGAGCAATTGCCTTTATCTCAACTGTTCCATTCGCTAACTCTGGTGCCTCCTGTTCAAAGAGTTTTAGAAGGAAGCGAGGATGACTACGAGATACTCGTATCATGACACCTCGTGGACCTTCCTCAACTGAGTAGAGGTAAGCACGTACACGTTCTCCCTGACGAAAACGTTCTCCTGGAATCTGTTCATCGTATGGCATGACTGCTTGTGCCCTGCCAAGATCGAGGAAAATGTTCCCCCGTTCAACTCGCTGTACTGAACCAGTAACAATCTCTCCTTCTCGTCCTTCGAACTCTCCAAGAATAGAGACCTTTTCTGCCTCACGAATTTTCTGAATGATTACCTGCTTTGCAGTTTGTGCTGCAATACGTCCAAAATCGTCTTGTGCCTCAAGTGGAAAAACCATTTCATCATCCACCTGCACATCCTTCTTGATACGCTTTGCATCCTCAAGAAGCATGTGCTTCTCAGAATCATAACGTACACGATCATCCTCCTCGTCTGTTGGTGCATTTGGGTCAACAAGCGGACGTTCAAACTCAGTACCATCTTCATTGAACTCTGGGTACTCGGTTGGGAACCATACACGAGTATCATCAACAACAAACTTCACCTGGTAGAACTCTGTCGTACCAGTATCCATATCAAATTTTGCACGAATCACCTGTCCACGACGTCCGTACTCTTTCTTGTACGCTGTAGCAAGTGCTGTGCCTATTGCTTCAATAACGCTCTCACGTGGAATACCACGTTCCTCTTCAAGCTCATTTAAAACGCTATTTATCACCTTTAAATCAAACATAATCTGTGTATTTAATTGTTTATTTAATTGTATTGCCAAAAAAGAAAAGTGCCCCCGTTCGGGGACATTCCTGACATGCATATCGTAACATAAAGAACGCATCTGTCAAACATCCACAACAAAATATCCTCATTGACATGAAACAGAAGAAAAGTACCATACATTCAGGAATAACACACAGCACACATCTTCAACACCTACCAACAAGGAGAACAAATGGACGAGAAAGTTATCGTTGTTCAAAAAAAAAGAAATGAGGGTCACATAGCTATCATTTTTGATCACCAATACCCTCATACCATTCCACCAACTGTCGGTGATATTTTGCCAATCTATGGTGTCATGTTTCTAAAAAATACTGACTTGTTGACTGGAAAAGCAAAGCAGATACAGATCACAGTATATGATGGTGTCTATGAAGTACTGGAAGTCTACACCGGTAAAGGAAATATGCTTTTACAAAATCCGACCAATAATCTCATTTCACTTAATGATGAGTGTTCTGGGTACGGAATTGTTGTAGAAAAACAAAGGGATCTCACAGAAGTTGATATTGACTTCACTGTAGAACCCCTCTCAGACATGGTCATCTGTCTGTGCTGAGTAATAGCATTTCAGAGACAGCAGTTTACCCTATCCCACACATACACGTGTGGGATTTTAACTCCTACATTGTCACCATGACAACTTTGTTGAAAACATACACACACAAACCATGCGTTCATTGGTACAATACTGAGAACGAGGGAGTTATCCCTACGGGCTGGTACCATCACAATATACTGATGTGCTTTTTGTGTAGTGAACACTGCCAGCAAAAGTAAGCATTGTACATTGTGAAAACATCCAGCTCCCAACTCAAAAACTTTATTCTCGACTCAGGACTCGTCACCCGTGCTGTCTACACAAAGGCAGAGAAAACTGCTGATGAAAAAAAGACAACCCCTGAGGAAATACTCGTATCAGAGGGACACATTTCAGAAGATGATCTACGTCGTATGCAAGCATACGTTCTCGGTGTTCCTTTCATCAACCTTGCAAAGGAAAAGATCGACTACGACATTCTCTCAATGATACCTGAGCCAATTGCACGCACACACAATGTTGTCGCCTACAAGAAGAATGATCGTGAGCTCGAAGTTGCCATGCTCGATGTAGAGGACTTGCGCTCCATCGAGTTTATTAAGAAGAAAGTTGGTCTTAAAATTCTTCCCCGCCTCACTGATGCAGAGAGTATCAAGCATGCACTCTTGCAATACCAAAAGACACTGAAAGACGAATTTGGTGATCTCATTAAACACGAGAGTGCAGCCATAACTGCAATTGACGAGGAAGGTGGTGAAGGAGTGTCTGAATCTGACCTTAAAAAACTTGCTGAAGATGTCCCTGTGGTACGTGTAGTAAATGCTCTTCTCAAGCACGCTATCATACAAAATGCTTCAGACATACATATTGAACCAATGGAAAACGAAGTACTCGTTCGTTACCGCATAGATGGTATCTTGCACGATGCTATGACACTTCCTAAGAATGCTGCTGCATCTATCACTGCCCGTATCAAAGTGCTCTCTAGTTTAAAACTTGATGAAAAACGACTTCCTCAGGATGGTCGATTCAAAATGGCTGTAGATAACGAAAAGGTAGCATTTCGTGTTTCTCTCCTTCCTACCTACTATGGAGAAAAAACGGTGATGCGTCTTTTAAGAGAGAACGGTGGTAGCTTCACTCTTGAAAGTCTCGGTTTCCACGGAGAAGGTCTTGAACGGGTACATAAGGCCATGAAACAAACAACCGGTCTCATCTTGACCACAGGTCCTACTGGTTCGGGAAAAACCACTACCCTCTATACCGTTCTCGATATTCTCAATACACCAGATGTAAACATTTCAACAGTAGAGGACCCTATCGAGTACCAGATGGCGCGCATCAACCAAACACAAGTGCGACCAGAGATCGACTTCACCTTTGCACGTGGATTACGCGCACTTGTGCGACAAGACCCAGACATTATCATGGTTGGTGAGATCCGAGACAATGAAACCGCCAGTCTTGCGGTCAATGCAGCACTCACTGGACACTTAGTGCTTTCTACACTGCATACCAACTCCTCTGCTGGTGCCGTACCTCGAATGATGGACATGGATGTTGAGCCGTTCCTCCTTTCAAGCACCATACGTGTTGTTATTGCGCAACGTCTCGTACGTAGACTTTTCAACAAAGGTGAGCCCTACAAGCTACCAAAAGAAGAGATAGCTTCGCTTGGTGAGTTTATAAATTTCGATATGGTAATGAAAGCTCTCATTGAAGAAAATATTGTAGAAAAAAGCACAAAACCAGAAGACCTTCTCTTTTATAAACCAGTCCCAAACGAAGAATCAGTTGATGGATACAAGGGTAGACTTGTAATAAATGAAGTGCTTACTGTTTCAAGCGCCATTAACGAGTTAGTCCTACGGCAAGCATCAACCGATGAAATTGAACAGCAAGCAAGGAACGAAGGAATGCTCACCATGGCAGAGGATGGACTGTTTAAAGCAGTTCAAGGAATAACAACCGTTGAAGAGGTACTTCGAGTAATCAGCGAATAACATGCCCATCTTTACTTACAAAGCAATTAAAGATGGAGAAAAGGAGTCCTATGAAGGAAAAGTAGAGGCAAAAGATCGTTTCGAGGTGTACTCCATAGTACGTAAGGATGGTGCACAAATCCTTACGGTAAAAGAAACAACAACGAGTGCTCAGTACACTGAGAAACTTACCCAGTTCTTAAGTCGCGTTAAACAGAATGAGAAGATTGTCTTTATGCGTAATCTTGGTGCAATGATCCGTGCTGGACTCACCCTCTCAAGAGCACTTTCAGTCATGGAACGTCAGACAAAAAACCCTAAATTTAAAGGTGTACTCGGTGACATACAGAAAGATATACAACAGGGTGGTGACCTCAACTCATCCATGAAAAAACATGATGATGTCTTTACTCCACTCATGGTTGCCATGGTTAAAGCAGGTGAAGAGTCGGGTAGCTTGGCAGAATCCTGCACTATTATTGCCAGTCAGGAAGAACGTTCATACGAACTTAAGAAGAAGATTCGTGGAGCAATGATCTACCCTGGAGTTATTGTCACCGTCTTACTTGGAATAGGTACCATGATGATGATGTTTATTGTACCGACACTTTCAGCAACATTTGAAACACTAGGTTCAGAGCTCCCAATGTCGACACAGATCATCATTAAACTCAGTGACTTTCTTGTTGACTACACCCTACAAACCTTTGGTGCTTTCGTACTTGCCATTGTTCTCTTTATCGCCTTTCTGAAGACCAAAAACGGCAGCAGGCTTTTTGAAAGTTTTGTTCTTTACATACCTGTTATTGGCACCCTTGTAAAAGAAACTAACAGTGCAAGAACTGGACGCACACTTGCCTCCCTCCTCTCAAGTGGTGTTCACGTTCTCCACTCACTTGAGATCACTGAAGAGGTTATACAGAACTCACACTACAAAGAAATTATTGCGAAGGCTCGAGTACAGGTGCAGGGAGGGTCACCTATTGCTGAAGTATTCGAAAAAGAAGAAAGACTGTACCCACCACTTGTTGGGGAACTTATTGCTGTTGGAGAAGAAACAGGTAACCTGCCTGACATGCTTCAGGAAGTTGCAAAATTCTATGAAAATGAAGTTGATCAAAAAACAAAAAACATGTCAACTATTATTGAACCAATGCTCATGCTTGTTGTTGGTTCAGCTGTTGGGTACTTTGCTCTTGCTATGATCAGTCCAATGTACTCTATGGTTGAAAACTTCTAACATGTATTTTCCTGCTTCAATTCCAAAAGGTTTTACACTCCTTGAAACAATGATGGTGATCAGTCTGACACTCATCTTAGCAACGATCTCAATTGTGGCACTTGGGGATTTTGGAAACCGTTCTGGACAACATGAAGCTGCTCAAATTATTCTCGGTGTACTTGAGGATGCACACGCACGCACGCTTGCTTCTCAAAACGATACGTTCTACGGAGTGCATTTTGATACAACACAGGTGGTACTGTTTACAGGTGGGACCTACACAGCAGGTGAGAGTACAAATGAGACCTACACCCTTCCCTCAAAAACATCCATAACAACTATTGGACTTGGTGGATCCTCAGAAGTACTCTTTGCACGTTTAAGCGGAGAGGCAACACCTTCTGGCACCATTACCGTTGCACTCACCGAAACCCCCACACAGAGCAAAATGATCACAATATACCAAAGCGGTTTAACTGAAGTAACGAATTAACATGCAGTGTAAGAGAGAACAAGGAATAGGAATTGCAGAAGCTATTATTGTTATCTCAATAATAAGTGTTTCCTTTACCTCACTGTTAGGAGCAGCAGTCTTCTTTTTTAAAAATGGACTTGAGGCATCTGATCAAGTCCAAGCTATTTTTCTTCTCGATGAAAGTGTGGAAGCAGTGCGGTTTATGCGTGATGAGAGTTTCCTCTTAAACATCACACCTCTTGTGGGAACTGGACCTCAATACCTCGATATGGATGCTTCGGGATGGAGTGCCACAAGTACAAACATACTCATTGATAACATCTACACAAGAACCGTAGAGCTTACCGAGGTGTACAGGAGAAACAGTGATGATGTTATTGTCCCAAGTACTTCTGCAGACCTCAAGACACTTGATCCAGGTACTGTTGAAGTCACTACTACAGTAAACTGGGGTTCGAACACACTCACGGCATCAACATACGTAACAGACCTGTATGAAAACTAGTACATCACAAAAAGGATTTTCCCTTGTCGAAATGATGGTATACATAGCGATCCTTTCGATTGTCTTTAGTGCACTGGTAACCTCAGCAAACTCAATGGTAAAAACTTTTGGAAAACTGAAAGCATCCGAGGAAGTGGCTCATACAGGAACCGTTGTACTTGAACGTCTCACAAGAGAACTACGACGAGCGAGCAGTGTGGATTACTTTACAAGTAGCCTTTCTACCGACCCAGGAATACTCACACTCAACACACGTGACTGGTCAGGCAACAGTACCACTGCAACCATCACGCTCTCTGGAGGAAGGATTATGTTTACCGAAGGAGGAACCAGTTCACCACTCTCAGCTTCCGGTGTTACCGTAACAAACCTTATGTTTACCCATCTTAGTAACACAAACACTGAAGGAGTGCTTATTGAATTTACTGCAAAAAAGACTGGTGGTAACGCCACCATCACTAAAGAATTTAGAACTTTTACTGTACTTGATGGATAGTATGAAGAGCATATATAAACAAAAAAAGACAAATGAAGATGGACAGGTAATGATGATCGTTATGATTCTTGTTCTGTCCGGATGCCTTGTTATGGCAGGCGGGCTTCTTGCGCTCGTACGAGGACAGGTACGTGTGGTAACAGAACTTTCTCTCTCAAAAACATCATACATTTTAGCCGAAGGAGCACTCGAAGAGGTTGTGTATCGTCACATGAACAACATGTCTGTTGCAAACACTGAGACGCTCACAAAAAATGGTATCGATGTAGAAACTACTTCTACCAACGTTTCAGATGATATCGAAGTACTTGCTGTAGGGGATGACCATGGTCGTATACGAAAGGTCGAAGCATTGCTTATTGAAGGAGATGGAAAATCTTTTAGTTTTGGTGTACAGACTGACAACGGCGGTATGCTGCTTGAAAACAACTCTTCAATCAATGGAAACATATATTCAAATGGACCCATTATTGGAAGCAACCTGAATGATATAAACGGTGCAGCAATATCTGCTGGACCATCTGGATACATTAGCGAGATACACGCTACTGACAGCATGTATGCAAACAGTATCGAAGACTCATATGTTGAAGGAGATGCATACTACACCACTATAGATGCGGCAACAGTAGTTACTGGTACTAAGTACCCTGGTTTTCCAGACCTTGCAACCACGACACTTCCCATAACTGACAACCTTCTTGATGACTGGGAAGCATACGCCGCATCATCTTCTGTTATGTCCGCAGAATGTGCTGCTGCAGGGGGACACCTTATCTACACAACCGATGTTACCCTTGGTCCTGCAAAGATTCCTTGCGACGTATCCTTCGACCTATCACCTAAAGTTACTGTTTCCGGCGTACTTTGGATCGAGGGAGACCTCGACTTCAGTCAAGGACCAGAATTTTATGTTGATCCAGCCATTGGAAACAAGAGTATCCCGATCATTGTTGATGATCCTAGTGACAGAACCAATTCTGGCACCATCCTCATGCAAAACTCTGGAGACTGGATAGGAAACGGTAACCGTTCCTACCTTCTCCTTGTAAGCAGGAATGAAGATGCAGAACTTGGCGGTTCAAATGCTGCTATTGAAATAGAGCAAAGTAACGGTGGTGCACTGCTTGTATATGCTGGGCACGGAGAAATTCTCCTTGAAAATAACACTGATCTCACCGAAATCACTGCTTTCCGCGTTCATCTACGCAACAACACGGAAGTCAACTACGACACAGGATTGGCAAGTGCAATATTTTACATAGGTCCAGGTGGTGGCTACACCATAGATACATGGGAAGAAGTTGAATAGCCTCTTTTTTTTACTTCTCTTCTTTTGTTTGCAGTACATCTAAAAGATGTTCCTTCACCATATCTGGAAATGGAACCTGCTTCATAATAAAGTCATTTGAAATACTAGCAGTTTGGATACGAACATCACCAAAATGTAACCACGTAGGAATAACTCCTGAAATGGTACAGGTGATGTCTTGAATTTTTTCAAGAGGAAAACTAGACACCTCTCTTGTGAAAAAACCTTTCTGCTCTATATCAATAACACGTTCTGAGGTAATGACCCACGCATCCAACCAATGGTCGCTCCAAACTGCAAAAAAATACATCCATAGCAGTAGACCAATGAAACCAAGTGCAAAAAAACCAACAGGAAGAAGTACCCGCAACACCTCACTTGTATCACCGTTTGCCACCAAACTCACATCAGCAACAACAAGCACAACCGTTGCAATAAGAAAAATAAAAATATTAAGAGCACCCACAGCCGCAAGCGAGAACCAATGCCGACGCACAATGGTAATTATCTCCTCTCCGTCCCTAAGTGATACTGCCTCTGAGATCATATAAATGAATATGCAAACGCTGAAAACGCCATTATTGCAATAAATAACATACTTACACCAAGGTAGAGCAATAGGTTACTCACTGTTGTAAACTTTCCCGTTGAGTACACTCTCCAGTGCCAAATGAGTATCGCACTGTATACGCTAAAAATTATGAGCGTAACACCAAACACTCCCCACATAACGTACCCAATTGGTATTGTGTGTAGTATTTCCATGAGCGGCACCTCTTGCATGTAGTTAGTATACCGTAAACATACCCACCAAACACAGTGTGGTCACATGCAGTGAATGCTATAGTACAAGTATGAATGAGCAAGATATTAAAGCAAAAGCATCTACTTTTGTGCGATTTATTATTTTAATCATTGTGGGAGCAAACCTGCTTCCCCTACTCTTTACTAGTAAAATCGATATTATGTACTTTCTACCATTATTTATAGCTATCGTACTTTTGGGACTTGCAATACTACTCATCCGCCAGGTTGACCAGTATGAACGTGGTGTCATGCTCACCATGGGACGTTACACCGGCACCGTAGAACCGGGTTGGCGGATTGTGATACCCATCTTCCAACGACTCATGAAGGTAGACATGCGTGTTGCAGTAATTGACGTACCTGATCAAGATGCCATCACCAGAGACAACATCTCAGTCAATGTAAATGCAGTTGTCTACTACAAGGTGAAAGATGCTCGAGCAGCGATCATTGAGATAGAAAATTTTCAGTATGCCATAAGCCAGCTTGCACAAACTACCATGCGCGACATTGTTGGAGAAATGGAACTTGATGAACTGCTTGCAAATCGTGATGCTGTATCAAGAAAAATCAAGGAATTGGTTGATGTTGCATCGGACCCATGGGGTATAGCTGTCACCGCTGTTGAGTTGAAACATGTTGAACTTCCACAAGATCTCAAACGTACCATAGGAAAACAAGCCGAAGCTGAACGTGAACGACGTGCAGTTATTATTAAAGCAGAAGGTGAGGTTGCGGCAGCGCAAAACATGGCTAAGGCAGCACAACTTCTTGGTGAACAAACTGGAGCACTACATCTTCGAACCTTGCAGAGTTTAAACGATCTTTCAAGTGATCAATCAAATACCGTAGTCTTTGCTGTTCCACTTGAGGTACTTCGAGCATTTGAAAAAATTGGAGACAAAAATGCCTAGGTGTTAGGGAATGGGTGTTGGGTATTAGGGAATAGGTCTCTTGGTCATAATCACTGCACTGAGACCATCCCTCCATCACTCACAAAAACAATATCTCCATGGGTACACGTATCAAGTACGGTAACATCAAGCATATGCAAGTTATTGATGACATCAGTATGAGGATGACCATACGAGTTGTCACACCCTGCCGACACCACAGCATACTCAGGTGACACATACCCTAAAAATGGTAACGCTGATGAGGTATTCGAACCATGATGCCCGAGCTTCAGTACCGTACTCTTCAGCGCATCACCATAAAGGTCAATAAGGTGTGTTTCTATACTAGTCGGTGCATCTCCTGTAAAGAGAAAGGATGTAGCTCCATATGTTAGCCGTAACACTACCGATCCAGTATTTGCTTCTACCTTTCTAACATCTCTATCTGGGAACAACACATCGAGTTGTACTCCATCATCGAGGAGAAGTGTGTATGGTTCTGTAATAATCTCACTACGAGCACCTTCATCTGCCACAGCTGCGATAAGTGCCATATTGTCAGCACCATCATCCTCTATACCCGAACTGAGAAACAACGGCACTTCGTATCGAGCAAACACATAAGGGAGTCCACCTATATGATCTAAATCAGGATGCGTTGCCACAACCATATCTATGGTTTTATCAAAAAAGGAAAGTTCGCGACCAAGGCCTTGCAGCACAATCCTACCTTTCCCTCCATCAACGAGCACTTGAATACCACTCGGTGTCTCGATGAGTGCAGCATCACCCTGCCCAACATCAAAAAAGATCACACGGAGTGTTCCTCTCTGGATACCAGCATCATCAAACCCCCACACCACTGTACCTAAAAGAGCAAAGAGCAGTACAAAAGACCAAACACTCAATGCTTGTACTTTCTGCTTTACCTCTCTTGTTTTAGCTACATGCATGAACAACCCGACTCCTACTTCGTTTATCAAATACCGTAGGTATCACCTTGCTCTGTGTTGGTTTTACTACCGCATCAGCAAGTGCTCTCGCAATTCGAATCTTGAGAGTATTGTCTACATGTTTCAAGTTATGCTCCATGACACCACGCAAGAGAGAGGGTAGTACCACATCCTCATGTATGCAGTTCTGCTCGCCAATTTCACCTTGCATAACCACACTTGCTCCAACTGTCTCTAACTGCTCGATTGAAACATCTTTAGGTAAACAACCAGTGATACATACCACCGGTTGTTGTGCCATCATTCGAACATACTCTTCGTACGGTATGTATGAAGAAACAGTACTCACCAGTACATCAGCACCAACAACAGCTTCAAGTACTCCTCCTGTTCTCCTTTCTCTATTTGTTCGTTCAGCAAGAAATGCTTTTTCCGGGGTCATGTCACTCCTCAATGGACTCAGTATCCCATCTCTATCAACCAAAACTATATCTCCAACACCATGATGAAGCAGCAACTGTGCTATTCCGATACCCTCTATACCCATACCTAAAACAGCAAAACGAGAGGTGTGCATACTCTTTTTATTTACCAGGTGAGCATTGATGAGTGCAGCAAGAATAGTAATGGTCTCGGCATCCTTCTCACTATGTAGTACAGGAACCGGTGCTTCTATTTTGTAGAGTTGTTCCACAGCAGATGTTCTTGCCATCTCTGTTCCATACAACAACACTGCACCAAATGAATGTGAAAGCATTTCTATCTGTGACACAAAGTCATACTCTTCCATGTACGGTAAAACTATCGGTACTGCATCAACACCACCGAACTCACTCAGCGCTGCCGCCTTCCCCTCCAGGAGAGGCAGTACCGCTTTGTGTCCAAGCTTACCAAAACCCTTTACATTTGAACCATCTGAAACAACAGCAACTGTTCTATTTATTTTTGTGTACCGAGAAAGCAGTAAGGGATTTTCACGTATTGCTCGAGCTGCATACGTAGCACCTCTATTTGATACAATGTTGTATGTCTCCTTGGTAAATGAACTCCCTTTTCCACTCCCTTTTTGCTCTTTCCATTTCCTGAGTTGCGATAAAATTTCATCAATTTCTGACATGGTACCTACAAAAACTAGAAGTGCTTATCAATTTCTCCATAGGACGATACTACCATACTAGAGGTATTCGAAACCAATCATCTTTTATGTGCTACAGTATAGGGACTCATGGCAGTTGCCATGACTTAACCTCACTAAATCTACACTATGACCTACACACCACATGACTTTAAACTTCCCACAGTAGAAGGTATTTCAAAAGAAACCTTTGACCTCCACCTTGGTCTCTACAAGGGATATGTTACACACACCAACCTACTCATGGAGCAACTCAATACACTGGCCAAATCAGGAGATGAGTTCGCCTACACGATCGCAGAACTAAGGAGGCGACTTGGTTTCGAATGGAACGGCATGCGACTTCATGAACTCTATTTTGGTGCACTCGAAGGAAAATCAACAACACTTACCGGAGAGTCAAAATTCTACAAAGCAATTGCAAAACAGTATGGTAGTTTCTCAAAGTGGCTGGAAATTTTTACCAAGTTTAGTGCACGTGGTCCTGGTTGGGCACTCTTGAACTACGACACGGAAGCAGACCACTTCTACCACACATGGGTCGCAGACCATGAGATAGGACACCTTGCTACACTACCAACCATTATTGCCATCGATCATTGGGAGCATGCATACCTTCTTGACTATGCACCTGGTGAAAAGGGCAAGTACGTTGAAGCGTACCTTACAGCACTCAACTGGGAAACCATAGATACACGTTTTGAAGCAGCAATGAAGAAATAGAAATGTCACTCCACCCAACCTACTACGGTTGGGTGGTTTTGTGTTTGTACACCATGAAGAGAATTGGAAGCAGATACATGAGCACGAGGAGCCACCATGGTATCGGTGGTACATCTACAGCAGCAAGGGGTACCGTACTGAAGAGACTCACCATGCCAAACATGTACCTGAGTATGAGGTAGGTAACAAAACCAAACGGCACAGAGAGAACGATATGAAACATTTCAAGTATACCGGTGAGGAACCCGGTGAGCATGACAAACGGAACAACTGGTAAGACAAGTACGTTCACCACTGGCGCAACGAGAGACACTCTCCCCATCTGAAACAAGAGGAGAGGCAAGACTGCAAGTTGTGTTGCACATGTAGCCAGCACAATCTCACGCAGCGTCCATTGCTCAGGTACCCACAGAAAGAATCGTTCGAGTTTTGGTGCAATAAGTATGAGCCCCAGTGTTGCTATGAACGACAACTGAAAACCTGGATCGTACACGAGCACGAAAGGGTTCCACAGCACCATGAGTACCCCTGCAAGCATGAGCGCACGCATGAGCATGTACGGACGTTGTATGAAGACGGCGAGCATACCAAGAATCGCCATCACGCTCGCTCGCACTACCGTTGCACCTGCACCAACCATTGATGCAAAACTTACAACACTGAAGATTCCTAAACCAAAACCAACAGCCCGAGGTAGCACACCTGTTGCACGCACCACAGCATTTGCAATGAGGGTGAGGTTGTACCCTGACAGTACAACAATATGAATGATACCGGTGTCGCGAAACGCAGCGAGCCAATCATCACCAAGTGAACGTTTCGCACCCACAACCACACCACCTGCAAGTGATGCTTCTGGTTCAGGTACCCGCAGTGAAAGAGCATCGAGCCAACGTTGCTTGAGTGTAAGCAGGTAGCGTTTTACAAGGTTACCCTTCACCTCACCTCCACCCTCAAGTGTTGCGTGTAACAGTTCGTAGTGCACACCATCTTTTTTGAGGTACCCCTCGTAATCAAACACCCTCCCTGTGTCGGTGGTGAATGACTCAGGTACGTGCACCTGTCCGGTAAAGTGCACCACCTCACCATAGGTGAACTCCGGGTACTGTGATGCACGTGCTCGGTACAACGTACCACTCTCTTCGACACATAGGGTAAGCAGGGTGTACCCATCACGTTCATCAGGTTCAGCACACACCACTGCCACACCCACCACTTCATCGCCTTCACGAAACACTCGTCCTTGCATGAACTGATTGTCTGCATACTGTGTACGTAGCACACCTAGAAGCAGGGTGAGTAGAAAAAGTCCAAGGTACAATCCTCGCCAATGAAACCCAATGAGTGCTCCTACTCCAACACTAAAGAGTGCCAAGAGAAACACCAGTGCTAGCGAGTACTCATCGACAATAAAAAACGAGCGCCAGAAGACGCCCGTAAGTATTCCAAAACAAGTAACGTAAAAAGATGCACGCATGGCAACTACCCTTGATCCATTGCCTCATTAGCAAGTGCATCAGCTCGTTTATTCTCAGCCCGTGGAACATGCTCAAAGGTAACCTCGGGAAACACTGCAACCTGCAGGTTATGAATTTTCATATACTCACCAAAGAGTGATTCCTCTTTCACCTGGTATACGCCGGAGAGTTGCCTGCAGACGAGTTCCGAGTCCATGCGCACCGTGAGTGAAATGTCCTTGCATTGATTTTTTCCAAAATGTTTCGCGACCATTTCTAACCCGAGAACAACTGCTGCGTACTCTGCAAAGTTGTTGGTCTTCTCTCCAAGGTACTTGTACGTCTCTTTTACTGTTCCACCCTTTTCATCGTAGAGGACGGCACCTGCTCCAGCAGGTCCAGGGTTTCCTCGTGCTCCTCCATCGGTATGTAGTATGTAGTGTTTTTTCATTGGGGTCATAGTACCACATTCAAACACCACTTCACAAAACATGGAGTCGACACTCGTGCACCGTGTAAAACTTTTTCAAACCTGTTGGGAACCATCCGGGGGAGAGCAGAGAATGCTCCCAAGCGTACCTAGAGTGTATCTACGAGTCGAAGTCGGAGCTCTTTGCGACCCATGAAATATGATGCCTCGATGTATGCAACAAAGGTGAGTGTTGCACAGTCAGTAAAATCTTTCTCTTCAACACTGGTGAAAAATTCTATCGCCTTCACCCGTGAACCATCACTCTTCGCAAAGGTGAGCTCGAGGTGTTCGTTCCCTTTTCCGAACATGCGCACCTGTACGAGTGGCACCTGCTCAAACTTAAAAAGTGGTTTTGGATTTCCCTCACCGAACGGAGCGAGCTGCTGTACCTCACGGTAGGTATCCCAGCTGACCGCATCAATAGTCAAAATCTCATCAACGAACTTCTCTTGCTTCAGGTTACCCACACCCTGTTTCTTATACGCCTCTGCAAGTGCCATCTCGAGCGTATGCACCTCACCTGCATCGAGTGAAAACCCACCTGAAAATGCGTGACCACCATACTCGATGAAACGACCCTCAACTGCCTGCATGAGTTCAAAGAGATTACAGACACCATCTGATCGACATGATCCCTTGATCGTATCTCCACCCTCCTTACCCCAGAGGAACACCGGACGATTGTACTCTTGCGCAACACTACTTGCGACGAGTCCCACGAGTGATGGTTTCCAATCAGGATGACCCATAACAATAACAGATTGGAGGGAGCCACGTTTCGTGAGTCGTCGTTTCGTTTCACGTTTCATTGTAGCAACGAGCGTTTTCCGTTTCGTATTGATAGTGTCGAGCTCACGCGCCTTCTCCTCAGCAAGGAGTGTATCGGTCGCAGTAAGTAGTGTGAACGCTTCACCAGCATGTCCCATCCTACTTGCAGCGTTCACCCTCGGTGCAATCGTGAAAGCAACATCGTCTTCAGTGAGCGTACGTTGGTTTGCTCGTGCACGCTTCAGGAGTGCATGCAGTCCAAGTCGTCTACTCTTACGTAAGACGACCATACCGAAATGAGCGAGCGCTCTATTCTCTCCCACAAGTGGAACCATGTCAGCCACTGTTGCCATGCCCACCATATCGAGAAGCCACTTCTCCCACCCGTTCACTGGACGTTTCACTTCCTCAATACCATCAAGTGAAGCGATGAGTGCCTGCACAAATTTAAATGCTACTCCTGCCCCCGCAAGCATCTTCTCTGGATAGTCACACTGCTCTTGTTTTGGGTTTAGTATTGCGTATGCAGAAGGCGCCTCATGCGGAGGAAGATGATGATCAGTTATGATAACGTCGACACCATGTTCATTCGCATAGGCAACCATCTCTCTATCGGCAATACCACAATCAATGGTGATCATGAGTTTCACACCTTCGCCAACCAATGTATCGATGCCACCCTTATTCAAACCAAACCCTTCCTTGTTTCGGTGAGGTGTGTAGTGCACCACCTCTGTATACCCGACCATGGTAAAAAAATCATAGAGCACTACAGCACCTGGAATACCGTCCATGTCGTAGTCACTCCACAACACGATCTTCTCTTTGTGACGCATTGCATCAAATACCCGATCCACTGCCTTCTCCATATCAAACATGAGAAATGGATCATGGATATCACGTTCCCAATCAGGATGCAGAAAATACTCAGCTTGTTCTGCATCAGTAATTCCTCGCAGCAAAAGAAGTCGACGGAGAAGAGGTGGGTAGCTGGTGAGTTTATCATCAAACTGCTTATCTAGTAGTTTAGGTACGTAGTCACTCATGAGCATCTATTGTACCAGAGGAATGTGCTTGCCTTCCTCCTGTCAACATGTCATCTACATAGAAAACCCCACCAGAGGTGGGGTACGTAAAAAAAAGAAATGGAAGATTACTTAACTCCTTCAACTAACCACCGCAAGAGTGTCCTTGTGTCTTGCTTCCAATCTTTAGACTGCAACACTACGACAGCGATAGGATGCATCTCGTTCCCAAGGGGAACATTAAATACAGAGAGCGACGTCTGTCCTGCCTCATCAGTGTATCCAAGTTTCCCTCCTCGAAAGTAAGGGTCTGATGAAAGTTTGTTTTGGTTTTCCATACTCCACTCTGCTCCATCCCTGCTTGTTATGGTGACACGCTCCTCTTTGGTGATATCAAGAATGAAAGCACTGTTGGTGTAGAGGTGTTCTATAAGCACAAGTAGATCATTCGCCGTCGAGACATTCTTTGGTGAAAGTCCTGATGCATCAGCAAAAGTACTCTCCTGCATACCGAGTGCACGCACATACGTATTCATGCTACTGATGAAGTAGTCAAAGCCGGCATGTACTGCAAATCGCTGAGCAACATTATTGTCAGAACGAAGGAGGAGTGGATAGTACAAATCACTCAAAGTGTAGTATCTGCCGTCTGGTCCCATCACCTCACTACCATGACCAATGACATCGGTTGCTACCGCAGCTGTTACTAGTTTCGTGATGCTCGCTATAGGGTACCGTGCACCACCATCCTTCACGAGGTAGACCTTTCCTGTAGAAAGATCTTTGAGTGCGTACGCCTGTGCACTCGTTGCCGGTAAACTTTCAGTTGAAAGTTTAATATCAGAGTTTAGACTGGTTTCTGTAACATGGTACGGCTCAACGACGACGACCATACCTGCTCGAGCAAACGTGTACACTTCTGCAGCATCACTCGGAGCAAGCTCCACCAAGTTCCCAACAAAATTTTCACTGCCGTCACTAGCACCTACTTTTTCTGGTACCCCATGGAGTGCATAGTGATCACCAAACTGAACATAATAAGGAAAAGAAACAAGAGCAACTGATGAAAGCTCCTGTTTCACTTTCTCATCAACCGTATACTCTCCCTCGGGCACAACACTCGTTCCACCCTCCCCGTTCGGAACATTCAAAAGTGGATACTGTCCAACCTCAACACTGTCAGCAACAAGCATGAGCGACTTAGTATCAAAATTAATATCAATGTACGTCCCCTCACGTTCATCCACCTTCACAACATCAAGACCTTCAGTAACACTTGCTTGCATCTCTCCTAGTACCCCCTCAGTCTCTGCAAATGATCGATGTACTGTCTGTAAAAAAGAAAACAACCCAGCACATACTCCGAGCACCGCAACAATCTTGAGTGAGAAACTCAAACCTCTACCATCTACTGAAATACTTGCCATACATGCTATAGTTTATACGTTGCCGTACTAAGTAACTACATTTTAACATATGGAAGAAACAATTTTTTCAAAAATCATCAAACGTGAGATACCAGCAGACATTGTCTACGAAGACAATGACGTACTCGCCTTTCTTGATATTAAGCCAGTGAGTAAAGGGCACACCCTCGTGATCCCAAAAAAGTGGAGTCGGAACATTCTCGATATAGACAGTGAAACTTGGGGGAAAGTCATGGAGGTCACCAGGAAGCTTGCTCCTGCAATAAAGGAAGCGACCAAGGCGGATGGTCTGAACATTATCATGAATATCGAGCCTGCAGGTAACCAAGCTGTCTTCCACTCGCACATACACATCTTCCCAAGTCACGACGGGAAGAAAACTATTGCATGGCCGGAAGGAACTCCCTACGAGGAGGGCGAAGCAACGGCAGTTGCAGAGACGCTACGAAACACACTCGATAGGTAAACAAGGTATATAATTAATTATATAATTTGGTATATACCAAATTATATACCAAAAAACCACGATCTTGTCGTGGTTTTTTATATTTTTTTTCTTACACTTCTTGTGTGTCCTTACTCAAACCAAGCTTCGTTGTAAGAATGAATACCGCGGCAAGCGTTGCACCGATAGCATTCGACACAAGATCAATAGCGGTATTGTAATACCCACCAACTCCATTGTCCGGAACAGCAAGTACTGCCATAAACTCCACAATCTCATTTATTGCACCAAAACCCATACCCGCAAGAGCAGCTATAAAGACAATCACACCAAGTCGCGCACCCTGTTTCAACTGAGGCAAGAGAAGCCAGTACGCAACGAGTGTTGCGGTAAAGAATCCGAAGCAGTGCACTATCTGATCATACCGCAGCACGTACGCATCACCACTGCCTACGACATGGAAAAAGTGGTACCCGTAGAGTACCCCGTCACCAACTGGCACTGACCCTCCTGCCATGTGCAGTACTGACCATACTGAAAGGAGCACCAAGAGCCACATGGGAAACTGTGTCTTACGAATGGTCGACATGAGAAGCACAAGGAGGGCTATCACTTGGACAATGTACGCGAGAAACTCCCAGTTCCCCCTCAGAGAAAAAATGATAGCAAGTGGAACAAGGTAGAGTGCATTTATTCCTATGAGTATGTAGTGAGAACGGGTCATACTACTTCTGCTTTAAGAGAGCAGTTACCCCTGGAAGTTCACCATCAACGAGATAGTCGAGCATCGCTCCGCCACCAGTTGAGACAAAGTTGAAATGTTCAATGAGTTTCAATTGACGAATAGAGTCAACAGTCTCTCCTCCTCCTAGTATTGAGTACCCATTACTATCAGCCACCAACTGTGCCACCTCCTCAGTACCCCGACTATGTCCTCCTTCAAAGTAACCAAGCGGCCCATTCCAAAGTATGAAATTAGCATCAGCAATCTTTGTACTCAACTCAGCTATTGTCTCAGGTCCTACATCAACTATCTTGTCGTCTTTTTGTACACTATCAACTCGCTTCACATGTACCTCTCCCTCGTGTTCAACAACCACATCAACAGGAAGCAGTATCTTCCCACTCTCCATGAGTTTCTTAATACCCTCTGCACCATCGGAAACGAGTGACGTTCCTACTTCAAGCTCCTCAGCTTTCAAAAAATCATTTGCGAGTGCACCACCAATGAACACCGTATCGTATCTCGGTAGTATCGCTTCCAAGAGTGGTTCTTTTGTCTCAAACTTTGCACCCCCTAGTATAAAGAGTGATGGAGACGTTGGTGAAATACCTTTTGAAAGTGCTGCAATTTCCTGCTCCACAAGGAGACCTGCAAAAGCAGGTATATACTCCGAAGCGCCAACCATGCTTGCATGCTCTCTATGCATATTGCCAAACGCATCATCAACATACAGGTCAGCGAGTGAGGCAAGCGCTTTTGCAAACTCTGGGTCATTAGCCTTTTCACCTTCATTGCTTCGGAGATTTTCAAGTAGGAGCACCTCACCATCTTTGAGTTCATCAACCACCTTACGTGCCTCGTCTCCCACTACATCATGCACAAACTTAGTAGCAGGGAGAAATTTCTGCAGCTCAACAAGCACTGGTTCAAGTGAATCCTCTGGGTTCCTACCAAGGTGTGCCATAACAATGACTCGTGCCCCACGTTCAGAGAGCCATTGCAATGTTGGCACCGCTTTTTCTACACGATAGTTGTCAGACACCTTTCCGTCTTCAATAGGAGTATTGAGTTCGCTTCGAACAAGCACTCGTTTACCCACAATATCACCAATGTCTTTTAAGGTTTTAAATGTACTCATACCTAGTATCTATACTATTTCTTTAATAATATCCAAAAACTCATTCGCTTTAAGTGAAGCACCTCCAACAAGCAAACCATCAACTTTCCCAACTTCTACGAATTCCTTTGCATTGCTCGGCTTCACTGAACCTCCGTACAAAATTGGCACCTTCTGTGCAGGCGCACGCCCGTAGAGCTCAGTAAGTACCTTTTGTATGAAGAGCACCATCTCATAGAGCGCAGGTGCATCGAGCGCTTCTTCAGCCCGTTTACCAATAGCCCACACCGGTTCGTACGCAATGATGAGCTTTGAGAGGTCTGCACGCTTTACTCCAGCAAGACCTACTTCGAGTTCCTCACGAATAACTCGGAAGTAATCTCCCTCATCGCTCCGTTCTGTTTCCCCTACACACATAACCGCAGTACAACCTTCAACTATCGCATGACGCACCTTCTTGTTTACCAGGTCACTACTCTCACCGAGTGCACGTCGTTCACTATGTCCCAGTATGGTGTACTTTGCCTTGTACCCCTTCACCATAGCTGGTGATACCTGACCAGTCTGTGCACCCGTCTCCTCGTAAAACGTATCCTGTACACCGAGCGCTAGTTTCTTGGTTACCCCCAGCTTTGCAAGCTCAGGTAAAAATACAAAAGGGGGACACACCACCGTATCTACCCCACGTATTTTTGTAACACCTTTTTTAATACCGTTATAAATTTTCTTTGCTTCTGCTACCTTGGAAGGATTCATTTTCCAGTTAGCAATGACTATCTTTTTTGACATGTACTCATTTTATCATGACCTTCGTACCCTAAAACAAGTTACTGTGACAAAAAAAACACGACCCATACACAATATATATGTACGGGTCGTTACATAACGATTTGCATACTACCTCCTCCTCAGATACAAAAACAGTTGATACAGAAGCCACAAGAAGTAGGTCATGACTGCTGGCACCATAAGATTCTTCTGAAAAAAGACGAACATACTTCCGAACCCTTCAACAGTATCCAGAAAAAACTTACGAAGCCACACACCTTTTATACCAAGCGATAGTGCAACTTTTCTACAGAGTACGAATGTAATGGTGAGTACCATAGAAACTACTACACCATTCCAAGTACCAACGAAGACTGATCTGATCTTATTCATTTTACTCACCTCCCCTCATTAGGGTCTCAAATATGCCAACCCACATGAATACCAAAATGCATGTTCCTGAAAAGAGTTGTGCTGCTCGTTTTAGCTTTGGGTACCTTGTTTCAATACTTTCGCATGATGAGTACCAGAAGAGAAAAAGCATGAGTGGTGGAAAAGAAACCATGGCAATACGCATGAGCCACTTTCCATACAGCATTTCATATATCCACATAAGTCACCTCCTTGCTTGATATATCCTATCTACTATATAGACATGTATATACTTAAAGTCAAGTACGATTCATGCACAAAAAAAGCCCCTCCGGGCTTCTCTGCTCAAAAACAGGTATTAGTCGAGCAAACCTGCCTCCTTTAGTGTTTTAAACGCGCCATTTTTGTTAATGGTCTTGATGGCCTTTGTTGAAAGTCGCACTGTTACGTACTTCTTGAGCTCAGGAACGTAAATACGGCTCTTTACAAGGTTAACCTGTCGGCGTCGCTTTCCGGTCGGGTTGAACTGAGTAGCACGCACGCGGTTGCTGTAGCTTCCGCCTACCTGTGATGTCTTTTTTGTTATTGGGCACTGTTTCGCCATAAAAGTCCACGTATGTTACCATACAGTGTACGTTTTGCAAGAGATGCAGTACGTAACTACAAGTACATGATCAATAATCATGATTTAGTCACATAGTTACAACATTGCTCGTGCCCTCCGGGGTACAAGAGATGCAGTATGTAACTATAAGATACGTTATTAACATTTGTAAATTGAAGTCATGTGGTTACAACATTGCTCGTGCCCTTCGGGGTACAATAGGTACAATACGTAGCTACAAACATGTAGCTTGCAAATAGTAAATATATGGATCCGACAACACTTTTCTTTCTCATAGTTCTCATCTTCTCGATCATCATCCATGAAGTGAGTCATGGCTTTGCTGCTGAATATCTCGGTGATCCTACCGCACGTCTTGCCGGACGTCTTACCCTAAACCCTATTCCACACATTGACCCCCTCGGTTCTATCATTATTCCCGCACTACTTGTATTTGGAAATTTTGGCTTTCTCTTTGGATGGGCAAAACCAGTCCCCTACAACCCTTATAATCTCAGAAACCGAAAGTGGGGTGAGGCTATTGTTGCAGCAGCAGGTCCTGGTTCAAACCTACTCTTGGCGCTACTCTTTGGAACTATTATACGTTTTGGTTTTGGAACGCTCTCAAGCACCTTCATACAACTTGCCGGTATTATTGTGTTCGTGAACGTACTCCTTGCTTTCTTTAACCTGCTCCCTATTCCACCACTCGACGGTTCAAAGCTTCTAAAAGCTATTCTTCCCTACAAGGCAAACCTTACGTTGCAGAAAATCGAGAGTGTTTTGGTAAGTGGAGGTATGCTACTCATGATCCTGTTCTTCTACCTCCTCTTTAGCGTCTTTGGTGGAATATTCTTATCCTTCCTCATGTTTATCTTTTCTCTCATTACCGGAGTGTCACCTGTTGCCCTTGGTCTTATAGGATAAACACTTTAAAGACGTATTTATTGCTAATTTGACAAAAATGCGTACAATAAGTCTCGTATGAATGAAGAAACAACACAAGCAAACCTCGTACCAATGGTTATCGAAAAGAGCCAGTTTGGTGAACGAGCTTTCGACATTTACTCCCGTCTCCTCAAGGAACGTATCATATTTTTAGGAGGACCTATTGATGATTATGTTGCAAACCTTATGGTAGCTCAGCTGCTCTTCCTTGCATCAGAAGACCCAAAGAAAGACATACAGTTCTACATCAACTCAGGTGGTGGTTCTGTCACAGCTGGTCTTGCGATACTCGACACCATGAACTTCATTAAACCTGATGTTTCAACAGTATGTGTTGGTATGGCAGCAAGCATGGCATCAGTACTCCTATCAGGAGGTGCTAAGGGAAAGCGCTTCGCTCTTCCAAACAGTGAGGTAATGATTCACCAACCATGGGGCGGTGCACAGGGTCAAGCAAGCGACATTGAGATCACTGCTCGACACATCCTTGGTACTCGTGACCGTTTGAACAAGATACTCTCTGAGAACACAGGGCAGGATATCAAGAAAATTGAAGCAGACACAGACCGCGACTTCTTCATGAGTGCACAAGAGGCAAAGAAGTACGGCATCATTGATGAAGTGTACAAGACGAAGTAAAAGAATTCTGAATATAGAGTTTAAAGAAACAAAAGGAGGGCAGAAACCCTCCTTTTGTTATTGATGTGCGGTCACCCAAAGGGCATAAGAACCCGCACAGAAACAAATGTTTCACCGACCCCCTTCTTGTTCGATTCTACATCCTCAAAGCAAGTACACACAAAGGGTGACCAGTAGGTCACCCTTTGTGTGTACTTGTGCGGGTAGGGGGAATCGAACTCCCGTCCTCTGCTTGGAAGGCAGATATTCTACCACTAAACTATACCCGCAATGCACACTATCCTAACAGAAAAATATATTTTTTGCACTACTTGTTACCCTGCCCATCGTTTGCTACTATCCAAACTAGGTTAAGTACAATCACAGAGAAATCACATTTTACATGGGGGTTGCTATGGGAAACTACAAGCCTACCGGTTTTGCGCAAGCTGCCTTATTTCAACACGGCAAATTTCAACGAGAACTAATGATAGGAATGCATGTCACACCTGATCAGCATGTTGACTCAATTGAAGCATACCTTGCCTTACTTGATGAAGAAGGTATGCCTACCACACGTATCACCAAGGGAGCCATTGATGCTCTCAAAAAAGGTGAGTATAGCGGAAACACAGACGACTTCATGGTTACCTTTATCACCCCTTACGACGCTCATATACGTGGTTTTGTTGATCGTACAAACTTTCCTGAAAAATGTGTGAACGATTTTAGAGTGCACCTGCTCACACCAGAAGAGTTTTTACAGATCTGCACTTTCCAGCCGTATGCAAATGCTGGTATGCAGGTATTTGTTCCACTCAGGAACGGTGTGATCATTACCGCCAGCAATGACTGGCAAACACAACACATCTCTGTCTTGGGAAGTGCGGTTCTACAACTTGGACCAAAAGCGCAGTTTATGTTCAAGATGTAAACTTTTCCAGTCCCAGCTTTCATGAGCTGGGACTGTTCCATGGTATACGTAGTAACCTTTGCAAAATAGCTTTTTTGCTTTATAACAGAGCAAGGAAAGAATGGTTAAAAAAACAACCTTGAGGGGGACATATGGCAACTGACAGTACAAAAATGATGATACTGAATGAAGTGAGTAGCATACTGCGAAGATTTGATACTGAGAACAAACTACAAGCTATCTATTGTGAGAGATTGGGAGCAAAACGCACTGTTTACCATGTTGAGAATCTATCACAGCAGATAGCCACAAGACTTCAGCAATTACACACCGGCACTGCTTTGTTTTTGTTTGAAGCGTCATCTTCATCTATTGATGTACTGCACGCTTCTGATGCATACGAAGAACAAATAATGCTCTCAAATCTTGCCAAGGAGTTTGGACTAGAAGACTTCATACTCATCGACTTTGACGCAAGAGAGAGTCAACAGCAACTTGAAACAAGGATACGAAGTGCATTACAAGCAAGTTAAAAACCACAGTAAAAGGTAACCCCGGCTCGTGAGAGTCGGGGTTATGTATGTTTACCGCACGCTTGGTACGGGAATGGCAAGTGGTGTAGATGAGCTGATGCTCTCTTCGACCGAAACGAGTGCGGTCTGCGTAGTATCAAATGCAACAATGAGGGTGTCCTCAAAACTTGCAAAGACCTGTGCCATTAAACTTTGAAGAACTAGGATGCCAATCCCTAGTCCTATCGCGCGATTTATCCTCATGATAGGAAAATGTTGCGAGAAGGCTGGATTGGCAAAAGAGCCAAAGATCCCTGGTAAATCACCTCCTCTGAGCTAACTGCAACCTTTGTTGCCACCAGTTCAAAAGAGACGATATGTTTTAGCTACTGCTGATTATACATTAGTTATTAAATAAAGTCAAGAATGAGTGTATCTACATTGGTATCCAGATAACACAAACACCTGCCCGAACATATCGCTCTGACAGGTGTTATACGTTTATACATACCACTTAACGAGAAATTTCCTTGCATGTTCGACTAAGCTTCTTGAAAAAATCTGGATCAACAGAGAGGTTAAAATTTCTCTTGAGTAGATTGTTGACATGCCCTGGTTCATTCCAACCCTCCGGAAGACATAGCATATCCAACTTCTTCCAATGGATGATTGAAAATAGTGCTTCTTTTTCTGAACTGTCTATGTGCAGTGCCTTAAAGATATACCTTAAGCGGGCAAGGTCAGGTGACGCGTAATCCCAGTATGGGCTATACATATCAAGTAATAGTTTTTCAATGGGATGAAATCCATCCAAGGCACCTATGCAGTCATTTGCATACTCTACAAATACTGGTTCTGGAACTTCTACTACAATATCTGCGTCATTTCCGACCCCCATTTTTACAACACTGCCATACAGATATACCTTCAGCAGATGCTCAGGGTTTGCACACTCGTACAACAATCTAACGTATTTATCTACCTGTCTCCCGTCCACTCTTCCTGTACACACACCATCACGGCATACATCTTCCCACAACTCACAGGGTTTCACCTCATCAACACGAGCACAATCCACAGCAACCATTTCACCTTTCTCGACAGACTGCCAAGGAAATTCCCTCTTGAGCACCTGCTCTGAGTAGTATGATGGGAAATCTCGTGCATACTCAAGGTGCGTAACCAAAACCAACACATCACATGTATCAGCGTAGGTATTAACCATACCCAAAACTTCATCAAGGTCTTCAGGATGATCTCTGTCAGACCATAAACGTTCACACTTTTCAAAAACTCCTTTCGTGAGTCCTGAAGCAAGAACATTAGCGCTTTGAGCTGCACGAACTGCAGAAGAACTCAAGATGCGTACCACACCTTCCCCTGCAATACGGGCAATCATTTTAACCAGATCCTTCATTTGGCAAACTCCGTACTCACTCAGATTCAAGTTTGAGTCATACTCGCCATGTCGTACAATAATCATTTTTTTCATTTTGTTCTCCTCTAGAGCTGTAGTATGTTTTTGACCTATTTTCTGGCACTAAACTACAACATGGTTGTATACATGTAAAGATATACCCTCCACTTCAAAGTGAACCTGATAAAATATATGTAAATAAACCGACTTACTGACAACAGGTAAGTCGGTTTTGTTATGCACAACTGTAAAAACTACGCATTCATTTCTATGATTTCTTTCACCTTCTGTGGATCAGGATCAACTTCTATGTACTTCTGTGGCAGATCCTCAATACCTACTAGTGACGCTGGTCGGGGTGCTTTTACACCGAGGTTTTTCTCAACATCAATGTCAAACTTACATGGCTGAGCTGTCACAGGAATGAGTATAGGAACACCATCCTCTCTCTTTCTGTTAGCAGCACAAACCCCAACCGAGGTGTGCGGATCCAGCATGTAGTCATCTGACTTGTAAACATCTTGCATTGTCTGGAAACACTCACCCTCGCTTACACGCTCTGACGAAAAACCCTCATCACGCATCGTTTGCAACAGGTCAGAAATATCGTACTCACCCTCATGTTTCAAATTGTCATACAGAGTACGCACCCTTTCTGAATCACCATTTGTGAGTAGGTGCACGTACCGTTCAAAGTTCGACGCTCCTTGAATATCCATAGAAGGACTTGCAGTTACTATCACTTCTTTACTCGGTCTGTATATCCCTGTCTGAGTAACACGGTGTAGCATATCATTACTGTTTGTCGCAGCGGTGATGTACCGTATTGGAGCACCCATCCTCTTTGCAATAATGCAGGAAATAGTATTACCAAAATTGCCCGCTCCTATCGCAACATCAACAAAATCACGTCTCACATCTTTTACAACATGAGTAGACGCATAGATGTAGTAGACAACTTGAGCTGCAACACGCGCCCAGTTAATAGAGTTTACAGCACCCAAGTTGTACTTTTGCTTGAACTCAGCATCACCAAATATAGATTTCACAACAGCTTGTCCATCATCAAACGTACCATGTATGGCAATGTTAAACACCTGATCAGAAATAACACTGCACATTTGTGCTGCCTGTAGCGGACTTGTCCTCCCCAAGGGGTGAAGCATAAATATTTTTATACCCTTCCGTCCCAAAACACCATGAATAGCAGCAGAGCCAGTATCACCTGATGTTGCGCCAAGAATATTGAGCGATTTCCCACATAAGACATACTCGAAGAGCAAACCTAGCAACTGCAAAGCAACATCCTTGAATGATAGTGTCGGACCGTTTGAAATTTCGAGTAGGTATCTATCTTTCGATAGTTCACGTATTGGCATTACAGCACTATTATTACCATCTATAGCATTTGTAAATACTCTTGGATTATATACCTCCTGAATCATTTTACGTATTGCACGTGTTGCAATCTCAGGCGCAAAAGCACGCAAAACACAGAAAGCAACATCCGCACAGTTCATCCGAGAAAAAGCTCGCAAATTTGCCTCAGAAAACACAGGAATCCTTGAAGGCATAAAAAGCCCTCCATCACTGGCAAGGCCAGTTAGCACAGTTCCTGAGAAATTAGTTTTGTCAGCAAAACCACGCGTTGATATGTAATTCATCACCAGTATTCCTCCTCTATTGAATGAAACAACAAGTTGTACTTATTTTCTGATAGACATACTACACAACAAAACACACCATAACAACCGTTTTCATATCTTATGCTTATCTATAAATCTCGCAGTGTCTTTGGAAAAAGAGTATTCTATACGAATGGAACCACTTGCTAACAAAGCACGACCACAAACACTCGATGAGTACGTTGGACAGACGCATCTCGTAGGTGAAAAGGGTCCTATTCGCGAGGCAATAGACAAGAAACACCTGTTTTCCTTTGTGCTTTGGGGACCTCCCGGTGTTGGCAAGACCACACTTGCTCGTATCTACGCAAACGCTCTCGATGCAAACCTTTTTGAGCTCTCTGCAGTAAGTGCCGGAAAAGCTGATATAAAAAAGCTTGCTGATGATCAACACTTCAACAATAAAGTACTCTTCCTGGACGAAATACATCGCTTCAACAAAGCACAGCAGGACTTCCTCTTACCACACGTTGAAAGCGGTAATCTCACCCTCATAGGCGCAACCACCGAAAACCCTA
Organism: bacterium; assembly: GCA_003252295.1. Taxonomy (GTDB): domain Bacteria; phylum Patescibacteriota; class Minisyncoccia; order Phycocordibacterales; family UBA12088; genus UBA12088. The sequence goes on from QKEV01000017.1 coordinate 71,298, forward strand.
GCTTTGAAGTCATTCCTGCACTACTCTCACGATGCAGGGTATATACTTTAAAAGAGCTTTCTGACGAAAATATCGTCGAAATTTTGAAAAGAACCAAAATAAAACTCTCAAAAAAGGCACTGGAATGGATAGTTAACCGTGCAAACGGTGACGCTCGACAAGCACTTGCCATACTCGACAATGCCTACAACCTGTACGGCAGTGTTACCGTTGAAAACCTCGAGAGTTCCCTACAGGATAAGCGCCTTCGCTACGATAAGCATGCAGAAGAACATCACAACACCATAAGTGCCTATATAAAGAGCATGCGGGCAAGTGACCCGGATGCAGCACTCTACTACCTCGCCAGAATGATAGCTGCGGGAGAGGATCCAAAGTACATAGCTCGAAGAATGGTCATTTTCGCGAGCGAGGACGTGGGACTTGCCCAACCAACAGCACTAGTTGTGGCAAACGAGGTATTTCGTGCAGTCGAGACGGTTGGCCTACCTGAATGCCGTATCAACCTTGCCCATGGCACCGTCTACCTAGCGCAAGCAAAAAAAGACCGCAGGGCTTATGATGGTATCAACTCAGCACTCCAAGATGTCGAAAATTTCGGCAATTTACCTGTACCAAAACACCTTAGGAATGCTCCCACAAAGCTTATGCAAGATGAAGGGTATGGAGAAGGGTACGAAATGTACCCAGAAAAAAAGGACGGTTTGCCAGAAAAACTTAAGCACCGTAGATACCTTACATAATTGACAATTATCTCCTGTATTATATTGTTGAAAAAGTTACTGCTGTGGTTTAAGGGTAGCAAAACTACCCAGAAATAGATCAATAATCCTGTTAAGGAGGTATACTGTGAGATATACACTCGTAGATTCAAAATGTCCTGGTGGTTTGTGTGTTAATTGCCGTATACCTATTATACTGAAGGGCAAACACGCTGATACTCCCGTCAGAACTGAAGATGGAAAATGGGGCTGCACACAGCACTGTGCAACTGTCCACAATATTAAACACTGCGGTACCCCAGACCACGTAAAGGGGAAAGCACGATGAGTTTTCAACTCTCTTTTCTCCACAAGCGCTACCTCCCCAAGGTGGCGCTTACTAGCTACATGTATTGACATATGCACCTCCTCATATATTCTCCCCATAGGAAAACAAACTGACACTCAGACAAGGAGAACACCATGGCATGGAAAAAAGGAACCGTAATACAGGATGATGCTGTTTTTTGGACAATCTACGAAGGTGTGAACAGGTTAAGGAGAGTTGGTAACGTTGGTGGAAGATGGTACTACCTCCTCTTCACCACGGAGGGACGTGCTAGAAAATACTATGATGCCAAGCCAAAAACCTTTTGCTCATTCAAGCAAAAGGTTGTTGATGCAATATCTTGGAAAGATTTACTTGCACTTACAAGTGCAGAAAGATTTCCTGATCAGGTTGCTGTTGTAAACCTCAAGCCTGAGGATGACAGTATCGAACCAAAAAATGTTGTTCGCCTTGAGTGTAAGCAGCTCTAACTCTCTTAAGCCCGTGTTTACACGGGCTTACCTTGTATTTGACACAGTATCTACATGGGTTTACTATTTACCTACATATGAATTTCAGCGCAACGTTTTATTTTTGGTATCAGCTTTCCCGAAGAAGGTTGATTTTTGCGTTGGCTCGAAACTAAGAGAAACAGGACTCCAACTCAGACACCAGCTTTCTTCACAAGCTGGATTTTTTGTTCTTTAGAGGAAGTTCTTTCACATAACCAATACTTGAAGAGGTGAAAACAATGCCTAAAATTCTGTCTATTAAAGCAGAATACGACGTAACAGTAGCCGACCTTATCAGTCTGCATAGAAGCGGGTATTCAGTGTTCCGTACATCACATGCTGGAAACTGGAGCTCATACAAGCTGCTTTTATCACAACTTGGCCTTCCTGACTGTGTTTGGGATGTCACATGCATGCATGAGGACATCAAAAATCAACCACAAAAACAGTTTCTCGCAGGAGACACTATGTCTCTCCTCGATGAACCACCAGAAAAACCGATAAACGGTGAAAAACATCTCAGTTTATACCAACGATGCTGTAATGGCACTCACACTCTCTCTTCGTATCATCTTGAGCCACTAAAAAAACTCTACGGTAACGTAGTGTGTACACAGTCCGAGCTCCTGCTTGAAGAAGAAGAAAGATTAAAAAGAGTTTTCGCAGTGGTACAAAAATATGCACCAGAAATGATCGGTAGATACATTCTACCCTGCGGTTGTATGGTAAACCTCAACCAAGTCTCACAAGATACGTATAAAGCTAGATGCAAACACCACACCGCTACTGTACAAAAAGATGATCTTGCGGCTTCAGCAATCAGCACTTTGCACGAACTCAGGATACTTGCACTCAACCCAAAAGGGTACATACCCAAAGGCGGCGCTCTGTACTCTTTCAACCTTGTAGTTGCAAGCTTTCTACTCTGGTCATTCTGGAAGTTTGGTGATAAACCGATCTATATGCTTTCAGGACCAGACATGATTGGGTATGCCACAAAGGAAAGCTTTATCCGCAGTGTAGAGAATGTACTTACCCTCGTTGCTCAACATAGTCCTGACCTGATTCCAAGCAATGTCGATCTACGTGTCGTTCCAGCAACACTCTTTTGTTTCGGCTACCCAAGCGGGGATACTGCCGCAGAACAGGTGATGAAGGTTCATGATGAGATTATCAACCTTCAAAACATACTGTTTGCAAGCGGACGTGTTGATCCAAAAAAACCCAGTATGCTGCCTAAAAGGGCACTGCTCAAGGCAAATGATAAGATTGAAGAGCTTGCAAAAATGCTACAAATGAGCGGCGTTACCTGGAACATTTTCATCAATCCTGCTAAGGATGTGTTCTTCTCTCAGCATGACCTCGAACACACCGGTAGAAGGATGACTGTGGATGAAAAGTACCTCAACATGCCTTTTCGTTACATTGAGAAAACATTGACATCACTTCAGAAAGTAGAACAACTGCTCATTTCGCAGTTTTGTTCAAAAAACTAGTGTACATGCTACACTGAAGGGGGCACATACCATGTAGCCCCCTTTCATTTTTTTATGACACCGATAATAGACCTACATCAAGATCTTCTGCTCTACGTTACACGTCCTGAACTATACAATGACACAGAACAGACAAACTTTGAGAAAATAAAAGAAAACAACCTTAAAGTGGTAACTGCTTCGGCTTTTCCTGTACCACAAAACGAGGATTTTCTTCACGCATCTCTTCCACTCTTCATTGAAGAAGACCTAAAAGTATACATTAGTTATGTAAGAGAACACCCTGAATGGAAGATCATTACAAATACTGATGAACTAGAAAAAACATTACAAGAAAAGGGCACTTTTGGACTTATCCTACACATAGAAGGATTAAATGTATTTGATACAGAAACCGGATGGGAAACGCTGCAACGTTGGTACGATATGGGTCTCCGCTCTATTGGTCCTGTGTGGAACGTAAAAAACCCTTTCGGTGGCGGAACAAAAGAGCTTGAGCTGGGCCTTACACCACTTGGTACAGAACTTATAGAGTGGTGCGAGAAAAAAGGACTCCTCTTTGACTGTGCACACATGAACGAAAAAACGTTTTGGGATACAGCAAAAACCAGCAGACGTCCACTACTCGTAAGTCATGGAAATGCATCACATATTTGCCCTTCTCCACGCAACTATACAGATGAGCAACTCAAGGCTATAGGAAAAAGTGGTGGTGTTATAGGAATATTCCTTTCGAAAAAGTTCATTACAGACAAAACAGAAGCGACTCTTGAGGACATTACTGCCCACATACTACATATTAAAGATGTAGCAGGAGAAGACGCTGTTGCCTTGGGCACTGATTTTGGCGGTATTCTCTCTGGATTTGTTGAAGGCATGGAAACAGTAGACGCTTTACCAAATTTCCTCAAACAATTTAAAGTATCGTTTCGTGAAAAACTTGCATACAAAAATGCCCTCAGGATACAACACTCACACGTCTCATCTTCATAACACAAAACCCGCCTAGTGGGCGGGTTTTGTTTTGTATCGTAAAAACTAAGATTTATCGAACTGCATCCTTTAGACCCTTTGCTGCGCGGAACTTTGGTACGCGCATAGCCTCGATCTGAATGGTCTCTCCTGTGCGAGGGTTACGTCCCTGTCGTGCTGGACGCATCTTTGTTGAAAAGATACCAAGTCCTGCGATTGACACCTCATCACCTGCTCGAAGAGCATCAACGATAGAGTCGATAGTGGTCTCAACTGCACGCTCAGCGTCAGCTTTTGTACCACCAAGTACACCGTGTACCTTCTCAATGATTTCTGCTTTATTCATAAAATGCAAAATTACTTTTCCTTGTAATGACCACGTGACAGTGGACCTGAAAAAAGTATACAGTACGCCATTATTCCCGCAATGGACTCAAATAATAACTTACCATTTATACACATGGACACTTTTGCAACGAAAAAGTATGTATTTATAAAAAAATACAATGCTAATGAAAAATACGGCTTAAAAAAAAGATATATTACATACTATCGACGTCGATACTTAAACAGCAGGGCAGTACTCATATAGTATGTATTTAAAATGGCTACGTTGTGCCATTTTTTAAACATTACGATGCACAGTACGATGTTTTTTTATACGTAAACTAAAATGTATGTAAAAAATGCTACAGAAAAATATGTAGTACTATTTTTTTATGTTTTCAGCACGTAAAAACATTGAGTATACGTAGCCATAATGAAGTTCATGTAATATGTGTGTAAAAAAATACTAGACCAGTAAAATATAGCTCTGGCAAGAGCTACCCGCTCTATTTTTATGAAAAACAAAAAGCCTCACTAAGAGGCTTTTTGTTTTTCATGTTTACTATCGAGCGTACTCTACTGCTCTATTCTCTCGTATCACTGCAACCTTTATTTCTCCAGGATACTTGAGCTCTTGCTCTATACGCACTGCAATGCTTCGAGCAAGGTTACGTGCTTCGAGGTCACTCACCTTCTCAGGGTGTACAAAGATACGAACCTCACGTCCTGCTGAAATAGCATAGCTCTTCTCTACTCCATCAAAGCTATTTGCTATATTCTCCAAATCTTTCAAACGTTTTAGGTAGTTTTCAACTGAATCACGTCGCGCACCAGGCCGTCCTCCTGAAATAGAGTCAGCTACCTGCACAATAATAGACTCAGGTGTTTGGTATGGATACTCTTCATGGTGTGCTTCCATTGCCTGAATGATCTTTTCATCAACCCCAAACTTCTGAAGTATCCTTCGTCCTATTTCAACATGCGTGCCCTGTACATCATGATCTACTGCTTTTCCTATATCATGCACAAGCGCTCCAGCTTTCGCTACCTGCACATCAGCCTTGAGCTCTTCAGCAAGCAATCCTGCAATATGCGCCATTTCAATCGAGTGTTGCAACACATTTTGACCATACGAGGTACGGAAGTGGAGGCGTCCAAGCACCATGAGTGCCCGAGTGTCGAGGTTTACCACCCCTACCTCATATGCAGCCTGTTCAGCTTTTTCCTTGATAATTCGATTTATATCATCAGTTGCTTTCTGTACCTGTTCTTCTATTTTTGCAGGTTGAATACGACCATCAATAATAAGGTTTTCAAGTGCAACTCTCGCTATTTGCCTGCGAACAGGATCAAAACAGGAAAGGGTAATGAGTCCCGGTGTATCATCAATGAGTACATCAACGCCTGTTGCACGCTCAAATGCACGGATATTTCTTCCCTCCTTACCAATGATCTTTCCTTTTATATCTTCATTTGGAAGGGCGATTGAGGTAGTGAGAACATCCGTAGTAACCGCATTACCAAGACGGTGTATTGCTGTAGTGAGTATATCCTGAGCCTTACGCTCCAACTTCTCCTCACCCACACGATCAAGTTTTTGCAAACGCACCGCAATATCTTCAGTACTCTCCTCCTCAATACGAGAAATGAGTTCCTCTTTTGCATCTTCTTTTGAGAGCTGTGCTATACGTTCAATCTCAGACTCAACACCTGCTTTAAGTTCATCAACACGTGCTTTCACTGTATGCACCTCTTCGATCTTCTTCTTTATCTGCTCAACCTCCTTGTCGAGATCCTGTTGACGCTTGTCGAGAAACTCTTCTCGATCTAGAATACGCGACTCAGATTTCTTAATAAACTCCTGTTTCTCTTTGACTTCTTCTTCGTATACTTTTCTTTTATCTTCTATCTTTTGCTCTCCCTCCTCCTCTATTTTTTTTGCTTTTTCTTTTGCCTCAAGCATCATTTGCTTGATCTCGAGCTCCATTGAGCCCTTTTTACCTGCTGCAACAATGTAACGCAGGTAGTAGCCAACAGCACCCCCAATGAGGGCACCGACAATTGCTACGATTGGTGTTAGTGGCGACATAGTATTTTTTCCCGTGCCGTCGCAGGTCTAAATGCTTTGAATTACAATAGTTATTTCAGAAATACTGCAAGCTCAACAGGAGTGCTTCCTTGGTAAGATCGTAAAAAACTGTATTTCTTAAGCGGTGAAAACATGCGGTCGAAACGGAATCGGTACATTAATTCAATAAATTTATCATTACATCCGTTGCTCGCATTGTAGCAAAAAAAACAAAAATTGCACACAAAAAAACAAGCCACTTATACAAGTGGCTTGTTTTGTTTTCATTTCTACTCAGTTACCGTATCTTCCTCTTCTGGCATTTCCATTGCAGGAGCTTCTGTTTCTTCCATAACTGGAGCTTCTTCCATCACTGGTGCTGCCGCTTCGGTTGCTTCTTCTTCAACTGGCATATCATCTGCTACTGGAGCATCTACTACTGCATCGTCTTTTGGGGTGTCATCATGTCCAAACATAGTATTGTTGTTTTGTTACCTTTGTAAACAAATACATCCTCACATGACATTCGAACAACCCGCCACATAAGGACATATAACACTAAAAGGCACATCAGTGCCTCCCAGTAACTATTAGTATACATGCATTACTAGCAATGAGTAGCTACTATGTGTGTATAACTAAATTCTACTTTGCCATGTGTACTGTAGTAGTAGGGTAGGCAAACTCTATCCCCTCTTCTGCAAATTTTTCAAACAACTTGAAGTTAATCTCTTGCTGTCTATCCATAAACACCTTGTAGTCTGCGTCCTGTACCTGATACACGCAAGCAAAATCAAGTGATGAGTCACCAAACCCTTTGAAGTGGGCACGACTAAATTCAACCCCATCCACTGATTCAACAATCTTCTGCACCATATCCGGGATACGTCGCAACATCTCTGGTTTTGTCTCGTAAAGTACACCAAAAGCAAGATCGCCACGTCTTGTCTCCATCACCTTATAGTTCTGTATTCTTGCTGCTGTAAGCTCTTGATTTGAAAGCACCACCTCTTCTCCGGTTACTGACTCTAATCGTGTTGATTTAACACCGATCTGCTTTACCGTTCCTGCAGTGGTACCTGTTTGAATGAAATCACCTACTCGAAACGGTTTATCAAAGTAGAGCGAAAACGAACTGAAGAGGTCAGAGAGTATACCCTGTAGAGCAAACGCTATAGCAATACCTGCAACTCCAGCACCTGCCATGAGTGAGGTGACGTTTATACCAAAATTTGATAGCACCATGAGTATACCAAGCACCCATATAACACCTTTCGAAAGATTTGCTATAAGGTGAATAGCAGACTTAGTAGTTTCATCGTCTTCTTCGGCGAAGTGTTTAAAGGCAATATCCTCAACAAGAATTCCGACAATAACGACTGCTTGATACACGAGCCAAAGTACTAGTACAGCAGTAATTACACTATCTGCCGTACCATAAACATTGATAAACCGAAGCGCAAACCAGAAAGAGAGGAGAAGATAGAACGGTGGTGTAAAACTCCGTACCATTTTTACAAATACATCATCTAGGTTTGTTTCTGTCTTCTTCGAGAGAAACGCAAGCCAAGAAAGTGCAAAGTACTGAACAAGAGCAAATATCGCTAAACCAAAAAGGAAAACAGTGAATGAAAGCGCGTAGTCGCCTACTGAGTTTCCAAATAGTACTGTTGAGCTATCAACAGAGAAATACGCTAAAAAGCGCTCTACGTAAAGTGTAAGCTGTTCCATATATTCGGAGTATAGCACGTAATCAAGTGTGACTACGTGTTCTACTCATTCTCTCCCACATCATCTCCTGTAGCAGGTTCACCTTCTTCTTCCTTACTTACCGCATCTCCAAGCACTTCAGTTTGTACCAAGTCCCATGGTATCTCAACACCATTTAGGTATACATGACCAAGCTGCACATCTTCTGGTGCCTCAATACTCGCTGAATAACTCTTCTCTGTTTGGACCTGTAAGCATCCAACCTCATCTTCATTACTGTCGATTGTTATAGCAAGTGACACTACACCATCCTCTTCTGAGGCAACAGTACCAACAACATGGCACGGGGTCTCAAGTTCTAAACTTCCTGTGTATGTGTGTACACCCTCAGTGTAGGTATGCGTGAGTACATACCTCTGCTCTTCCGTTGTCTCATCAGCTTGTACATCAGTAGTTTCTTCTTGTGGTGTGTCAGTAATTTGTTCACCTTTTTCTTCAATCTCTCCTTCTAATGTCTCTATGGTACGCTGTATCAACTTTAGCGCCTTTGTGAAGAGTTCTTCTGCATCGTCGTAATCCTCTAACACAAATGCTATGTCTCCACGAAGTTGGTAAGCAACCGCATCTTTTATATGAGCATTTACCTGTTCAACAGTACTCACCTCGAAACCATTTTTTGTGAGAAGCAGTGTACGAGCATGCTGTATATCCGCTTCCACTTCAGCACGAAGCTGTGTAAGTTCTGCAACATGTTCATCGACAAACTCTGTATCTTCTTCACCCTCACCTGTCGTCACAGTCTCATCCTCCTGAACACCCTCTTCTACCACCTGTACTTCTTCAATACTTTCATCCTCCATCCGCACCGTTGTGTCTTCAGATGGATATATCTGTACAGAAAATAGCTTTGCCACCTCTAAAAGCTGTACCACCTTTTGCAAGAGTGCTACAGCCTCCCTATAGACACTGTACGCATCCGAGTAGTTGTACTCTCCAAGTGCAGTATTCCCTTCTGCAAGCAACACCTTCCCATGTTCGATCTGTGCTGATACCTGCATACCCGTCTCAGAGGATGGATCTAGTTCTCCATAAAGATTCTCAGCATTTTCAAGCAACTCGAACACTCGAGCTTGAGCACGATACGTTGCACGTACACGCATGTTAGCAGAGTTGATACCGTCCTCATCTACAGGTGCAGTAACATCATCTGTACCTTCAGTTCCCTCAACTCCTTCTTTTTCAGTCGTCCCTATTTTCTCCTCTGCATCCTCACGTATCTTCCCCACCTCCATAGCTGCAGTACGGACCTGCTCTACTAGTTCGATAGAACTTTCCTGCGGTTCATCTTCTGATTCAACAATGAGTCGAGCAAGTACTGCTTCATGTGCATCAAGTGATTCTTCAAACTCACTTGATGCCTCTGCTGCAAGTACTGGGTCTGTTGCTTCATATGCAAGCACCTGTTCAACCACTGCCTCAGTATGCTCAGCAAACAATTTTGATACTTGCTCACGTGCATCATCATCTAGTTTTCCTTCAGCAGCAAGCTGACTCGCTTCAACGAGTCGTCGTTTTGCACGTTCCTGTTCCCAAGCCATACGGTCTGCTTCATTGAGAAATGCTGTTTTTACCTCCTCATTTATATTTACCTTTACTCCGTAGAGTAAATCTCCTGGAAGCGCATCACCTGCCGCGAAAGAAACACCGAACGTGCTAGTGGTAAGTACCGTAGCAATAACAAGGGCTCCAGAAACATGATGCATACGAAAAAATGGCAAGAATGATGGTTTGCTTACCTGTGTATCTACTGAAGATCGTATAGGTTTGTACTCCATGTAGGAGACAATTGACTCACGCATACGAGCTTTGTCACTCTCTTCTAGTTTTACGTATTCTGTTCCTCTTTGGAACTGTGCTTCTAATTTTTTCATTTATCTTTTTCCTAATTGGTCTACGTTTTCACTCAACCAAGCAATCCCCCTATGAATCCTTACTGAAATAGTGTTTACCGGAACTCCGAGCACCTCTGCAATCTCACGAGGCATAAGCCCATCAACAAACCGCATCACAATGACTTCTCTGTGTGTGTCAGGCATCTTTTCAATAAGTCTTGGCACGTCACGAGCGTCTATTGAAAACTCTAGTTCCTCTCTACTACCCTCAACCAACTCTGCAAACGCTCCCTCCGGGACTTCACTTTCGTCTAAAAGTGCATCAAGTGATTCTGTTTTCTTCTTCCTGTACTCGTCTATTATGAGGTGATTTAAGGTGCGGTAGAGAAATGGTTTGTAGTTTTCTACTGTATTTCCCTTAACTAGGTAGTCCCACGTCTTCGTGAACACATCTGAAACAATGTCCTTCGCGCGCTCAGGATCAGAAACACGAAAATAGCAATGCCTATAGAGCGCATCTGCATATTTGTCGAATGCTTCTAAATAGGCTTTTTCGTGTTTCATTTGTTACCACCTTGTTACTGGAGACGGATAATAGTGTCATCTCTTACGACCTTGTGGAAATAACCACAAAATGACTAAGTATTCTATATGTTCTACTAGAATGCATACTTACGCAAGGTTTTTCAACATTGCAACCATTTCAGGAAAAGTATCACCCAAAAAATGTCCTCTGTTAGGGAGAGTAATATATTGTGCATCAGGCACCATTTCTTTAAAAATGGCTTGGTTGTCAAATGAAACAACAGGGTCATCCTCACTATGGAAAAATACGACCTTTTCAGCATTTTCGGTCAATACCCCCAAATTACCTTTCAAAGTAAAGCTATTTTGTTCATCTTTTAGCACCTTTGAACTAAGGTGCTCTGGAGCAACCAAAAAGAGTCCAGGAACTGGTGCTGTAAGTATCACCTCTGAGTAGTACTTTACGAGAAACATAGCACCAAGCGAATGTCCAACAAAAATAGGCATCTCATCAATAGTACTCAGAACACGCTCAAACCACAGCTTCCATAGCTCATAAGTTGCATTGTCTGCTATAGGCATTCTTGGTAAAAAAACCTCAAAAGCACCATCAAGTTGCATCTCCAAAGTAGCCTTCCAATCGACCCTTGATTTCATTCGATCAAGATACACTTCTCGAGTCTTGAGACTTTCCAAGTATGCCTCTGGTGATGGGTACGTGTCCCCTCCATGTATTACAAGTAGTTTTTTTGACATGACATTTTTATTTACATTACACACCCTCCTCTAAACAAGCGGGATGCAAAAACGGTATCGTGTTTCTACTATACTCCTTCACGAGTCCTGCAGTCACACTCATAACACCAAAGAGTAACGAGAGCACGAGCGCAAAACCAAGTTTCTTTAAGTATTTTCTTCCACCTAACGAAAAGTACATTATGAGGATCATTACACAGAGGATCGATAGGAATACTGAGACGAGTATCCCAAAACCTATGAGCACTTTTGCTGGATCACTACAAACTTCCTCCTGCGCAAAAGTTACGTATGGAAAAGATAAAAGTACTACAAAAAACCAAGGTCGACACCTTCTCATAACTTAAAGAATAGCACGGAAGTACTATAATTTTAGTGTAAATAGTGTGTGCAACGTACCACTAAGACAACCCAACACTACATGCTTCTATACTCAAAAAATATCCCAGTATTCCTAGTATCATTAAGATAGTAGTAACGTATAACATCTTGTACATATGTTTTCTGCCACCTCGAAGATAGTATACAACCGTCGACATGCCAACAATGGAACACGCAATAGAAATAAATAGTGTGTTACCTGTAGCAAACACTTCCACAACACCACGCGAAGGAATGCATGCGGTCACAGCAGAACGATTTATCCCAAGCAGTGCAAAAAGAGTGAGTATAACCGCAACTATAAATTTATATGGTTTACCCATATCGAAAGGATAACATAGACATCTTATATACAATGTTGAATGTAAACATGTATACGCCCTACAGAGAGGGCGTATTTTTTATGAATGCTTCAAGGGTAACATCAGTCCTTAAGTACAATTCCAAAAAAAGCATTGCAACAGAGTGAAGGTATAAAGCCACACATGAAACCGATGATCAGGATACTTGGAAGTGGACTTGTTGAAATATCCTTCAGCATCTCCCACCCTAAATAGAGCACATACCCACTTGCACTGAGAAATAATACAGCAATAAATACATTCTCCATATATTCACCTATTCTTCGCTTCATACATCACCCCCTATACAAGTGTTAGTCTTTTCTGTTTCTACCTGTAAAAGTAGCATGTATTGCAACTTTGTGAAGGAGTACATTGACGTAACCACCACAACATGATTACATGCCTGTAGTGCCTGAAGGTGGTCCTCCAGTCCGGCTTCCACATGAAATAGACTGGTTTCTCATAACGATGTTCCGCGATCAGTGAGGAAAAAAACAGCGGTGAGTAGAAGGTTTAGTGGCAACAGTGTCCCTTCTACAGTTGTTACAGACACTATTGTCGCCCCGAGGTAAGCGCTCACCTCGGGGTTGTTTTTTAAAAACACCCTGCGAATCACTTCGCAGGGTGTTGCATTTTCTTGTTTGTATCATCGAACCTATGAACGCGCATGCTGCAGTGCTGTGCCCCACCACACCAACTGTTCTGTCATATCAGTAAGCGCTTTGTCATACGTATCCAGAGCACCTTCTTGTATGTTCCCCTCTTCATCAAGGAACAGCCAAGGTGCTTGGATATGTACTGCATTTCGTATTGGTGCCATCTGTAGCTCTACTGCCACCTGTCGCAGCTGCTCCACCACACGTCCACCACCAACACTACCGTAGGAAACAAAACCAACCGCCTTATTGTTCCACTCGCCATATATAGAATCAAGGGCATTCTTCAAGACTGCACTGTATCCATGATTGTATTCTGGTGCAACAACAATGAATGCATCAGCTTCACCTATTTTTGTAGCAAACTCCCGAACCTCTTTCTTTGTGTAGTTACCGTCTTTCACGTATGCAGGACTGGCAGGTTCATCAAAAAATGGCAGGTTGCTATCTCGAAGATCGATTACTTCGTACGATATGTCTTTATATTCTTCCAAAGTATTGGTTATCCATGGGATAAGCTTTTCACTGAACCGACCCTCACGGGTACTCCCTAAAATCACTTTAATGTGTAACATGGTCATATAGTTTAGTTTGTAAGTAACAAGTAGTGTAGTGCTATCACTTTACTTTGTAAAGTAGATATACCAGTTGCAGTACAAATACTTTACTTTGTAAAGTTATCAAAGTTTGGTATAGTAGCATATATGCCTAGCAAAGACTGCCCAATAACAAGAGTTGCGACACTGCTTTCTGATACTTGGACCATACTCATTCTCCATGCACTTCGAGAGAGCCCGAAGCGTTTCTGCGAGCTTGAAAAATGGCTTGATGGTATTTCTACACGCACTCTCACCCTAAAACTCAAACGACTCACTGGAGAAAAACTCATTCAAAAAAATGACACAGGGTACTATGAGGTGACACAAAAAGGAGCAGGTCTAAAGATTCTCGAAGATGCAATGATCAAGTACAGTAAGATGTACTTGAAGTAAAAGTTTTGAAACACCCTGCGAATCACTTCGCAGGGTGTTTTGTTTTCAGCTATTTGGAAGCGCTTGCCTTCCGTTCGCTTTTTGAATGAACTCTCTTCTGTTTTTTAGCCACCTTTCCTGGACGCGGAATGTTGTGTCCGCGCGTCACTGCCCCGAATGCCATAGTGTCTCCTTTTGTATTTACATGTTGATTTTACGTACACCAAGTTTACAGCCGGACGAGGTACAAAACACCCTTTTGTTGTTGCTGTGATTGCCATATTTCCTCCTTACGGACTTACTTCTTCTTGATTGACTTCCTGTGGGCCTAGGTACAAAGTGACTCCTTGTTGCTACAGGTGCAAATGCCATATCTCCCTCCTTATCCATAACATTTATCGCAAGAGTTCACGTACAAGCTTGTATTCTTTTTTTGCATAACCATTTGCGACCTCAAGAACGCGCTCATTCGTGGCAACATGCCCAAACCGTGAATCATCTGCATCAGCATTCACATAAAACTTTCCGTTCCAAGAAAGATTCCTCCCAACAAGCGTGTCAATGGAAAGTGGCTGGTACGAAATGTAGATTCCTTCCACCTCAGCCTCTAGACTGTAATCATGTATCTCCCACACATACTCCTTGAGTATCGGCATAAGAGTTTGCACATGCTCCGGCAAAACAAGCTTGATGAGCTTACCACAACCATGTACAAGTTTCTCAAACACATCACACAGTTCCGTGTCAGAGAAAAAAGGCATCCTGTTCCTGTTTCCTAAGACCGGTAACACAGGGGTACAAGATAAACGCACATCACGTTTACACACCATATTCTCGAACCTGTCCCAAGAACCAAAGTTAACAGGCGACACACAGCAAGAAATGATAGGATCATAACCTTTAAATTTGAGGTTATGTATCGCTTCCCAGGCAATAGCACACGACCCCTTCATGCCTCGCTGTTTATCATGGTCTTCTGCTACACCATCCACTGAAATGTTGATGTACTCGTAGTACTGCATGAGTTCAGGATACTTCTGAATAGTAAAACCATTGTCCACTATCCCAATCTTTTTCCCTGAAGACCTACAGTAGTTCTCAATAAATGCGGCACCACGTGGTGAAAGGATTCTGCCAGCATAGGCAACCTCACTGCCCCATGCTACGAGTTGCGCTATCTGCTCTGACCAATCATCTACAACCGGTATATTACGAGTATCGTGTGACCAGTAGCAGTGTTTGCACCTGAGATTACATACTCCTTCTATCGTTGCCGCGACATACACTGGATCAGGAACTACCAAGTAACAACCATTTTCAATAAGTTCTTGCATGAGTGTCATAACATTCTCCTTTATTTGGATTGCAGCTTCATGTTACAAAAGACTTTATATAATCTGTCAACAGTGTAGAGGTTTTGAAGATGTTTTTGAAATTTTCTTATACTTTATACCTAAAAACTAAATATCGCTTTATTTTCAAGCATATTTTGTATAAATAAAGTGTCAATATTTCTTTACAGTTTATACATCTTTGTTATGATGTGAATATATGCAACTGCTACAACTTTCAAAAAACGAAAATAAAATTTTCACCCAATTAAAGCAGGGTGACTCTACACCTCTCGAACTTTCTCGCAGTACACACATTACACGCCCAACTGTGTATGAAACCCTAAAGAAACTTAAGGCACGAAAACTTGTGCAAACAAAGATCGTACACGGAAAAAAATACTGGACACTTGAAGATGAGCGAGTTATTGAAGATGAGCTATACAAAGCAAAAAAGGCATTGCTTGATATTTCTGAAACAACAGAAGAAGTCCATGGAAGATGTGAGTCAAATATCATCATCTATAAAGATGAAAAAAGTATACAAAAGCTACTCTTCAATTTACTATCACATACAAAAAATGAACGAATGTACGGCATACAAGGTAATAACATTGAAATTGGTTGGAGTAAGATATTCTCACCTGATGCAACCAACAAGCTAAATAGGTTGGTGAAGAAAAACAAGATAATCATGGAAGCAGTCATACCGAGAGGTTGGTTTGAGAAACATGCAAAGTTATGGGGCAAAGAATGGGTAAAGCACTTTATGGGACGCATGACCATAGCACACGAGATTGACGAGGAGTATTTCAAGCATGGCGCACAGTTGTTTGCTACAAAAAATGCTCTGTATCTGCTTTCGTTTAATGAGTCACTTGCAATAGAGATACGCAACTCAGAAACACAGAAGCTTGTACTTTCACTACTCTCATACATTCAGGACAATGCTAAACGAGTAGAACCAAATACAATACTTGGAAAATTGGTTGAAAATGTAGAATAAAATTTTTCCGGGACACTTCGTTATCGAACTCGTTCATCTTCGACTCGTTCAATGTAGATAATGTGGGAGCCGAGAATCGTCCCCGGGATGACTAAGTATTTTCTTGCCGGGACGCTATGCTATCGAACTCGCTCACCTTCGACTCGTTCCTCGCTCAGGTTCACTCTCTAAGAACCCACGGTTCTCAGCGTTCGTCGTAAACTCCTCACAGCTCTCCTTCAAGGGAAAACTAGAGTTTTCCCTACCCCTTTCCATGTTCGATTCCCGGCGACTCCGTAAAAATACAGAAAAACCTACAGAACATTTCTGTAGGTTTTTCTGTATTTGTCGGGGAGCCGGGAATCGAACCCGGGCCACACGGTCCCAAACCGCGTACACTACCACTATGCTACACCCCGTAGTAGAACTTATTTCCAAGTGCCAAAATAGAGTACCACTTTTTCAAAAAAATGCTAATCACTTTTTCAAAAAAATGCTAATCAAGTAGTACACTCTCAAGCACTTTGACGTAGACCTTTTTACTTTCGGTAAGTATCTGCACAACTATTACATCCACTGTCCAATCATGTGCACCACCAAGTCCTCGCTCGAGCAAATACACCTCGATCACTCTCTTCAGCCGTGTCTTTTTATTTCTATCTATATGGTCTTCTGGCCGATAGGTTTCTTCACCCTCGTGTAAAACACTAAATATTTCGGAGGATTTTACTTCTACAAAGTGCAGTACATCGTCTTTTATACACACAACATCCAACTCTCCGCACTTTTTTCTATAATTTCGCTCAACTATGCGATACTTTCTGTTTTCTAGATACTGTGCAGCAATATCCTCACCAAGCTGTCCTATGGAAATATGCTTATTTTTAGCCATATTTGTTTTTATCGTACATGTCCTTTATTCACATATACACAGACTTATCCCCAGTTATGCACATGTGTGGCAAAAGAGCAGCTAGTACGAAACTAGCTGCTCCAAAAACCTCTGCAGTATCCTATCCACCATCTTGAACTAACTCGAGTTTCGAAGAGGTAGGTATTGCAGTAGTCTTGGAAACTCTTTCTTGTACTTCCTTAGGAACATTTTCAGGTGCAAACGTTAGCTCCTTAAAGGAATGGTCACAAACCATCTTCGGATCTGAAAGATTGTGCATACTGGCAAACTTATCAATCAAATCACCTACCAACTCTTGTCCAGCTGGCATTTGGTTTGTACATACCAAACTTGAGTACGAAAAAACTCCATTTCCATCTGATTCAATCGCAGGTAATGCTATTGAAAGAATAGGTACCGCGTGTTTTCTGTCATACAAACGAGGAAATCTCCACCCGAAGATTGGGATTCGCCTACATTTGCAAAACACCACGTAGTAGATTGTCTCTGCAAGGAAACCCTTGGCTGCTACTGTAAACGGTCCATCTTCAAGTTCTATCTCATCTACAGCGAAAGATCCGTGGACAAATTTGCCAACATTTGGACTATACTCTTCAGAAACTGCAAGCTTCCCGACAATCTCAGTAATCAGAAGTTTGAGTCCGTTCTTCAGTGCACTTTGGGTATAACACACTCTTCCTTCCATATCTTCCTCCGCAGTAGATTTCATTTAGGTTATATGCCTAATATCTTCCTAGTCATGACCATACCATATTTACTATATTTGTATAGAAAAGATGAAATACTGCTGTTCTTGCATTAATTTTAAACATGATTAGTATGTCGATTAGAAAAAACATCAAACAAATGCATGGAGGTTACAATGAGATTTGAAATACTATTCAAAGGTGAAAGCAAGGCGTCAGAGCACTATAGTGAAATACATGTTTCCGAAAATCCGAATGCTGAAACCCTTAAAGATGTGACAGCTTTCATTCAGAAACACCATGCCCCTCTCAGGGTGTTTGTCAGATTTAGCGCACATCCACCTGTTTCCGAAGAGCAAATGGATGCACTCAACACACTTGATGATGTGGCTCAAGCCGAACATGTTCCCGTAACACTTGATCTTTGTAACTGTTGCATTAACAACCTTACCGTGTTCACCAAAAACCCTCGATGGTGGTCTCGGTGGGAACGATGTTAACACACAGCCCCCTGCAGACGCGTGTCTGCAGGGGGTTACTCTTACTTCTTGAAGAGCCACTTGGTTCGTGGGTTGATACAAACCTTACCATCAACAACCGTACCAGTTTTCATATCCAAGAATACCCTCTTGTCCCTTGGACACGCTGATATAACTAAAAATTTTCCATCAATAGGGCGAGTACCTACCACAATTTGACTTACAGCGTCTTCCTCTTCAATCATGATTGGTACCTTGAAAGCAACATTATGTATCACGTCTTTCAGATGAGCACTGTTCACCACCTCTAACCAGTCATCTAGCAGCACGTACTCCTCAGTGTACCCGAAATCATACGGTCGTAGCAGTAATAAAATAGTTCCATTAGGATCGTATGCGCCAAAACTCACTTGGGTAAGTGCATGCTCCACAGCAGCAGAATAAAATATTGCATTTGCATCATAAATCGCGATCGTCTCCTCGACTGAGGTACATTGGAAAATACCTGATGTCTCTGCCCATACCGGAACAGCAATATCCCTTCCTGCAGCACGCAAGGTAACATAATCATCCATTTCTATACCTCCCCGAAAAGGTTATATTTCATGGTCAAATTTCTAAACGAAAAATAACACAATGTAATTATTTAACAAGAAATCCATACATATACAGAAACTACTCAACAACAAAAGGAGGGTATGAACCCTCCTTTTGTTGTTAATGTGCGGGTAGGGAGACGCTTCGCTATCGAACTCACTTCCTACGATCGCTCTCTGAGAACCCACGGTTCTCAGCGTTTCGCTTCGCTCCACTGCTCTCCTACACAGGAAAACTAGAGTTTTCCTGACACCTTTCCATGTTCGATTCTCCCTACGCAAGCTACTCAACAACAAAAGGAGGGTATGAACCCTCCTTTTGTTGTTAATGTGCGGGTAGGGAGAATCGAACTCCCGTCTACGCCATGGCAAGGCGTCATCCTACCACTAAACGATACCCGCAATATTTACGTGATACATCATAGCGTCTGAACCGCTAAATGTCTACTGTTTGTTCACAATTTACATTACACCTTATTCATCCAGGCAGTAAGATCAACACTCCACCCTGTCTCACATGCAATATCAAGCAAATGCTTTGAAAGATCTACCAAAACTCGTTCTTGCACCTTACGACACTCATTTCTCTCTGTATTCACAAGTAGCAAACTGTCGCTAAACATGAATACATCCTCAACCGCCACACCATAGAGAGCTGGCACAATGTTAAGACGCACCATGTTTGATTGTGGAGGCATTGGGGTAGACCCTTTTTCAATGAGGGCATCAGCAATAGTCGAATCAATCAGTATCTCGAGTTTTAAATTATTCTCTATAGAAACAGCAACGTACTTTGAGAAACGGAGCACAGACTCCTCGCGACCATTCTGCCCACGAGAGAAAAGTAGCCGTACCCTGTCACCTGCATGCTTTTTTGCAAGTTCACCGAACGTTACCTTTTCATCACCTTTACTGACGATATTTTCGTCATATTTTCTTTTCTCTTCATACTCCTGACTCTCCTTTACTGAAACCGTTCCATCTTGATCTTGATCAGCACGAAAACGTCGCTCTATCCAATCAAGTGTATTTGCAACCTCATCTGTGTTCACAAAGTACTCATAGTGTCCATTCACCCTCTCTTTAAAAACAAGTCCTTGCTTTACGAGACGACGCATCACAGCATCAACTGTTGTACGAGGTACATTTGCCCGAGTAGCTGCCTTTGTCATGTTCATTCGCCCAAAGGTAGCAAGTGCTGTAAACACTTTCACCTCACGTTCATTGAGTCCCAGGAACTGTAATTTATCTATGACAAAATCCATTGCCATACAGTATACCTTTATGACGACTTTTTCGTCAAAGAATATTTACACTGACATGAATTACTGTGTATACTGAAAAGTAGAACTATAGAGTAGGAACTTTTAACTCAAACACAAGGGGGCTGTATGTTACTTGAACTTCCGAAGAGATTGAATATCACCACATTTACTGAACTGCATGAATACACGAGTAATTTTATCCATGTAAGAAAAAGGGATTTCCCTCTTCTGCAAACAACGACCGTCTTGGGCCCGCTCTCAAACGGAGAAAGGGTCTCTGTTGCAAAACGTGAAAATGTGATTAACTTTCATACACACAACGTAGCAAGAATGAAAGGAGGTGAGAAAGGTGATATGTTTCTTGTTTTCAATATCATGTCGCTCAAACCTCACATTGAAACTATTCTGAGAACACACAAAACTCAAAATCCTGTAACTACAGTTGTTCTCAACCTAATGTACCCACTCTTCACGTCTGAAGTGTTTGATGTGCTGCATTTCTGCCCACATACAGAGGACTGCTTTAGAGCAACCATGGAAAAAAATCACGTCAAATTCCTTGGTATACCTACCATTAATCTCACATGACCAAAACCCCGCTCCGGCGGGGTTTACCTATTATTCAAACCTATCAAAAGTAAAGTACTTCATAGTACCCACAGGCACACCATACTTCTCCTCAATAACCTTACTTGGGTTATTCTAATGTCACATCTCTCCAACCAATTACCACGAAATAGAGCCGCTAGGTAAGGTTCCGCTCAAAATCTATCTTTATGTAACCTTATTAATCTCAAAGAACCCTGCTTCGATATATGCAAATTATTTCTTAAATTTATATATTATGAAAAAAATTACAGCAATAGCAGCAAGAAAAGTAGCAGGCAAAACACCTGCGATTAATACTCCCATCATACCAAAACAGTCTCCACTACAGTAGAAACAAAACTTATTTGGATCTGAGCAAGGACTTAATATTGAATAAGCAAACACAACCAGAACCCAGATTACCCCAATTACAAAAAATATTTGTGAGATTCTTTTATACTTATCCATTATTTAAAACATTATTTTGATAATAAAAATTCTCTCAGCTTATCAAATGGGCGAAGTTTTTTATAGACTTCATCATACTCCTCCTTGGTAAGCTCAGCGCGCGTTTTGTCATACCCTTCGGGGATAAAGATAGGATCCCAACCGTACCCATCTTTACCTTTTGGAGATGCACTTATTTCACCCGTCATCATCCCCTCAAAGTACTCTTCTCTCTCTCCATCAAAGTAGCCAAATGTGCACCGTGCAATAGCACCTCTTTCCTTTCCATCAAGCAATCGACATATGTCTTCTAGACTCAGCTCAGTCTCAAACCACTTAATAAACGGCCCAGGCAACTTCCCAAGAGCAGTAAACTCAAGAGAGATATCTTCCACTAACACAGGCTTCCCTACTACCTTATACGCTTCCCGTACCTTATGGTGCACCACTTCACGCAAATCCAATGACTGTACCTCAACAAGGTCGATCTTCTGTCGCTCTAGCTCCACCCCCAACAATTCCCCGAGATACTTCGCCTTATTCTCATTTCCCGTAATGAATACCACATCGCTTTTCATGTTTAGCAGTATACCAAGTTTTGATATGTGTTTTGAAAATAGTACACCCGAGAGGAATCTCACCATCACTTTTGCTGTTCGAGTCCTAAAAGTAAAGCTAAGTATTGACAATAGTCTAAAATATTATATATTCTTAACAATCAAATTTCACTCTGGGAATCTTAGTCGGGACAATCTTTGAATGTTGTTTGTGGTGTCAGGTAACACCTGACACAGCATTATTTCAGTAGTATTTCTAAAAATGCAAACAGGAAAAATTGCTCGTTTGACAGATAAAGGGTTCGGATTCATTAGCCGCGATGGTGAAGAAAAAGACCTTTTCTTTCACTCAAACGATGTAGAAGGAGATTTCAATTCACTTCAAGAAAATGACACTGTTACTTTTGATGTCGAAGAAGGACCGAAGGGTCTCAATGCAGTAAAAGTAAGTCGTGCATAATAAAAAACCACCAGCTTCAATGCTGGTGGTTTTTTATTATAAACATATTCGAATACCGTCCCTTGCTAGGAACGTTTATTACACCGCCAGGACTTGCCTCTCCCTACGGTCGAGATCAATGTTTACATTGTCGCTTCGCTCTGTGTAAACATTAGTCCTTCGGTTCTAGTTCTGGACGCAAAACATATTTATGTTTTGCTCGGGTGCACATATAACAAAAACCCCAGGAAGGGGTTTTTGTTATATGTGCACCCGCCAGGACTCGAACCTGGAATGACGGTTCCGAAGACCGTTGTGATATCCATTTCACCACGGGTGCTTGCTTATTAGCTAGCATATTCTGCCATACTTTTATCTTTTTGAGAAGCACTTTGAAACACAAAGTGTATTGAACTTGTTAATACGCAGAAACACCAATACAATATGATGCATGAACGACATTGACTTCCCTATTCCGCCCGAGGTTACACGTGTAACAAATACATTGAACGAGGCAGGATACGACGCATACCTTGTTGGAGGATGTGTTCGTGACATGGTACTGGGAAAACAACCAAAAGATTGGGATATCACCACAAACGCACACCCTGACCAAATACAGGCGCTTTTTGAAGAAACCTACTACAACAATGACTTTGGTACCGTGGGTGTTGTTTTTGAAGATGCATCTGATCCAACCCTCAAAGTTATCGAGGTAACTCCGTACCGAAAAGAAGGTACATACTCAGACGCGAGACGTCCGGATACGGTAGAGTTTGGTGTTTCACTTGAAGAAGATCTTGCGCGAAGAGACTTTACCGTAAACGCAATAGCGTATGACCTTTATAAAGGACATGTTGTTGACCCTTATAAAGGACATGACGATTTGGAGCAAAAACAGCTACGTGCTGTGGGTGCTCCAGATGAACGTTTCAAAGAAGATGCGCTCCGCATGATGCGTGCAATACGTCTTGGTGCTGAACTCGGTTTTGGTATAGAGCAGAAAACCTTTGAGGCAATCACTAATGATTCTCACCTACTCCAAAAGATATCTGCTGAACGTATACGCGATGAGCTCACAAAAACACTTATGTCATCTCAGCCAATGGAAGCACTGTTACACATGAAACAGACTGGCATACTGCAGTACGTACTTCCTGAACTCCTTCACGGCGTAGATACAGAGCAAAACCATTCACACATCTACACCGTTTTTGAACACTTGATTCGCAGTGTACAACATGCAGCCGATAAAGACTTCCCTCTCGAGGTACGTCTTGCTTCCCTTTTACACGATATCGGAAAACCAAAGAGCCGCAGAACCACTGAAACCGGTGCATACACCTTCTATGGACATGAGGTTAATGGTTCACGTGTAACACGTGAGATACTACAGAGATTACGTTACCCAAAAGAAACTGTCGAAAAAGTCGTCAATTTAGTACGCTGGCATATGTTCTTCAGCGATCCTGATAAAATAACCCTTTCTGCTGTACGCAGAATGATTGTAAACGTTGGAGAAGAAAATATTTGGAATCTCCTGAATGTACGGAGGTGCGACAGAATAGGTTCCGGTAGACCAAAGGAACAGCCATTCAGGTTTAGGAAATACCACAGCATGGTAGAAGAAGCACTACGTGATCCTATCTCAGTGGGAAGCTTGAAACTATCTGGTGGTGAGCTTATGGATGTTACACATGAAACTCCAGGACCACGAGTGGGGAATATGCTCCATGCGCTCCTAGAAGAGGTTTTAGATGATCCAACACTCAATACCATAGAGTACCTCACAAAACGCGCCACAGAGCTTTCTGAGCTTTCTGATGAGGAGTTACAGCGGCTTGGCAAACAAGGAAAAGAAAAAAGGGAAGAAGCAGAAGAAAAAGAGATTAAAGCACTACGTAAAAAACACAATGTTGTTTAGGTTCTAGGTGTTAGGGACTAGGTTATCGTTAACTAGATCCAAATGTTACACGTGTAACATGGTGCATTGATGTGTTTACATCATACAAACCATTTTACCCACTTACCGTACGCAAGCTTCTGCGTAAAAGGATACTACAGATGTTTTTACATCTGTAGTAATAGTTCACTTGAACCATTATTTTCTGAACCAGCGTTGTTACACGTGTAACTAAAAACCACCATGCAAAGGTGGTTACACGTGTAACATACTGTAAACGGAAAACCCCGCCAAAAAAGGCGGGGTAAGAAAAAGCCGCTGCTGTTCCTTTGACAGGTCAGAAAGGGGGCTCGTTTAGAATATTTGGCTAAGTTGAGCGCTCTTTGTGACCTATCAGAGGGCAATGTTAAGACAGAGGTCTATTATTGCGGCGGCGGCTTTTATGAGCTGGGGGCTGCTACATATTTTATTGTATTGAAGTATTTTTTGGCTTATGTAACTCTTTTGTATTCTATAGTAGAGTGTTTGAATAAAAAATATTTTTGTTTGAGTGGAAACATCTACTCTCAACAAAAGTATTTTACTTTTGCCATAATAACTTCGAAAGAACTATTTTCTCTAAAGAACAATTGTTCCGCAGAGATAGGTGGTACGTTCTTGGTACGATTCTTCACACGAAGAACGTACCACCTATTTCTTTGGAATCACCATCACGCTGGTCTAAGTACTAGTATATATATACTTAAGGACACGTAAAGGACATATGTGGGGATAATTGTGGATAAGTGTCCTTTATAATAAAAGTGGTGTGTTTACAACGTAAAAAACCCTCTGCAGATATGCTCTACAGAGGGTTATGTACATTTTCTCAACTACTATATCTTAAGTTCGATACTTATTGGGCAATGATCACTACCAAGTAGTTCCGAATGTATTGTGCTACGTACATGTTTTGCCATGAGGTCAGGGGAGAGGAAAAGATAATCTATTCTCCATCCCACATTTCTATCACGTGCATGTGTTTTCATATCCCAGTACGTGTACATATCCGCCTTCTCTGGATACTTTGCACGAAAGCTATCTACCCAACCATGCGCTACCACCTCATCGAGCCATGCTCGCTCTTCGGGTAAGAATCCCGTATTCTCTTTATTTTCACGAGGTCGTGCAAGATCTATCTCCTCATGTGCAGTGTTTACATCACCTCCCCATACAACAGGGTTTTTTTTACGTAATCCTTCAACATACTCCAAAAAAGCTTCATAAAACTCAAGCTTATATGCAAGTCTGTCCGGACCTTGACCGCCGTTAGGGAAGTAGCAGTTCACCACTGTAATATTCTTAAAAAATACAGTAACAATACGCCCTTCCTGGTCATACTCTGGTTTCTGCATACCATAGGTAACTTCTATTGGCATCTCTTTTGTGTATATAGCTGTACCGCTGTATCCCTTGCGTGTTTGTGAAGCGTTGAAATATGAGTGATATCCCAGGGCAATTTGCACATCGCTGGGTACTTGTTCTTGTTCGGCTTTTGTCTCTTGAACGAGGAGTACATCAGGGGACACCTGCTGCAGCATTGGCTCAAACAACCCTTTACGAGCCACTGCACGCAAGCCATTTACGTTCCAACTAGCTATTTTCATAGCTAGTACTATACCACGTTGTATGAAAATACCTATTTTTAGCCATATTTTCTGTTTTTTGTACCAATATATATTGACAAATATGTATAGTAATGTTATACTACAAGCAGAATATACAACTACTTGAAACTCAAAATCAAAGCCGGAGGATACTGCTATGAAAAATATACTTATAATTTCCGCTATTATCGTCACTCTCATTTCTTCATCTTTTTTTGCAACTACTGCTGAGGCAGGAAATAAAGGTAGAAGAAACACCGCGATTATCGTAAGTGCTTTTGTAGCGGCACTGATAGGTACTTCAGCAAGAGGTTCTTATCGACAAAACGTTCCATGTAACGTGGCATATGATCAGTACGGGAGACCGTTCTGTATAGAACCACAGCAAGTTGTTGTACACAGAGCCCCTATACAGCGGGAAGTGTACGTCAACAACGGTTATAGTACGTATCAAAACAACTATCAGGATGATAGTAGCGTAGGGAGTTACTACTCTGACGCGTACCAAAGGGAAAGTCAAAAATTGCAGGAAAGAAAGGACCGAGCTATTCGGGACTACCAAGAATGCAAGGGGAGGGTAAAGGCACAAAGAAGCATTGGCTACAGAAATGTAGAGGACTGCTCAGGGTACGGAAACAGAGTGAGGGAGTTTAGTAGAAGATGGTAGATCTTTTGTACTTTATAAGGCCGTTGCGTTTCGCAGCGGCCTTATTACGTTGTTACAGCTACTCTGTGGAACCAACACACTCCTCTATACCACCAATATACTTCTCCATAGTGCTTTCATGCTGGTAACCTACCTTCTCCTTAAGAACAGTTGCATCTGTTTCACCACTCAAAAGGCCGGCTACATACATGTTTCGGAAGCTCTGCGGGGTAACACGCACTTCGACACTCGCTCGTTCTGCGCACTGTTTTACAATACGTTGTACTGACCGAGGGGTTAAACGGAAACTACTACTTCGCTTACCATTGTTCACAAACAGGGCATCATCAGTATCTTTTCTTCCAAGCAAGTAGGACTCAAGTGCTTCTACACACTCCGGAAGAAGATCCACGGTACGTTGCACCTTTCCCATAACACTGAGTTTTGTACGTTGAAAAGCACTCCTGTTGAGGGCACATAGTTCACCCACCTTTACCCCTGTTGTACCGAGTAGCAAAAGAATGGCTCTATCTCTATATGATTTTCCATCTACACCAGTAATAGTCTGGTACATACTCCAAAAATCACCTTCATTTGCGACAGAGAGCGGTATGTTCAATGATTGCTCGAGAGTCACCTCTTTTGGCAACAAAGTGTTGTGACCACACTTTTTTAGGTACGCTAAAAATACACGTAGTGCAACAAGGTGGTAATTTTGCGTCTTTACCGACAAGGTTTCATTTCTTTGTGTCTCAACACTGAACACGTTTTGTTCTTTCAGCCAAACACGAAACATGTTTACTGACTCAGGGGAGATGGCACGCACATGTTCCACCTGTGTCACCTTTAGAAACCTATCAAGGTATCGGGTGTAGTTTTCAATGGTTTTTTTACTCTTCTTGTTCTGTGCAAGGTGTTTTAAAAAACCCTCTTTGAGTGTAGTGATCTCATTCATACGAACAGTGTCGCACTATATTTAAAAACTGAAAAGTGTCAGGTAGTAAAGTTATACACAACCTTTTGTAAGAAAACTTGCAATGAGAAAAAAGGGGAGTATCATAATAGGTAGATTTCTTACCGACGAATATTCATTCCCACACCCAGTGCCGCAAGGCACACCCGTTCCTTCTTGGCCTACGGGCCGCCCTTATACAATCCTCTCGCATGCGAGAGGATTACTTTTTTGTAGCTTTTTTACCAATGTACGCTATACTCACCTTGGGAGTTGGCTCAAGACATTGATCATCAACGGCTTGCAACGTCTTGCCAACATGAGCGCTGGTGCCCCCTTCACCAGCGCTTTTTTCTTGCAAAAAGAGTCAGAATGCCGTAGGATACTTCACTGGCACTGAAAGTACAGTACTTGCGCTTTCTTTTAAAATGTGCTAAAGTAAGAAACATGTTAACAGCAAGAAAGAAACAAAACGTAATTAAGAATACGAAGCGACACGACACAGACACTGGTTCACCAGAGGTACAGGTTGGTCTTCTCACCAAAAAAATTGATGAGCTCGCTCAGCATCTTAAAAAACAACCAAAGGATAAGCATTCTCGTCGCGGACTTCTCGGTATGGTTGCACAACGTCGTGCTCACCTTAGGTATCTTGAGAAAAACAACAAGCGTGCATACAATGCACTCTTAAAGAAACTCAACCTTAAGAAATAGTCTTCTATAACTACGTCATGTGGAATCTGCCATTTACATTCGTGATGGCATTTTCTGTCTTGCTTATGCGTACTACAATAGAGTGGTACGTAGTACATACTTTACATACTAGAGTGCCACAAGCACCATAATCATTTATTTTATGCCAATAGTTAAACACAAAGCGCAGCGTGTAGCTGTTTTTATTGACACGCAAAACCTCTATCATAGCGCAAAAAATCTTTACCATGCGAAGGTAAACTTCAACAACGTACTCAAAGATGCCGTTGCTGACCGTATACTCGTTCGTGCTATTGCCTACGTGGTAACCACAGAGAGCGGTGAAGAACAGGGCTTCTTTGAAGCACTCTCAAAAATAGGTATTGAAGCAAAGACGAAAGACTTGCAGGTCTTTGCTGGAGGGGCAAAGAAAGCAGACTGGGATGTCGGTATGGCAATAGATGCCATAAAGATGGGACCAAAACTTGATGCAGTGATACTTGCAACAGGTGATGGGGACTTTGTTCCTGCGGTAGAGTACCTCCGCACGACGAGTGGCTGCCAAGTTGAGGCTATCTCATTTGGCCGTTCAAGCTCAAGCAAACTCAAAGATGCTGTCGATGAATTTGTCGATATGGACGAAAACATCAAGCGGTACACCATTAAATCAAAAAGTTTACAGAACAAAGATAAGGGAACACCTAACGGCAGTTGGGGCACTGCAAAACGTCTTGCATAGCAAAAATTCTGATGCATGAATGAAAAGTTTGTGAGGTGGAGGTAAATTGCCCCCACCTCACTTCTTTGCTATAGTCCACTACATATAAGGTAATCGCTCGGTGGCGGATAGAGAGCTGGAGTGAACTATCATTTCTAGGTCTTCAATCCGATTCCGAGCCTAACATAATGAAAAAACAGGTTTTTACAACAACCGTTGGCGGTAAAGAGCTTACCGCTGAGTTCAATGATCTTACCGATCAAACGAACGGCTCTGTACTCCTACACTACGGTGATACGAATGTACTCGTGACTGCGGTTATGGGTGGTGAGCGTGAAGGTTTAAACTGGTTCCCACTCTCAGTCGAGTTTGAGGAGAAATTCTATGCAGCAGGAGCTATTCTAGGTAGTCGTTTTAAACGACGAGAGGGTATGCCATCAGAGGAGGCTATTTTGTCTGCTCGTGCGGTAGACCGAACCATTCGACCACTCTTTGATCACTCTATTCGTCGAGATGTTCAAGTAGTGGTCTCGGTCATGTCTCTTGGAGATGAAGATCCAGATATACTCGGTATCATTGGGGCATCACTCGCACTTGGTGTGAGTGATATACCATGGGCAGGACCAGTTGGAGCGGTACGTATTGGTAAAAAGATCGATACTGAGGAACTTGTGATAAACCCAAACTACAGCGAACGTGAGGATGGTGTTTCTGAGTTTGACCTCATTGCTTGCGGTAAGGACGGCAAGATAAACATGATCGAGGTAGGTGGAAAGGAAACCAAGGAAGAGCTCCTCAATGAGGCACTCAACAAAGCAGTTTTGGTACACAATGAACTCCAGAAATGGCAGGAGGGTATTATTACTGAAATAGGAAAAGAAAAGATTGAACTACCAACACGAGTTGTTGCAGATGATATCAAAAACCTCTTTGAAACTGAGGTACAACCAAAAATGTCTGAATACGTGTTTGGTGAAAAGGGAGCTTATACACTCAAGGAAGAGTGGATGGCAGTCGTAAAAGAGCAGCTACCGGAAGCATCAGCAGCTGATGCTGGCGATCTCTTTGAGGAGAAGGTAGATGAGTTGGTGCACACTGAGGCACTTGAAAATGACCGACGACAAGATGGACGAAACATGGACGAGATACGAAACCTATATGCACAAGCAGGAGGATTCTCAAAGGTGATACACGGTACAGGTATTTTCTACCGCGGTGGAACACATGTTCTCTCAGCACTCACCCTTGGTGGCCCAGGTGACGCACAGCTCCTCGACACTATAGAGAATCAGGACACGACAAAACACTACATGCACCACTACAACTTCCCACCATTCTCAGTGGGGGAAACCGGACGAATAGGAGGATTCAATAGACGAGCTACAGGACATGGTGCACTCGCTGAAAAGGCACTTGTACCTGTACTTCCAGAAAAGGATAAGTTTCCATACACCATCAGAGTTGTTTCTGAGGTTATGGCATCCAATGGTTCAAGTTCACAGGCAAGTATCTGTGGTTCAACGCTCGCACTCATGGATGCAGGTGTGCCAATAAAGCGCCCTGTTGCAGGTATTGCTATGGGTCTCATGAGCAACAAAGAGGGTAAGTACAAGATATTGACCGACATTCAAGGTCCAGAGGATCACTTTGGTGACATGGATCTCAAGGTTGCTGGAACTACTGAAGGAATCACCGCAATGCAAATGGATGTAAAGATTGAGGGCGCAACTGTTCCAGTACTCATGGAAGCTATTCAACAAGCAAAGAATGCACGTCTCCAGATACTCGAAGTTATCAAAGCTGCAATAGCTGAACCACGAACGGACATTCACCCACTCGCACCAAAGATTCTCACCTTAAAAGTGAAGGTTGACCAAATAGGACTCGTTATTGGTAGTGGTGGAAAGACCATCAATGGTATCAAGGATGAATCTGGTGTTGATGACATTACCATCGAGGATGATGGCTCTGTCTTCATTACTGGTAAAAATGGTACCGCTGAAAAGGCGTTTGCTATGATAGAGGAACTCGTACATGAGTACATACCAGGAGAAATGTGCGAAGGTGAGGTAACTCGCATCCTCGACTTTGGTGCATTTGTAAAGATTGGTGCAAATGCAGAGGGAATGGTACATATTTCTGAGATAGCACCATTCAGGATCGAGAACATTCGTGACGCACTCAAAGAGGGTGAGCATGTGAAGGTTGCCGTGAAGGAGGTAGATGAAAAGGGAAGAATCAACCTATCTATCAAAGCAGCTGACCCAGGATGGGCAGAGCGAAAGGGACTCAACGCGAAAGCAGCCCCACAGCCAAAACCACCAACACAAAAATAGCACACTGAAACCCACGCCAAAACGTGGGTTTCTTCCACGTTTCTTATGTGGAACTACTAGGGAGAAACGTAGTACAATAGTCGTATGCCGAATGACCCGGGTAAGTATCGGGTGCCTATTTTGCACCTGAAAGACGTTGTCGATGAACCTTCACAAAGCACTGCCGCAGGTGCAGGTTTGCCGCAGCAGCAGCAAGTACAGCCACAAGTGGATGGTGTTATCCCAAACCAGTACCAGCAGCAAATGCAGCAACAGGTTGCACCGCAGTTTGTACAAGCACAACCTCAGTCACCACAACCTGAACCTGCAAAAAAAGGGTTCAGTATTTTTGGTAGAAAGAAAGGGGTGATAGAAGAGGCAGTCAGTGAAGCAATCATTACTCCGGCGTACGAGACACATGGACCAACAGAAGTACAAGGTACTGAAATTCCTATCCCACAAAATCAACAGTTTGCACCACAAACACAGCAATTTACTCCTCCTACACAACAACCTGTGAACATACCTCAAGATATACAGACACCTACCCCACAAACATCACCAACACTAACAATTCCAGCAGCACAGAACATACAACCAACACCCGCTCCAGTTGTCCCACCTGTTCAACCTGTGGTGGAGCAACCTGCACCAGTAGTACCTCCGGTACCACCAGTTATGGAGCAACCACAAACTCCTGTACCACCAACTCCAGTTGTCCCACCAGCTCCGGTAGCAGAAATACCTGTGACTCCTCCTGCTCTTCATCAACACAACAAGTACAGCAAACTATACCTACCCCACAAGAAGTAGATTTCCATACACAAGATCAAGATACAGCAACAGGGGTATTTGAAATACCAAAAGAACCTCTCTCACAACAACCTCGTGAGTTTCTTGAAGCAATTGAGAGAGACTCTCAACGCGAAGAGGCACTTGCTGGAGAAGCAACCCGTGAGCTAGATGACGTGCTTGCAAGTCAGTTTGCAATAGCCCGTGAACAGCAACTTGAGCAGATGGCAAATACTCAACAGACACCTCCAGTACCTGCTCCTGAAGAACTACAGCAAGTAACACTTCCACCGCGACCTGTTGAACAAATCGAATCATTACCACCTGTTATACAACCAAAAGAAATTCCACCTCATGTAGTACCTCTCCCTCAGGCACCAACACCCGCTCCAGTTGTTCCACCTGTTCAACCTGTGGTGGAGCAACCTGCACCAGTAGTACCTCCGGTACCACCAGTTATGGAGCAACCACAAACTCCTGTACCACCAACTCCAGTTGTCCCACCAGCTCCGGTAGCAGAAATACCTGTGACTCCTCCTGCTCAGGCACCAGAAGAATCTGTCGATAATCTCATAAGCTCACTCAGTAAAAGAAAAGATGAGATCAACATGACTATATCTGGCTACCAAGATGGTGAAGAACCAATTGATTCATCTTCTGGATTTGGCACAACAAGTGGTGACGATGGTCCACCTGACATATGGGAACTTGCTGCTATGCGTAAAAGCGGTAAAGCAGTTGCTCCACCACAAACCACACCAAACCTTGCTCAGGTAGCTCCAACAAACCAAACTGCGCAAGTAGTGACGCAACCAGTAGCAGTACCTGAACAGCAAGAAGTACTCACTGTCAACGATCCAACAATGCGCGTGCAACAAACCCCTCTTCCACGACCAGAGGAGGAAACTAGTACTGAACCAGCAACATCAGCACTAGATGAAATAACCTACAATGATGGAGAAGATGAAGTGTATGGGGAAGAAATACCTGACGATGTACCAGAGGAAAATTTAGTGCCAGAAAACGAAAACACCATAACTGTAGCAACACCTGAACAAAAAGCGCCGATTGAAGATGTAGCTATTCACCTTGAAATCGAAAACGCCAACACTAAGGAATCACCTACTCAAAAGACTCAACAACCTGCAGAGCAAGTTGCCCCAAATGAAAAGCCAACTTCAAACCTCGAGGCACTCAGGAAGAGAGCACAAGAATCAGCACAAGATGAACAGGAACATCCTCATACTGTAGCTGGGGCAGAGCCACAAAAACGACCTAAACCAACAACACAGCATGCAAAGGCAATTGCAAATATTGCTGATAAATTGAGCGAAATACAATCAACACCCGCAACTGAACTTCCTTCAATAAAATCTATCATCGAGGGAGACATTGATGCAGAAACTGCATCTAAAAAAACAAAAGAAATAACAGGAACAGGGAATGAAGAGGGTGCTCTACCAACAACCCAAGGCATACCGCTTGTAAGAACATTTCGCAATGACGTTGAACAGGCAGTGGTAAAAAACAAAACCTCTGTTGGTGACATGCTGGAGCGAGAGAAAAATAGAAACTATGGAGAGACCATACGAACCGCAAAACACTCGAACTCATCAACCATTTCACTTATTCTAGTGTGGGCAAGTGTGATCCTTGTGCTTGGTGCTGTTGCTTTTGGAGTATTCGTACTATTTAACTTCCTAACAAAAAACAGAAATACTGATACACCTGAGATTGTTTCTCCTAATGAGATCGTTCTTCACGACATAACCAACCAGACAAAAACTGAAATCCTTGAAGGTCTCACTAGTATTGGCGCAACACTACAAGCATCACAAAACTCAGTAACTGAACTGCAAATAGTGGAAGGCGAGTCAGGTACAAGGATTGTTGAGACGTACAGTTTCTTTGGAAAACTAAACACCAACGCACCGAGCAGTCTCATCCGCTCAACCGATGAGGATATGGCAATCGGTTTTCATAAGCTCGTTAAAGGTGAGCCGTTCTGGGCATTCAAGGTAACTGACTTTGAGGCTGCCTCCGGCGGTATGTATGAATGGGAAGATACGTTACGTAAAGACCTGTCACCACTCTTCGGACGTGTAGTAGAGGTAAACGTTTCAACACCATCGACAACAGTAAGTGCCAGCTCTACCAGTACTACGACCACACAGGTTACTACAGGAACAACACAACGTTCCCTTGTTGACGTGTACACAGACACCACAGTGGCAAATGTTCCAGCACGCTGTCTCAAAGGCACAGGAGACCAACAAGACACCTGTATACTACTCTGGTCCATGCCTGACAAGGAAACAGTGGTCATCACCAGTAATACTGATACACTCAGAACACTCATAGATCGTATGAAGGCACGCACAAACTAAAACTTGCTTGCGCTAACACAGGTACCCAAGTACACTTTTAGGTATGAACGATTTTACACAATACAAAACCGCTCTTGAACATGAGCAGAAGGAGCTTGAAGAAGAACTTTCAAAGCTCGGTATTCAAAACCCGCAAGACCCATCAGGATGGTCTCTTAAGAATCCTGACCTCGACATACTGAATGCTGATGAAAATGAGGCTGCAGACAAGAACGAAGAGTTACACATAAACTCTATCATACTTGATGAGCTTGCTGTTCGGTACAGCAACGTAAAGCTCGCATTGGAAAAAATTGCAGCAAACACCTTTGGAACATGCGAAGAGTGTGAGGAACCTATTGAGACTGAACGTTTAACCGCAAATCCAGCTGCTCGAACATGCAAGAAACACGCGGCTGATTCTGATGCATAGCACACATGAGTTTTGCACGAGTATATAGTGCGCAACCGGTATATCTTGATACAGTATACGTTTCTGTTGAAGCAGACCTTTCCAAAGGTCTGCATTCTTTTTCTATAGTTGGTTTACCTGATAAGGCTGTCGAGGAATCAAAAGAACGTGTTGCTGTGGCAATAAAAAATTCAGGTTATACTTCACCAAAACACAGCAGCAAACGAGTACTTATCTCTCTCGCTCCTGCAACAGTCAAAAAAGAGGGTGCTCGATTTGACCTAGCTATTGCACTCGCATACCTCTGTGCAGCTGATGATGTCTCGTTTGACCCTACTGGTATACTCTTTCTTGGTGAACTGTCACTTGAGGGAAAACTGCGTCCAGTACACGGCGTACTCTCTATAGCGCAGCATGCTAGTAAAAACGGGTTCCATACACTCATTGTTCCGACTGAAAACGCAGAAGAAGCGGCGCTCGTACATGATATTACTGTCTATCCAGCGGAATCACTTGAACAAGTTGTGACACATCTACGCGAGGGTGTTGAAGATGCACTTCCAGCACAACCACACACAACACTTCATACTCGCACTAATAAACATGCCAATCAGGTAGATTTTGGTGATATACGGGGACAAGAAACAGCTAAGCGAGGTCTAGAAATTGCAGCCGCAGGTAGACACAATATCGTACTCTATGGACCACCGGGTACCGGTAAAACCATGCTCGCTCGTGCTTTCCAGGGCATACTGCCTAACCTCACATACGAAGAGGCACTTGAGGCAACCTCAGTACATTCAATAGCTGGTGCACTCAAGGAAACCATTATTGTCACACCACCATTCAGAAGCCCACACCACACCTCGTCACATGTTGCCATTGTTGGTGGTGGCACTATACCAAAACCAGGTGAGGTGACACTCGCACACCGTGGCGTACTCTTCCTCGATGAGTTCCCAGAGTTTGACCGTAGGGTAGTGGACGCACTTCGTGAACCGCTCGAAGACAGAGTCGTGTCCATCTCACGAGCACGAGGACAGGTATCATTCCCAGCAGACTTCATTCTTGTCGCAGCACTCAACCCCACAAGAGAGCAGGGTGAGGTGCGTATCAATGATCTCGATAGGGAACGTTTAAAGAAGAAGATATCAGGACCGGTCATTGATCGTATCGACATGTGGATAGAGGTTACCCACATTGAGCATGAAAAGCTGTACACACGGGAAGAGCGAGTACTTGAGTCAGGGGGTATACAGGAGAATGTACTCAAGGCTCGACAGGTGCAGAACAAGCGCTATAGATCAAGCACGAAGACGAACGCTTCCATGAGTGTAGTAGATATAGACGAGCTTGCTCACCTGAGCAACGAAGCAGAGACACTCCTCCGCAGTGCAGCGCAAAACCTCAAACTCTCGCCACGGAGCTACCATCGCACCATCAAGCTCGCCCGCACCATCGCAGACCTTGACACCTCAGAGAGGATAGAAGGTGGACACATCCTCGAAGCGCTGACGTACAGACCGAAAGATCTCTTTTAGGGGTTAGGTTATAGGTTTTGAGTTCAGAGCACACTTATTCATGTAAAAAACAAAACCGCGTAAGCGGTTTTTTGTTACTAGATAGGATTACAAAAGTTTATTTTAGAGTGCGGAACGAGGAAGTAAGGAGGGGTGGTGTGAATGCTATGGCAATAGAGTGAACACTGCACCGACGTAACTGACAAAGTTATGTGCCTAAAATAGGCTTTTGGACTAAAAAGGATTTGCAGCGCCACGCACCTCAAAGTGAAGATGGTTACCTGTTGAACGTCCAGTAGAACCAACATATCCTACAACCTGTCCTTGTGTCACACTCTGACCCTGCCACACAGTGTTTCGAGAGAAGTGCGCGTATAATGTCTGTGTACCGTTTGCATGCTCTATCACCACATAGTTTCCATATCCACCATTCCAACCACCAGCCTTTGAAACAATAACCTTTCCTGAGGCAGCAGCGACTACTGGAGTACCGTAGTTTGCACCAAAATCTACCGCATTGTAACCATGCAACCCTTGTGTCTTCTGGTACCATCCACCCATTGGGTTAATGAAGTACCCAGAAACACTCGGTGCGCTTGAAACTGCTGCAGCATAGCTTGCCGGCATCTTCTCGTCCATTTCACCACCTGGAATGGTGAGTGTATCACCTACAGCAAGTTCTGCATCATCAGCAATGTTGTTGTACTCTGCTATCTCAGCAATGAAATCACTAAGATTGTCTGAGCCGCCACTGTACTCCTTCGCGATACTCTTCAAAGTATCTCCCTTCTCAACAGTATGCTGTACGCCGGTAATAGGAAGTATGAGGAGTGTCTGTCCAGGATGAATGTCCATGTTGTTTGAAAGTTCATTTGCCCATACAACAGTGTTCACCGACACATTGAACATCTCTGCCACCTGGGAGAGGGTATCTCCCTCCTGTACGAGATAGAGTGATATTTGGTCTGCTGTTGCAGGTGCAACCTGTTCTCTACTCACCTCCGCACTAAACGGCGTAAGATCTGCCTGAATCGCAGCATCATCAACCACAACAACATCACCACCACCAACCGAAAGTGTAGGGTCAATATTTTTAGCAGCCTGCAGGAGTCCTAGTGTCTGTGAGTTCTCCGTTGAAGCACTGTACTGTGTACCACGTGACACAAAAACAGTATCACTGTTTAGCATATCTAAAAAAGTAGCTCGTGCTGTGTTCGTTGAAACGAGAGCACAAAATACGGAAACAGAAACAAAAGAAACCCACCCAATATGAGTTCTTTTATTTATATATTTACTCTGATCCTCGTTCGAATCGGTATCAGAGTCGTTTGAGATTTCTTGTTTAATAGTTCTATGGCGTCATGCGGTATAGCTTCCGGTAGGTACGTGCTCTATTTCCCTAAAGCAGAGCAACACCCTTACATCCATCCCGAATTTCAATCAACATGAACACTATAGACCTCGCACATATATCGTCAAGCACTTTTTTCAAAACAGTAGTGGATTACACCATGTAACTAATAAATTAAAAAAATGGCTATATTAAGCCATTTTTCAATATACCCTGATAATGGTATGATGGTTGCTTATGGAGCATCTAAAAACACTAAATGACGCACAAAAAAAGGCTGTTTTGACTACTGAAGGTCCTGTTTTAGTACTTGCGGGGGCAGGAGCAGGAAAAACGAGAACCATTACACATAGGATAGTACACTTAGTCAAGGGTGGTGTACCAGCATACAACATCCTTGCTATTACCTTCACTAACAAGGCAGCGCGTGAGATGCGTGAACGTGCACGAACACTCCTTGCAACCTACGGCGAGGAGGACGCCGCAAAGAAAGTTACTGTTTCCACCTTCCACGCACTCTGCGTTATCCTTCTACGTCAATACGCAGATACACTCGGCATCAAGAGACACTTTACAATCTACGACAGGAACGATTCACTGCGTGCTATAAAGAAGGCTCTCAAGACCCTTGGAGAAGATGAAAAGCAGTTCGAGCCACGCACCATACTGGGAGCTATCAGCAGAGCAAAAGGAGACGCCACACCACTTACCACCTACCGAGAAGAAACAGGGAATGAGTACTTCAAAAATATTGTGGCACAGGTATGGGAAGAGTATGAGAAGACGTTGCGAAAAGATAGTGCACTCGATTTTGATGACCTTCTCCTCTACACATGGAAAATGCTCAGCACAAAACCTGAGGTTCGCTCAGCACTCTCTTCTCGATATCGCTACATACATATAGATGAGTATCAGGACACGAACAAGGTACAGTATGAGATAGTTCGTCTCATAGGAAGCGGGCATGGCAACATCTTTTGTGTTGGAGATCTCGACCAGAATATTTACTCTTGGAGAGGGTCAACAACAGAAAACATCCTTGCTTTTGAAACCACATTTCCTGACGCCACAACCATTCTCCTTGAAGAAAACTATCGCTCTACACAGAACATTATCGCTGTTTCAAATACTGTTATTGAAAAAAATGTGCGAAGAAAAAAGAAACGACTCTTCACCAACAACCCTGAAGGGGAGAAATTATCACTCATTTTCGGTTTCGATGAGCACGATGAAGCACAAAAAATCATCACTACTATTGATGAACTTCTTGGGTCGGGTATTTCTGCAAAAGATATTGCTGTACTCTATCGAGCCAATTTTCAATCACGAGTACTTGAAGAAGCATGTCTCACCTACAACATACCCTACAAAGTACT
This sequence comes from bacterium, assembly GCA_003252295.1. Taxonomy (GTDB): domain Bacteria; phylum Patescibacteriota; class Minisyncoccia; order Phycocordibacterales; family UBA12088; genus UBA12088. The sequence goes on from QKEV01000017.1 coordinate 109,913, forward strand.
TGGTACACGCTTCTTTGATAGAAAAGAGGTGAAAGATATGCTTTCGTATGTGCGTGCCGCACTCAACCCTGAGAGTGAAATTGATATTACACGCACTATTAATACACCACTCCGTGGAATAGGGAAGGTAACCGTAACAAAACTTTTTACTGAGGGTAGGGAAACACTCAATGGAAAAGCAAAGGACAAGGTGAATGATTACTTCAATATACTACGAGATATCAAAAAACGAGCCGAGGTAGAAAAAGCATCTGAAGTACTCAAATACACCCTTGAACGCTCCGGTATTGAAAAAAGCCTTATAGGAAGAGGGGGTGAAGAAGAAGAGCGACTGCAGAACATTCAAGAACTCGTCTCCCTTGCAGTAAGCAGGTACGACGACCTTGATGCTCCAGATGGTCTTTTGCGACTACTTGAAGATGCGGCACTTGCTACAGACCAGGACGAGCTCGATAACCGAACTGAGAAAAACACTGATGGTGTCACCCTTATGACCATACACGCAGCAAAAGGACTCGAGTACAAACATGTTTTCATTGCAGGACTGGAAGACAGTCTGTTTCCACATGAACGTGCACCATCTGCAGCAGGGGAGCATGTGGATGAAGAGGAGGAACGTCGTCTTTTCTACGTTGCCCTCACGAGAGCAAAAGAGAAGATACATCTTTCATATGCGCAGGTGCGTACCGTATTTGGCCAACGGATGACAAGAATGCCGAGTGAGTTTCTCCTTGATATCGATGAATCATTTGTTGAAACAAGCAGTATTGGCGGAAGTAGCACACAACCTTCAAAGGTGGTATACCTAGACTAAGCTACATCATGTAGTTTCTTGCATAAAATTTACAATGAAAACCCCAAAACTTGGTCAACATTTTCTCACCCGTCCAACAACAGCGCGCATGATAGCGGAATCTGTTTTACTGCCAGAAAGTAAGACGGTGCTAGAAATAGGTCCTGGTCATGGCATTCTCACTCGTGAACTACTCGCCATAGCTGATACTGTTGTTGCTATCGAAAAAGATACCATTTTAAATGATGAGCTCACAAAAACATTTGCAAAAGAAATAGAAACAGGCAAACTTATTCTCCTCAACAGAGATATCCGTAACTTCACTCCTTCTGGATGCAGTGAACTACTCAATGGTTACTCTGTTGTTGCAAACATCCCCTACTACATCACTGGCCAGATCATACGTCTCTTTCTTACAGCAGAACACCAACCGCACAGCATGGCTCTCCTCATACAAAAAGAGGTTGCACAACGTATTGTAGCAAAGGATAACAAACACAGCTTACTATCACTTTCCGTACACGTATTTGGAACACCAAAATTGGCAAAAGTAGTAAAAGCTGGAGCTTTTTCACCTCCACCAAAGGTTGATTCTGCAGTTTTGGTTATAGAAAACATATCTAGAACTAATTTTGACGAAAATATCGACGAAAATATGTTTTTTATGCTGCTCAGAAAAGCATTTTCACAGAAAAGGAAGATGATTGGTTCAACCTTAAAGGATATGGTAAAGGATGACACCTTCGTAAACTGTAGTGTTGATAAAACAATGCGACCTGAAGATGTACCCTTAGAAACATGGCTCTGTTTAGCAACAAGTAGCACAAACCAGTAGAGCACTCATTACACTTACCCGTTACGCTTTACAATGAACACCTCTCATGAGGTATTTTGTTTTGTGCACATGTACCTACACAGAAAAATATACAGGTGGTATTGTTGTAGTACACATATGAAGAAAGCATTAGAAACGTACAAGCAACTACTTACACAAAAAACGCTCATATACATTTTGCTTCCAGTACTGTACATAGCAAGTTTTCTACTTGTTAACGCAGCAATTGATACGAGTTCTTCTATTACTTCGAATGATAGTACTATTCTTGAAAGCAAAGAAGTGTCTAGTACACCCGTTACACTATCTGAACAGTACCCACCTGTCACAGGTGAACGAACAGTTGCTGTTATTCTTGTTAACTTTCTTGATGACCAAGATGAACCGGGTACACCAGAAAAAACCTTGGAAATCATGAGTGAAGTGTCTGATTACTTCGAGGAAGTTTCATATGGTGCAGTACATCTATCAACAGATGTCTATGGATGGTGGACTCTTCCATTTGACACATCACGTTGCACAGAACAGGGTTCACACCTTGTTGGTCTTGATATTAAAAAGGAAGCAATAAGGCGTGGTGTAAACCTATCACCATACAATCATGTGATATTTGTTTTCAACAAGAGACAGGGTTCTTGGTGTAAGGGTGGATTAGGAACAGTTATGGGAGGGCAGGGTATGGTTTGGCTAACATGGGAGGACACATATGCCGGTGAAAAGACGAGTTTTGACAGCTTATATGGCATCAGTAGAATCGTCCATGAAATTGGCCATAATTTAGGACTGAAGCATGCAAACAGACTTGATTGCGGTGAGACAACTTTTGGTGACTCCTGCACAACTATCGGCTACGGGGATTTCTATGATGCCATGGGAACCCTATCGCAATATCGAGCATCACACTTTAATGCTTTCCAAAAAATGAAGCTGGGTTGGATAAGCGATGCACAAGACATCGAAAATAGAATACAGACAATCACTGAGGATGGGGAATACTTTATAGATACCTACGAAACACCTGGTGGCATAAAAGCACTTCGCTTTCCACGAGGTCCAGGAATAAAAGGTGGCACCGACTACTACTACATAGAGTATCGGCAACCTATTGGTTGGGATACAGAACTGAAAGAGGGAACACACACTGCCACTAATGGTGTGCTCGTTCACCTTGGTAATGACACCATAGACAACTCCAGTCGTTTACTCGACATGCAACCAACAAACACAACAGGACATGAACTTTTACAAAGAAACACCTTTAAAGATACTGAAACAGGGGTAGAGATACAGCTCCTCGACACGAGCACCAAAGGTGCAACTGTTAGGGTGAGGCTCGCTGAGTAGCATTATTCCTCAAAACAAAAACCCTGGTAAAACCAGGGTTTTTATATAACTTAGTTATTCTCTAGTAGAGTGAGGTACCAAAAAAGTCTACTATTGGACCTGCCCCAACCACCTCACATGAGCAAACTTCATCGTCATCGTCGTCATCGTCGTCATCGTCACTACTACCACCATCCTGACCACAGATAATGAGATGGCATTCTTTGTAACCCCATGCTACCCCTAACTGCCAAGCGGTAGGGTAAGGTCTGTAGTGTTCATACATCCTGTACATTGCCGGACAGTACATGAAATCTCCTCCTCTTGGACCTCCAAGAGTGATCAGGTTGCATGGCTCACATTCACAGTAGATTATATTGAGGGCTCTCCCTCCCATAAGTGCAGCTTGTGCCTCACTTGATGGTGTTGGAACAAGAACACCAGACAAAGCAACTACTGCAATACACATTGAAAATACAGTGTTTTTTAGTTGATTGATCATATTTCTAAAATAAATGACTTTGCATTGCTAATACCATTCACATTCACCACAGTAATCCACACCTCCTCTTGTGTCGTCACGATTTTTGCATCGAGGTTTGCCCGCACAAGCTTCTTTTCGAATGGTTCATAGTCAAACACGAATGTTTTTTCGTCGTTAGACTTCATGTGATTGAATTCTGTCTGACTTGTTATAATGTCATTCTCTGTACTTGTGAAGTTAGTTCCAGTAATCGTTATCTCGTCTCCTTGCTCTATCATCTCAGGTGTAATACTTGTGATAGTTGGTGCGCCTGGTCCATTCTTATCTCCTATCCATATCACTGTATCGTACTCACTCTCAGTATCTTCATCACGAACATTTACTTGATATTTTCCTGGTGTAAGACCTGGAACAGTAATACTTAGTTCAGTACCATTACTTGAAACAAGTTCACTCTCCATCAACTCACTGTTCCACAAAACATCAATTTTCTTACCTGTTCCAAACCCTTCTCCAGTGAGTGTTACCTTGTCTCCTGGAAAAGCATAGTTTGATGAAGCGTAGTGAAGGTCAATTTTTCCATCTATATTTCCCGAAGAGCTTATTTCTCCCATATCACCCCCCTCTAAACTGTACTCTTGCCGTTGCCATTTTGGTGTACTACACACCTCATCACCACAACCACACTTCCATCTGCCATCGATTTTTTGGCAAATATAGGCTAAAACCTTACCTTTTTCGCCACTTTTGACACCAACAAGATCAGTTGTTGCTGCACCCACTATCCACGGACCAACGGTTTTTTCTCCAGAAAAGGTGATCTTTTGCCATTTTCCATCTACCCTTTCGTATCCATACTTGTATATGTATTGTGTCGAGAGACCGTTTCCAATGTAAGCGGTAGCAGACCCTTCACCTTTACATGTCACAAGCATGAGCAGTTCATTTGTTGTGCTAAAAAGATCAACAGGACTTCCATAATCACTGGAAGCAAGTGTGTTTTTACTAGTAATAGTATGACAAACAGTGTACATGTCCGTCTCTGATGCGGCTTTCACCTCACCAGCACCCATCAAACAAAGAGGGCAGGCAAGGAGTAGGAACAACACCTTAAAATATTTACTCATGAAAAAATTGTACCACAAGTAAACGTAGCTAAACGATTATTCCACACAGTCAGTATTAGGAGAAATGCAAAAAAATAATCCACAGTTTCTATGTAAATTGTCTTATGTGTATGAATAAGAGAGCGTATACTGATATGTATGAAGAACCCGAAAACGGTGAGTTCTGCAAACCGTCACATGCTCATATTTACTTCGCTGGTAGTGTGTGCGTTTGTTGGTATGGTTGCTTTCGTGTTCACACGTGATACTACGCAGGTTATACAGAACGACACACTTGCTGTAAACGAGTTGAATGGTTTCGACATGACATATGAGGAAGATACTGACGGCGACGGACTTGCAAACTGGGAAGAGACACTCTGGGGTACCGACCCAGAGAATGCTGATACTGACGGTGACGGTATTCGAGATAAGGAGGACGTGTTTGCAAACAGTGAAACTGCTTTTGCTATTGATGATCAATCATCCTCAGGTAACAACAGCGCAAACCTAGTATCACGAAACAGTGATGGAACCGAAACACCAGACAATGCCACAGGGATACTTTCAAAGGAAATGTTCAGTGCATACATGCTTACACTCAAGAACGGGGAAACATTCACACAAGAAGATCAAGACCTTGCCTTTACTCGTGCTCTTGATGAAGCTGCTCCACAGCTGACCCCACCTAGGTACACCATAAATGATGTACATACGGTACCAGCAACTGATGCAAATAGGGCTCGCTACGTAAAGTCAGTACTAGAAACATTTCAAAACATGATTGATGGTGTGGTAAGTGAAAAAAAATCACTCTATGATATCGGACAGGGAAACACCGACCAAGGAGTAAGTGATTTGAAGAAAACTGTTGCAAACTACAAACAGTACACACAAACACTAGAAGACATGTCAGTGCCAAATGACGCTATAGAGACACACCATACCTTGGTGCAGAAACTGCTCACATACGTGTACATAGTAGAAGGTTTGAGTATGCTCAATGAAGATCCTGTACGTGCAGCTACAGCACTTCAACTGTTCAGCTACACCTACGGTGAATTGAATGCTTCATATGGGTTATTCACGACCTATGTGAAAAGCAATAGCGAGAGCATTATCAATGGTGGTGGCTTACGTTAAGCACTTAGTTAATGATCATCATGTTTTCAAAACTTAAAAACTCTTTCACAGCCCTCATCATCGTAACTCTCCTTGCGCCAGGTTTTTACTTTGGTATGCAACCAGCTCCGAAAGCTGAGGCGGACATGGCAGGTATTATTGGTGACATTGTTGGTGCAGGAGTGTCATATGTTATGTGTGAGTATGGTGACGAACTCATGGGTGCACTTGGTGATCTCTTGGGTGGTGCTATTGAAGGACTGTTTGGTGATTTCTTAGGTGACTTCGGCAGTATTTTGGGATTTGGTGATGATAAGGATGGTGATGGAACAGGTGATGGGGTTGATTACAAAGTAGCTTTTCAAGATGCAGTACCTACAAATGAACAAAACAAATCTGTTGTTTTGAATACGAACTCTATTGCACGTGGTACTGAAACACAGGTGTACAAAGAGTGTGTACTTGACCCGGCTGCCTGGGTGGTGAAAGCCATTCTTGTGAACACTATTACACAAGACATTCTCGATTGGGTTAATGGTGGCTTCTATGATGGTCCGGTATTTTTGAGAGATCCTATTGAGTTTATGAAAAACCTTGCTGAGTCAATGCTCTTTAGCTTCTTGGAAGACTCTGGTCTTGCTGATGCACTCTGTACGCCATTTAGAGACTATACAATAGACTTTGTACGTAATACTGCTACACAACCTACCTTCAGTAAAACCGGCTTCAGTAGCGCGTCGTGTAACTTTGGCGAACTGGGTGGTGAAAGTAACTACATAGCTATGGTGGAGGATGGGGATATTTTAAGTGCAGGACTCACAGCCGCTGCAGCAATTACCCTTGAAGGTAACAACCCATACAGTGCGGTCTTCAATGTACAAGATGAAGCGTCACAACGTGTTGATCAAATTGTGAACCAGCAGATGACCCGTGTACAGTACAGTGATGGCTACTTTTCAATGGATTGTGATTACAATGGAACTGTTGATACCTGTACACCAGGTCAGTTGGTATCAAAACAGGTCGACGATTGGCTCGGCGGTTCACTCTCAGAACTTGAAAATGCTGACGAAATAGGTGAGATCATTGATGCAGCAATAAGCTACATGGTACATTCCATCTTCTCTGACTCCTCAACCGATGGTTTGCTTGAAGGTGGTCGCTTTGATGAGGAATATAACCCTGTTACTGGTGGTGAGATTTCGGACACAGCTACAGGTGGCACCCCTGACAACACAAACACTACCTTCCTCTGGAAACCATTCTCAAGTGCTACTGGTAAACTCGAGGTGCTTCTACCATCAACATTTGTTGACACCTGTAAAGTGACCGTCCAAGGTTCTTTGAAGACAGAAGTACTCGACTTTATAGGTAGGACAAATGGAAATAGACCTACTTATCGTGGTGATTTTGCAGGAAGTCTCTATGGTTCACCAGTAAAAGTTACTGCATCATGTCCTACTAGTGGCGGCGGTAACACTACCACTGTATGGAACGTCCCTAATGCAGCAGCAACGTTTACGAAATAACAATTTGATCACATTACAAACCTATGCACTACCTTCTAAAATATAAACGCACTATCGCCACCACTCTCTTACTAGCGTTTGTGGTTCCTGTGCTATCCTTGGGTTTTGGTGTGTCATCTACTGCCCAAGCGGCAACCGCAGTAGATCCTGTAAGTGACGGTATAGTAGTAAATCAAGATAATATAAATGCACTTGAAGCTAAAAACGATTTGGATTTTGGTTGCTCTACAAGTTCACTGATCGGATGTCTTGCGTTTATCTCGTACTGGATCTTTCTCAAGCCAACCTTTGAGCTTGCAACATGGATGAGTATTCTCTTTAACCTATCATTCACCAAGTTTGTTGTTGGTATGGGACACTTGGTAAACAGTATGACTGGTGTAGATAAAGCGTGGCAGACCCTGCGTGACATAGGAAACATCTTTCTTGTATTTCTCCTTGTATATGTTGGTATAGCAACCATACTTGGTATTTCGGGATATGGCTATAAGCAGCTCCTCTGGAGAATAGTACTTGCTGCACTTTTGGTAAACTTTAGCATCACCTTTGCAAAGGTTGTTATTGATGTGTCAAATCTTTTGGCTATTGAAATGTATCAGGTATTTTTATCAAAAACATACGGCGATGCAACAGCTACAGCTTGTTCAAACTATGCAACCTCAGGTGCGGAACTTAGCAATACTGATAAAAATGATTGTAACGATAAAGGTATAGCTGCAGTTTTTTGGTCACAGTTACAGTTTACAACCATTTTTAATATTAATAATATACCCGCATCAGCCAGCAAAAGAGACGAACAATGGAAGATGGTTACTGCAGCACTCATGGGTGGTGTCATGTCACTTGTTATGGCCTTTGTCTTTGGTGCTACTGCCTTTTTCCTTGTAGCTCGTTTTGTTACCCTAATCTTCCTTATTGTGGTATCACCGATTGCGCTCATAGCATGGATCACTAAGGTCTCGGGTAGTGGTAGCAAATGGTGGCATTCTCTTTTAAATCAAAGCATGTTTGCACCACTCATCCTCCTCATGTGGTACGTTGCCTATCAGGTTCTTGAGAGCATGAAAGGAAAAGGTCCTTCTATTGCTAACGGTGGTTTGGCTTCGGGTTCCATGGTGGATATATCAGGCATCAGTCTTTTTGTTACTTTTGTTTTAGGTACTGGTTTTCTCATTGCAGGACTTGTTGTCGCAAAACAGTTTGGTGCCTATGGTGCCAGTGCTGTTATGAGTACTGGAAAACAATGGTCACGACGAGGTGTAGGTTTGATCACAGGAACCGCTGGTGGTATTGCGGGTGGCACCATTGCAGGTACAGCACTTTTGGGTCGCCAAACAGTTGGCCGTGCTGCTAATAGGATAAAGGATAATGAGGCACTCAAAGAAGGTTCAGTAAGTAGCAATTTTGCAAAACGCTGGGCATCAAGAAGTGTTCGCTCTGCAAGTGGTAAACTAGCAGAAAGCAACTTTGATGCACGAGGACTTGTTACCAACAAGAAGTTGAGTAGTGCTATTGGCAAAGCTGGTGGTAAGGGTGGATACAACAAGTGGGCTGAAAACAAGCAGAAGAAAGAAGAAGAGCTACATAAAGATGTAACAAAGTACACTGGTAATGCGGAAGACAGACAAGAACTAAAGAATAAACTCGACGCTGAAAGAGCTAGGAATGAAGAGTCTAGCAGGATAGCTGCAAATGATCGTTCGACACACGAGACCGCTCTCAGACAGGCAAAATACGAACATGAGACCGCACGAACCAATGAAGAAATTGCTGCTGCTGAAGCCAAAGTTAAGACAGTTCAAGGTGACCTTGATGCAGCGAAAAAACTACAAGAGGAACATGAGTCAAAGAGGGCAGCAGAACGAGAAGCAATTCGAATAGAACAGGAGAAGATGTACGAAGAGAAAGGTAAGGAGCGCGCGTCGAGAAATATTGACCGTCTAGCAAGTGAATCAACTCTCTATAACCTACCAACACGAAAGTGGAAAAAAGATGTTGCTAGTAAGTTGCGAAAAAACCAAGGTAAGTCTGAGAATGAACAAACCGCAGAAAAGATCAAGAAGGTGTTAGATGCAATGGGTGAGGATAAACCAAAAACTGACACGGATGCAGCACCTGCTGATAGTGGAGCAGACACTTCAGGTCAAAGCAGCAACTAAGTATGGAAAAAGAACTCGATCTTGAAACGTACATTGCACAGCAATGGAAAGCTCTTCCAAACCTCACCCAACAGGTCATCAAAGAGGGTACCTATCGTGAGGTTACACAGCAGGCCCTCAATAAAGCAGGCGCGGATAATACTGAGGAATACCTTGAGCAACTCTCTTTTGAGGCACTCATTGTGATACTCAACCTACAAACAGTGGATGATTTCAGAGAAAACGTAAAACTTATTTCATCACTCACTGACACGCAAGTAGAAACCATTGTGCGTGAACTGAATGCTCAACTATTTTCTACACTCAACTCTGTGAATGAATCATTTGAGGGTACGATACTTGAGCATATCTTCTTTGTGAAAAAGATTAATGACCTGTTTCTCAAACTACCTGCGGAAACGCAAGAGATAATACAGAAGCTCTCATTTGACTGCATTGGCACCCTTGCACATAGACATCTGTTTAACAAAAAACAGATCAATGCGCTTCGCACCATGATCGCTGAGGTGATGGTTGGACTTATTAATACCACCGATTTTGTAAAACATGCACAAAATGACCTTGCTTTGTCCTACACCGATGCTGTTGCTGCTGCAAACGAGGTTGAAAAGGAGGTTTTTACACCAGTACGTGAAAGCTTACTCAATGCGCTCACTCCAAAAAATGTAAAAGAGAAGGTGGTGAGTAAGCAGGAACAAAGTTATTCAGATGAGTGGAAAAAGAAAGTGGTAGAGGAACTCTACAAAGAAAAAGATGTGGTTGCAACAGAAAAGAAACTTCGCGATTACCTTATTGGCCTACATGATGACACCGATGATGGGGGTGAATGTATCAACAAAGAAGTAGATGCCTACATTAAGAAAAGGTGGCAAACACTACCTCCACTAGCTAAACGTGTACTTATTGAGAACACTTATAAAGAGATCCTTCAGTTTGCACTCAATAAAGCTGACGCTGAGGATACCGAACCATACCTGCATGACTTACAGCTCGATATACTACTTGTGGTACTCGGTCTACTCCCAAAGAAGAGTTTCATTGAAAAAATGGATAGCAATACAGCTATAAAAAATAAAAAAGCTTTCACCAATGAACTCGATGCTCAAATTTTCTCTTCTATCATACAGGATGAGACCGAGTAACACTTTGTATTGTATAAAAAACTCAGTACTGCAGGGCAGTCTGTAGTAAACTATACCTACGGCAGGGTAGAGTACCCAATTAAAGTATGCGGTTTGCTGTTCCACAATTCATAGATGTTGAGGATAAGATTTTTGGACCTCTTACCTTGAAGCAGGCTATTTATCTTGCAGGAAGTATTGGTTTTACTGTAGCTGTATATCTTCGTTTTAACCTTTTTATTGCTGCTGTACTTGGCACACCTGTTCTACTGCTCGCCTTCCTTCTTGCTTTTATAAAAGTACATGGCAGACCATTTGTAAACGTACTCACCTCAGCAGTATTCTATGCGGCAAAAACAAAACTCTACTTGTGGAAACAAACACCAAAAAAGAAAGTTATTGTAAAAAGTGAACCAGTACAAGAAAAAACAACAACAGGACAACCTGCTACTTCAGGACTCACGCAATCTAACTTGAAAAAACTTGCATGGACGCTTGATACAGGTAACCCATTTGATAAACATAAAAAAACAAAACATTAGGAACTATATGCCTCAAGGAACAAACAAAGGAAAACCAAGTCAAGATTTTGTACCTATCGAACAGGTGCGTGATGGTATTTTAGTACTGAAAGATGGTTCTATTCGTGCTGTTCTCATGGCCTCATCAATAAATATTGTTTTAAAAAGTGCAGATGAACAAGCAGCTATTCTTGGGCAATTTGAAAGTTTTTTAAATTCTCTTGATTTCTCGTTACAGATATTTATCCAATCACGTGAACTTGATATACGACCATACCTTACTCTGCTTGAAAATCAGTTAGCTATACAGCAATCAGAACTTATGAAGATACAGGTACGAGAATATATTGAGTTTATCAAAAACTTCATAGAAGGTTCCAGTATTATGACAAAGGGTTTCTATGTAGTGATTCCTTATTCAGCTCCTTCACTTGAAGTAAAAGCAACAACTGGTGGTATTTCGGCACTCTTCACCTCAAAAGAGGCGACAAACGAGCTTTCTCTTGAACTCTTTGAAGAGTACCGCTCACAGGTTGAGCAGAGAATCTCTGTGGTTACTCACGGACTTGCAAGGACTGGTGTACATGTTGCCCAGCTTGGCACTGAAGAGGTGATAGAATTATTTTATAGAATGTTTAATATTGGTGAACTTGATAAACCAATGTCACTCACTAATATAACAACTAGCTAATGTAGTATGGGATTGTTTTCATTTCACAAAAAAGACGAACTAGGTGAGGATTTCGATACTGGATCTGTTGTTCCTGAAGACCTATACGATATCAGCAACCTTGAACTTAAAGATGTTCTTGCTCCATCAGCATTGCAGATCACTCCTCGTGAACTCAATCTTGGTGAACAGGTTGCACGAATGTTCTTTATCATCTCGTTTCCACGGTACCTCACAGAAAACTGGTTTTCTCCTATCATCAATCTTGAAAAGGTTTTTGATGTTTCTATCTTCATACACCCTATTGATACTGCTCCAGTACTTAAGAAATTCCAAAAAAAGGTTGCTGAAGTGCAAAGCCAGATACATGAACGAGAGTCAAAAGGTATGGTACGTGACCCGAAACTTGATGCTGCTTACGAGAACCTTGAAGAACTGCGTGACTCATTACAGCAGGCAGAACAGAGACTTTTTGATGTTGGTGTATACATATCAGTATATGCAAAAACAAAAGAAGAGCTCGATAAAGCAGAAGATCATGTAAAAAGCATGCTCGAGTCACAACTCATTTACCTCAAACCTGCACTCTTTCAACAAGACCAAGGATATCGAAGTATCCTTCCTCTCTGTACCGACGAACTCTTTGTTCACAGCAAACTAAACAGTTCTCCACTCTCTTCGATCTTTCCTTTTATATCATTCGACCTCACTGCAGAAAACGGTATATTGTACGGTATAAACATGCACAACAGCTCGCTTGTGCTCTTCGACCGATACTCAATGGAAAACTACAACTCGGTACTCTTTGCAAAATCTGGTTCTGGTAAAAGTTACTGTACAAAACTGGAGATACTCCGTTCACTCATGTTTGATACTGAGGTTATTGTTATTGATCCTGAACGTGAGTACGAGTATATGGCAAGTGCCACAGGTGGTCGGTACTTCAATATTTCACTTTCTTCAGAGCATCACATTAATCCTTTTGATCTTCCTCCAGTTCATGAAGACGAAAGTCCTGCAGATATACTACGTCAGAACATTATTACTTTGGTAGGACTCTTCCGAATCATCCTTGGAGGACTCACACCGGAAGAGGATTCACTTATTGATAGGGCTATTACTGAAACCTATGCGCTCAAAGACATAACCGGTCATAGTGATTTTACCAACCACACACCACCACTCCTTTCTGACTTTGAACTCGTACTGAGTGGTATGGAAGGAAGTGAGTCACTACTCTTACGTCTTGCCAAGTACACACGTGGTACATGGGCAGGGTTCATCAACAAACCAACAAACGTTGATATTAACAAAAAGTTTGTTGTGTTTTCAGTGCGAGACATGGAAGAAGACCTCAAACCTGCTGCTATGTATATAGTCACCAACTACATATGGACTGCTGTACGTCGTGAACTCAAAAAACGACTTTTGGTGGTAGATGAGGCGTGGTTCATGATGAAAACAGATGATACAGCGGGCTTTCTCTATAGTGTTGCAAAACGTGGACGTAAGTACTTCCTTGGTCTCGCAACCATCACCCAAGACGTTGATGACTTCCTCAAATCACCGTATGGAGTACCTATTCTACAAAACTCATCTATACAGATACTCCTAAAACAATCACCAACTGCAATGGATAGGGTACAGGAAACATTCCATCTCACTGATGAGGAGAAGTATCTCCTCCTTGAGTCACAAGTAGGGGAAGGTATCTTCTTTGCAGGTAGTAAACATGTTGCAATCAAAGTAATCGCATCATATACAGAAGACCAGATTATTACCTCTGACCCATCACAACTTTTAGCCATCAAAAAAGAACAAGAGAACTTGGGGGGTGGTAGTGCTACAATGTAACCATGCCAAGAGAGCAAGGAAAAAAGTATAGGGTATCAAAAAAAGAAGGGCGTTTGATGATTTTTGTTGGTGTACTGTTTGACCTTACACCTATACTCCTTGTGGTTTTAGCTGTTGTTGTGATTGTTATGCTTGGAGGTGACATAATTGGCGGCGCTCAACATTTACAGCAAGCCCAGGATACGAGCGGTTTTTGGAAAAGCACTTGGAATCCTTTCAGTGGTTTTTACAGAGCGTACCACAATATAGTTGGTGACGCTAAAATCGTTGGTGGTGTTGTTGGCGGTGGACTTGTTGGTATATTTTTGGGTCCTGTTATCTACACACTTGGTTCTTGGGTTAGCACTTTCTTTGCATATATATTTTTTACCATTTGGTTTTTATTCCGAGGCGTCTTTATTTGGTCGTTCACTTCGCCAAGTAGATTGGCAATAACGACAACCACTTTAGTTATTGAGAACATTCCTGTTGTTGACCTGTTACCAGGAACCACATTCATGGTTTGGCGCCATATCAAGAAATCAAGGACAGAAGATGACAAAAAACACAATGAAAATATTGCTAGTTTGAATGCCGTAGCAGGCAGAAGTATCCCTCGTTACATGAAGGCACAAACCGTATAGGTTATCCTCAACTCAGAAAAACAGAGCTAACCATATACGGTATACTTACAGTATGTATATGACATTATCTAAAAAAACATTTGTTTCCGCTCTTGTTTTTTTTACATCAATGCTTGTTGTTTTTTTTGTGTTTCAACAAACATCATTCGCGCAAAGCGTTGAGAAAGGTTCTCTTGTTTTTTCTCCTGAGTATCCAAGTCCTGGTGAAAATGTAACAGTAAAACTTGATGCATATAGTGTAGATTTTGATACAGCACTGGTAACATGGAAAGTAAATGGTGAAGTTGTTCAGCAGTCTTATTCAGAAAAAACATATATTTTTAAAGCAGGTCCTGCTGGTACAAAATACACAGTAAGTGTATCTGTTAAAGATGGGGAAGGGAGAACGGTATTTAAGGAAGCCAGTGTTGTGGTCAGTGATATTAACATTGTCTGGGAGGGAAGGACATACACACCACCGTTCTACAAAGGACGTGCGTTATACTCACCAGGTGCAGAAATTGCTATACAAGTACTACCCACAATAACTAAAAGTAATGGAACCCTCTACGCCACTGACGAGCTTTCATATGCATGGTTTGTAAATGACTCAAACGTTGCTTCAGAGAGAGGAAAAGGTAAACATTCTGTGGTTCTTTTAGGCACTAATCCACAACAACCTCTCAAGATATACCTAGAGATCAAAGACCCAGCAGGGAAGGTACGTGCATCAAGAAAATTTGTCATCCCTACTTCACAACCTACACTCATGCTCTATGAAAGCAGTCCTTATGTTGGTGTTCGTTATGATGTTGCCATTGGAACAATATTAAGTGTATACAATACAGGCGACGAAGCCTCAAATATGTCTATTGTTGCAGAACCGTATTTTATGAGTGCAGGAAGGAGAGACGATGCAACACTTGAGTATGATTGGCGTATTGGAGACTCGAAGAAGGATTCTGCAGGAACACTTACTCTTGGGTCTGAAGGGTCAGGAACTGGTTCTACAAACCTCAGTGTAACTATTGATAGTAGAGACTACTGGTTGCAAAGTGTACGTAAAGATATAACTGTTCAATATGGAAGTATAAGTAATTGGGCACTCCAAAGTAGTAACACAGAAGCATTATGATTCAACAAATAGTAAAAAAGGGTGGTTTGATTGGTATGACACTACTCACACCATTAGTAAGTTTTGCTAATGGTAGTGGTAATGACTATCACACACTCACAGAAGGTGGTATACCGCTTGTTGATACAGCAACCATGGATATGAGTGGTCTTTTAAATGCACTGTTTGCTATTTCTGTCGTTGTTGCTGCAATTCTTGCAGTTATTATGCTGGCGATAGGTGGTTTTCGTTACATGACAAGTGAATCTGTATTCAATATGGGTAATGCGCGCGAACAAATCTCGAACGCTATCATTGGCTTACTCATTGTCCTCGTTTCTGTCCTTATTCTCTACACTATTAATCCTGATATAGTTCAACTCAAATTGTTTAATTAGTTGCGTATGTTTGATTTTCTAAAAGGTAATAAAACAGTAACAGGGGCACTCATACTTGGTCTAATTTTTGTTGCTATTATTTTTCTCATAATGCTTACTGCAGGGGGAGACACTACAAACACAGTAATCAATGAAGATGATCCTATTTTTGCTAACACAGATGAAGAACGTACTTTTGATCCTGGGGTACAAAACATCTTTGGCCCGGTTGACCCAGAAAAGTGGGTTGAACAGGAAGGTTCACAAGAAGCAGCTCCTTTTCTTCGTGCTATTACTGAAGATCCTGTTGTAAGTGCTGTTGCTTTTACAAAAACAAATGGTGTATCGAATCTGCCATATGTTCGTTTTACTACACTCAATGATGGAAACATACACGAGACACCACTTCAGGTTGTTGGTACCATTGAGAAGATCTCCGATCTTAAAACACTTCGTGTTGGTGATGTTGTATGGAGTAGAAATGGAAACTTTTCTCTCACTCGTTACCTAGATAATACAAATACAGAAATTGCTACACAGCTTTTTGATTTACGTAAAGGAACCTCTACTGAAGATGTGAGTAGAGCTATTAGTGATACTATTATCTCTACCACTTTTTCACCAGACGAAAAAGAATTCTTTTCACTAGTGAAAACGAGTGAAGGTGTTACAGGTTACCTTGAGTCAGTAGAGAAGGGGACAAGAACTGCTGTATGGTCATCCATTTTTAAGAACGTAACAGTATTATGGGATGCAGAGAATAAGATTGTTATATACACCAACCCGTCTTCAGTAACTGAAGGTGTTATATGGGTACTCAACCCATATACAAAGAAGGAAACTGTTGTGCTTACTGGGAAGCGCGCACTTGCTGCAAAAATGTCCCCAGATGGAAAGAAATTACTCTACTCTATGCAAGAGGAACAAACTGACGCTTTCTCACTTCGCACATTTGATATGGAAACTGGTGAAGTATTCACACTACCGCTTATTGGTTTTGTAGATAAGTGTACTTGGGCACAAAGTGATTCTAATAATATTTACTGTGCTATACCAAAAGAAGAGATTGAGGGTGAGTTCATGGAAAAATGGTACATGGGTGCTGAATACACAAATGACACCCTTTGGCGAATAGATGCAGAAAGCGGTACAACAAAAGAACTACTCGATCCAGAAGAAGAAACGGGAGAAACATTTGATATTACAAATCTTTCTGTAGACCCTGGAGAAAACTATCTTGTATTCACCTCAAGAGTGAATCGTGCCTTGTGGTCATTCAAACTTTCAGGAACAGCTCAGTAAAGTGCATCTACACAAACAACCACCTGTATACAGGTGGTTGTTGTTTTATTTTGTGAAGTATTAGTATCTACTGCGCGTATCGTAGAACTATGTGACGTGCTTTTCCAACACCTTCTGATTCAGTTGCTATTTCTGAATCCTCACTAAACAGTGAATGCACTATCATTCTTTCATATGCCGACATGGGTGTCATAGCAGCACTTGATTTAAAGGTTCGCACCCTATCAGCAAGGAGTTTTGCTTTTTGTTCAATACTCTGAATATGTTTATGTTGGTACCCATTTACATCTATCATGAATTTACTGTCTTTTTCTCCAGTCTTTTTCTCTACACTTCTTCGAATAAGGTAGTTGAGTGATCGCAAATGGTCTCCATGCGGCCCTATGAGCTGCTTACTGTCAGCAGTACGTATATTGAACATAGTGTGTGCACCAGTTGTAACAATCTCAACAGCATCAATAGAGATACCTAGTGTCTGTACAAATTCTTGTATGTATTCTTGTAGTGATGTGTCATCCATAGTTCTATTCTTCTGTTACAGGTTTGGTAGCTTTGTTTTCAGCCTCGAGTGTACGCTTTACATACAACTCCTGACCAATAGCAAAGATATTACTCGTAATCCAGTAAAGTGCAACCGCCGCGCTCGCAACGTACGCTACAAACATGATAACAAACGGTAATACATACTTAACTTGTGTTTGCATGGAACGAGCAAAATCATCCTGAAACGTTGCATTTTCCTCCCGTGGTTGTAGTGGTGGCATAGCAAACCGTGCCTGAAAGTGCTGTGTTACCCCGGCAAAGAATGCAAGTAGTTTGCTTTTTCCAGCCATATCAATAAGTCCCAGGAACATCATCGAAACACTTCCTGGTTCTGGAACAAACGAGTAGAGTAAGTCAGTTTGAATTTCTGGAAGTCCACCCTTTGAGAATACGTAAAACAAACCAAGAATGACCGGTATCTGAATAAAGAGTGTAACAAAACTTGAAAATGGATTAATGTTCTTTTCACGATACAATTCAAGCATCTTTTTACCTTGCTCCTCTCTATCATCCTTATACTTCTCACGTATCTCTTTCATAGGACCCTCTATCTCCTTCATGAGACGCTGAGTTCGTGCCGCTTTAAGTGAAAGAGGGGAAAGAGCGGTTTTTACCACCACAGTTAAAATAACCACTGCTATACCCACATCAACCCAACTCCCAAACTCTAATAAACCAATGAGACCATTGTAGAGTGGTGTCACTATTATTGTGTGAAAAATTGCAGACATTATGTTCGTTATTTTACCTTACAAAATTACCTTTTGCTATGTATTTTACGTAAGAGAACTTCTAGTTCTTCTTGTAAATCCTGGTATGACAAACTAGTACATGTAGGTTTTGTAAATACTGCAATATGTATATTTTCTATAAGTGTAAGATTCTTACCAAGGATTGAAAATATCCTTCTGCGAAACTTATTCCTCAAAACAGCTTTGTTTGCTATTTTCTTGCTGACCACAACACCTAGTTTAGTTTCCTTGGCAGGCAGATATGTCAGTGATAGTGAAGTACTATGAATACGTTTACCCTGTTGTAATAGGGAAGTGAAGTCTCTTCTGCTAAGTTTTTGTTTTTTCTTTACCATACGTATTTCACTAGTATATACAAAAAAACGCGCTCTGCGCGATTTTTTGTTGTTTTACACTGCTAGTTTCTTTCGTCCCTTAGCTCGCCTACGCTTCACTACTCGTTTTCCTCCTGGTGTGCGCATACGTACGAGAAAACCATGTGTTGTCTTCCTCTTTTTCTTTTTTGGTTGGTATGTTCGTTTTGGCATAATCTCTACTGTTTATGTGCGGGTCACTATACCACATGAGCTACAAAAAGCAAAACTGCCGTCTCACATAGAGACGGCAGTCAAAAGAACACTGTTTTTACCAGTTGGTTTTATACAACTTAAAAACTAACAGGACAACAAAAATTACAAGTGCAGCGGAATAGATTGTGTGGTTCACTGTCCACCAGTTATACCTTTTTGTTTCATTACCTATAAGGTTCCAAAACAAGAAAGATAAACAGAGAAGACCAAAGATGGGAAGAATATTTTTAATTAACTTCCACAGGTCATCCGACTGGAACAGGACACACGCAAGGAAAAGTGCTCCTGCTACAAGCACCATCCTCCCAACAGTACCTGTTGGGGTAACAGGCAACTTAAACCAATTTGCTGTTTTCGGCACTGTTTCATTCCCAAAACCGGTTCCACTACTCCTATTGTTTTGAACATAGAAGATGGAACCGATCGCAACTCCTACTATAACCATAAGTGCAAGGATTGTGAGTTCATTCATTGTCTGTCTCCTGAGGTTGATTCTCCAGACGGTGCTGTTGCATCACTGGATACTTTTGTTGCAGTTTCTTTCTTCTTAGCAGCGAGCTGTTCGAAAGCTTGCTGCATAGCAGTGAAGTATGCCGATGTTGTTGCAGGATCCATCGGACTACCTGGTTGTCCAGAACCTGGTAGTATTGCATATGTTGACTTCTCCATTCCTTCACGTATCTGTTGGATACCGAGCATCGCAAGTGCTTGTTCTTCGGTAAAACCAAGACCCCCATCCTCTTTACTCTTTTGTGCAAGAATGAGAGCATCAACGAGCCCTTGAGAGCTTGCAGCAGCGGCAGCTCTTTCACCTACCGCTTGTTCTCTTAACTCCTCACCTTTACTCTTACCTTTAAGACGTCCTGTTTCAACTCCAACATGTGCTGATGTTCTATCAGCAAGAGCTTCGTTTACTCTTTTGGGTAGATCAAACCCCTTCACCTTCACGCTCATTTTTGAGAAACCACAACCATCCCTGTACCTATCCATTTGCTGTTCAGCGTTTGTATTAATTCTTTTCCACTTCTTAAACACTTCGGATGGTGTCTTGTTGACAACATCCCTTCGAACAGCAGTGACCACTGAGTCATCAGTGATCTCAATGAAGTTTCTAATACTGCCAACCTGCTCAATAAACTGCCGAAATGCTCCAGGTTTGCTGTCTAACTTAATCTGAAGTGCGATCGTTCCCTCAAGTGTGAGACGCCCAGTCTGTAAAGGATCATTTTCATCTGTCTCATCTTTTTTGGGAAACGCAGTTGTCATTCTGAGTGTTTTGTTTTGAACTTTTCCATCACTGCCTGGTTCCCAGAGCTCTGGGTAGAGCCAAGGTGTATCCTTAGGGATTTCTATATTCATCTCATTTGAAGATACTTTTTGCAATGAGCAAATGAACGGGGGAACATAGAGTAAGCCAGGTTTCGTTTGAAACAAAAACCTGCCAAACTGAAATATTCCACCAACCTCATTTTGCTGCTGTGTCCGTAGTGAGGCAATGGTATACACAATTTGTACACACAACAACACCATACCAATTGATATACCCACCTTTTCTTCACCAAACTCAAGTAAGTCAGGTATGGGAAGTAGGAAAGAAAAAAGTATAAGTATTAAAAATACTGTATTTAATACAGTACATTTCAATATAAAACTCATTCTTTCAACTTCTCCTTGCACTGCATACTCCCGTTGTTGCTTTTGTTCCTCAGTTTCATTTGGAACAGGTTCACTTATGTTTGCATCAACTGCAACTTCTCCATTTTCTTTCATCTCAATTTTCCAACCAAACAATGCAAAAAACTGCTTGAAAAGTTTGAATAATATCTTAGTAATCCATTCCATATCACACCTCCTGTGTGCTTGTTTTCTGTCAAAAAACTGTTATTTTTACCTGTTTATATTATACCATATTGTATAAAAAAATCAAGTATTTTATATTACTTTACTGTATTTTTTGTGTAAGTTTTTATACACTTATCATACACACAACCTTAACTACTAATGGTAGAAATTTGTGAAAATAACAAGAAAGACTAAGAGTGTATTAACTTTTCCACAAACTATCCACAAAAAACCTCATAAAGTCTTTCTTTTGTGAACTGGTATTGTGGAAAACTTCCCTTATAATTACAAACTATGACTCAAGTCTTAGATACGAAAAAGGTATGGGAGGATGCCTTGGTTGATATTGAACTGTCTGTATCTAGGGCTAACTTCAGTACCTGGTTTAAAGGTACTCATGTAGTAAAGATTGAAGATGGTATTGTTTTCATTGGTGTACCAAGTCAATTCTATAAAGACTGGCTTGCTGACAAGCATCATAAGACGATCCTTCGAGCACTCAGGAACGCTGAACCAAATACTCGGGGAGTAGAGTATATTATTGCAAGAGAAGACAAAAAGAAACCAAAGCATGAGAAAAAAATACTACGTTCTTCTGCAGTAAACGAACTTCCTCTCGACCAGCACTACATCAACAGAGCTGATAACCTCAATCCCCGCTATACGTTTGAATCATACGTAGTGGGGCCTTTTAATGAGCTTGCGTTTGCCGCTTCTCAGGCAGTAGTAAAAGAGCCAGGAATTACCTACAACCCACTTTTTATATACGGGAATACAGGGTGTGGTAAAACACACCTCATCCAAGCAGTAGGTAATCACCTGAAGAAGTTAAATAATACAAGGAAGATCTTCTATACCACCTCAGAGCGTTTTGGTACCGATATTGTTACTGCTATCCAACAGAATAATATTCAGAACGTGAAAGAGAAGTACCGTCAGTACGATGTACTCATGATGGATGATGTACAGTTCCTCTCAGGAAAAGATAAGTTGCAGGAAGAACTCTTCCATATCTTCAACTCACTCTATGAGAACAATAAGCAAATACTCTTCTCATCTGATAGACACCCTAGCTACATCAGTGACCTGACCGATAGGCTTCGTTCTCGTTTTGGACAGGGAATGATAATAGATGTGACCATACCAGACCATGAATCACGAGTAGCTATCCTTAAAACAAAAGCAGCTCATCACAACTTCCTATTAGGAGATGAATTAGCACAAATAATTGCAAACGAAGTAGAGGGTAATATTCGTGATCTTGAAGGAATTTTGAACAGGGTAATTTGTCAAACACAACTGAAAGGAAAATCACTTGATATTAATGATGTTAAACAGATCGTAAAGAACAATCTTCGTCCACAAAAGAATGTTTCTGTAAAAGACCTTGTTGAACGAGTGAGTCGTTACTATGATGTTGAATCTACCGTGATATATGAAAAAACTCGTAAAAAGGAGGTGGTTAAGCCTCGTCAGATCATCATGTACCTCATGCGCCAAGACTTCAATATCTCATATCCAACCATTGGACAGAAACTTGGTGGAAGAGATCACACCACTGTCATCCATTCATGTGAGAAAATAAAACGCGAACTTACTGACGACTCAATACTGCAAAGGGAAGTGGAGGAGATTCGCGCAATGTTGAAATAGTGTGGAGTAGTCTGCGTTTGTTCTGTGGAAAACATAGGGAAAGAACCAGTGAGTACTTGTGAAAACTTTTGTTTATAAGTGAGAATTGATTATACCGACTCTTCTTATAAACAAAGTAATCCACATTTTACAGAAGAAGTTCAAGTGAAAAATATAGTGTAAAGTAAAACTTTTTTTCACCTTTCCACATATCTACAGGACTAATAATAGTAAAGTAAAAAAAATTAAAAAATAATTAACTACTATGGAGTGTACAGTAAACCGTGAAGAACTTCTTGAAGCAGTACTACAAACAGAGAAGTTAACCGTAAAGAATCACACACTTCCTGTCCTCTCTTGTATTCATGTTGAAGTAAGTGGTGACAAGTTACTCCTCTCAGCAACAAACCTAGAAGTCGGTATACGTTTTTCAATAACTATTTCAGATGGTAAGGATGGTGTTGTAGCTGTATCAGGTAGTGTGCTTTCTCATGTTATTTCATCTCTTCCAAGTGGTACGAGTGTTTCTCTTTCCACACAAGAAGGATATCTTGTTGTTGCTAACAGTGAAGGAAGTTCAAAGATTGCACTTCAGGAAGCTGAAGATTTTCCTGTGCTCCCAGAAGTTGATGATGGTGATTCCTTTAATCTTCCAGCAAAGGAATTGCATGCAGCTATATCTGCTGTGGTGTACTGTGCAAGCACTTCAACCATCAAACCTGAATTATCAAGTGTGTTTATTCACCCAGATGGTGCTGTACTAATTGCAGCAGCAACAGATTCATTTCGTTTAGCGGAGAAGAGGATTCCACTCAAAGAGACAATAGAAATAGAACCTTTTCTTATCCCCAGTAAATCAACAGGGAGCTTACTTAAGGTACTAGAACGTGCTGATGGTATGGTAAAAATGGTATCAAATAAACATCAGTTATCAGTTACTGTTGATACTGTGTATATAACACTCCGTCTCGTTGCTGGAACCTTTCCAGACTATACTCAAATCATACCAAAAGAGTTTGTTACAGAGGCAACTATGTTGACTCACGATTTTGAGAGGGTCTTGAGGAAGGCTACAGTCTTCTCTGACCAGTTTAATCAGACAGTGGTAACCATATCACCAAAAGAAAAAAAATGTTTCGTATACACGAAAAATGAAAGCGTAGGAGAAACAAAAGATAGTATACAAGCAGCACTCACAGGAGAAAGTTTGGAAATAAGTTTTAATCAAAAGTACCTGGTTGATGCTCTCCATTCTGTCTCAACAGACAGTATCACTATTCAGTTTGCAGGACAGTCTCAGCCAGCAATAGTATCTCCTGTTGGGGATAGTGGTTTTATTTATCTGGTAATGCCTATGAATAGGTAGTTAGTGTATGGATAGTGTAGTTACGTTCCTTTCAAAGTACAAAAACCTCAAACCACCAGAGGAAAGTACAAAAAAAATAATTCTACAAATCATTAAAGATGAGTGTGGTTTGTGTTTAGAGAAAAAAGATGTTTCCTTGAAGCAGGGAGGAGTATTTCTTACTTGTCACCCTGCAGTGCGTAGCGAACTTATACGTTGCGTTCCGCGTATTTTAAATACACTCCAAAAAGATCATAATATTCGTCTTTCGTATATTCGTTAACGAATTTTAAAGTCAATTGAATCACCCCCTCGTTCACCTTCGGTGTTGTAAGCAATAACAAGAAGTGTATAGGTCTCACCCTCTGACAACCCTCGTTCACCCGGCATAAAAAAGAATGAATCATCAGTAGTACTACTGCCTATGAGTTCTCCATCAATGTAGTATTCAATATGTTCAATATCAAGGTCACTTTTGATACGTGTTTTTACTTCAATAATCTCATCAAGAGATACCCTATCCCCATCATCAGGTTCTGTGATGGTTACCTTAGGTTTTGTTGCTGAGGAGGTATCTTCATTATTTGTTTCATTAAGTACGTCATAAATAGACACTTCCCCTTGTGACACTGACCAAAGTAGTACACCGTACTCCCAGTAGGCATACTGTGGATCACTTTCAGGGTGGAGTGGTGTAGCCCCTCGTGGATCATCTTTATCTACATAATAGAGAATAGAGTGACTTGTTGTTTTATTGTTTGTGCTGTTGAGGAAAAAAGAGGTTGTAGTAGCTTGCTGTGAAGCAGCTCCAGTCTTTCCATTTAAAACAGGTTTTATAGTAGGGTCTATTTCTTCTGGAGATGTAAAGTCAGTTGAATCAGGATATTTTTCAAAGTATGCATTCATGAACTTGTTCCACATTGGTGCAATAATAAAACCAGCAACCTTTTTTTCCATTGCCATGTTGGTATTATTTCCTGCCCACGCACCAACAGCTATTTCTGGGGTGTAACCAATGATCCATGCATCTCTATAATCGTTCGTGGTACCTGTTTTAACAGCAACATCATGATCAGGGAAGTAGAGGTATGAGTTAGCACCAAAAGCAGGTGTCCTTGCTTTATTATCAGCAAGAATATCAGTGATTGATCGGGTCACTTCTGCTTCAATAACTCGTTCACCATCATTTTCCAACTCAAAAAGTTTTTTACCATCTGAATCAATTTCAATAATGCTCGTGCTTGGGTTACGTACCCCTTCGTTTGCAAATACACCGTAGGCACCTGTCATTTCAAGAAGTGAGACCTCACCACCACCAAGCACAAGGGTGAGTCCATATCGCTGGTAATCTTCAAGTGTAGTGAGACCAAATGATTCAGCAAGTTCAATAGTTTCCTTCATACCAGCTAAATAGAGTGCTTTTACTGCAGGTATGTTCACAGATTGTGCAAGAGCTTCTCGGAATGTCATAGGTCCCCTAAATTTACTATCATAGTTTCCTGGAACATAGCATTCACCTTCATCACCTGATAAGTCTGTCTTACTACATGCTGTTGAAAATTGTGTTTTTACATCATATACAACAGTTTCTGTGGTGTATCCTTTTTGTATTGCAGCTGCGTAGGCAAATGGCTTAAAAGAAGAACCTGGTTGTCGTTTAGCAAGTCCGATGTTGTAGTTTCCATCAATTTCATCATCAAAATAATCTCTACTTCCGACCATAACAAGTATACCTCCAGTTTTTGGATCAACAGCCATAAGTGAAGCATTTGTAGCATTGTACTTTTCAGTATTTTCTAGTGCACCATCATATACAATCTGCTCCGCTTCTTTCTGGAGATCCCAATCGAGTGTTGTTATGACACGCAAGTTTGCTGTTGCCACATCTTCATCAGGGAACATTTCTGATAGTTGATCTATGACATAGAACACAAAGTGAGGTGCTTTGATGGCTCCAGAACTAAATGGTCGAAACTCAACTTGTTCGTTCATAGCATCGTTGTATTCCTCTTCTGTTATGTAGTTAAATTTGAGCATTTCTGCGAGCACTTTATCTTTTCTAGCGTTGAGTGCATCTCTATTGTTTCCATATGGTGAGTAGTAGGTTGGTGCTTGAGGGAGAGCTGCAAGGTAAGCACTCTCTGCGATAGTGAGATCTTTTGCAGATTTACCAAAGAATCCCTGACTTGCTTCTTCAATACCATACTTCGTGCCTCCGTAAGGCACTTCATTGAGGTAAAGTTCAAGTATTTCATCTTTGGTTGATATCTGCTCAAGTTTTACTGCAAGCACCCACTCTTTTAGTTTTCTTGAAATTTTCTTTTCAGAAACAAGTAGCTTATTTTTAACCACTTGCTGTGTAATAGTTGAACCTCCTTGTCCACCAAATAGGTCACCATTTTGTAGGTTTCGAATTATTGCACGTAGTACAGCAAAAGGCTCAACACCATGATGACTGTAAAAACCAGAATCCTCGATAGCTATGGTTGCGTACTTAACGTAATCAGATATTTCGTCAAGAGGAACAACTGTTCTTCGAACATCTTGATGCATGTCATAAAGGAGTACTTTTCCTGTTTTATCGTAGATTTTTGTTGATTGCCCTGATTGCTGCTGTTCAAGTGTCTCAAGTGTTGGCATGGTGAGCGTAGAAGCCCAAATGAGAAAAATACCAGAGAGTATAAAACCACCAGCAAAACCTAAAGCAATGATCGGAAGTAATATTTTTTTAAGCAAACGAAAGCGTTTTTCTCGCTTCTTTTTCTTCCTCCTATTCTCAATAATATTTCGAATCCACCTCATAGAGACAATAGTAGCACAGCAAAAATAACTTGGCTTGTCCTTGTGGTATATATCCTAAACTTACTAGAGGAAGAAGAGGAAAAGGAGGGTGTGAAGTATTAAAAAACCCACCAGAAGGTGGGAATTTTACTATTCATCGGTATCTTCAAAACTATCGAAGTCCAAGTAGTCGTCTGTTTCATCATCATCTTCATCTCCATCAAACAGTGGTTCTTCTAACTCATCATCGTCATCAAATTGCTCGTCATCTTCAAATGCTTCTTCAAGCAATCCTTCATCTTTTTCATCGGTATCCATACGTGTATGAACTAAATGTAATTACGTGCAAATGCACATTTTTAATGATGAACGTGTACGTTCGGTGTTATTTGTAACAAAGCTTGGGGTTATATGCAATATGTACAGTTTGTGGATATCTAGTACTTTGCTGAAAGGGTGACACTTCCTGTTAAACCAACAGCTATTGCATCGTACTCATCATCATATTGTATTGCTTTTTCTATTTTAATAAGTCGTGGGAGCATCAGCATTACCTGTTGCTTTGTAGCAGCGCCATCTCCTGTTACTGCAATCTTTACCTGTTTTGGAGTAAATTCATGAAGTGGTACATTGAGTTGCGTTACGGTAAGAATAAGTGCACCACGCGCTTCAGCAACATGCATTGCTGTCTTTTGGTTTTTTGCAAAAAAGAGTGTTTCGAGTACGCAGGCATCAGGACTGTGTTTCTCTATATATGCACGAAACTCATTCGTGATAGATAGTAACCTTTTTTCAAAAGCATCTTCCTTGTTTGTGGTAAGGCATGCTGAATCAAGGAGTGTTTCCTTACCAGTGTCGTCACGTTCAATAACAGCTAAACCGCACCTGTCGTATCCTGGATCAAGAGCTATTACTTTCATGTTTTACTCTGCGTTCGTGTAGACACTTTCAACATCATCATGTTCCTCTAAGGCATCAATGAGTGTTGAAAGTTTCTCTGCATCTTCATCAGATACGGGAACAGTAGTTGTTGCTTTCCAATCCATCCCTTCCTTTTCAAATGCCCAGGCAGCAGCACCTTGTTCAGCGAGTTGGTAGCCAAGTTTTGATACAAGATGTTTGATTTCAGGAAATGTCCTATTCTTATTATCAGTAACCGTATCAACAAGGATAGCAACACCACCTGGTCCGTAGAGTTCATAGGTAATACACTCTTCTCCACCTCCACCTCCTGCACCCTTTGCCACGGCACGTTCAATGTTTTCCTTCGGCATATTTGCTGCTTTAGCTTTTCCTATCACTACCTTGAGGGCAGGGGAATTCATGTCTCCTTTTGCGAGTTTCGACTCTGCAGCAATGAGTCGGGCAAGTTTACTGAACTCTTTACCTCGCTTTGCATCAACAAGTGCTTTTTTATGTTTAATGGTTGACCATTTTGAATGTCCTGACATAAGCAAATATTTTATTAGTGATTACATAATACGTTTCTACAGTATTCCTGCAAATGGTACTGCGATTGATACCATGTTGTTATACTATACAGGTATATGAAGCATATATTTATTACACTATTACTACTTTTCGCTCCAGTAGCAGCTCTTGCTGACGCAACGTACATTGTAAAGTTCTTGTCGGGTGTTGAATCACTTTTTCAAAAACTAATTCCTATAGTGAGTGGATTAGCACTACTAATGTTTATATGGGGTCTGGTTAAGTTTATTACCCAGTCCGGAGATGAAAGAGCTGTTGCTGAAGGAAAACAGTTTATGATTTGGGGAATTGTAGCTCTTTTTTGTGCAGTGTCGGTGTGGGGTATAGTTACGGTTGCACAAAATATATTTGGTATAGGTGGTGGTACAGCACAAGTAAGTCCAGGGACTACGTATACTCCGTAATTGATCTTACAGAAGGTTGTCTTGTTGTGGGTACTCGATGTTAAGGTGAGCATACCCATGTGGTGTGACTACTCTCCCTCTTGGTGTTCGTTCAAGAAGTCCTGATCGGATAAGGTACGGTTCGTACACTTCTTCTATGGTAGCTTCTTCTTCTGCTGTTGCCGCAGCCAAGGTGCTCAATCCAACAGGTCCCCCGTTAAATTTTTCAATAATCGTACTTAAGAGGTGTCTATCGGTGTACTGTAGACCGAGTGCGTCATAGCCAAGGTTGTTGAGAGACTCATGAATAAGTTCTTTTGAAAAATCTCTCTTGTGTACCTGTGCATAGTCTCTACATCGTTTAAGGAGATAGTTAGCGGTTCTCGGAGTAAAACGACTTCGTTCAGCTATAGCGTAGGCAGCTTCTTTCTGTATGGGAACATTGAGAATTCCTGCAGAACGTTCAATAATTTTTGCAATCTCTTCATTGTTATAGAACTCAAGTCGAAATACTCCTCCAGAAAAACGACTACGGAGTGGAGCAGAGAGTAGGGCGATACGGGTGGTAGCTGCAACAAGGGTAAATGGTGGAAGTTCAAGTTGTATGGTGCGCGCCGAAGGACCTTTTCCAATAATAATATCTAATACCCCAGATTCGAGTGCAGGGTAGAGTACCTCCTCTATGGACTTGTTGAGCCGGTGTATCTCATCAACAAACAGTATGTCATGTTTTCCTAGGTTGGTGAGTATTGCTGCAAGATCTCCGACGCGTTCAATAGCAGGACCTGAGGTTACCTTCATGGCAGAACCCAAGTCTGAAGCAATAAGGTGTGCCAACGTTGTCTTTCCGAGACCAGGAGGACCGTAAAGGAGAAGGTGTTCTGGTGAATGACCACGTTCACGTGCAGCGTGGAGTAGTACCTGGAGGTTGTTCTTCACGTTCTCCTGTCCTATGTATTCGTTCCATTTGTCGGGGCGCAGTGTTTTATCGAGCCACTGATCTGGAGCATCACTTTTTTTATCACTATTTGAATGACTTGACATATTATTATGTATGTGCTACACTCTTCTGCGAGTTAGACATACTGTTATTTAAACATATTTATTCGGGATATAAACCCCCGACACGACAGAACCATGCTTGCATGGTAACGCGCACCAGGCGAGGACTCTTTGGTGCCACCTATCTTGAGGATATACCCTGTGTATGTGTTCAAGATAGGTGGTGAGCTGGAGTACTCCTTAGCTAGGAAGCCGCATTTATTTTTTTAAATGTGTCATGTCAGGGGTTTGTGTCCCGAGTTTTTTTGTTTCTGTTCCTACTTCACTAAAGTTTCGTAGGACACGGTAAAGTTATAGTAGGGCAAAGCAAAAAAATTCACCAAGTAAATAATCCTCAGCTAGTCGTCGTAAATAGTTTCGCCTAATACTCGTCGCACCTCATCAAGTGAGGTGACACCGTTGAGTGCCTTGAGCACAGCATCCTCACGCATTGAAAGAAAACCTTGCTGTTTTCGTGCCTCATCTTCAAGTTCTCGTGTGGTGAGGTTGTCTCGTATTGCCTGTTCAATATCTCTTGTTGAGAATACGGTCTCGTATACACCAACACGTCCCTTGTAGCAGAAATTTGTTTCCTCTTCTGGAATCCAAACGTAGTCAATGTTTTGAGGTATGAGTGATTTATCATGAACAAGGTTGAGTATTTTTTCAACAAACTCCCTATCTTTTCCTTCAAGAGGAATCTTCTTACTTTTTTCTGGAACTAGTCGTCGCACAAGACGTTGTGCCATAACAGCGTTCACTGCTGAACCAGCCATACTTGGTTGGATGTTCATGTCGATGAGGCGGGGGAATGCACCTGCTGCATTATTGGTGTGGAGTGTTGAGAACACAAGGTGACCAGTGAGGGCAGCATGAATAGCAGTGCTTGCAACTTCTTCATCTCGAATCTCACCAACCATAATGATATCAGGATCTTGTCGGAGTGCACTTCGAAGTCCTGAAGCAAAGGTGTAGTTTTTATGATCTACCTGTGTCTGTACGATGCCGTCAAGGTGGTACTCGATAGGGTCCTCAATGGTAAGAATTTTTATCCCTGGTGTCACCACGCGTTTGAGGAAGGCGTAGAGGGTGGTTGTTTTTCCTGAGCCGGTAGGTCCAGTGTTCAAGATCATACCGTTTGGTTTACGTATCTCTACCATGAGTTTCTCGAGGAGCTCTGGCTTAATACCGAGTTCTTCAAGCGGAAGACCAATAGAGTATGGGTCAAGGAGACGAAGTACGATAGTTTCTCCATTTCCTTCTGGAAGAACTGAGGTACGAAGTTCAATCTCTTTTTCACCAATAATGAGGCTGAAACGACCATCTTGAGGTGCGTTTTTTATATTTATCTTAAGTCCTGAGAGGAGTTTGATTCGCGTGAGAGCAGAATCATATGTTTCTTTATCAAGTGTTGTTATTTCAACAAGTACACCGTCAAGACGGAAGCGTATCATGACATCCTCATCGCGAGGTTCAAAATGTACATCAGAAGCATCGTTTGAGAGTGCACCAGCAATAATAACTTCGAGTACTCGTGAGGTGCGATACTGTCGCTCCATTTCAAGTGCTCCTTTGATGGCACCACGAACCCGTTCAACAGTTGTAAGTTTTCCTTGGAGGTTTTGTACTTCTTCATTTGAAATATTTAGAACACCGTAGCTTGATTCAACAGCGAGAGAAAGATCTTTGTAGTGTGACCAAGCATGTTCAAGTGAGGCGAGACTTACCATGTGAGGTATGACCTTGTAACCCATTTCTTCTATATTCCTGATAGCTTTCTGTGTTACCGCTGAGTTTGGTGTACGGAGTGCAAGAGCAATAGTGTTGCCTTGCATTTGGAATGCAGCCACTTCCGCATCGTGGGCATCTTTTTCTGAAACAATACGAAGCGCTTTTGTGCTTATCTCTGCAGTCTGTAGGTTGATATATTTTAAACCGTATTTTTTTGAGAGTATGGTAACGAGATCCTCCTCTTCTTTTTTTCGGAGCTCTTCTAACTTCTCCTTCGATGTTTCGTTTAGTGCTGTCATATGTACCACCTATTGTATCGTTTTTTGCATGGTAAGCGAAATAAGAAGACAACAGTATCCGTAAAAACATCACAGTACCCACTGTGTGTCTGTCGGGGTTTTTAGTAAGTGCGTGTATAATAGTGTCACTATGAAGGAGGTACTAACGCGTGCGCCAAACGAAACTGAAAGACTTGCGGCACATATCGTGTTTCATTTAAAAGGTGACGGTAGGGAAGAGCGAGGCACGAGTACTATTGTTGCACTACAGGGGAACTTAGGAGCAGGAAAAACAGTGTTTGTGAAAGGTGCTGCGGAGAGTTTAGGAATAGACGATACTATAACGAGTCCAACATTCGTCATCGTTAAAATGTATCCAATCGGTATTGATGTGCCATGGAAGCAGTTAGTACACATTGACGCATATCGTCTTGAGAGTGAAAAAGAACTCAACAGTATAGATTGGAAAACACTTGCCTCAGATCCTAAAAACCTGATTTTTATAGAATGGCCTGAACAGGTGGGACTCGGTGTACCTGAACGCGCATTGTGGCTCGAGTTTGAAGCGGTTGATGAGGATACTCGTAAAATTGTCTTACCAGATACCGTGTCTTTACCTGAACACTTCGTATAGCTCATATTGCACACTTTGTGAAGTTGTAGAGGGGACGTTCAACCTGTACCGTAGAAAGTATGAAAAAAGATGCAAAGAAACAGCGTGTTGTCCTTCTCGATACGCACGCAATCTTGTATCGTGCGTACCATGCGCTACCTGATTTTACTTCACCAAAGGGAGCTCCAACAGGAGCACTCTATGGACTCACTGCGTTTCTCATAAAGATCTTACATGAACTCGATCCTGATTATGTGGTGGCAGCGTATGACCTACCCGAACCAACACACAGACATGAAGCTTTCTCTGAGTATAAAGCGACACGTAAGGAGACAGATGATGCACTTATCCAGCAGATCATTGCATCTCGTAGCATACTTGAAGCGTTCTCTGTTCCATACATTGAGGCTCCTGGATATGAAGCAGATGATGTTATTGGTACGCTCGCAAAAACATTTAAAAAAGATAAGGATGTTGAGGTACTTATTGCCTCAGGTGATATGGATACCTTGCAGTTGGTGGATGGTGATAAGGTGAAGGTATACACCCTTAAGAAGGGAATAAATGACACTATTGTTTACAATGAAGCAGCAGTGAAGGAACGCTATGGTTTCGGTCCTGAGTTCATTACTGACTATAAAGGTCTTCGAGGCGACCCGTCAGACAATATTCCTGGTATTCGTGGGATAGGAGAAAAAACAGCAACAACACTCATAACGAGTTTTGGTGATCTGGACGGTATCTATACCACACTTGAGAAACATCCTGAAAAATTCAAAGAGGTAAAAATAACACCACGCATCATGAATCTCCTTACTGAAGGTGAGGATGATGCCCGTTTCAGTAAAGAGCTTGCAACTATTGATTGTGATGTTGAAGTAAAGAAACCACCTCTTACAAAGCGATGGGAAGAGAGTATGGTGCTTGAAAATATTCTTACACAATTTGAAGAGTTTGGTTTTAGGACACTTGCTGGACGCTTGAGTAATCGATTAGCTTCTACAGGAACTACGACAATGGAAAAAGAGGAAAAGGTGGATGAACAGACACTTGAGGAGACTGCACTCATGCTTTGGGTGTTGCGTAGTGATATCACTACGCCAACAAAAGAGGATGTTTTAGGGTACGCAAACACAACCTCGTTTATAAAAGCGAGAGAACTACTCTTCAAAGAGCTAGAGGAGAATGGTTTGCGGGAGGTGTATGAAAACATTGAATTACCGCTCATACCTATTGTAAAGAAAATGGAGAAACGAGGCATACTACTCGATGTCGCGTACCTCGAGAAACTTTCAAAACAGTACCATAAGGAACTTACTGCACTTGAAAAAGGAATCTTTAAAGACACAGGGACAGAGTTTAACATCAACTCTCCAAAGCAGCTCGGAGAGGTGCTCTTCGATACACTTGGTATTGGCGGCGGGAAAGGGAAGAAAACAGCTACCGGTCAACGATCAACCCGTGAAGATGAGTTGAGGAAGTATGAGCAGGAGCATCCTGTCATCACCAAGATACTCGAATACCGTGAGCTCCAGAAACTGCTCTCTACCTACGTAGACAATCTGCCAACTATGACCGATGCCGATAATCGGCTCCATGCTCATTTCTTACAGTCAGGTACCACGACTGGTCGTATGTCGAGCTCTGCACCAAACATGCAAAACATTCCTATTCGCACCGAGCGTGGCGCTAAGATGCGAAATGCTATAACTGTGTCAAAAGGGTATACACTCTTGGCTGCTGACTACTCACAGATCGAGCTGCGTGTCGCAGCATTCATATCAGGTGACGAGAAGCTTATTGCTTACTTCAAAGAGAACCTTGATATTCATACCGCTGTTGCAGCGCAGGTGTTTGGTGTTGAACATGATGAGGTAACATCACAGATGCGACGTGATGCAAAAGCGATAAACTTCGGCATCCTCTATGGTATGGGTGCAAATGCACTTGCAGCTTCGACAGGTACGACACCGAAAGAAGCGCGCACGTACCTCAATGAGTACTTCGATCGTTTCTCCGGAATAGCGCAGTTCATTGAAGATACCAAGAACAAGGTGCACCGTGATGGATATACGGAAACCTGGTTTGGTAGGAGGCGTTACTTTGAGACCATCACCTCACCACTGCCGTATGTGCGTGCACAAGCGGAACGCATGGCACTGAACGCCCCGATACAGGGAACCTCTGCCGATATTATTAAGATTGCCATGAAGCGCATGGATGATCTCTTGGTGCAGAAGAAGCTCCAGAACAGTGTATTTCTTGTAGCACAGGTCCACGATGAACTACTCTACGAGGTGCGAGACGATAAGGTGCTCGAGGTACAGGAGCTTCTACGTGAGACAATGGAGTCAGCTATGGATTTGAAGGATACGAAAGGAGTACCGCTCAAGGTTGATGTCGAGATTGGTCCAAACTGGGGAGAAATGAAAAAAGTCTAGTATGCTTTTTGTGATTCATGGTACTGATAACGTGAAGGTTGCAGACAAGACTGCTAAGTTGGTTGCATCATTGCTTTCAAAAAAACCTGACGCACAGGTATTCTACTTTGATGATGGAGAACTGGAGGAAGCAGAGCTCGATGCACTCACTGGTGCACAAGGTTTGTTTGTAGAAAAGCATATTGTTGTTTTGAAGCAACCATTCATAAACGAACAAGCGAAAGAGGTGGTGCTCAAACGGTTACCTCTTTTCAAAGCGTCGCAAAACATCATTGTGCTTGCAGAAGGGAAACTGCTTGCTGCTGATAAGAAGAAGCTTGAGAAGCATGCTGAAAAAATTGAAGAGCATGAAGCGGTGAAGGAGAAAGCAGTCGCACCGTTCAATGTGTTTGCTCTTGGGGACGCACTTGGTGTGCGGGATAAACGTGGCTTGTGGACGCTCTATGTTCAGGCCCTACGGGCAGGATTAGAAGTGCAGAGTGTACACGGCACCCTGCACTGGGCTGTGCGCTCCTTGCTTGCAGCACAACATGCCGCTGTGCCGGAGGAAGCAGGTCAGAAACCGTTCATGTACTCGAAGTATAAGCGGTACCTTGCAAACTACAGTACTCATGAGGTGCAAGAACTCTCGCATGACCTCATACGTCTCTACCATGATGCACGGAGGGGGAAGGGTGACCTCAAGGTTACCCTTGAACGATGGATACTCACACTGTAGGTATATAATTAATTACATACCTAATTATATACCTGCTCCTGTGTAAAAATCAAATCTTGACCCAGAAGGTGTTTTCGGGTTTTATAGTGTCAGACAGAGGGATTTTTAATAACATAACCAGGGAGGAATGACTGTGGAAAAGGGGGATCCAGCAAAACTCATACCTATTGGCGATATCAAAGAATTACCTCATGGGGACAGGATATTTCTGCATGAGCAGGGAGTGAGTCTAGGTTACTTTGAATCAGTAACCGATTCATTTGTTGTTCGGGGCGCTTGAAGTGAACAAGCACTTTACCGCGGTCGCGGTACGATACTGCGCTTATGGGATAAGATTCCTGGAACCGGTCTTGTGACCAATGCATAACACTCTGTGTAACGCACTGCCTCATGGGCAGTGCGTACTCTTTTGCATTGACTTTTTGATATTTTACTGTTTTATGGTGTCAGGTTGAAACAGTGAAAGTGAATAATAAAAAGGGGAGGAAAAAGGATGATTCAGGAAAAAGATGTACAGATTGTGCAAGATATTCTGGATACTGCGTCACAGCTGTTTGATACTGATTGGAGGAAGTTTGCTTCCGGGATAGTTTTGAATGATGGTAATGCGCGAAAGTATCAAGGTTTTTTTGCTTGCTGTGTTGAGGTACCACTCTTTGAAGGTGAAGAGTCAGAGAGGTTTTGCCTCGACCCGGTAGGTATGTTGCCGGACTTCTATGTGTCTACAAACACGCTCGATACCAAGTTTGATATCTTAACCTACAACCAGCTGTTTCTCTGCAGTATGGAAGGACGTGACCCGTTAAAAGGCCGTTGGGGTGGGGCAGTACGTTCTTACGTAAATCCCAGAAAAAGGTACGGAGGTACAGGGTTGCCGGAGACGGTAGATAACCTTACTATTGCTGGCAATATGTTTCGATACAAGGAGTTGACGCAAGCTGTGTATGAGTATGTAGTCGGATGGAAATCCCCTCATGTGCAGGCAGCATGTTTGTACGTTGGTATGGAGCAAGAGGGTTACACTGCTCTCAGGAACTACATCGAACGTCTCACAATCAAGTAACTTTGTTGCCAGAGAGGTAACAACACGCACTGTCTTTCGATGGTGCGTGTTTTGTTTTTGAGAAGGAGGTGTGGTGATAGTATTTAAAATATGGAAGAACAAGAAAACAATGTAAACTCTCTGCAAACTGAAAAGCAAAACGCTTTCAATACTGTGACACCACTATCAAGAACTTTGGCACTGGTGCTTTTTGTTGCACTGCCGTTTGTCGGGTTCTGGTTGGGGTATAGATTTGCACCAGAGAAGGTGGTGGAGATAGAAAAACTTACCGAGAAAACTGATGTTGTTCAAAATGAAGAAAATATAGTTACGTATGAAGAATGTGCTGGTATGGGTGGTGCAATTAATAATCTTACTAATGACTGTTGGGTAAATGGCGAGATAATTAAAACACCTTACAGCCGTAAACTTGATGAGAATTCTGATACACACAAAAATCTTTTGACGTTAGATGATGTTTTTGCTCTTATAGAGCTCGCACAAGTAACAGGTGATTATTCTTTATGTGAAAAAACCGAAACCCATCGAAAACGCTGTATAGCAGAAGTCGAGCTTCAACAAACAATACTACATAACTATGGTTGCAATGATAGTACCTCATGTAACAATCCAGAGTGTTACGCATATATGGGCTGTGGAGGTGGAGGTGGTGATGATGCTGTAGGGTGTTCAGTCCAAGAATACTGTGCTGTTGATCAATCTTGGTTGTGTGGAAAGACGGGTGGAGTGGGAGGAACAAAAGATGGTTTTAATTGTGTTTGTCCTGAGGGAAGCAATTTTATAAAAGGGTAT
Organism: bacterium; assembly: GCA_003252295.1. Classification (GTDB taxonomy): domain Bacteria; phylum Patescibacteriota; class Minisyncoccia; order Phycocordibacterales; family UBA12088; genus UBA12088. The sequence continues at coordinate 146,840 of QKEV01000017.1, forward strand.
GGTTGTGCTAAATGTAGTGATTTTGCACATGAAGAAACACGTTCATATTGTGAAAATGGTGTTAGTTATTTCCAGTATCTATATGCAGAAGGAGGGGAGTAGTTTCCAATTCTAACCAATAGGGATTACTTACAACAACTGTCTGAGCAGATGCCGTTTGTACAGTTCCTACACAAAACAGAAATTTAATTGTGATATTATTTTATGTATGGTTAATAAATTCGTATTAAAAGCACCCTATTCACTATACTTGTTTTATGCAGTTTTACTTGGAGCACTTGCTGTGTTTCTTTTTTATGTTGGGGCAATGGAGGGGTTTTATGCTGTCGTGACTTTTGTAATATTTCTGTTTTTTTTTACAAGTAATGTACAAGTGAAGGTTACAGACACTACACTTGTAATACAAAATAAGTACCGCAGACAGAAAATAATACAATTCAATAACATTTCCTTGATCAGTCAACTTATGGGAGTGTCGTCACCAGACTATATTCCCATACAAGATGTACCTCAGGGTTTAGCTGTAACGTTAAAAAGTGGTGAAATTGTTACTATATCTCTCACAATGTACGACATAAAGGACATACATACATTTCTCTCATTACTATCTGGTTTATTACCAGAAAACAGTTTTGATGCAAATATTAAGAAGGATATTGTTTCAAAAACATACATAAAGGCAAGCAAAAGGGCTGTTTTTGGTATACTGGTGTCAGTGGTTGGGATTGTAGGTTTCTTTATAAGTGGTAATAAATTAGGTTATTTTGGGAGGAAGATTGTATTTAACTCACTAGATGATGTTATTGCCATAGTTGTTCCCTTGTCTTTTTTGGTTCTGTCGTTTTTTGGGATTGGTTACATGGTGGAAGGTAAAAAAACAGGAGTTAGACTTATAGAATATTTTCTACTCACTTTTGTCATTTTTGGTCTATTAGGGTGGATGTTTATTTGGGATTAATTTGTCCCATTTTCGAAGCCCTTTTGGAGTATGAAGCGGTACTTATAAAAAACTCTGAACACTCCAAACGCCAAAAGAACGCGGAGAATGGTGGGTTCATATTAAGCAATATAATGTCCCCCGAGCAGGGCGTTATTATATGTAACCATATAAACTCCTCAACTCGAAAATACTCAAATCAAAAACTTGAGTATTTCTCTCGTCCTACGTCGTTTATAACCCTTCTAACCAACAGAGATTACCTACAACAACTGAGTGAACAGATGTTGTTTATTAGGTTTTTGAATAAAGAAAGTATAAACAGGTGCTAAAATATAGCAATGAAAGATCAAAGTCATTACAAAAATTTACCAAGAAAACGAGTTCATGTAGTAGCGCTTATTTTCAATGAAGATGGAAAAATTTTATTAGTAAAGCCAAGTTACAAAGATAAATGGTCACTTCCTGGAGGGTCAGTTGATTTAGATGAATCACCTCGTAATGGTTGTATAAGAGAAGTTCAAGAGGAAACAGGTTTGGTTGTTACTGATGCAAAGTTTCTTTGTGTACAATATGTAACTGATACTGAAAAAGGAGATGCACTCTTCTTTATGTTTGATTGTGGTGTTGTAAATAACAGTCAATTAATAAGTGTTTCAAAAGAAACTAAAGAGATAGAACAGTGTCAGTTTGTTGATATAGATGAAGTTGGGTCATATGTACCCGAAGGTGTCGCTACACGCATCACAGCAGGGCTTGATGCTAAAAGTGATACAAGTAAGGGGTATGTTGAGAGGAGATTTGTGAAAAGAATAGATGAAAAAACTTACACATCTGACATCTTTTCGTCATGAAATGAGAAAATTCTATGAAATGGAAGTATGGTATTCTTATAGAAATACAAGCCTGATTGAAATTTGTGTTTAGTGGTTTAATGCATATTTTGTAAATATGAGATTTTGTAAGAAAAGTATAATTATTTTGCTAGTATCTTCATTTATACTTGGTGTAATTCATGAAAGAATACAGAATGAATTTTACATGACTGATGCCATTTTTATATTTTCATTATTTTCCCCTGGTATTATTACTGGTATTATTTTGCTTTTGCTAAATTATTTACCGATAAAGAAAAGAATGTATGTATTTTTTATATCAGAAATAATATTTGGATTGTCGTATTTTATTATTGGAATGTCTGGCGTTGGTATGGACGGATATGGTGGGGAGATTCTTTTTTTAATGATGGCAGTTGCAATGATTGTTTATATTCCCTTTGCACTCTATATTTCAAAATCAATCAGAATAATTTAAATGATAAAAAACACCTTGATGGTATTTTTTATTTTTTCATTGTCCCCCGAGCAGGGCGTTATTATAACCTTGTTAACTAATAGAAATTACCTACAACAACTGAATGAACAGATGTTATTTGTGAGGTTTTTGGAAAGAAATATGAGAGTAAAATCTATCTCATGAGTATCTCAAAGAAATCATGAACAAACTCCGCTTTTGCAATTTTTTTCACGACCTTCACATTGTTTCTTTTTTCACCCCATAGTCTTCTGTCAGCTACGGTCATGCCACGGGTAAGGTCACTGCTTGTTTCAATTTGAATATCCATCGGTTGCGTTTTGTATGCTGAAGGGTTTATAAGGTAGTACGCTGCAAGAGGGTCATACATCAGCGCACCTGAAGTTTTTTCAAAAGTTTGTATACCTTGTATGTACGAACTCATCATACTTTTAATTGGTTTGTACAAGTTGGTTTTCTTAAGCACATCAAAATCTTGAAGTGTAAAAGATATGTCGTTGCATACATCAAGTGGAACAAGAATTTTTTTAACACTTGATGTAAAGACAATGTCCGCTGCTTCCGGATCGACAAAGATGTTAAATTCAGCAACCCTGTTTTTATTTCCAGGAACTTCGATTGCTCCACCCATCATCACAACTTGTTTAATGAGAGAAGGCAATTCTGGATCGAGTATGAACGCCTTGGCAACATTTGTTTGCGGTCCTATGGTAACCAAAGTAACCTCGTGCGGGTTTGTGCGAACAATTTCGATAATTTTCTCTGGTGCGTTATTTGACAGTGCTTCATGCTTTGTGATTTTTGCACCATCAAGACCCTTTTCCCCATGCACATCTGCAAGCACAAGCTCTCTTTGAAGAGGTTTGTTTGCACCTGAGAAAATCGGTGTGATACTGTTGATCAGATCGAGGGTATACCTCGCATTATTGGTTGCGTTCTCAACAGTGCAGTTTCCTGCGACAGTTGTTATTCCTTTGATGTCAAACATGTCGGACTTTTCCAGTAGTAGTAGCGCGAGCATATCATCGTGTCCCGGGTCGGTGTCAATGATAACCTTAGGTTTATTTTTCATGGTTTTTTAGATAGGTTGTTAATGTTTCTATTGATGGAATGGTTGGATAATTTGTATTACTTGTTGGATGTATATGCAACACATTCATGTTGCAGGCATGGGCAGGAAGTATATCTGTTTCTAAAGAGTCTCCCACCATTAAAATTTCAGATGGTTGAAGTTTTGTTTGCTCTATTATCTTTTTATACACATCAGACGTGCCACCTTTGGGCATCTTTTTACCTCTTTCCCAACCGATAAAGATGGAAAACAGTTGTGTTGCTACTTGAGCAGAGGACAGGAGCTTTTTTGCCTGAGATGTTGGACCGTCTGTTATGACCCCAAGAGAGTACCCTTTGAATTTGAGTGTGTTGAGTAGATTATGAACATGTGACATTTTCTGAATGAATGGATCAGTTTCAAGTGAGCAGAGAGCGTCATGCCACACAGTGTTTCCTTTGCTAAGTGATTCTAGGGCAACTTCACCCCTCCCATTGTATTGCTGTCTATATTCATCTGCGATGTTCTTTGCTTCACCCATAGTGACACCGCGTAATGTACTGATAGTTTGCTCTAACAGTTTTGGATACTGCTTGTAGTACAAAGCAGCTTCATTTCCGTATATGAGTGTTTGATCTACATCAAACAAGATCAATTTAATTTTTTTCATAGACATATTTTTGTAATAAAAAAACCCTGTGAGGGGTTCTAAGTTTGCTTTGCACTTGAGTGATAATTATTTACACAACAAAGTAGCCCCCTCTTTTCTCAGAAGATGGTTGTTGTGCCAACTTGTTGTTACTACTGTTCTGTTGTCCATATTCAAAAAGTACCATCAAGTGGTATGTTTGTCAAAATAGGAACTTTGAATTCGAATCCTGTTCAGGTGTACGTCAAAAGCCCCTGTATGTGGGGCTTTCTCAGTGTCGTCACAAGTTGCTAAGTGTTTTGTTTGTTACAAATTACTAGGAATCTCACTGCTCGCTCCTTTCAGTCACTGCGCTCTGAGAACCCACGGTTCTCAGCGTTCGTTATCACTCACTGCTCTCCTACACGGGAGGACACCCAGTCCTCACGACCCCACCTCTGGTTCGAATCCTAGTGGTAATCTATATATTTACTTGTCGTCACCCGTCACTAACTATAATTGTTCACTTTGTTCCAATTCTAGTAAGTGCGCTTGACCACGGCTCGACTGTTTTGTGTCACAGTAAGTAGTGACACAAAACATGTCTCCGCCTCGGACACGAGCACGTAAGCAAAACTATTTGCTTACTAAAAAAGCCACACTAGTGTGTGACTTTTTTACTCATGTCCCCCGAGCAGGGCGTTATTATAACCTTGTTGACTAACAGGGATTACTTACAACAACTGTCTGAGCAGATGCCGTTTGTGAGGTTTTTGGGGAGGGAAAAGTAAACCTTTTCATGTTAAAATTTTCGTATGGATATTTATGAAACAATTGGAATAATAATTGCCCCCATCATCATAATAGTTTCTGTTCTACTTATCACTATGTGGAGCAGATTTTTTGGTAACAATCCCAAATGGAGTATAAGAGCTAAAAGCATGAAGAAGCTTGCTCAAAAACTTGGGTGTCAGTTTACTTTTGACACAAATACATTGTCTGAAAGGTTGTGGAAGACGCCGAGAAAAATAAATGTAATAACTGGTGAATACAATGGTAAACAAATTGAAATTTACGATTACAACACTGTTACAAATTATTCATTTGCATTGGGACAGGATCCAAAACGATTTACCATCATTAATGGTGCGTACTATAAGCAAATAAAAGCGGAAACTATTGAAGAAATACTGAATGGTACATTGGACAAAGAACGATTAAACAAACTAAGGAAAGACAATTCAAACGTTGAATAACATCGAAATCCTGTTCGAGTGTATTTCAAAAGCCCCTAAGTATGGGGTTTTGGTGTTTACTAGGAATCTCACTGCTCGCTCGTTACACTCACTGCGCTCACGAAACCCACGGTTTCGTGTACTTCCTACACAGGGAACCAGCAGGTTCCCTGACACCCTCCGCTGTTCGAATCCTAGTGGGCGGACAGCCAAACAAAAAACAGCACTAAGTGCTGTTTCTGGCTGTCCGCCCACTAGGATTCGAACCTAGGACCCGCGGCTTAAAAGGCCGTTGCTCTACCAGCTGAGCTATGGGCGGATAATGGTCATTGTACCTCCATCAGCAAAGCTATGGGTAGATGTACAAAAACGTAAAACGTTTGCTCAAGAATACTACGACAAATGACTGTTTTTGTCTACCAATGTATTGCGTGTAGATATAAGTAACGGCCTGTTCGAACTGAACAGACCGTTAAAAAACATGAACCTAGTGCTTCATGTACATGATGTACACTGTCTTTCTGTAGAAATCAAACTCCATATCGACTATCCTGTGCCCCTTATGAAATCTTCCAAGATAGTCACTCGAGTTCATAAATCCATACTCATTGCGTGTATGCTTATCCCAAGCTGCAAACCTCACGATTCCATTTAAGGTATCGAATAAGCAAGTGTCAATGTATAGGTTGTTTTGCTGTAGGGCAGTAACAACCTTCTCTGTCATGCGTGTTTTTTCCGGGACCATGTTAAGTGTCGCAGCGTGAAGCTCAGCAGCAAAGATTTTTCCCGGTGCAGAGAAGAGTAGCAGTGTCACAATGATAGTAAAAACAGGCCTATAGATCCCTTTTAAAGAATTTTCCATGGTTTTCCTCCCCCAGAGTTTTTGTTGTATTACAGTGCTAAACTGGTGGCATAATACAACTAAAATATTTTATGTCAACAAAATACTTGACAAATATTTTATATATGCTATACTGCCCATCAGTTTTGCTCAGAGTTAGTAATTCTGTATTTGTTATTTGTAAGAAACAAAACGTAAATTTGTATCAGAAGGGGGAGATAACTCCCACGGTCATCCAAACGACTATAGGAGGAATAGGATGAAAAAGGTTATCGTAACTGCACTCGGAATCTTTGCACTTGCAACAACTGCCGTGTCTTCATTTGCCGCTGCACCCAAAATTAATTGGGGTGGCGCAAGTGCAACTGGGCAGTACATTGAGTTTGCTAAAGAGGGTTGCAGTGCATTGGGAAAAATCTTTGACTGCGTTCCAGTGGTAACGGAAGGTTCCGGCGACAACAAAGATCAGCTCATTGCTGGTACTTTGGATATTGCATTGGGTATGGGTGGTCTTGCTCAGAAATGGGCTGCTAATGACCCTGAATTCCAGGCGAACGTCGAAGTGGTACGCTATATCGCTGGCGAACCTCTCTTTGCTTATGGCAAACCAGAGGTTGTCGCAGCGCTTGTCAACTGGGAAGGCGTAAAGCAGAATGGTTTCTTGGTCAGCTTCGGCGCGCCGAGTGAGCAATCCGGCGATTACCTGACCCTGAAAGAACTCCAGAAAGGAGAAGGGAACGGTCTTGCAGAAGCAACGGTAACACCTATGGGTAATCGAGATGCGCAGATCAAAGCGGTACTGAACGATGAAGTTCAACTTGGTTTTGCAGCGCAGTTTGCAAATCCCAGTAACGACTTCTTCACCGCTATTGCCGATAATAATCTCGAGATCATGCCGGTCATTGATACCGACCTCGCCCTTACTTCAGACCTCTATGGTGTGCGTGAAGTTCAGGTGGAGAATGTTTCCCTGAAGCGCCGGTCTTTAGGTAAGAAGGTGGAAACGATGTACGTGCCTATTGCCATCATGGCTCGGAAGGCATCTACGTACGACAATCCTCGTGACCAGAAGATCCAGCAGGCAGTTATCGACCGTATTAAAAATATGGACGAAGCAGACCTGTTGCCGAAAGTTGGTTGGCTGACAGATTTTATGAACAAGTCAGCGAAGTACAGTGCCGACAAACTCGAAACCATGGGTAAAGCCATGAAGGAAGCGGCAAAAGAGGCAAAAGCCGCCGCGCTCGGCAATTAACATGTTTACGTTTGTTTAGTACCTTACACCCCCATATAGCAATATATGGGGGTGTATTCGTACTTGACAAAAAAGTATATCTATGATATACTTCCGTGCAGTATTTTGGGGTTGCCTGCTGATGTCAGCAGGTATTCCAAACAGTTGTTTGAAAGATAATCAATCAATGTTGTAAAACTTTCACAGGAGGGGAATATGGCACGAACAAACGTAGTGACTGTGGGTCAAGCTAAAGGTAATTTTTTTCTTGGATTGCTGTATACGATTTTCATCGTAAACTGGCGAATCACAGCTGGATTGCTTTTTGCACCACTTTTGGCGAACCCGTCCGGGATTTCCTACTACCACTTCACGATCGCAAATGGCTTCTTGACCTGGGACAAGCTCCTGAGTCTGGATGTGCCGGCAATTCTTGTGCTGATTCTTGGAATCGGAATGGTGTTCTTCTCAGCACGACTTACCGTGAAGGCATGGAAAGTACTGAATGGTTTTTTTGATAAACTGTTCGCTTTCGTCTGGGTGGCTGCCACTATCGTACTCATCGTTGCACTCTTCAAAGAGCAATTGCTTACGATGACCAACTTGTGGAACTGGTCATACGTTGCCTTCATGGGGCTTGCAGTCTTTAATATTTATGCCGTCGCTACCAAGCGGGCGGACTTCAAAGACTTCAAGTACCGCGGTATGGAGAATGTTCATGATGATATGAACGAACCTCATGCTGACGATGACGATGATCACGGTCATCATTGATGTAGTCTAATGAGTAGGGCTGCTGCAACTGCAGTAGCCCTATGCTTCTTTATAGGAGATTGCGATGAGTATCAAAAGAAAATGGTATCTGTTTAAAAAATGGCAGGTTGGCCGTCTTTTGGTTCACCTCGAGTATCCTTTTGAAAAGGGTGTGCTGGTTGGGTTGCTGAGTGGTTCTTACAGACTGCTCTTGCGTCCGGTTAGAACAGTGCGTCATGCTTTCAGGGTGTACTATGTGTTTTTCAAAATCCTTATGAGGAGGTTGGTATGGGATCGAAAAAATCTTTGTCTGTAAAGACAATTCTTGTTCGTACTTTTGTCTACCCGCTCTGTGGCTTGCTTGTAATGCTTGCCATTCTTGTGCTGGTAGCAGTACAGACCGGTTGGCAAACATCAGTAGATGGTGCGCATACCTCTGAACATATGTTCATTAAACGTTAATGTCGGAGGTGGTGATGGAAGAACTACTTGCTTTTTCAAGGCTTGAAGTGTACTCCATTGCGATAGTCATCCTTTTGTTGGGACCAGGTGTTTTTACGGCAACGCTCAACGCAATCACCTCAATGAAGTGGTTGTGCAAACTAGGTCTTTTGTGCTCAGAGTACCTCATTGTTTTCAATGTAGTGTATCTCATGTTCGAAGACCTTAGTGTACTCGAGGGTGAGCCGGTAGTGTACGCGTATACTGTAGCATCAAGTTGCCTGGCTTCGCTTGCTTGGGATCGTCTAAGTATTAAGCAGAAGCGCTGGTGGAAAGGTGCATCAATACTGCTCGCTGTTGTAATTGGCACTATTATTGCTGTGCAGCTCTACTACGACATCAACTTTTTCATGGCAGCTGGACTGCTCTGGAGAAGGGTGTTTGTGAGGTTGTTTGCAAGAATGAGGATGCGCGCCTTGTCTATGTTGAAAGGTGTTCTGGAACTACTGAGGTTTTTCTGGAAGATTGCCCTTGAATTCTTTGCAACAATGTCGTGGGTGACGTTTCGTCGAATACTCGGACGTTCGAGTTTGCAGGTTGGTATCCGATGGACCAAGAAGATACTCATACTATCGGTGATCTACGTGTTTGTTGCACGTAAAGCCCGTAAGCTGTTCATGAATCAAAAAATTCAGCAGCTCAAAGAGGTGATAGGTCGCAACAAGGAACGCGCGCAAAATTTGTACAAGAACTTAAAGTTCAGGTACAAGTTAGCGTTCTGTATCGGAGCCACAATAGCTACGCTGTTTGTTGGCGACGCGTATGAGTTTTTCTACCCATTCTTGCCGAAGGCGTTCATGGTAAAGTTGATCGGTCTTGTGAAGGTTATTGGTGCAGGTATCACGTTTCTTCTTAAGAAACTTGGTATTCATGGGCTGATCGACCAGACAACAAAAAAAGTATCGCAAAAAATCCTTGGACGTATGTCTGAGGACGCAAGGCAAAAGTGGGAGAGGTACAAGAAGTGGAGACTTGGTCGTATGGTCATACATATTGATCGTTGGATTATGATTCTCGACAGACCTGCCAGAAAGAAAGCTCGAGACATGCGTATTGCTGCCGCCGAGAAGATATTCTGTGCGAAAAAAACAGTACAGGACGTCACTGAAGCAGTCGGGAGTACGGTACGTAAGGTTATTCCAATAGTTATACCGACACCGAAGGTTGCACTCGATGGTCTCATGAAAACACAACGGATGATTATCAAAAAGATAAAAAATAGGTAAGCGCTCCTGCCCAATAAGCAGGGCGCTTTTACTTTGACAAAAGGTTAAATTTATGCTAAAATATTAACAGCAGAATTTAGGTTTTTTTCAGATGAATAACTAAAAACAAATAAGGAGGTGATGCGTTTTGTTTCGACAAAACTTGCAACAGCTACTAAGGAGGTATGTGAAGGAGTTGAGGGACAAGATGTTCCTTATTATCAAAGCGTTTTTCTACAAGACGCCAGGGCGACTCATATTTATGTGTGTTATGCGAGACTTCCTCGATGAGCTTAAAGAGCGCCCATCATGGAAAATCGAACTATACATAACCATGGGACACTTTTTTGTGAGCTGGTTTTTTATGTGGGTGTTTGAACCCGCAACAAACCCAATCAAAAACGTGGATACGTTCTGGTGGTTCTACCTTGTGACAGCATCTACGCTTGGGTATGGAGATGTCTTCCCGGTAACACTGGGTGGTCGCATCGACACGATAGGTATCCTTGTCTTTGGTGCCGTTCTCTTGATCGCTTTCATGATCCAACTTGGAAGCATTGGTTTTAAGATCGTCAAAAAGATATGGAGTGGGGAAATGGGTTCAAATTTCACGAACCACCTCCTCTTGATCGGAGAGAGAGGTGAGAGGACAAAAACGATCACAACAGGACTCTTGAACGACAAGAACATGGCACACCATGGAATCGTGTTGTGTTTCGATGGAACAAAAACTGAACGAAACCCGATACCAACCATTGGACTCAATTTGATTCATGGTGTAAAAGCCAAGAATGGGTTCGATGAGGAGTCGTGGATAGCAAGGGCATGCATCGACAAAGCATGGAGAGTTGGTATTGATGTCAAAGATGACAACAGTGCACTCACCCTATGCTTACTGGTTAAAAAACTAAACCCGCAAGCGCATATCGTTGTTGCGCTTCAGTCCATGGATAAGTTTGCCTCAAAAATATCCGAACTTGTTGGGGAGGACATTGAATGTGTCCCTGACGGTCTCTCAGACTGGTTTGTGAGAGCATTGCTCAACAAATGGTCAACGGATGTGCTGCAAAGCTTGAGTAAACCGATTGGACAACGGCTACACAACATACACATCCCCGACAACTTCGGCACGTGTATGTTCAATGTGGTTGAAGATTGCTTTGAAGAGCAGGGTGCACAAATACTCTCTGTATCGGATGGCAAAAGGCGTGGAATCATGCAGGTAAACCCTGGAGATGACTTTGTGGTGAGTGGTGGCATGGTAATCAGCTACCTTCACGAAGAGCGCTTAGATGACGTTGTGTACTGGGACGAGCTTGTCCAAGGAGATAAACACGTAAATATGGAGGGGGTAGAATGAATCCGGAAAGGTTTGAAATTCAAGGAAAACATATCGCATGGTGGTTGCTGGGATTGGTGTTTGTAGGTGTCACGCTCTTGTGTTACAAGGCGTGGACATACGTAGAACCATTCTCTCTCCCCGTTTTCACTGCCGCACTATTTGCTTGTTTTTTGAATAAATGGTGCACGGTACTTACCGTTAAACTGAAATGTTCAAGAGTGCTCGCTTCGGCGACCGTAACTCTCGGTCTTCTGTTCACATTCGTGCTGCCGTTTTCAATCTCTTCTTTCTCTATAAGCTCTCAGGCAATAGAGGGGGTTCATGTGATTATGGACGAGGAACGACGAGCCGAAGGGAAGGATATGCTGGTTGAGAAGATGCATAGCTTTGTGGAGGAATATCCATGGAGCAAGACCGTGATGAACAAGGTCATTGATACTGTTGACGCGGTGGATACCGATCAGTCAGTACTGGTCGGCTACCTGAGCTTCAATGGGATTGTTAAGGGAGTTGGCGGAAAAGTGACCTCGATGCTTACGTCATTGTTATCGAGAGGTCTCGGCTTTTTTGGGCAGATGTTCATTACGCATGTGGCACTGTTTATTTTTCTGTTGAAGGGTGAAGAGTACATGCTGCGTATTGTTGGCGCACTCCCTTTTGACAAGGAAAGAAAACGTGGAGCACTTAGCGATGTCTCTCGTGGTATAACAGCATTGTTTAACAGCATGTTGGTTACCGGACTGGTGCAAGGTGGAGTAGGGGCGCTCGTTATTGGTGTGTACTGCATTATGTATGCTCACATCAGCATCCTACTTTTTGTTTTTATTGCGTTTTTGATGGTGTTCTTTTCCGCAATACCGCTCGCAGGTGCGTCGATAGGTGTTATTACCTATGCAGTGATAGCGCTAATCCATAAGCACTACGTTTTTGCAGGACTAATGGTAGTCACAGCCGCATTTATTGCCATATCGGACAACTACATCAAACCAAAAATCATGGGGAGTGCAGTAGAGGTAAAGCCAGTACTACTTCTACTCTTCATGCTTGGTGGGGTTGCTGTCGATGGACCCATCGGAGTGCTTTCCGGACCGTTCCTCATCATCTTGCTTACCATTATTTGGCGAGAGTTTGGTGATAAGTTTGATGAATTCAAACAGGATCTAAAGAACAGGATGAAGACTCCTGAGGTTGTTGTGGGAATGCCGGAGAAACGTATCAACTGAAAACATATCGATCTTTTTAACAGGGTGTCCTTACGAGGACACCCTGTTTATGTTTTTACAGAGGTAAGTCTATCGAAAGGTAGCCGGGACCGATAAAGAGAAGGGAAAGACAGATAATAAGGAGTAGTATTTGCACCTGTTTATCACTTCTGGAAAACTGGGTTGGTTTGTCTTGAAGGATGGTGAGGAGGCAGAGTACTGCTCCGAGTAGTGCTGCAACTTGTGTGTATACACCCAAGAGTAACATAACCCCAACCGCAAACTTTAATGCGCCATAGAGTATACCAATTGCTCGCATTGCAGGAGTTGCTCCTTTGACGCTCCATGCAACCTGTATGAGCCGTGAGCCGAACATAAAGAAGAAGATACCAGCGGTGCCACGAAGAAGCAGTGCTCCAATAACTGAGAAATCGAGTAGTTCTGGAAATATTGATAGCATACCTGTAGTATACCAACATTATGAAGACTGTTTACTTGATACTACAGGATATTCGAAGTGTACATAATGTTGGTTCTATTTTCCGCAGTGCAGATGGTGTGGGGGTAAGCAAGGTGTACCTGTGTGGTTGCACTCCGACACCCAAGGATCGTTTCGGTAGAAAACGAAAAGATATGGCAAAGGTAGCACTCGGTGCCGAGGATGCTGTGACTTGGGAGTATGTTGAGACTGTGGAGGAAGCAATAGTACTCTGCAAGAAGGATGGTATGGATGTGGTTGCTGTGGAGCAAGATGCTCGTTCTATACCGTACACTAAGTACCATGTTGAGAAACCTGCAGCATTTGTACTGGGGGAGGAGACAAAAGGACTTCCTCAAGAAGTGTTAGACATGTGTGATACGGTGGTTGAAATACCGCTACGGGGAACGAAAGAATCACTCAATGTTTCCGTTGCTGCTGGCATCGTCCTCTTTCGTTGTACCGAGTAGTTTTTGTAGTTCCTCACGAGCAACCCCCTCATCGCTCCATGGAGTTCTCTTACCTCTTGCTTCCATAATGTAAGGGTCGGTACCTTTGCCAGTAATGAGTACAAGGTCGTTCGCTTGTGCATGTTCAAATGCATGACGGATAGCAAGACGTCTGTCCATAATAACTTTTGGTTCTTTACTCTCAAAAGCATCTTTCATTTGCTGTACTATTGCATCGGGATCTTCGTCGTATGGATCCTCGTTAGTGAGTATTACCTCGTGACAATGTTTTTCAGCGATACGTGCCATCTCTGGACGTTTCCAGGTATCACGTCCACCACCGCAGTTACCGAGTACACATATTTTTCTTGCATTTGGAAATGAGGAATAAAGTTTCTCAAGAGAATCAGCGGTATGTGCATAGTCGACAATAACATCGAATTTTTGTCCCTCATCAACTCGCTCAACACGTCCTTTCACCACCTCTTTTTTTTCAATTGCTTTCTTTATTACCTCAACTGGTATGCCGAGTGAACGAGCAAAGGTGGCTGCTGCAAGCATGTTGTATATGTTAAAGCGTCCAGGAAGAGGGGAGTGTATAGAAGTTTTTTCAAAGGTGACAAGAGTGCCTCTCCCGTTTGTTGCATATGGTTCGGCTTGTTTTATTGAGTAGGTGAGTTTTTCTACAGTATCTGGTACTTCAAGAAAGAGATTACTATATTCATCATCACTATTCACAATTATCTTTCGGTCTTTCTTTGATGAGGTGGTGAGTGCGTCACGTAGGAGGAGTTTTGCATCTCGGTAGTTTTCGAATGATCCGTGGCTCTCGATGTGTTCTGGAGATAGGTTTGTGAAAATGAGAGTATCGAGCTCGATGAAGCGGTGCCTATTTTGTGCAGCTCCTTCACTTGTCATTTCAATGATAGCAAAACCGCAATCTTCTTTAACAGCAGTAGAGAGGAAATGTTGCATGAAGAAGCGTCCCGGCATACTCATCTTGTGCTTGTTTGGTACATCTGAGTCCGCAATCTTGTGATGTATGGTGCTTGAAAGGGCAACCGTGTGGCCTGCCTCTTCTAGAATAGCGGCAACGAGTTCAGAGGTGGTGCTTTTCCCTTTGGTTCCGGTTATGCCAATGACGTAGAGCTTTCTTGAAGGGTTCCCGTACCAGAGAGAGCCGATGCGAGCAAACATGAGATGGTAGTACGGTTGGAAGAACCGAAACACTTTCTTCGGGATAAACAGTTTAAGTATTCTGAGTAGTGTCTCCATACTATGAAAGTAGTTTCAATGCTTCTTTAATAAGCTCACCTTGTTCGGTTATATCACTTGGTATCTTGCGTAGTGCTTCACGGGCTTCATCACTGCGGTAGCCAAGGGTGCGTAGTGCTTCAAGTACATCCTCTTCTTCACGCCGTGATGAGGTGAATGTTGCTGTGTCAAAATTTTTAACTTTATCCTTGAGCTCAAGTACGATCTTTTCTGCACTCTTCTTTCCGACACCACTCACCTTAGTGAGGTAGCCAACATCACCGTGAGCTATAGCCCCGAGAAGTTTCTCGATAGATTCGAGGTTGAGTATACCGAGAGCAGAGCGGGGACCAATACCGTTTACACCAATGAGAAGAATGAATACATCGTACTCATCTTCAGTAAAAAAACCGTACAGATCAAGTGCATCTTCACGTATCACATGGTGGGTAAACAGCCCTAGTTCTTCACCCAGATCAGTGGTATCAAGTACGGTCTGTGTGCAGTACACCTTGTAGCCAACACCACCTACCGAGAGGATGATGGAGTGGTCACGTTTTGCAAAAACGGTTCCTGTGAGATGAGCGATCATAATCTCATAATATAGCAAAGGGCTTTGTGGAGCGATACTATTCACGCACCCAGGTATGTTGTAATGATGTAGACTTGCGAAATAAACTTACTGTGGTATTCTCTCTGTCACTATGCCAATAACAAGTTCAGCAAAAAAGGCAAACGAAGCAAGCTTACGAAAGCATGTTTTTAATTTGCGCCGTAATCGCGACATGAAAGCAGCGGTAAAGGAGGTACGGGCTTTGGCTTCTGAAGGTAAGACTAAGGAGGCGGAGGAAAAACTTCCAGTAGCGTACAAAGCAATAGATAAAGCTGCAAAGCGGGGAGTGATCAAGAGCAACACAGCAGACAGGAAGAAATCACGACTCACAAAATTCATCGCGTCTAAAAAGGAAACAAAGTAAAAACCCCGAGAGGGGTTTTTACTTTGCGTAAAACAGTTGTGCTTCCTGTTCTTTCAGTTGTTCGACGAGAGTGTCGAAGTACTCTTGCACTGTAGGATTGAGCTTTACCTTGTTTACTTTCTTTTCGATAAGCATGGGGAGTGTTATCTTTTTTTCATGCCACAATTTTCCACCCTCAAGATAAATGTTTAGTGGGTCAATGATCTTGTCTAGTGCATACACAAAACGACTCTCAGAGTCATTCTTTTTCTCATACTCACTAATGGTTTCGTGCAACTCTTTAAACTCAGGAATCGTTTTCTTGAGTGTTCTTAGTGCTTCCTGCTCCCGCTTTTCTTTCGTTTTTGCTGCTTCACTGTCGTAGAAGTAGGTGTCACCAGCATACACCTCCACAAGATCGTGTACGAGTGCATACCTCAGAACAAGATCTTTGTTGAGTGCAAGACCTTCTTTTTCGACAAGGTACCAAGCTATGAGAGCAAGCTGATAGCTGTGCTCCACCATGTTTGCGTAGCGGTCCATACCATTGATGCGGGCGACACGTTCCACTTTGTGTGCAAGGTGGGTGAACTCAACGAATGAGAGTAGTTGCTGTAAGTCTGCTTCGGACTTCATTGTTGCATACTACTGCTCAAAAAAGTAATCTGCAAGATACTGTATACTAGCTGTATGAATGAAATACCAAATTGTTTCTATCGAGTGAGTGTGAAGGCACTCGTTTTGAATGAGACGAGAGACAAGTTTCTCGTAGTACAGGAGGAAAATGGAAGATGGGAACTTCCAGGAGGAGGACTTGATTGGGGAAGTGTACCTAAAGAGGATGTGCAGCGTGAGATACAGGAAGAGATGGGGCTAGAGGTGATACGTGTTGCGGACCATCCATCGTATTTTGTGACGAGTCAGAACGAACGAGGTGTCTGGATAGCAAACGTGCTCTATGAGGTTGAATTGAAAAACTTAGATTTTACTCCGTCAGATGAGTGTGTAGCAGTGAAGTTTATAGATGCTGAAGATGTAAAGGGTATGGAACTGTTCTCAAATGTTGAGGAGTTGTTGAAGGTGTTTGGTGTGTAAAAGAGCGTGCTCTCGGCAGGAACGCCTCTCCCTTTAGGTCGAGATCAACGTTTACATACCCACAGGGCACAAGAACCTGACGAGTCAGGTTGTCGCTCCGCTCTGTGTAAACGTTAGTCCTACGGTTCGATTCCTGCCTGAGAACCTGTGTATAGCAAAAGACATCCACAGTAAAACCGGGATGTCTTTTGCTATATGTGCTCTCGGCAGGAATCGAACCTGCATTACGACTTCCGCAAAGTCGCGTCCTATCCGTTGAACGACGAGAGCATGGTGATTAAAATACACCATTATTATTTATACGTCTACTGTAGTGTACCAGTGGGTGGATGCTTGTTTAAAGTTCAAGGCACCAAGGAGGTATATCCATGAGTTGTATGAAAATACTACGAATGAATCAGTGACGCAGGTAACGCAGAAATTTACCAAGCAGACCTCACTGGCTAGAAGCCGAGCCACTCCATCACTTTGTGTATAGTCGGTTCCTCGTGATTTTCTTCAGGGAGGTAGTCATACAAGAAATCATGCACAACCTCAATGTTAATACCTTCTACTGGTATAACAATGTCTAAAGTAAAGATCTTTTTTGATTCAAAAATGATCTTTGGAATATGGTTCTCTGAAATATCTTCAATACTGAATGACTTGAGTGATTGGAATGGATAGAGTTCTTTGTTGATACGTAAGCCTCTCTGGCTGAGGGTGAACGTGTACTCTTCTGGTTTTCGTGCAGCGTAGAGTGCGAGTACAAAAGTAGCTACGAGAATAACGATAGAGAAGAGTATGTTGCCATATATGAGTGCTGTTACAGCACCAGCAACTCCTATGAGCCCAAGAGCCCAAAACCACTCACTGTTTTTTTCCTGATGTTGGTATTCGTGTGCAGTCCAAGAAATAGGCTGTTTCTGTACAGTTGGCTGCTTTTCAATATCGCTTTCCTCCATATCTACATCATAGATGGAGTGTGTATAAAAAGCTAGTAATGGTTCCACAAAACTGTGGTTATCCTTTGATCTGTTTCTCTGCTTCTTTTAGTTGTTCGATACTGTTTATAGGTTGCCAGAACGAAAGTATTTCGATGTGCACTGGATTGTCTTGAGCAAACTTATTGAGTACATGTGGAATGTGTTTTTCTTCACCTTCCGGCCAGTCACTATAGTAATCAAAAAGATCAGTATGAAGTACTAATCCTGAAGCACTTACAAGATTTGTTGCAGGTTTTTCTGGTTTCTCAACAATGTTCTTCATTGTTGCTTCATCTTCATTGAGTTCAATAACACCAAAAGCGCGTGGGTCAGGATGCTCGAACGCAAGAAGGCAATTCTTGTGTTGTATTGCTTTTTCAATAGATGCGGTATCTATAATGTCATCACCATACATGAGCAGAAATGAATCCTTTAGTAAGTGTTTTGCTTGTTCCAGCGCATGGGCAGTACCGAGTGCCTCATCTTGCCATACGTACTGCATATTTCTACCACAAAAAGTATTACCGCAGTAACTTTGCAGCATATCTCCTTTGTATCCAATCACTAGTATTACCTCAGTAATACTTTCTGGAAGTAAGTTTACGATGTGTTCAATAAGTGGCTTGCCGTTGAGTTCTACAAGTTGTTTTGGTTTTTCTAAAGTAAGTGGTTGCATACGGGTACCTTTTCCCGCTGCGAGTATGACTGCTTGCATAATGTTATTAAAAAGTTACAGATTTAACTCTACCCTGTAACTCAAGGTTTAGAAAGAGTTGACATGTTGACGAAAAGTAAAGTTTTTACCTTTCTTTGCGTGGTATAGTTTGGTCTATATGATAGCAGAGAGTATTTTACATGAGTTTATACACCTTGTGATAATGACACTTCTGGTGTTCTGTATTCCTTTTCTGATAAGAAGTTTTGTACCTGTGAAGGCAACACGGGAGCTAGTAGAGGTAAAGAAGAGTAAGGGGAGGTATGTGGTATTTGATATTCTTCGTGGAATAGCAATACTTGGGGTGATACTGATACATGTTGGATATCTGTACACAAAATTTTTTCACATTAATAATACCTCATACATAGAATTGATTGATGCAACTTTACGCTTTTCATTACCTGTATTTTTTATCACCTCAGGAGTACTCCTTAAGCCAGTTAAGAGAACCATTACTAGTTACGTAGTCTTTCTCTGGGGAAGGGTAAAGAAACTGCTACCACTCTACATACTCTTAACTGCTTTACTTACCTACGTAGCACATGGTTTTGCTGTGAGAACTTTTTTACAGAATATTGTTACAGGTGAAGTCTCAGTACCATACTACTTTATGGTGATACTCATACAGCTTTACCTACTGTATCCATTCATAGAACAGCTTTCTCATAAACGTACGTTTGTGTACGGTACGCTTATTTTTTCCGTTGTACTCCAACTTATGCCAGTAACATGGCACCTGTTTGGTGTGCCACTTGCGTTTCGCTTCATGTTTTTCTTTGTGTGGGGTATCTACATGCGAGAGCAGTTACTTAAGGGAATGTTGTCGCGTACCTTGGTACAATGGTTTTTTATTGTAGTGTTTTTCTTTGCACTCTATGCAGCACTTCCGGGTCAGTACTACAACATGAGACCATTTTATGGTGTTGCTGTGTTTAGTTTACTGTACCTATTTTTTACAAGACCACATACAGGTTGTCTATTGGAACGTTGTTTGGAAAAGATAGGTGCAATGAGCTACTGGATATATCTTGTACATTTTCCGGTGATGCAGGTACTGTTCAGTGCAGTTGCTTTTCAAGTAGATACAGACATGTCTGCCGTAGTACTATACGCACTTATTACCATCGTCTCATTGCTTGTGAGCATACTTTCTGGTTGGTTGGTAAAAATAGCTTATGTCAGTGCTCAAGCAGTACTTCTTGGTAAGTAGATTTGCGTAAATTTATAAAATACGTATTATCGGAAGTAGGCTATATTGAGACTACTTTTTGATGGAGGTTGTGACATGAACTTGTTGAGAGTTGAAATGACTGATGGGAGAAGGTATGGGGTACTTGAATATTTGAATCCAAAAACAAAAGAGACAAGTGAAATGCGTATTCCAATTTCACCAAGAGAAGGACGATTGCAGCACTCTCTCATAGTACAAAAAATTTTATGTTATACCGAGCAATTGGTGGTCTGTGTTCAGGCTGATCCTAGTACAGACAAGTACTCTTTTATGGTTTTTAGGGCTATACCGGAGAGTGCGTTCAAGTTGTATTTTGAGGAGCTTTTGATCACGCAGTATTTTTTTCCAAGTTATGAAGAAGCATCTCTTTCGCTTGAAAAGACTCTTCGGTTAATAACTGGTCGTTTCTATGACGAGCACGCTGGCGACGAGAGGTTTGCTGGAGATGGTTTTGTTATGCTCAATGACGCAATTGTTGATTGCATCATGTGCACTATTGGGAAAAGAAAGGTTTCGTGGGTGAATGAATGCATCTAAAAGAACAGTGGGTACTGACTGGAGTCAATGTATCTTAGAAAGCAGAGGGGATGGAACTACCTCTGCTTTTATTTATGTGTAGTATACAGGGATAACGATGCTTATTTTCATACATTTTCACTGTATCACAGTTATGTGATATGACTTAAAATCTATTGTCTACCTTTTTCCCAAAAAAAGAGCAACTACATACACTGGTTTACGTAACTTTTGTTTAATCTAGCTGTCTTTGGGTATACTTTTTGTATGCAAGAAAAAACAGTTCGGTACGTAAAAACAGTAATATCACTACTTGTGTTTATCTACTGTATGAACATTGCGATGCACCCTACAGCATGGCACTTTATCGATAATGTTGATCTTGTTTTTCATGAGGCAGGGCATTGGGTGTTCATGTTCTTTGGTGATTTTATATGTGTTGCAGGTGGTACGTTGATGCAACTCTTGATACCTTTTGTTGTGTTCTTGCACTTATTTACAACAGGACAGCGATATTCCGCGTACCTTGTGCTCTATTGGCTTGGGCAGAGTTTTGTGAACGTGTCGGTGTATGCACGTGATGCACAGGATATGGTGCTACCTCTTCTCGGTGGAGATGGGACAGGACATGATTGGCACTGGTTGCTTTCTCATCTTGGTGTACTTGAGTACACGTCACTCATTGCAGGTAGTATTTTTACTGTTGGTTGCTTCCTTTTTCTTGCTGCAGTTTACTTTAGTTTGTTTGAGGTGTGGGAGAGGGGTGATAAATGAACATTGGAGGATATTGAAAAATAGATTTTCTTGAGTGATTACTGTTACTATGTAGGTATGAGAACCTTGTTTAAAGGAGAGAAATCGTCGATCCTGTCTGCCTTAACATTTAATGATGCGGCGTTTTGGGGGTCTGATGTGTTTGTTGGGGTAGTGTTTGCACTTTTCGTAACACAGAACATTCCCGGCGGTTCAGCTATCCATGTAGGTTTTATGTTTGGCCTATACCGTACTGTGCGGGCATTTATGGCTATTCCTATTGGTAGGTTTCTAGATCAACACAAAGGTCATCTTGATGAGTACTATACGCTCATGACATCAGGGTTGCTGGTTGGTTGTACGTACGTTGCACTCTTCTTTTCTACCGAACTTTGGCAAGTGTACACAGGAATGTTTTTCATAGGGGTTGGACACAGTCTTGATATTAGTGCGTGGCGCATTTTGTTCTACGGTAACATTCCAGAGGGAACACGTGGGCAGGTTATTGGGGTGTACGAAACAACTATGCAAATTATTTACAGCCTCGCTATTGTGGTTGCTGGTTTTGTGGGTGAGATTTTTGGTTTTGAGTGGACACTCTTTTTTGCTGGTGTAGCAACACTTCTAAGCAGTGTAATCTTGTTTTTTGTTCGTAGCAGTAAGGATAGTATGTAGTAAGGACTTTTTGCTGCTAGATCGTAAAAATATATGCAAGAATTTACAACATTACTCAAATTGCCCATAGGCAAGCTGTTGTCAGAAGGGAACTGGGAAAGTCATGTGCATGGGTTGGGTGACGATTTTGTCTACAAGGAAATCAAGTCGCCAGAGAGTATAGATAAGACTACAGAAAACTACGAAAACAGGGTAATACTGCAGCGATTTTGGAATACAGATATTCATTTTGAGAATATGAAGAAGGATCATGAAGTGTTCCTTGGTGTTGTAGGTGACCATATACCAAAGACGGCAATTGGGAAATGTGACAGCCTTCTTTCGGAGAAAAAGGATGTGATTGTAATGGTGCAAAAAAAAGTTCATGGTGTCCTACTGAAGGATACTGATGGAGAGGTAGGAAATATCGTCACAGAGTTAGCACAAAAAGTTAAGGCTCTATGTGATGATGTATTTAGAGCGCCTGCAGATTTTCATAAAGGGAACATGATGGTTACAAGTTCTGAAGAGGTGATGTTTTTTGACACAGGCACCCCTAGTGATTGGTATTACTTTCTAAATGTCAGCAATATGGAATCGGTTCTCAACCTCTCACATTTAGAAGCAGAAGGTTTTGTTGAATTCATGAAGCCAATTCATGAGAACCATTGGAAAAAACTTTTCGAATTTGCAAACATGTAATTTGTAAAAGTATTACCTAAAAGAGTTCATGGAGTAATCCAAGTTGTATGGATCGGAAGCGTAAATATCATACGTAAGAACTTCACTACTATAATTGACATGCCTACTTGTTTTACCTCCTTCAGCAATAATTACTTTTTTAAAAATTTTCTTTAACGTACGTTCTACACTTTCAATAGGATGTACATGTGTCGGAACATCAATTTCCTTTTTATTGAATATCCCGCCCTCCATTGTGTAACTAAGTAACAAGAAACCATCTGGTTTTAGACCCTT
Organism: bacterium; assembly: GCA_003252295.1. Classification (GTDB taxonomy): domain Bacteria; phylum Patescibacteriota; class Minisyncoccia; order Phycocordibacterales; family UBA12088; genus UBA12088. The sequence goes on from QKEV01000017.1 coordinate 169,130, forward strand.
GTGTATTTTTTGAAATAAAAAGGATAACTCTTCACTGTTAAGATACTGGATCACTCTCGTTACGATAATTGCTTTATAGTGTGAGACATTGTATGAGTACTCAAGAACATTTGATTTTTGAAACTGTATTTTATTTTGTAATGCAGTAGGTAGTTTTTCTATCCACTCCAGATCCATTACATCAAAACATTCAACATTACATCCTTGCTTAACGAGAAAAATTGAATTTCTGGCATTACCACATCCTACATCAAGAACATGATCTTCTGATTTGAGATCCTTTGTGTATTTTGAAACTAGAATACTAGGAATAAGTGTCTTTATTTCAAATGTCTTATCTTCCCAAGCTTGTTCCCATTTATGTTTATTCATACTCGAACAGTTAAACAAAATACCTACATATTGCAATATGTAGGTATTTTGTTTATGTCTCCTTCGCAACGTTGTGCGGACTGTGTCCGCTGTAGGTTGCTTCGGCGACCGAAGGTGGAGGGGGTGGGAATCTCACTGCTCGTTCCTTTCAGTCACTGCGCTCTGAGAACCCACGGTTCTCAGCGTTCACTGCCGCTCACTGCTCTCCTATACGGGAAACCAGCAAGTTTCCCGACCCCTTCCGCTGTTCGAATCCCACACATTCTTTCAAAGTAAACAAAAACACCAGGCACAAGACCTGATGTTTTTGTTTAATGCGGGCCGTCTCGGGTTAGAACCAGGGACGGTCAAGCAGGGTATAGCTATTTTCAACTAGTTTTCAAAAACCTCACGACGCGTCTCGTGCACTTAGAAAAGTTAATAACAGTCACTTACACTAATGTAGAGAGAGAAGGTTTATACTTATAACAATCAGCAAAGGACCGCCCCCGCAAAAGAAACGGCCCAATGCTTTGTAGCTTAGCAATCGCCGATTACTTTCCAGTAATCAGGTCATTCAACGAACCGAGATTGTGCTCCTTTAGGTAGGTACCTAAGTGCATGTCACTCCGAACATCGAAGTCCCTTCCATACTGCTTCTCAATGGTCCCCATGTGGGTGTCATCACGTTTATCACGTAACTGACCATTTTCGTTGCGAGTACGATAGCCCTTCATGCCTGCTGCGTCTGGTTTTTTGGCCATAAGCTTTGGGTAAGTTCTCTTAACTTAAAGAAGGTCGACTAATCCTTCCGACCGCTACTTGCGGTCTCCTGCAACCCGCTTTTGCGTTCTGTGAGGCTCAGTCGAAATTGCTGGAGGAATAATACCATTTTTTATCTACTTGCTCTAAAAAAGTGACAAAAGTGACACTTTTTGAGGATTGCAATTATACTAAATTAGAACATACTGAAAATATACATAAAACATGCCGGGAAAGAAAAGCAATTTAGCAATTTGGAAGATTGATAAATCACTCAATCTTTTTGGTGGACTTAATACACAAGAAGTCATTAATGCGATTATTGAGCGGCACAATGAGAAAGAAGATAGAATTGAATTTCAACTTTCGCCAGTCAATGTATCAAGAACATTTAGAGGGAAGAGAATGAGTCTTTTTAGTAAGAAACGTATTTCACGCACTTGGGAAAGTTTTGTGGAGCCAATAAATCAAAATGAACAAAACAATAACAATGAAATATTCCAAAGTATTAACAAAGATTTCATCTTGTTTGTTTACGATGATAATGAAATATTTGTACTAACGGCAGGTGCTGGTTATTTTGCAATTCAAAATTATATAGACGACGGGTTTCCTTTGGAGGTATCAAAGAAATTATTTAAAGGAGATTTTAAATATGCTGAGGTAAGAGATTTGGTTGGAGAGGTGTACTCAAAAACAGAAAATTATAGACGATCGTATAGTTACTCTCGATCAGAAGCTTTCGGTAAAATTTGGAAAAAGTTGTATGGGGAAATCGATCCAGACATTATTGAAAACAGCCCAGAATTGAGTCTTATACTAGATCACAATAAGAAGATTAATGCTGAGATGAAATCCTCATTTACTTTCCGCAAATCAGTAAACTTAGAGGAAATAGTAGATCTAATTAATGCGGTCCAGACGTTACCACAACTTAGTGAAGCTCGTAAAGAAAGGTTTAAATATCTAGATACACTAGTTGAGGTAAAGGCAAAACGAATAAAACAACAATTAGAAGATGTTTTACTCGCTGTCTTCTATCAAGCTATTGTGAATGAGGATTATGGCAGGGTTGCAGATTATGATTTTTGTCATCCTGAGAATATCACAGAGTTTTTATCTGGGTGTGATTATCGAATCGATGATTCAGTAATTGATGATACTCGTGCGCCTACGTCTGTCCAAGTTATCCAACATGCACGAGCAAACAATATGTTGAATTATCACGAGGGTGTTGATGAATTTAAAAATAGTTTTAGTAAATGTGATTTTTCATTTAGATCACAAGAAGGTGAGCCTCAAATCACATCTAAATTAAGGAAGTATTTTCATGGAGAAATAACTCATAATGGCAAAACATATTTCTACGTCGATGGTAAATGGTATGAACCCATAGGAAGTTTTTTTGATTATCTCCTTGAAGACCTTGTTGAGCAATTATTTGATAGGGGCTACTTAAGTAATGTGGTTCCGCTACAAAGGTGGCACCACCCGCGTGAGGGAGTATATAACGAAGACCATATTGGTCGAGAAGGTTTTTATTTTGGTGACGAGTTTTATTTGTGGGATGGTAGAGGAAAAATAGAATTGTTTGATTTACTCTATGTGCAGGAGGGTAGAGTATACATAATCCAAGTCAAGGATGGCTTTGCAGGATCAGTTCGTGACGCGGTTTCTCAACTTGAGATATCTGCAGATGTTATTGAAGAATCTGTACTAGGTGATGGGAGTAAATTGCGTGAGTATTATCAAAGATGGCATGATGGTGAGAAAGAAAAAATTTCAGAAGTCGATTTTGTTAGATTATTTACTGAAAGTGAGCGAGTGTATGTAATGGCGTGTGCACATCCAACTGCAATGACACGCACAAATTTTGAGGCAAGGAATTTTGAATCAAAAATTGCACAATTTGAAACACTTGCACTATGTCATTCATTTCGATTAAAAAGTCGAAAAGTAATAATTCAGCATATTCAAAAAACCTAAGAGCAAAAATTAATATCTTCTCCACCTGGGTTTTCTTTTTGGGCTCTCAACCCTTGTCCAAAAACCAATCTTGTTTAGAAAGATGCCGGTAAGTCGGAAAATAATTATATGAAGCACTATTGGAAATATGAAGCAGTAAATCCACCCACCAAAGATTGTAGTTAGTAACAAATAAAATAATCCTTGGAAGCCAGCATATGTGCCTGTTCCGACAAATCTATTAAAGCTCGGAGAAAAACCGTTTTCTGAATTGTAGTGAAATGTCCCGTTTCGTGTGAGTATTTCTATAATCGTCCAAACAGTTATAGTAGTCACTATTAAAAACCACTGCCAAGGCCAAAAGGTAACAATGAGTTTCCACAGGAATTGGTGAGTGGTTGCAACAACTTTGGCAGTGCTTGCAGAACACATTTGCCCAACGATATTAAGTGTGTCGACATTGATCATTTTTGTTTTTCAATTAATTTCACCATCTCCTCCTCTTTTTCATAAACTCGTATTCTCCCCGTGAGTACTCCTAATCTATAACTCAACCCGTCGCTCATAAGTCGCCAGTTAGTCTTTTCAAGTGCCTTCTTGAGCGTTTTGGTGAGCTTCGTGCGACTGTCGTACTCGTTTGTGTCTGTTGGGTCTTCAGTAGTGAAGGTGACAGACACAATGTGACTCATGTCTGGTTTTTCAAAAGTAAGGTTCTTGTATTGGGTCTTTGAGAGTTTCTTTTCAATGAAATCTTTCACTTGAGGTATGGAGAGTTTTTTGAGCTTCTCGACTCTGTCGTAGAGGTCTTTCTTTTCCTCTTTCTCTTTTTCCTTCTCGGTGAGTTTATGAAACTCTTCCAAGTGTGTTCTAAACGTAACATACTGAAGTCCTTTTTCAGGATCGCAAAAACGTTTACGGTCTTTTTCAAACTCAGGATCTACCTCGGGCTCTTTCTTTACGGTTCGTTCAAATTCATCAACCTCAACATGTCCACATGAAGAGCAAGTGTAAACCGTTCGAAACGTTTCCTCTGTGTCTTCGTGTACCACCTCAACCTCAGCTTTGCATTTCGCACATGTTGGTTTCTCTCGTTCCCACTCCTCACCATTATCATAAAAGATACGAAGGGGAAGGTGATTGTCGCGGCAATCGTATATGAACATGATCCTGTCCTCCTCGTCTCTAAAACCTATATCCAAGTGTTTTGAACTCACAAACATCTCTCTGTTACAAGTAAGGCACCGAATACCACTCGGTGCCTTTGTTGTTTCAAAAAACCTGTCTCGCATTTCATCCTTTCTCATCCACTCAGCTATTACTTCCACTTTCTTTGCGTATCGTTCACCTTGTACATTCACCTTGTACAAAGTAGAGAATGAACTCATTGAAGTTACTGGACATTCTCTTGATCCCACCCTTCTTCTTTTCTTTGAAGTGTTTGCTGACATATTCTTCAGTGATCGTGTTATTCAAGTAGTGGCGACACTCATCAACAGTATGTTTGTCGTAAAGGTCTTCATAATGCTTTCTTGGTTTGAGGTACTTCATGATGGTGATTTTACTGTACTCTCAAAAAGTGAAGGTGTAAAAACCGGAATGGTATAATAGATAAAAGTGGAGTGAATTGTGTCTGCAGACACATCAACAACCACTACTTTTCAAACCACCACATGACCAGTGGGACAGATTGCCAAGGCGAAACTGTGGTCATGGTGCAGGGAAGAATTCCAGCTTTTACTGGGAACGGTTTCCTTGAGTCGGTGGAAGAGAAAAGTGTAAACACAACAGAATAATGCAAAGTGGTGGCGTTTTGTTCCCCGCTTCGTAAAAGAAAACCCATAGCGTCAGTATGACCTTTGGTGTCTTCAAGCGAAGTGGGTTTTCTGTTTAACAGAAGTAATGAGAACGCTATGAAAAACAGCAATCTTGAAATAACACAACAACCAATTACCA
>QKEV01000008.1 GCA_003252295.1 bacterium
GGTAAGCTCAGTAACAGGGTGTAAGTCGTAACAAGGCACGGCTAGCGGAAGCTGGTCGTGGATTAATTCCAACTGGAACGCTTTTTTGCGACAGCAGAAAAGCTTACAGGTCGGTCTTGTCCCTCGATCGAGGACAAGAAAGGTTTACAATGAGCCTCAAATTATTGTTGACGTATGGAAAGTCATACTGACACTGGGAAAGACCAGGATAGGAAGAGCACTCAACCTTTCCTACTACTCTTTAGAAGGGAAGGATCTGAGAAGACCCGAAACCACACATAGGTGTGACGCGGGCAAGATGAAACAAAAGAGAGGATTTCTCACTACAACACATTCCACACTCATTAACAAATGGGTGTATTTGTGATAAAAATAAATAGGCTTAAATTCTACAAAGGGGGTAGATTATGGAAACCAGTAAAAAAACTGAAGATGGTTTTTTCATAAGATTGTTGATCAAGTTGGGTATTGTTGCTTCCAACGAGGAAAGCGAAAGATATAGCAGGATCGATCGTGAACTTGATGAGGAGGAAGAACAGGCGAGAATGCTTGCGGCAAAACATTCCAACTAATCTCCGATTTTTTATGCAAAACCCTCAACCTGTGAAAATAGGTTGAGGGTTACCTTTTTTTCTGGTACGATAGCGCTTACGCATACTGCGAACATGCGCGTGTAGCTCAGGTGGTTAGAGCACTCCACTGATAATGGAGAGGTCCCAGGTTCGAGTCCTGGCACGCGCACAGTAAAAGAAAATAGCAGGTTAATACCTGCTATTTTCTTTTGCCTGCATGTCATGTGCCAGGACTCGAACTGGAAGGGGGTCGGGGAAACGGTAGTTTCCCTGTGGAGGAATATCATAAAACCGAGTGGTTTTATGAGCACAGCGAGGAACGAGCGAGCAGTGAGACTCCTGGCACTCGCACAACTTATACTGTGTAAGTTTGTGGTACACTACATCTTCAATACATAACATGAAAAAACAAACCTTCTTTTTATATGGTTCTTTACTAGTGATGAGTGTGGTAGGTTTCTCATCTACTCTGTACGCATGGGACGATTGTCCACATGGGCTTGAGAATGACGAGTATCCAGGTATGTGTGGACGTTACATAGATACTGATGGTGATGGTATCTGTGACCATTCACAGACTGCTCCAGAGGTGCGTAGCAGTACAGAGGATGCCGTACTTGAAGAAACTATTGAAGCCGACGTACAAAACCTTGAAGAGGTAGAAATTGAGGAAACAGGAGCAACACAAGAGGATTTGGCTGACCTTATAACGGGGCAGGACCTCAAGACAAAAACAGTGCAAGAAATAGCAGACCTCTACGGCATAGATGCAGGAGTATATGCGCAAGCACTTTCGGACTACTACGGTCTCACGGTTGCCACAGATGAGTCATTTCAGATACTGCACGATAATGCGGGTCTTGAGCCGAGTGTGGCAAAGGATATTGCAGTAGCTCTTGCTTCAGAGGAAATGGTGCAGCAACGTCCACCTGTGGAGGATGGAGACAGGGAGGGTGGTCATGACTACTACCTTGTACCTATTACCCTTGGTCTTGTACTGCTCTACATGCTCACTATGCTGTTGGTACAGGTGAAAAAAATCTCCCTTGTTACGCATAGGCGTTTTTGGAATATCATTCTACTACTAGCACTCGTACTCTCGGGAGGTTTAGGAATACTGCTCGTTGTTCGCATGACCTATGGTATAGCGTTTTCTCTTCCATTTAACATGGTGTACTGGCACGTACTATCAGGAATAGTACTCTTCGTGGTGAGCGTGCTCCACGTTGTAGAGCACCGAGCTTTCTTCTTTGCAATGCTGAAAAAGTAGTGATGTTGGTCTCTTACAGACTCTGGTAGCTCAGTATTTTAATATGTATTAAAAATAGTAAGGTTGATAAAAACTTTGCTTTTGGAGATTGTGTTCAAAAAAATGATTGTACTTTAAGTGTGTTGTGTTTCTAAAACAGGATGGCATAATAAAAAGTAGGACCTAGTTTTAATACAATTTAAATAAAAAATATGTCTTTATTTGAAAAAGTTCCATCAGTAGGTAATGATGGAACATCAGAACCTCATGAAGGTTTCCTAAATTTCAATGATGCAATTGAAGCAGAGAGTGCAAATGATGAAATTGCAGAAAAACCTGGCGCAAAATTATTTCCATACACCACGAGAGGTATTATAGAATTGCGAGAGCTTGCTGGTCTTGATCCAGCCAGTGGGAATTTGGAAGAGGTTGATCAGAAAAATATTGAGGTTGAAGGGAAAATGTATAAACTCCATACCAAGGGTAGAAATACGTACGCTGTGTTTGAGCCCGTTGAAGAATAACTTTCCTAAAAAAACTCACCAGTGAGGTGGTTTCTCATGGTAAGTATGTAAAGATACTAGAACGATGACCTATTACCGGGTAACCAGTTTTTATCCATTTCTGTCCAAAGGGTACAAGGACCTGATACGTCATGTAATCATTTTATGGGTGTCTATTTTGACTTTGTGTAGTACGTAAAGTTTCCCAGTGTGACGTCTTTGTGAACGAGTTGTTTGATAAGTGCGAATAGCTTGGATGGTCTGGAACGAGTAGCTATAACGTACCATATGATACGAGGAGGAAGTTGTAAAACACTCGTTACCGTGTAGGTATCCTTCGTCATGGTCTTTACCTTGTTGTTGTTTGTGACAAGTAAGACACTTGAGGCAGGGTACAGGTCATGTATCTTGTTCCATATCATTCTCCCGTACCCCTGTGAGCGTTTTTCAGGGATGACAAAAAGTACATGGAGCTCTATCCATCCCTCTGTGATACCAGAGGAGATTCCTATACCAACAACGTTACCATCCTCACGAAGTACTACTCGTGTATTTTTTTCTCCCATAAGGTCATTTCGTGTCATACGTGTGAATCCCGGAGAGCTGTTCAAGCCAGCTAGAAGCGTTTTTGCTTCTAGCTCTGAAAGGCGTGTATCAAAGTGTATGTTGGGCATACGGGTGTTAGAAGGGTAGAGTGTGTGTCATAGCACCTGTCTCCTCGACGTTTTCCCAGTCCTTGGTGTTGAGCTTAATAACTCGTTCTTCACCAAAGTCGAGGTACTTGAGCTCCTTGTTCTTCTTTGCGTAGTCGTACACCTCTTTGGTGATACGAACATCATCTTTACAGTACTTCTTTACCAAGTCTTTCTTGCCTTCCTTCCACCAATTTACCGCTTGCAGTCCATGACCACTCTTTCCTTCATTAAGGGTGGCTTGAGCTATAGTCTCAAGCTTGAGGCGACGCCCTAGAGCGTTCTTTACTTCCACGAGAAGGTCTAAACTCTTTATCTTGTTGAGGTCGCCAGGGTAGTACTTGTTCAAGAGAGGGATGTCAAAGTGGTCAGAGTTGTACCCTACGAGCATATCAGCTCGTTCAAAGATAGGCCACATTTTGTCGAACTCTTCTACTTCGTACACGGTGTACTCATCTGTGTTTGACTCGTAAACTGCTACAACAGATATATCAAGCTTGGCAGGATCATTGCTGCCTACCTCACTAAAAACATTGGACGTTTCGATATCAAAAACAACTTTGTTAACAGATTTCTTTTTTGTCATTCTACTAGCAATTATTTTTTGTAATCATGAAGTAAAAAACATAGTACCAGCAAGTAACCTGTTTAGTATACTCAGTAGCTTCTGTGAGGCGAGTGGCTAGTCGAGTGCCTGAAAGACCACATCAGCAACCTGACCTTCGGTAACGATAGTTTCCTGTTTTGTAGAAAGTTGCTTGAGCTTGTACATACCCGTTTTTTGCTCTTCTTCACCTACAACAAGCACAAAAGGTACATGTCGTTTATTTGCGGTTTTTACCTGATCACTGATCTTTTTGCCACTGTAGTCTACGGCAATGGTGAGGTCATGACGTCGCAGTTTCTGTGCAAGTGTAGCAGCAAAGTCAAAATAGGATGGTGACATTGGTGCAATGTAGAGATCTGTGGTTGAGATATACTCAGGTATGAGGTTGTGTGTTTCAAGAAAATCCTTCAGTGTTACATCTCCCATACCAAAACCAACTGTCGGTACCGGATCACCTCCAAAAAGGTCTTGTAAGTTGTCATACCGTCCTCCACCAAAAAGGGAACGATTGTTCTCTTTTGAGGTATCGAAGACTTCAAAGATAGTACCCGTGTAGTAGTCAAAACCTCGTACAAGGTGTGGGTCATGTACAATATTTCTTATCCCTCGTTTTTCAAGTTTTTCGAGAATATCAAGGAATGTCTTTCCTGACTCTGTTTCTGCAATAAGCTTACGTACATTTTTAGGGTTGTAGTTATCTAACACTATCTGCGCAAGCTCATCACCAAGTAGTTCACGAACAGCACTGCCGTACTTTTTAGTATCCATTTTTTCTTTTCGGTCCATGAGTCTGAGAAGGTCACCTTGTTTCTCTACAGGGAAGGAGAGGTTGTTTTTTGATGCCAAGAGTGAAAGTGTTTCTGGGATAACCCCTCTGTGATTTAGACGTATCTCAAAATCATTGTCAGTTGCACCAAATGCTCGCATGAGTTCATATGCAAGAAAGATGATCTCGATATCTGCCTCAACACTTGAAACTCCAAAGATGTCACAGTTGAGCTGGTAGTGTTCTCGAAGTCTTCCACGTTGCGGTTTTTCGTAGCGATATACATTTGGAATAGAGAACCATCGGAGTGGGAAGGAAAGTTCACGTTTACGTGCAGCTACTAGACGTGCAACAGTTGGTGTCATTTCAGGACGCAGGGTGACACGGCGTCCACCTCGGTCGGTGAATGAATAGGTTTGCTCATTTACAATCTCCTCACTCGTTTTGCTTTCGTAGAGTTCACTTGGTTCAAGAACAGACGCTGAGTACTCCTCGTAGCCAAAATGCTCAACCACGTCTTTCATGGTGTCGAACAGATAGCGTTCGGTGTACATGTCCTCTGGATAAAAATCACGAACGCCTTTGTATGGGTCTGTCGATAGCCCCCCCTTCTTTTTTGTCATAGATGCGGTAAAGTGTACCTGAAATGAAAGATATTCTCAATTTATATAAAGAGCGAGGTGAGACACCACTTGAGCGCATTGAGCGTTTTCGTCGCGCAAACCCTGAATATAAGAACATTCCGCTCTCCTACGCAGGTCGCCTTGATCCCATGGCAGAAGGGGTACTCATTGTGCTTGCTGGTGAGGCAAATCAGAAAAAGAGTGAATTTTTGAATCTTGACAAGGAATATACCTTTGATGTGCTCTTTGGTTTTTCAACTGATACCTATGATGTACTTGGTGTCATGGCAGATGCTGTTACTCGTGCTAGCCACAAGGTGATTCGTACACCACTTTTAGTAGAGTATATTGCGCAGATGCCAGGAGTGCGTGTACAAAAGTATCCTCCTTTTTCAAGTAAGCCGCTTGAGGGTAAACCACTCTTTGTACATGCCAGGAAGGGTGATCTTGCAAACTTTGAACTTCCTGATCATAAGATAGAAATATACTCAACGTCACTTGTCAGTATGAAAAAAATAAAAGATACAGAATTACTCGAATATGTTGAGGAAGCAATTGGTCTTGTGAAGGGGGATTTTCGTCAAGAACGGATACTTCACCTATGGAGGGATACACTCCGCGTGCTCTATGGTATGAGTTTTGATGTTGCAACGATAACTATACATTGCTCAAGTGGTACGTACGTACGTTCTCTTGCTCAGGAACTTGGTGAACAGCTTGGTATGCCGGCGCTCGCCATGCGTATACTGCGAACACGAGTAGGGAAGTACAAAATAAAGGCATCTCAAAAGTAATTACGACTTCTTCAGTGTGTTTGCGTAATGCGTGGTACACTGGTGTGCATGAATGGTGCTGATGTACAAAAGAAACCGATCCAGTTTGGACGTTTGCTCCTTGGTGTCACACTCAGTGTGATTGTTGTTGCTTGTGGTGTTTTATTTCTACAGAACGCAACGAGTGATCTCGATCAGGGTGAGGATATGACTGGTAAGGTTTTGGTTCAGGTGAATGGAACTGAACTTGCTGCTACCGTTGTTACCCTTGGTACAGTTGATCCGGAGACGCAAACGATGGTGTTTGGTAACGAGGCAATGTTTGTTGTGTTCTCAGAAGAAGAGAATGCGCCTCAGTTGAAGTTGCCAGATATGTCTGTTGATGTGGTGTGGCTTGATCGTGATTTCCGTGTAGTACTTGTAGAACGCAACCTTTTCTATGATGAAGAAGTAGGGAATGAAGTATTTGAACAACCTGATGGTGCATCTTATGCACTCATTGTGCTACCAATAGCACTCTCTACTGATACAATAAAAATAGGTGACACGGTCACACTGCTTAGTGACCCGAACAGTTTACTTACACGTTACTAATTTTTAATATTTTATATGGGAAGTTCATTAAAAAATATCAATTGGAGAGAGATCTCCAAGGTAAAGCTCTTCTTTTACTCGCTACTCGCTTTGCTCTGTTTAACGATTGTACTAAGTATTGTTAAGACAACACTTACTGTGAGGTCAGGTGGTAGTCTCTCTAATGTCCCAAGAATGGCCTCTGAGGTTTCTTATGACAGTGCAGCAGGTTATCCTAACACTTCGGTTGATGCTCTAGGTGACTATGAGATCGAGGAATCTCTAAATGTCACTTCTAAGAGCACCTCGCAGAGTGCCGTGAGCGGTGCTGAGGATTATGAAGCGGTTTCTTATTCAGCAAAGATAAAGAACAAAGAGATTGAAAATATCTGTGACACTATAGAATCATGGAAGCCACTCGGTTACGTGGTGTTTGAAAGTACTGCACGAAACGATAACCACTGCTCATACTCCTTTAAAGTTGAACGTCTGCAGGCTGAAGCTATTGCTGAAGAGGTTAAGACACTCGATCCATATGACTTTACCGCAAACATACAAACACAGAAGCGTCAGGTGTTGTACTACGAAGGACGACTTGATATTTTGCTCCAACAGCAAGAAATGTATAAGGAGTACATTGCAAACATTAATGAGGAGTATGATAGGGCGATAGCTTCAGCAGTAGATGCGCAGAATAGTAACGCTTTGGCGACACTGTTGCGTAATAGACAGGAAATAGTTGAACAGATTGATAACCAAAGAATCTCTCTTGCAAACCAACTACAGAACCTTGCACAGAGTAGTGGAGATGTGGAGGATAGTATCGACTATGTGAGCTTTTCAGTAGTGGTGTACAAGTATCAGATATTCAACTTCCAAGGCATAAAGGATTCTTGGGTGAGTGCGCTTGGTAACTTGGTAAACAACATAAATAGTACACTGCAAGATCTCACGGTAGGTGTCTTGAACCTCTTCCTCGGAATCTTCCTCGTATTTGTGTATGGGGCTATTATTATCTTCACAGTAGTATTTGCTGCTCGTTTGGCGGCAGAAATCGTGAAGGGTGTTTGGAAGAGGACGGAAATCGACGATAGGCAGCATGAATATCACGAATCCTAGTGAAATGTAGTAGAGAACAAAAAATAAAACCCTCGTCCTGAGGGTTTTATTTTTTCATTACGTGTTCGCTAAGGGTTGCATACCTTGGTCAACTCGTTGTGTAAGTGGAAAATAAACTAGCACTTTTAAAAACGCGTGCTATAGTCGCGAGTATGAACATTGAATCACCACAACTAGCTCCACAAGAGAGCAATGAGCAACCAAATACCGCAAAGGAAAAGCGCAAGATGGCGTATGCTGAAGCACTTGAAGTTTTTAAGTCACATGATGGAGCAGAGATTGAAGCAGAGCAACTTTTGTTTCGAGAGAGAATAGCAAAAACTGGACCTGAAGCAGCTATTGCAGGACTGGAGCTTAAAATAGATGCAGCACAGGAGCAGAAGGATATCTATGCAGAAAAGGGTGAACCTTTTACTGAGGAAGCGTGGGCTGTGCGTGTGCAATTTCTTACTGGAATGAGGGATGTGTTTTCACTCTACTGTGATATGCGAGAAAAATCACCCGAGATGGCACAGTACATGGAAGAGGATATGCCATGGTTGAACAATACGCTTGAGAAGGCAGAAGAGATGATACAGGAAACAATTGCTGATGATTACCAAGAAGGTGGTGTAGACGAAGACTACAGATAGGCTGCATAATAGGGAGTAATGAAAGATATACAAAAAGAGATAGAATCGCATCTTGCGATTCTTCGCAAACTCATCGCTCCAAGTGGGCTTTTCTTAGCTGCGGCTGATGTTGGTGTTTCCACTGGTTATGACAAAAGTTGGTTGCGCGACAATTTCTATGAGGTGATGGCCTTTGAGGAAACGGGAGATTGGGAGGTGAGTGAAAAAACATGGCGCGCACTCCTTGATATTTTTATCAAACATGAAGACAAAATAAGTTCGGCAATTGAACGAAAGCCGCAGTTTACCTATCAGTACATTCACGCCCGCTACAATCCGGAGACCTTTGAAGAGTTCTGGGAGGAGTGGGGAAACAAGCAGAATGATGCGGTCGGATGCATTCTCTTTGCGGTAGGGAAGCATGAACTTGAGGGTCACAGTATCATTCGTGATGATACTGATAAACGTATCATCCAGAGACTGGTTGACTACCTTGGTGCCATAGAGTACTGGCATGATCCAGACAATGGTGTATGGGAGGAGTACGAAGAGGTACATAGCTCTTCTGTTGGTGCTTGTGTTGCAGGTCTTAGGAAGGTGAAGGAGGCAGGTTTAGCAGAGGTGAGTGATGAGCTCATAGAAAAGGGTGTGAGTTCACTACATGACCGTTTACCTCGAGAATCAAAAACAAAGTTCACTGACCTGGCACTGCTCTCACTTATCTACCCATACAAGGTAGTGAGCAAGGAACAGGAGAATGCCATCCTTGCTAACCTTGAGTACCATCTCTCTCGTGACATGGGTGTCATTCGTTACAAGAATGACAGGTACTACAATGCCAATGAAGATGGGTACAGTGAGGAGGCAGAGTGGACTATGGGTTTTCCATGGCTCTCGATCATCTACCGTGAACGTGGTGAACATGATAAGGCAGATTACTGGCTCGAGATGGCGAAGGATGCTCAAGATGGTGAAGGTAAGATGCCGGAACTCTACTTCAGTCAGACAGATGTACCAAATGAAAACAACCCACTTGGATGGTCAGAAAGTCTTCTCGTGGTTGCCCTACAAAAAAAATTGAACACTGCGCAATAACTTTATGAGCTACAGGAGTGAACGTTCAGAGTTTGGTAACTTCACAAAGTTGGAAATTTTTAATGAGGACCGGTCAGTACTGCTTGAAATAATTCCTGAGAAGGGTGCGAAGGTAAACAGACTTGTGTTACTAACTAATAGTCAGTCGTACGGCGTGATTGACGGGTACACGACACCTGAAGAGGTTGAAGAAAATGCTTACTCAAAAAGCTCTCTTTTAGCTCCATTTCCAAACAGGATTGCAGATGGAACGTATCAGTTTGAGGGAAAAACATATCAGTTACCCATCAACATGCCGGAAGAGCATAATGCGATACATGGCTACATTGAACATGAGTCATTTGAAGTTACTTTGGTACAAGAGGTTGAAAATGGATGTGTTGTAGAGTTGCGACATGTTTCCGAAGGGTGTGAGGGGTATCCGTTTCCATTTACTATTACTGTTAGGTATACATTGTCTGAATCAAAATTACATTTTGAGTTCATGGTAGTAAATACTGGCAATACGAACATGCCGTTTGGTTTTGGTTGGCACCCATACTTTACGCTTGGTGGTGCTGTTGAGGATATCGAACTAAAGTTACCAGCTGTGAAAGAAATTGTGGTTGATGAGCGACTTATCCCAACGGGGGAGAAGAAAGCTTTTGTGGAATTTAGTGAGTTACACCGTTTGGAAAATACAAAGTTTGATACTGGTTTTACATGTGCAGACGGTCAAAAAAAAGTGATATTGCATGAGAGAACAAAGAAAATACAGCTTGAACTCGATATGGGTGATAAAGAAAGTATCTGGCAATACGTGCAGGTATTTACACCACCTCAAGACTCAATAGCAAAAAATACCTTAGCCGTAGAACCAATGACGTGCGAGGCAAATGCATTTAATACTGGAGAGGGACTCAAAGTACTCAAACCTGGTGAAGAACTAGGTGATGCGTTTCGTGTAAAGGTTACAGAACTTTTGTAGCCTTACCGTTTTAAAGGGGGGTATGCCATTTATGAATATTTTAAAAAACATTACTTTTACTGCAGTACTATTTTTATTTTTTTTCTATGCGTTCAATTTCTTTCGTTGTATTCCTGTAGAGTTTAGTAATGGTGAAGCAGTTACATGTTCGCTAAACTATGTTTCTTGTTTTCATTCTCAGTATGAGGATAATTATCCTAACTTTCTAAAGGGTGCATATCTGATGTACTTTGTTTTCCCGATCATTTTACCGGTTTCAATGACGTTGCTCGTAACGTATCTCAGAAAAAAGTTTGCATCTTGAACTCATAAAAATGGTGAATATAATATTGGTATTAGTAGTTGTAACTAATAACTATTATGGCTATTGTTAAATGGGAACCTTTTGGAGAGTTTGACCGTTTCTTTGATGACCTTCCAGGACGTGGCTTGCTCCACATGGGTAGGGACATGGCGGTAGATCTCTACGAGGATGGCAATAATATTATTGCCGAAATGAGTGTCTCCGGTATGGATCCGGAAAAGATCGACGTTACTGTTGAAGGTGACTACTTACGTATTTGTGGTACACGAGAAGAGGAGACTGAAAAGAAGGAGAAACACTTCTACAGCAAGGAAATACAGCGAGGGAGCTTTGAACGCGCCCTACGACTCCCGGAGATGGTGGATGCTACTGCCGTCGAGGCTGAGTACGAGGATGGTGTGCTGAAGATCACCATGCCGAAAAAGGGAAGTGAGAAACGAGAGAAGATCAAGGTTGTAGTCAAAAAGTAAAAAAAGGCGCCTTCGGGCGCTTTTTTTTATGTAAACACAGGAGTAAAGTTTGTATGCGGTCAAGTTTACTTTTCTGCAGGGCAAGGTAAGCTGATGATATGGATGAAATTCTTGAGTCAAAACTGGGGAAATATTTTGTAATTCTCTATGCACTATTTGCAATCGTGGTGTACATTGTTGCTTTTTCCTGTGGTGAGAGTACCTGTAGCCTGTACATCATTTTTCCTATCATGCCTTGGGCATCAATACTTGTTGGTGATCTTGGTATATCATTTCCTTGGATGATGTATCCAGTATTTGTGCTTTTGAACGCAAGTGTTGCGTATACTATAGGTGCTGCAATAGAATGGACGTATAACAGATATCTTGATTTTAAAGAGGCTGGCAAGCTTCGTGATATGAATCGAAGAGATGTTACACATCGAAATACGTAAATATTCTATGTCTATGCTAAAAAATGAACAGGGAAATGCAGTTGCACTTACCCTTTTGGGTTTGTCTGCAGCAATACTTGCTGGTGTTGTTGTTTTGTACTACTTAGGAAAAAAAACACCAGAGCCAGTGTATGTTACGCCAAAAGCTGCAGAGGAAGAAGTTAAAGAACAAGATAAAACAGAAGGAGAGCAGGGTTTACAGGAGGGATGGAATACGTATGTAAACAATACCTATGGTTTTACTATGGAGTATCCTGATGGTTGGATGGTTGCGACTGGGACACTTAGAACAGGTGATCCGGTTATTACCTTTACCCCTGCAACACAGATCACAGCAACATCATCTCCTGTGTACTCGCATCAAGATGTTGCAAACCATGTTTCCGTATATCCGCAAGGCGTTGCCACTGAAGGTATTGCAAGTAAGTCAAAACCAAGTGAGGTGGTACTACCTTTGTCATATGCTACCACGCTTGATTACACACTAACCTCAAATCGACCATGGGCAACAAAAGTTTCTTTTAGTGCATTTCCAACTTCATGGAATGAATCAGGGTTCGTGTTTGCACGAGCAGTTGTAGAAGAAGAAAAACTCACGTATATGAGGGGTGATACTGAAATTGAACAGTATGAATTTGATGCAATGACAGGAGATCTCATAGCGAGGACTGGACTTATTGATGTGAATATTCGCAACCTTGAGGAGGAAATGCTTGAGACTTTTCAGTTTACCAATACTGAGATAGAGGAACAAACTACTGACGTTAAACACATTATTCTTGAAGAGCCACTTGCTGGAACTGTTATTGTGAGCCCACAAACAGTAAAGGGAACAATCCCTGGAGGTTGGTACTATGGGGAAGAGTACCCAATAACATTGCAAACAGATGAAGGTGAGGTGCTTGCTGAGCTTTTTGCTACTGGTTTTGAGGAGTGGGATTCAGAGCAAAGTATCCCATTTGAGGTGTCACTTGTTTTTGAGAACCCAACGGCAACAAGTGGAGTTTTAACTATTGGAGATGACAACGAAGATGGTGGGAAGCTCGTGATACCTGTGCAGTTTGACAACAAATAGGTTCTGTACGTCTCGCAGAGTGCACTTTTTGAAAAAGTCAAGTGTATAGCCGTATTTGCGTCACATGATGCATGTTGTGTACAATTACATCTATGAACAGAGGGTGTCCTCTGCTGTAGCTTTATAAACTATGTTTAATACTAATAAAATGTCTAAAGGTTCAAATGTATTTCAGTCCTTGAGTTGGTGGACACTGCTCGCTCTTGCGGCAATCTTGCCGATTGCGGTACTTACCGCAAGTAATGTTCCTTCGCTTATGACGAAGGTTACGATTGGTGGTGTCTTTGTCTTGCTTGCGGTCATCTTTTTTGCGGTGGCACACATGCGTTCACAGGAGCTCGTTCTTCCGCGCTCTCTCATACTAGCTTCCGTGTGGCTTTTACCCGTTGCTTATCTACTCTCATCATTCTTTGGTGGTGGCAACACACACCCATTCTTTGGGGAGCGACTGACTATGGATAGTTTTGCATTTATTCTTATCTCTGCCTTAGCGCTCACGCTCACTGCAATAACACTCAATACCCCTAAAAAGGCACTTGGTATGTATCTTGCCATGCTTGTTTCAGCAACCCTGCTTACAATAGCTGAACTCATTGTTTTCTTTGCACGAGGAGATACATTACCTTTTGGGCTACAGTCTGTCTCACTTGTGGGATCTCTCAACGACCTTGGTATCTACTTTGGTCTTATAACAATCTTTGGCTTGCTTTCACTCATCCTTTTGCCACTGAAGAGTGTTATGAAAATAGTGCTCTATGTAGTACTTGTTGCTTCTACGGTATTTCTCATGATCGTTAACCTCACTGCACTTTGGTGGATAGTAGGAGCGTTTGCGCTTGCGTTCTTTGTGTACTCTGCATCTGAGGCATACATGGAGAGGAGGGGTGATTACAGACAGATTTCCTACGCATCACTTGTTGTGCTCTTGTTAGCAGCTATCTTTATTTTTGTTCCTGCTCAGAAAGACAGTGGAGGCGCTTCAATAACTGGAAGTTTGGCTGAGTTGGCAGATATTGGTGAGTATGATGTGCGTCCTTCTTGGGATGCTACTGTTTCTATTGGAAGTCAGGCTTACTCTGAACACGGTGCATTTTTCGGAACTGGTCCTGGAACGTTCTACCATGATTGGGCTCAGTACATGCCTGCAAACATCAACGTTACCTCTTTCTGGCTTACTGACTTCTATTACGGTGTTGGTTTAGTTCCAACGTCTGTTATCACTACTGGTCTTCTCGGAGCGCTCGCATGGTTTGTTTTCTTTGCGGTATTTCTCTGGAGGGGTGTACGTGGACTTGTTCTCTCAGGTAGTACAAAGAAAGGTGATATCATCGGTTACCTACGTATTACCTCCTTCGTCTCTGCGCTCTATCTTTGGATCAATACCGTTATTCAGGTACCAAGTCCTGCACTCGTTATCTACGCAGTCCTCCTAACAGGTGTGTTTGTTGCATCATTGACGTTTGGTACTGATGTGACAAGCAGTATCAAGCTCACCTTCAAATCAAACCCTCGTGTTGGTTTTATTGCCACGTTAGTACTCACACTATTACTTCTTGGTGCTACAGGTGGAATCTTTAGTCTTGTGTCACGATACAGTGCTGAGGCATCTTTCCAGGAAGCAATAAATGCGTATGGGAAAGAAGGAAACATTAACAAGGCACATGACATGCTCGTGAATGCGGTAGATAAGAATAAAGCAGATGTGTACTACCGAATGTTGAGCAACATTGATGTGCGAAGAATCGAAAACAAGCTTGCCGAGAATCTTTCACCGGAGGAGGTGAAGTCAGATCTCGAAGGATTACTTTCAAGTGCTATTGGAAACGCTATGAAAGCAACTGAGCTTGATGCGCAAGATTACCAGAACTGGCAAAATCTTGGTTCGGTGTATCAGAGTACCGCATCATTGGGAATTGACGGAGTTGTTGAGAGTGCTATGAGCGCTTATGATACGGCTCTCAAGTATCGACCAAGTTCTCCATCTATCTACTACTCAAAGGCGGTACTTGCACGACTTCAAGGTGACAATACAGCAGCTCGGGAGTACGTACAGAACGCTATCACTATGCGCAACCAGTACACTGATGCAATTTTTCTTCTTGCACAGATCCAGATCGAAGAGAGTGATGTTGATAACGCTATTCGTTCAGTTGAAGCGATTACACTCTTTAACCCAACTAATGCAGTAGCGTTCTTCCAGCTTGGTCTGCTTCACTACAGTAAGGAAGATTACGTAGGTGCAGTACAGACATTTGAACGTGCCGTGAACATTAACCCTCAGTACGCGAATGCTCGATACTTCCTTGCGCTCGCAAATTGGAAACTTGGTGATGTTGCAACAGCGCTTACTAACTTCAGAAAGGTTGCGGAAACAAATCCAGAGAACACAGATGTACAAAATATCATTGCAAACCTTGAAGCAGGGGAAGATCCATTTGCACATCTCGATGGAACACCAGCTATTGAAAGTATTGGTCTTCCGGTCGATGTAGTGGGTGACGGTGGGCCTGGGGTCGGAAACCCTATGGTTGACGGGCTTGCCCAGTAGTGTCGACCATGAACCCACGTCGGGTACTTGATCTACTACACACAGAGATACGCGGTCTGCATGAGGCCGCGTATCTTTTGGCATTTTTTACACTTGGTTCACAAGTGTTTGCTCTTGTACGTGACCGTCTCTTGGCACATACGTTTGGTGCTGGTGAGACACTAGATATGTTCTACGCCGCGTTTCGTATTCCTGATACGATGTATGCGCTCTTGGCATCACTCGTATCACTCTTTGTACTCATTCCATTTATTGAAGCTGCACAGAAGAAAGGAGAGAATAGTCTTCGTGACTTTCTTTCAAATATGTTTTCCTTTTTCTCGATCTCACTCGTAGTGTTGTCTGTTGTAATCTGGTTTTTTGTTCCAAACATAGTAGCAGTACTGTACAAAGGATTTTCACCACAAATGCATGATGAGCTCGTGGTCATGGTACGCATACTGCTGTTTCAACCACTGCTCCTGGGAGTTTCAAACCTGTTTGCCGCATATGTGCAGGTGAAGGGAAGGTTCCTGCTCTATGCAGTAGCACCTATTCTCTACAATGTAGGAATTATTATCGGTATCCTTTTTCTCTACCCGATTCCTTGGCTTGGTTCTGCCGGGCTTGCTCTGGGTGTCGTACTAGGTGCAATGCTGCACCTTGGTGTACAAACACCATATGTCGTGGCAAGTGGTATGCTACCGAGGTTCCAGAAACCAGATTGGGCTGAAGTGCTTAAGGTTGTCCGTATTTCTATTCCACGAACTGTGACGCTTTCAACACAGCAAATAGTGATACTTGTGATGGTGTCACTTGCTTCACTCTATGCGAGCGGTTCGGTTACATCATTTAGTTTCGCCTGGAACCTGCAGGCAGTACCGCTTGCGATTATTGGTGTGAGCTACTCTGTTGCTGCGTTCCCAAAACTTGCTCACCTCTTTGCAAAAAATGAGCATCAAGAGTTTAAGAACCTCATCCTTGTTGCTATTCGACAGATACTCTTTTGGGCGTTGCCAACCACCATTTTCTTCATTGTGTTCCGCGCGCATATTGTGCGCCTCATACTTGGTTCAGGTGAATTTAACTGGGCAGAGACAAGAATGACTGCAGCGATACTAGCACTTTTTGTCGTCTCGCTTGCTGCACAAGGTTGTATGGTGCTCTTGGTTCGAGCATGTTACGCAGCAGGAAAAACCAAAGTCCCGCTTGTCATTAATGTGACAAGTATGCTTTTTACTATTGCTCTTGCGTTTGGTTTGCTACATGTTGCCACTGCGGGAATGATTAACCTTACGTCACTTGGAAATGTTATGAGGGTAGAAGGGGTGTTGAGTACGGAAGTACTACTTATTGCCATAGCGTACTCACTTGGTGCTATAGGTAACGCGCTGCTCCTCTTGTGGTACTTTGAGCGTACCTACGCCCCTTTTGTAAGTGAGCTTTGGACTACCTTCTGGCATGCTCTTCTTGCCTCACTTGTTGCCGGGTTTGGTGCGTACATGACTCTTAGTTTGTTGGGTGACATACTCTCAATAACAACATTTACAGGACTTCTTTCGCAGGCAGTCGTTGCAGGTGTTACAGGTGTGTGTATTTGGTCTGTGGTTTTGGTGATGCTTGGTGACAAAGATCTCGAAGCGGCATGGATTGCACTACATGCTCGGCTTACGAAAAAGAGAGTAGAGGAGACACGCGGACCTATTGAAGGGAACTAGGATAGTTTATACATATTGACATATGTATATAAATATGTTTCTATAACTTTTAGTAATACATACACAGCCATATAAAAAATAGGAAGAGGAGGTAGTAATGACAACAAAGACTGAGGCAAGAAAACTGCAGGGAAGTTTTACTCCTGAAGGAAGGATGTTGAGTGAGGATGAAGTAAAAAGGTTACAATTTCGCCTCACAAAAGAGAATGAAGTGCTTCGTTGTGTGTGTTCAACAGGTATCGATCCACAGAGCGGACCTCTGTTTTGTGGTGATGTAGCTGACTATGTTGCAGTAACCGATGGTGGTCATGTAGCTCTGTGCGAACATCATATGAAAAAGGTAAATGCTTCATTAAGGCGCTAGCTATGTATTCTCCCCGCAAGAGGTTTGTTCTTGTGGGGAGTTCTTTATGGTGGGGAAGTAGACAAAATGCCTTAGTTGCGTCATTATGGCTCCACTGAGTAAGTATGAAAAATATTAGAAACTTCAGCATCATAGCGCATATAGATCACGGGAAGAGTACCCTGGCTGACCGCATGCTTGAGGTAACACACACTATTGAGACACGTAAAATGAAGGCACAGGTACTCGACAGGATGGATCTTGAACGAGAGCGAGGAATTACCATAAAGATGCAGCCAGTACGTATGGAACACGAGGTGGAGGGTGAAAAGTACATACTGAACCTCATAGATACCCCAGGGCATATAGACTTCTCCTACGAGGTCTCACGGGCTCTGAAGGCGTACTCCTGCTCGTGGACTCAACACAAGGGGTGCAGGCGCAGACGCTCACAACACTTGCTATGGCACGTGAGCTGGGGCTTGTTATCATTCCGGTGCTCTCGAAGGTAGATGCACCACTCGCACGAGTAGATGAGGTGAAGCTTGAGCTTGCAGAGTTGCTGAACGCAGATATTGATGATGTGTTTGAGACGAGTGGCAAAACAGGTGAAGGGGTAAAGGAACTTCTTGATGCACTAGTGCAGAAGATACCAGCACCGAGGACACTAGATAACGAGCAATCCTTTCGAGGTCTCGTGTTTGATTTCCAGTACTGCAACCATCGAGGTGTCATTGTGTACGTGCGTACCATGGACGGACAGGTGAAAAAGGGTGACTCACTCAAGTTTGCGGCATCAAAGAAGACGTTTCAAGCACTTGAGGTTGGCTTTTTCACTCCTGACGAGCAACCCTCAGATGCTATTCGTGAGGGTGAGATCGGTTACATTGTGACGGGTGTCAAAGAGCCGGGTGTTGCGAGTGTGGGAGATACGGTACTCCTGGCACAGGGAAAGGGCATGCCACTCTCTGGTTACATGCAGCCAACACCAGTCGTGTGGGCTTCTGTGTACCCTGAGAGTCAGGATGATTTCATGCTCTTGAAGCAAGCCCTCTTACGTCTACAGCTTTCGGACTCGTCTCTATCTTTTGAGGAAGAGACCTCGGGAGTCTTGGGACGGGGTTTCCGTTGCGGCTTCTTAGGGATGCTCCACCTGGAGATTATTACGGAGCGTCTACGGAGAGAGTTTGACCTTGAGCTCGTTATCACGCTACCGAGTATTACGTATGAAATAGAGTACATGGACGGGACTACTGAGATCATTTACTCACCACACAAGTTTCCTGACCATGGGCGTTTGAAACGTATACAGGAGCCCTGGGTTGAGGTTACGGTGATAACTCCTGCAGAGTATGCCGGGTCCGTGATGCAGCTCTTGTATGAACATGAGGCAGAGAGTAAGGCGACAGAAACATTTGGTGATGGTAGGACAAAACTGGTGATAGATATGCCGCTTCGTGAGCTCATGCGCGGCTTTTTTGACCGCATGAAGAGTGTGACGAGTGGGTATGCTTCTATCTCGTATGAGTTTGGAGAGCTACGTGATGCTGATGTGTGTCGTATGGACATACTCGTTGCTGATGAGGTGGTACCTGCTTTTACGAGAATAGTATCAAGGAGGCGACTTGAGGAGGAGGCAGAAGAAACAGTTGAGCAGCTGCACCTGGTGATGCCTCGTCAGCAGTTCGTCTCAAAGATACAGGCGAAAGCACTCGGAAGGATCATTTCATCAAAGACCTTGAAGGCATTTCGTAAGGATGTGACCGCAAAGCTCTACGGAGGTGACATAACCAGAAAGATGAAGCTCCTCGAGAAACAGAAGAAGGGTAAGAAGAAGATGAAGGAACGAGGAAAGGTGAACATTCCTCATGAGGTGTTCATCAAAATGATGCGAGGCGGGGAGAAGTAGGATGTTTGAGAAAAAAATAAATTGCTACAATAAACAGTAAATATGGATGATCTTGAACAAATAAAATCTGAAATAGAAGCCATGCAGGCAAGAAACAAAAAAGTAGAAGCAGATAAAGCATGGGAGACCAGTGTATCACGTAAGGTTTTGGTCGCTGTGCTTACGTATTTTACGATTGTTTTGTTTTTCTTCGTAGCTGATTTAGGGAAACCGTTTGTGAATGCTATAGTTCCTACGATAGGTTTTTTACTTTCTACATTGAGTATTCCTATTTTTAAAAAGATCTGGATAAATAAAAAAGGACTATAGTACAGTCCTTTTTTATTTGTATTTCCATTGAAATCATTGTTTTGAATTTAAATAGCTAAAAAAGTCCCTGAAGGGGACTTTTCTTGCAAATGACTGATGGTTCATCATGATGAGATTTAGGAACGGTAGGATATTTCTACCCCATCTTTTGGTATTTGAGCCAAGGTGAAAATACTTTCGCTATCGTCAGGAGTAACAAGTATTGTGTTTTGTACTACCGTATCGGTATCCTTGTGTTCAAGTAGTATTTCCCAGGTAATGTTGTGTGTTGTACATGCATGTACAGCCCTCTTGTGAAGTCTGCTGTTTGGAAAGGTGAGTATACAAATGCTCTCCGGGTTACCGAGGTACATGCGAGAAAGATTTGAAATGTATCCAACTTGTTCTCGATTCATACTGCACTCCTTTGCATTGAGTTAACGGGTTGTACTCTTCTGAAGAGTATTTAAGCATACTGCTTAAGAAAGTAAAACACCTTACTTTCTTTAATAAAGTAAGGTGTTTTATGTTTTCTACAAACTATATCTCCAACTTAAGGTCGTTGCTTTGGGTTGTCTCAGGTGTTCCAGATGCTGTACTGGTGCCGTTTAAGTCGATACGTCCTTCGTTGATGGCGTCAAGTATCTGTTGCTCTTCCGGAGTATTACCTAGGTTAATATTCTCTCCTGCGCGCTGTGCCTGTAGTTGAGCACGAACCTCAGCTGGTATTTCTATTGGCTCTTGGTCTGTTGTAGGTGTTCGAGCCAGTGTCGTAAAGCCAGAGTAGGTCAAAACCATAGTAAGGATAATGATGGTTGCAAAACCTGCCCAAAGGTATTTTATTGCATTTTTAGTCCTCTTGTTAAACAAAAACATTTTTGATTCTTTTATTTTCAGCGAGATTCTGCGTTGGTTGCGTCGTCAACTCGCTCACAATATTGTAATATTGCTCGCAAGTATGACTTCTTACCGCCTTGACTCTCATCTAAAAATAAAAGAATCAATAAGGGAATGGTCTGAATCTTGCGAACAAGGTATGATAGATGGTACCACAGAGTTTTTTTGAGGCAATATGTTTGAATTCTATGAAAAAAGAAGGATAAAAAAATTCATTTATTCAAAGGGTTTTTTTGGAATTCTAAGTATTTTAGTACTGCTTATGTCGTACGCTGCGTATGGTGCCTATGGGAAAATGGAGGGAACTATTGAGCGTAGGGCAACTCTTCAAGCACAGCTCGCTGAGTTAGAAGATCGAGCAGATTCACTTGAAGAAGATATTGAACGACTCAATGATCCTCGTGGTCTAGAGTCTGAACTACGCACAAGGTATGAGGTTGGTTGGGAAGGTGAAGAGGTTGTAGTTCTGGTAGATGAGGAAGAAAAAAGGGGGGTGGAAAAAAAAGAGGAAATAGAAGAAGAGAGAGGATTTTGGTCTGAATTGTTTGATAATTAATGCGAGTATCGTTTAGTGGTAGGATGCGACCTTCCCAAGGTTGAGATCGGAGTTCGATTCTCCGTACTCGCACATTTCTATACCTAGTATGGTATACTTGTGTACCAGTTACTGGGTTAACACGTATACTATGGATAAACAAGTTACCATTTACTCAACACCAACATGTCACTTTTGTCATGCTGCAAAAGA
This sequence comes from bacterium, assembly GCA_003252295.1. Lineage (GTDB taxonomy): Bacteria > Patescibacteriota > Minisyncoccia > Phycocordibacterales > UBA12088 > UBA12088. Next base: position 20,864 of record QKEV01000008.1, read on the forward strand.
TTACTTTAAGGAGAAGGGTATAGAATACACTGAAAAAGATGTTGCCACAGACCTAGAGGCTCGACAAGAAATGCTCAACAGGAGTGGGCAGATGGGGGTACCTCAGATACTTGTCGATGATGAGCTTGTGGTTGGTTTTGACCAGGCAAAGTTGGAAGAGTTACTTGGATAAAGATCTCAAATATATTGAGTGATCAAAAAACGTGCCAAAAGGCATGTTTTTTGGTATTGTGGTGCACACATGCTCTCGTAGTTCAATGGATAGAACTACTCCGTCCTAAGGAGGAAATGTGGGTTCGATTCCTGCCGAGAGCACAGTAACAGAAACCCCTGACCTTGAATAAGGTTAGGGGTTTCTGTTACATGGTGTTTGTATGGAATCGAACCGGGCGCAGGCGCGCGTGCCAAAGCACGAAAAAGCGCCGAGCCGAGCCTACGAGCACTTAGTATTTCGGGAACGTAGTGAACCAAAATACTTAGTGACTTGGAGGTTCGATTCCTGCCGAGAGCACAGTAACAGAAACCCCTGACCTTGAATAAGGTTAGTTAATTTAGGTATATAATTAGGTATATACCTAATTATATACCTAAATTAACGTGGTGTTTCAAGACGTGCTATCTCACGTTTGAGGTCAGTGATTCTTTCGTTGTAACTAATGAGTTTATTGTTCTCCTTTTCAAGTTCTGTATGGTCAACTGCTGCTGCTTTTTGTAAAACAGCTATCTCATTTTCTTTGTCAGTGATCTTTTTATGAAGTCGCACGATATCAAGCTCTTTTGCTTTTATGGTGCGGTTAAGTGCAGTAATTTCATGTTCTTTAACATCTTTCGCTTTCTTCTCCTCATTTTCCTCATTTCTTTGAAGAACTTTTATTCGAGCTTCAGAAGCATACTTCTTCCGTTCCTCTTCTCGCAGCATACGTTCTTTATTCTCTCGCTCTCTTTTATTATGTTCTGCTTCACGTGCTTGCTGTTGCTCGACCACAAATTGTTTTTTTTGCTCCTCTTCGTTTTGTGGGGATGTAGAAGTGTAGGTGTACATATGTATTATTATTTTCTGTGTTTAACAGTATATGACACATGTTCTAAGTTACCTACATAAAAAAGCAACCCCTGACTGCAATGCAATCAGGGGTCTGTAGTGCGACCTTGCCGCAATGGGGGGTTGGGCGTTAAAGGTCGCTCTTAACTCTGCCTATATAGTAGCACGTATGTTTTTTTTGTAAAGGTTTTTTACTGTCTATTTATGTTGTCTAGTATAATCAGTCTTGGACACCACTTCTATTCTATAAACCTATGGTTCTCAGTATTCGCTGCTGCTCATAGGGTGGATGGGGATTTGAAATACTCTGTTTATGTTTCAATCCCTTCACTCCTCTTGTTCGAGACCGGCCCTCAGCACAAAAACCCCTTGCGGGGTTTTTTTGATGTGCTGAGGGCCGGTCTCGAACCGGCGACCCTTCGCTCTTCAGGCGAATGCTCTACCAACTGAGCTACCTCAGCATACGCATCAGTTTACCAAAAAAACGCTAAAATGGAAGTCTTTCAGGCAGGTTTTGTAATTCCGCAACATTATTCTTTAATTCCTCATAGGTATTCTGTATTTCATCAAATGGTTCCTGTAGGTAGTAGCGATATATGAGATAGGGAACACCAATGAGTATCACGTAGAAAAGTATCTTTGACCAAAAACCAAAAATTGCTGCTCGGCGCATTTTTTTCAATAGCTTATTGTTTTCTCTCAATAAACGATGATTTTCTTTTAGCAGACGTTCTACTTGTAGTTCGGGTGGAAGTGTCATGACTAAAGTATACAATGTAAAAACCCCTCAAACGAGGGGTTTTTACTATCCTGTTTTAACTTTGAGTTTTGTTTGCTTTTCCTTGTCTATCTTTGGAAGCCGTATAGTGAGGAGTCCATGTTTTTCTTGTGCAGATGCGTCTTCTACTTCAACCTCAGCAGGGAGGAGGACTGTTCGTGAGAAAGCGCCCCAGTAAAGCTCTTTGTGGAAGTAGTTTTCATCTGAAACCTCTTTATGTTCTTCACGAGCACCACGAATGGTTACCATGTCACGAGAAATAGATATATCGAGGTCATCAGGACGTACACCAGCAACAATACTCCGAATAACGATCTCATCTGGTGTTTGGTACACATCGACGGTGAGTTGACCTTCAACAGCTTCTTCCTCCATCCACTGACTTGAATCCTCTGGTTCCTCATGTATTCGTGAACGCTGTTCTACGCGAGGTTCAGGTCGTGATGTGGGAATTTCTTCTTCGTATGCATCATCGTAGCCATCATCAATGTCTACGGCGCCTGTGAGGCGTTGGAAGAAAGACTGTTTTTGTTTTGGCATACGAAGCGAAGGATTTAATTAATATAGTGTTATGTAAGAGAAACACGTTTAGCTCGCTCAAAAAGTAATAGCAATCCGATAATACCAAGCCAAACACAGAAGAACACTACTGACGTTGTGATCTTACTACCTGTCATTATATGGTGATTAAATAGTGCGTGCAATACAATCGAAAGCACAAGTCCTGTGCATAGTGAAACAAACTGCAGCCATATTTTCTTGTAGAACGTAATAGCCATGGAGAATCCTATTATTGCACTTGAGAGGGTGTGGAGAAGAGCGGCACCCATGAAGCGCAGGTTACCAGTAAGGAGACCTCCTGTAATGTCACCCTTTCCAAGAGGGTTCATGAGGAAGAGTCCTGTTTCAAATGCAGCAAAACCAAGTGCAATAGTGATCATGTATATCATTGCATCTATAGGTTCATCAACAGCTCTCCTCCAGAGTATAAACAGTACTGCTACTAGGTACTTGAGCAGCTCTTCTGTTGCTGCCCAGAGTAGTACCGGTTGTGAATCCATAGGAAGGTTTTTGCAGTACGCAATAGTGTCAAACGGATTGAAGAATGGATGTTGAGGCCAGGTACCTATTGCTATACACTTCCCAAGCATTTCCGCTGGGAGCGCCAAAATGACCGCAAGCATTCCTGAGAGAAATGCTGCAACAATAAGCCATTTAGGTTCAGGTCGTTTACTGTCTTCTTGCAGGAAAAACCAGAGCCATATGAACGCAGGCAAAAGACCTCCCAAAAGGGAAACAATAAAAAGCTGACTTCCTTCCATGTGTACCACTATGGTAGCAGGTTGTGAGCTATTTATAGATACGTGCTGTACACAGTTATGCTACAGGCCACTTTGCGATCATGACAAACTCAGACTCTTTTTCCGGAAGTGCTTGCCATATTTCCTCTGTGACAAACGGCATGAATGGATGGAGTAGTTTAATCTGTGTCTTGAGTGATTCGTAGAGTGCATGAACACGAGCTTTTTTTACCTCCATATCATCACCTTGCAGGGTCGCTTTTGACATTTCAAGGACACTATCTGCAAATGTGTGCCATGTGTAGTGGTAGAGCTTTTCTCCGGCAATGTAGTATTTAAAGCTCTCCATGTCTTTGGTTATTTCGCTGGCTAGGTTTTTCACATCATCAATGATCTTTTTATCTTCAGTACTGAGTGTTGTGTCTTTGTCATATCCCGTCTCATGTACAGCAGTAAGTATAAAGCGACTAATATTCCAAAGTTTGTTGGCAAACTTCTTGTAAGCGTTTATCTTGTCAGGATCGAGGTTCATATCTGTTCCTGCGGTATTACCTATGAGAAGACCCATACGGAGTGCATCAGTGCCGTACTTCTCAGATACCTCAGTAGGGGAAGTGACGTTACCTTTTGACTTGCTCATTTTCTTTCCATGTTTGTCACGTACAAGACCATGTAGGTATACATACTTAAATGGCACTTTACCTGTTGTGTAGAGACCAAACATTACCATGCGTGCTACCCAGAAGAAGAGAATATCTGCTGCTGTTTCCATAACAGTAGTAGGGTAGTAGTTCTTGAAGTCTTCTCCTTCAGGATAGCCAAGTGTCGTGTATGGCCACTGACCAGAAGAGAACCAGGTGTCGAAAGTGTCTGGGTCTTGCACCAACTTTCCGTCACACTTGGTACATTGTGTAAGTTTGTTTTCTAGGTCTACGTACCCTTCGTCACACTTCTCACATATCTTTGCTGGAATCGGTATACCCCATACTATCTGCCGTGAGATATTCCAGTCTTCGATCTTTGAAAGCCAGTTTCTGAATATCTTTTCGTGTTGGCTAGTGAGGATAGTGAAGTCACCCTTATCGAGTGCCTTGAGAGCGTGCTCAGCAAGTGGCTTCATTTTGATGAACCATTGCTGGCGTATCTGTGGTTCTATTTCTCGTGCGCATTTGTAGCAAACAGGTACTGAATGTTCGTACTTCTCATCTATCTTTACCAAAAGACCTTTCTTGTCGAGTTTCTCGACGATCTTTGCTCGAGCTTCTTTGATGTTCATTCCCTCAAACTCCTCAGCGATTGGGAGAAGTTTTCCGCGCCAATCGATAACTTGTTCGTAGTCAAGGTTATGACGTTTTGCTATTTCAAAGTCGATAGCCGAGTGCCATGGGGTAATGGTCATTACTCCAGAACCCATTTCAGGATCACCAGCCTCATCTTTGATGACTGTTGCTGTGATAGGTCCATTGATCCATTCAAGCTCAATTGTTTGTCCATGTTTGTACTCGCTGTAGCGTTCGTCATCTGGATGCATCACTACGTACTTGTCACCAAACTTTGTTTCTGGTCGTGAGGTACCAATAACAAATGGTCCGTACTGGAAGTAGTAGAAGGGCTCGTTTCGCTCTTCATAATCTGTTTCAAGGTTAGAGAGGGAAGTTTGATGTTTTGGGCACCAGTTCACAATACGAGCACCCCGATAGAGGAGGTCGTCTTTCCCAAGTTTTTCAAATGTCTTATGTACGGTCTTAACTACATGCTCATCGAGTGTAAAGAGTTCTCGTGACCAGTCACAGGATGCGCCGAGCTGTCGGAGTTGTCCTTCCATAAAGTCCTTGTGCGAGAGTGTGAAATCAAGTATCTCATCGTAGAGTTCCTTGGGTTCCATGTTGAAGCGTGAACGACCTTCCTTTTGTAACTTCTTTTCATACACCACCTGTGTTTCAAAACCTGCATGATCAGCTCCTGGTAGCCAGAGCGTCCTCTTTCCTTGCATGCGTGCGATACGTGTCATGACATCCTGCAGAGTTACAAAAAGAGCGTGTCCAGCATGGAGAGAACCATTTGCATTTGGTGGAGGCATGATGATAGAAAAGGTCTCCGCCTTTTCATCAGTCACTCCCTTTTCAATACAAACGTCTGGGTTGAAGTAACCAGACGTTTCCCACTGTTCGTAGATCTTTTCCTCACTCTCTTGCGGGTTGTATGGTTTTAAAAACTTATCATCAATTCCATCAGATATTTTTTCTTTTTTGGTACCATTATTCATACTCTCTATTTTTATCCATGCATGCTATTCCAAGCAGGGCAGCTACACGCTATATATACATTAAATGTAGTTTGGATAGTAGCATAAGAATTCACAGTCCACTACTTATTCCATGTTACTTTTTTTACATTTCCTGCAGGGATGCAAAAAAAGTAAAAAAAGCAAGCATTTTTTCTAAAAGAAACTTAAAGTCAAACTGAAAGACAGTATAAGTCATCAAAATGTATGGCTAGAAATAACCATTTTCTCTTGGACAAGGGACAAGTGTTGACCTCAGAGACCGGTCCTTATCTCTAGTACATATACACATTGGTGAGCAGGTCACTGGGTGGTATTTATAGATGCAGAGCAAGCGGATTCGGGCAAGGAGTTTGTTTGCTTCAATGCGTGACTGGATCAGGGGGCTGATTTACAGCTACGCGGGGCCCGACCTCAAGACTCTTCTTGAGAACTATCGGACCCCGACTGCTGTACGTGAGTAGAAGTTGCAGAGTTGCGTATTCCACCATTACGCTCTTAACTAAACAATTTCTTAAGAGTTCAATTTCATGGGTAAGGATTTTATTTACAACAAAATATATATAGTATCGATGGGGGTCATGATCTCCTCACTCGTGCTCGTATTGTTCATGCAAGGGGTGCTGTTTGGCATCAATGCTTTCTGGAGTGAACAGGGTACTGGTACATCACTCGTACTTGCAAAATCGAATGCTACAGTTGCTGTCGGAGAACGAGTTGCAGGACGGGCAGAACTTCAGGGGAAGGTGCATGTGTACAGGGTTGAGGATGTGGTTAGTCAAAGTGGAGCAATGTACTATCGTGTATCACAGGATGAGACCAGAGTTGAACTCATGCCGGCAGAAAAACTTGAGTTAATAGTGGTTGCTAGTGTACCTGTTTTCGGGGTGTGGGTACGTACACTTCAAGATGATCTCGGAGCACTTACCCTCATTGGTCTCCCATTACTCATGTTGCTTATCGATGCGTTCATGCGAGTTAGGCAGAGGATGTTTCCTGTTATACGAAGAAAAGTGGTTACACGAAAGGAGGTGGTGCATGAACAGGAGGATGTTAGAGATGAAAGTGCAGAAGAGGTTTATGCGTATGAAGAAGTATCAGATGATGAAGGGGTTGGAACTGTTACGCATGGAGACCATAGGTACGTGACGGTATTGAAACCATACACAATGCGTCGAGGGTATGGAGTGTAATACGTGATGAGTAAATGAACTAGATATGATTCAAATACGAACAAAACAGCAGGTAGCTTTTGATGGGGTTCGAACAGCTTGGCAGAGTGATGCTTTTACGCAAATACTTCATAAGCAAGTAGTTACAAAGTTCTCTATGGATGGGGTGATACCAAATGATGAAGTTTCAGTTGCACAATCAGTAGTCGAAAGTAAGCAACAACAGGTTGTAGAACCGGTAAAGCGTACTCAAGGAAAGTTTGGAAAATTTGTTGGAGGAACTATGGATGGGGTGCAGATGCCATTTGGTGGGCAGGCCTATGCGTAGATGATAGATATGTGTGCAAGAAAAAAGTGGTATATGTACCACTTTTTTCTTTTTACCTATCGAGCTTCATGTTGCCGTTTGCTTTGAGCTCATCCTGAGCTGTTTTTGGTTTATGGTCACGTAGGTGCATGAGGTATCCTGCCATGCCTATCATGACTGCATTGTCAGTAGAGAGTCCTTCTGCTGGTAGAAAGACAGAAACACCCTCTTTTGTATAGGTGTTGGTGATTCTCTTGCGAATGTATGTATTTGCAGACACACCTCCTCCAAGAAGAAGTGTCTGTGTTTGGTACTCTTGTAATGCGGTAGCAAATTTTTTAAGGAGTACATCAACAACGGCTTCCTCAAACTCTGTGCAAAGAAGTTTTTTTTGCATTTCTGTGAGTTCACCCTTTTCTTGTACGTAGTAGAGTACAGCTGTTTTGAGTCCGGAGAAAGAAAAGTCCAGATCACCGGTGTTTATCATGGGGCGTGGGAGCGTTGCCATGTCTTTTGCAAGATGTGCAGGGCGGGTGAGGAGTGTACGCCTTCCTTCTTCCGCCAACCTTGAAAGCTCGGGCCCTCCAGGGTAGGGTATGCCTAAGAGTCGCGCAACCTTATCGAATGCCTCACCGATAGAATCATCACGTGTCCCTCCTACTATTTTGTAGTCACCCCATTTTTCGGCGTAGACAAACTCTGTGTGTCCACCTGAAATAATAAGGCCAAGTACTGGAAAAACGGTTTCTCTTACTGTATACCTGTTCTGGTTGTCCGGTGATAGCTCTACAGAACTGGCTATTATGTGTCCTTCAAGGTGGTTTACTGGAAGTATGGGCAGGTTCCAGTAGTAGGCAAGTGCTCGTGCAAAATTTATTCCCACCCAGAGTGCAGGTTCGAGACCTGGCCCTTGTGTTACTGCAATTGCATCAACATCCGGTTTTTCTATGTTTTCAAGTAGCTGTAGAACAGTGAGAGCAAGTCCTGGTTCACGTTCTAGGGTCACTTCAATGAACTCTCTCTGTTCTTTACTGATATCTTGTTTTTCTTTGGTGTAAAAGGATGCTTCCTTGAGTGCGGATTCAAGTAGTACGGTAAGGTTGGCTGCGTGCTCTCTTTTCGCGAGTGTTGGGTATACACCACCGTACTGTGCATGCTTCTGTGCCTGTGAGTATAGAGCGTTGCCAAGTATGGTGAACGTCATATTTTCGTAACCACCTTGTGCATCAAGGATGCTCACAGCGGTTTCATCACATGAGGTTTCTATAGATAAAACTTTCATACGTATATGCTACCACAAATGTTGATGAAGTTACGTAAAGAATGTACTATTGTTGCACATGGGCGATTAGCTCAGTTGGCTAGAGCGTCTCATTGACGTTGAGAAGGCCACAGGTTCAAGTCCTGTATCGCCCACAGTCACCAAAACCGGAGTGTTAGCTCCGGTTTTGTTTGTGACTGAGAGGTGATACAGGACTTGAAAGACGGAGCTGACAAGCATTCGCTTCATCCCACCCTATGCGGGGTGAAGCGAATGCTTGTCAGTGAGTCCGGGCAGGAGCCACACAGTATTTTATGAACAAAGTGAAATGAAATACTGATGTGAGCTGGCGCCAAGTCCATACATGTAGCCCACAGTCACCAAAACCGGAGTGTTAGCTCCGGTTTTGTCTGTGATTGAGGGAATAAGTGGTGTTCATGGTAGAGTAGTTTTATACAAATATGATCACGTTTGATGATTTTAGTAAGGTTGATATACGAGTTGGCAAGATAACAAACGCCGAACTTCTTAAAGATGGGAAATACTCAACACATAGGGTTGCTGTAGATTTTGGCGACACGGTGGGTACAAAACAATCATGTGCTAGGTTGGTGAACTATAGTATTGATGATCTCGTAGGAAAGCAGGTAGTTGCTGTTGTTAACTTTTCACCAAAACAGATAGGGAAGCATATTTCAGAAGTACTCTTGCTTGGTGTACCTGATAATGCGGGTGAGTGTGTCTTACTCGCTCCTGATAGTGAGGTACCGTTAGGTGGTAACGTTTACTAAAACTAAAAAATATAAAAGAGTGTGCAGTACACACTCTTTTATGTCTGTGACTATCTTGAGTGTTTTGATAGTAATTCTGTGTAACAATATATTTCATACAAATCTATTTTTAATCATGACCAAAAAGCTACCTTTCTATATCTTGAGTATTTGTTTACTCGCATTTATTAATACAAGTACCATACATGCTGAAGATGAAGCGGATCTTCAAGATGCACTTGATGGTGGTAATGTAACGGTGCCTGATTCTACTCAAGATAATCAGACAAGTGATACAAGTGATACAAGTGATACAAGTGATACAAATGATACAAGTGATCCTACAAAAGTGTTTATTATTGATACCGGTGTCAACGCTGCTGAGTTTAAGGATAGTGAAGGGAACGTACTTCCTATTTCAGGTACGTACAATGCTACGGATGGTAGTAGTGATGTAACAGATAATGTGGGTCATGGTACTAACATGGCAAATACTTACGGTCAGGAGATTGGAGACGAGATACAGAGTGGGAAGGTGCAGGTGTACGTGGTGAAGGTGAGTGACTCACCTCAGATAAATGAGACTAATATACAGAACGCCTTGACATACGTGAAAGAAAACTCTGCCAGTCCTGGGGCTGATATTGTGAGTATGAGTTTTGGTTCTCCAGGTATAAACAATACGGCTGAAACACAAGCGCTACTGAACCAGCTCAATGATGCTGGTGTGGTAGTGGTTGCTGCAGTAGGTAATGACGGTAGTATTATTACTGACACAGACAGTATAGCTGGTGCCCCAGGAGTCCTTGGTGTTGGAGCGACTACTGAAGGTGATGATAATGCTATCACTAGCTATTCAAGCGGTAGAATTACTGCGAGTGCAGATATATATGCAAGCGAGGGTCCTACTGAGTTAGGGCAAGGTACGTCAGCAGCAACAGCAAGAGCGGGAGCTATTATTGCTGGGGAGATAGCAGCAGGTAACATAACTGATGAGGATGGTAATGGTCTCATTGACTCAAATGAGGTTGAAAAGTACTTAGCGAGTGGTCAAATGGAACCAAGGTCTGATTTTAATGTGACTGACCAGGCAACGTACCAAACGATAGCAGCAAATGGTATGACATATGATGCTGATAAAAACGTATTTATAACAGAAGCTGGAGGTGAGGTCTCACCTCTGCTTTTGGGTATAAGTGATGACCCTACGGCAATAGAGGAAAACATGGAGTACTACGGTGATCAGGTAAAATCAATGTCTGCCGAGGATCTTGAGTTTGCTAAAAAGATAGGTATGGCTCCTCTTTTGTATAACGAGGCTGTAAAACCTGCTCTTGATGACACTGGGTTTGCACCAAGCTTCTCTTCTACACAGGAACTAAAGGGTTACAAAGATACGAATTTAGCAGCTGCTGGGTATGACTATGATCCTATCGCTGATACTTGGACAAATTATGATACAGGTGATGTTATTGCTGATAATGATCTTGATGCAATGAACTATAGTGAGTTTGTCGAGACGATGCGAGAATCTAAACTCGAAAATCTTGGACTTGAAGAAACAACACAAGGTTGGGTGGATGGAGATGGAGTAGTTGTTATTCCAGCAAGTGAGAGTTTGGCAACGATGAGTGAAGGGGATTTCAAAACTTACGTACTTGCTGCGGGTGGCGATATCGGAGATAGTACGTTCTATGACCCTTTTCCTTACACTCTTGATAATAAGGAAATCAACTTGGCATATGCTGGTTTTAAGTACAACACGTTCACTGATTCCTGGGAACCAGATACCTCAACTGACAAGGGTATAGCGCTTGATGCTGCAGGTATCGATTCCTACTCTACTGAAGAAATAGTTGCTATGAGCGATGTTGAATTCACTGCACTCATGAGTGAAGCAGAACTTGCTGCAGATGGTTACACACCAAGTCCTGATATTGCAGGTGTTTGGGTGAGTGCTGATGACCCAGATGACATGATGACCATAAGTCCTACAACAGGTTACGCGGTGCCGTACACAGCAGGGTCAACAGGTACCACAGGCGGTTCAACAGGTAGTACAGGAACAACAGGAAGCAGTAAAGGTTTAGTAAATTGTGGTGGTACAAGCAATGGGGGATTTAAGGAGTGTGGCTTGTGTGACCTTACCACAACAGCAGCGAATGTATTAAACTTTTTAGTAGTAGCAACAGCTATCATAGCAACACTCCTCTTCATTAATGCAGGCGTACTCTACCTCTTTTCAGCAGGAAACCCTGGCAGTATCGCAAAGGCGCATAAGATCTTTGTTAATACACTTGTTGGTTTTATTATTGTCCTTGCTGCATGGCTTATTATCAACCTTCTTATGGCATGGTTCTTTACTGGAGATCTATCCAAGGTTTTGCCTGGTGATTGGAATACTGCACTCTGTCCTGGTAGTGGAGTTGTTGCACCATAGAGAGAAGAACTTGTTAATAGAAAAACACCCACTGTATGTATACAGCGGGTGTTTTGTCTCTACTCTTCTACAGAATCTGTTTTTGTTTCCTCCGTTATCGTTTCTGGTTTTGGTTCTGGAGTTGGTTCGTTTGGTGCTTCTTCCTGAACCATAGCAGTTTGCTCCTCGTGCTGAAACTCTCGAGAGTCCCGCTTGAGCATGGCATTTATTGGGCAGTAGCGTAAAAACGCTGTACCAGCGAGTATTGCAGCTATTGCAGCAAGTATGATGCGTACCACATAATTTTCAACAATAAAGAGTGCAAAGAGTACAATGAGTGCTCCAGCGAGAGAACGCATGTGTGACTCTTGGGTTCCAATGTTTTTATTCATATTTTTACATTCATTAATGAGTACTATCAGAATACCTCACAAACCGTAATGTATGTTGAGTATTTCCACACTACCTGTGCATACCGATGCTATACTTTACAGTGATGCAACATGGAAAGAAACAGAAAAGGTTATTTAGCAACGCAGCTTGGGTAGCAATTATCTTCTTTTTTGGGAGTACTTTGTTGCTATGGTTATTTTCTGATCAGTTAGCAATAATGTTCCTCTATATTCCTGGTCAAAATATAAGCGACCTTGTCCTCTTTGGACGGGCAAAGGTTATTCTTGTTGCAATACTTTCGATTTTGTTTGCCCTTGTCTCGTATGTCCTTGTACTCAAGTACTCACTGATGACAGTACACAGACCACCCCCTCCAGTCATACCACAGGAGGCATTTTCTGATCTCATGCTCTCTCGTGAGCAGTTTCGTAAGTTGTATGAGAATAGTCCAGTACCGTACTTTTCAATAGACAGTGTAGGAAATATTCGTAACCCAAACACAGCAGCATTGCGATTTTTAGGAGGAACGCTCGAGGAGTGTATCTCAACTAATTTTTATTCGTTACTCATTGATGAGGGTGACTCAAGTCAAGGTATGTCACTCTTGAAAGCAAAAGTAGAACGTTCTGTACCAATCTCGCAAGAAGAGATGCGTATCACTACTATCAACAGGAAAAAAGATCGGTATGCATTGGTCTCCATTTACTCACTTGCACATAATTCATCAGTTGCCTTTAGGCACCTCGTAACGCTTGTTGATGTAAGTAAGGAGCGTGAAAATGAGCAAGTGAAGACTGACTTTTTGCTTCTCGCTTCACATCAGCTTCGTACACCACTAACTACCATAAAGTGGCATATAGACTACCTACTTTCATCTGACTCAATAGAAATGCCTGATCTGGTGCGTGAGTATCTAGAACAAATATACATTGGTAACGAACGAATGATTGAGCTTATTACAACACTCTTAACGGTTTCCAGGATTGAGATGGGCGTTCTTGCACCACAGTATGAGGAGGTGGAGGTAAACAAGGTGGTGCAAGATATTCTCGCTGAACTTTCAGCTGATATAAAGAAACGTAAGACAGAGGTAGTGGTAACTACTGAGGGAGATGATGTTTTGACCACAGATTACACCATGCTGCGTATCATCATTCATAACCTTCTTACGAATGCCATCAAGTACACCTCAAATGGTGGAAAAGTAACCATTGAGTCAATGTTTTCGCCACATTCTTGTACGATCGCTGTTTCTGATACAGGGTATGGTATACCAATAGATGAGCAGGAAAAGATCTTCACCAAGATGTTCCGAGCGACGAATGCACGAAAGGTCTCTGCAAATGGTACTGGTTTAGGACTCTATATGAGTAGAGCATTTACAGAGAAACTGGGTGGCAGTATGACCTTCTACTCTGAGGAAGAAAAGGGTACGACGTTTACGATAACTTTGCCACGCGTTGCACCAGAAGCCTAGTAACGGTATTCTAGCAGTATATTTTAAATAAATAATTAGTAGTTTACTTATAGTCAGTATGAATTCACAAAATACATGTTCAGTACTAATCGTTGATGATGAAGAGTCACTCGTGAACGTACTTGCTCGTAAGTTTGAGGATGAGGGAATAACAGCATATACAGCACTTGATGGTCGCGAAGGTCTCAACTTAGCTCTAGAAAAGCATCCTGATATTATTTTGCTCGATATTATGATGCCTGAGATGGATGGTTTTGACGTCATGAAGCATCTTCAAGAGGATGCGTGGGGTAAAACAGTTCCTATTATTCTCCTCACTAACTCTTCAAGTATTGATACGGTAGCAAAGGCAGTTACCTCAGGTATGAGTGAGTTTTTGGTAAAGACTGACATACGTCTTGATGATGTAGTTGCAAAGGTGAAGGATAGGATACAGGGCTAAGAGAGTAATTTACGTATATACGTTACAGCAAGCCGCTCACATGAGCGGCTTGCTTTGTTAGGTGATTATTCAGGTGATTAATACCCAAAAGGCACACGTCACCTGAATAGTTTTGAGATTTATAAATCGAAGAAGTCCACAATCGTATCGTACAGTTCATCGAGATTGTCACGCTTGCGGAGTATGTGGTCCTCGTCAGAGAAGGAGAGTGTCTCAAGGTTTACCCCTTGTTTTTCTGCAAACTCTACGTACTTGGTAGACTGCCATACCGGTACCGTCGAGTCATTCTCTCCCCACACCACGAGCACCTTGTCTTTTTTGGTGAGTTCATCCATGCCGGTAAACACACTTGCCTGCATGTAGGCATCTAGGTTGTCCGTATCAGGAACTCCATTAAACACGCTGGTGAATGGAGAGCTTGGTATAGCCTGAAGGAGTCCATACCAGTCAGACACACCGTTTATTGAGATCACACCATCAAGTTTTTTTGGATAATCGACGATGCCACGTAGTGCCATGTATCCTCCATAGCTGTTACCAATGAGGTACACGTTATCTATATCCAAGTCTTTCTTGATGTCATCTATTGCGTCTTCAACATCTTCCATCTCCACATCACCGACATGCATAGTGAGTGCTTTTCTGAAGTCTGCACCGTAACCAGTAGAGCCGGTGTAGTCTATTTTGTAGACGTAGTTGCCATCTGCCACGAGCCGTTCAAGTAAGTCATCATAGACAGCGTAAGATAGGTATGAATGGTACTCTTTTGCTACCTGTCGCTGTGGGCCTCCGTGCATCCAAATGAAGAGGTTGCCGCTACCGCCTTTTGTAGGTGAGAGAAGTACTCCATTACTGTCTCCGTACTCCACCACTTCTCGTTCTACCTTGCTCGAAAGTTTTGATGCTCGTACTGGTGTGAGGGTGGTTTCTTTTCCTGCATCATCTATAAGCATGAGATTTGTATTTTTTCCTTCAGTTTTGAGAAAGGTGAGGAAAGTGCCATCACTGGTATCAACCCTCTTGATGTAGTCACCGTATGACACATCCTCCTCCACTTTTTGTGTCTTACTGTCTTTGTAGCTGAAGAGGTCCCATTCAAGTGGTCCATCTACATTTGCCATAAAGTAGAGTACATTGTTTGCAAAGAGGTAATCCTCTAATTCGGTTTCAGGTTTGGTGAGCTGTTTGAGTGAAGAAGGGTTAGTTTTTCCAAGATCACTTGTTTTCATGGTGTAGAGTGTTTTGTAGCCATCTACATCGTCAAGGAATGCTATTTGCTCTTCATTATCTGAAAATTCAAGATATGATTGCATAGATGAAGGTGGTGTGAGCTTTTTGCCATCAGAAAAACGCCATACCTCATGTTCAACTGTTGAGTAGTTGTAGCCAGCAACATAGTTACCGTCAGGTGAAATAGTAAGAAAAGCGAGAGTTTTTTGCAGAGTGAGTGTATTCTGCTTCTTTGTTTTTATATCGTAACGGGTGTAAGTGAGACCATCTTTAAAGATAACTGCAGTACTGTTCTTAGAAAATGATACCGTTGCACCTTTCTTGGTGTAGGGGATGAGTGCGAGTTTTTTAGGTGTCTTTGTTGAGGTGTCGTAGAGGAAATAGTACACAGCAGTACCTGCAATAAATGGCTTGATACCAAGAGTTCCATCACTGTTTGTGACATATGCATTTGAACCTAAGAGTGTTGGGAGAAGGTTTGGTTCTTCTGAACCAACCTTATCGCAATCATTGTCAGTGGTGCAGGTGTAGTATGTTGCACCTGCGGGTCCTTTGTACTGGAGTACGAGTGTATCTTTATACTGGCTTAGTAGTGAGCCATAATGTATTTCTCCAGCATGCGCTGTACTTGCTACAAACAAGAGTGGCAGTGAGAGAATAAGGGATTTATGTAGTTTCATATAGTTTTTATGTGATGAGCATTACGTAGTGTGTATTATACCTGACGATGCCAAAGTAAAAACTTTCGTTTACAAAGTGCACTGTCGTGGTAATCTGTAGTTCAGGTAATAGTACGTCTATTTTTAGTGAAAACATTCACATTCATGAATGGAGGTGACCATGTTGCGAAGAATAGTACCCGACAGGGTGTGCTCAAAATGTTACGGGAATATACTTGCACAGCGGGTAGAAGTCTCTGGCAAGAAATGCTTACGCTGTAAGGAGGAGTTTGTTGGTAATGATGTTTCTGTCTGCACAAGGTGCAATGGTATCGTTGTAAAATGTGATGTTTCCATTACTCAGTTTTTATGTGTAAGTTGTGGAGAAAATTTTCAGGGTACGAGCGAAACCGTTGGTGTTTCAAGACAACCAATACTTCAAAACTGCAGGCAAGGGCACTGGTGCTAATGTGAGATCTTTCTGGTAAAATGCCCCACTTTGTGGGGCATTTGTTGTATTATGTAGGACATGAATAAAAAAATAGTGACGTTTTTTCAGATAGTCGCAGTTTTGTTCGTTTTTGTGCCACAAACAGTTTTAGGTGCCGAGGTGATACCGTCTTTTGATGCACGTGTCGTTGTGTACAAAAATGCAACAATAGAGGTGACAGAGCGTATTTTGTATGATTTTGGTGACAATGAACGCCACGGTATTTTTCGTGTTATTCCGTACAGCTATCAAGCAGGGAATGAGACCTATACAGCAGAAGTGAGTTCTGTGTTGGTGACTGATGGGATGGGTACACCACTACCGTTTACTGAGAGTAGGGGAAACGGTGAACTTACGCTGAAGATTGGTGATCCAAACAAAACAATAACGGGGGAGCATGCATATGAGCTTACGTATGTAGTAGAGGGTCCTTTTTTGTACTATGAGGATTTCGATGAGTTATACTGGAACGTGACAGGATACTGGGAAAAACCTATCACGAATGCAAGTGTACTCGTTGATTTGCCGGTAGGTGCCGAGGTGCTTCAAGCTTCTTGTTACAAGGGAAAGGACGGTTCAAAGGATCAATGTGATGAAAGTGTGCCACTCGTGAATACTGAACGTGCAGGATACAACGCGAAAGCACTCGATCTTAAGTCAGAAGAAGGGTTTACCATTGCAGTTTCTTTTCCTAAAGGGGTAATAGAAACGGAGCTATCTCAGAGGAGAGAGAGTAGTTCCGGGATCCTTTCTTCATGGGCCTTTTCACCATTCATACCTTCAGTTGTACCATTCTTCTTACTACTCACTTTAGTGTATCTGTGGTTTACGAAGGGACGTGACCCTGATGCTAGTAAAGTAATCGTGACCCAGTTTGAGCCACCAGAAGGTATGGGGCCATCAGTAGCAAGTGTTGTATATAGTGAAAAGGTGGAGGATGCTTCAATAGCGGCAGAAATACTGCGTCTTGCAGTCGATGGGTACATCAAGATACATCGTCTTGAAAAAGATTTCTTAATATTTTCATTGTCAGACTATGTTTTTGCACGTGCAAACGACAAAGTTCCTGCTGATGAGGTGAGTGCTCGTGTACTTGAAAAAATATTTCAGGATGATTTCATGAGTGAAGAGGAAATAGGTGGCAAGAAGATACAGGTTGCGCTTCTTTCAAGAATGAAGAATGAATTTGTTGATGAAAAAGATGCTATCGAGGATCTAGTGTACCAGACGGTAACAGAAGAGAACTATTTTATACAAAACCCTGACAAGGTACGCACGTGGTACGTTGTTGCCACAGTGCTGGTGAATGGTATATCAATTCTGTGGGCAACAGGTATTCTCTTACTTGGAAACAATCAAGGTACATCTGACTTTGTTTGGACGTATGGACCTCTTGCAGTTATTTTGGCACTTGCGTTCTTTTTCAGTCTTCACATGCCTGCTCGAACAAAAGAGGGGGTTCGTTTACAAACTCACCTTAAGGGTTTTAAGCGATACCTCGATATAGCAGAAAAAGACCGTATCGCCTTTCATGATGCTCCAGAAAAAAAAGGCGATACCCCTGAGAGAACAGTTGAGATATTTAGTCGATTTTTGCCATATGCGGTGATGTTTGGAGTTGAAGAGAACTGGGCAAAACAGTTTGAAGACATCTTCACAGAAGCTCCTCAATGGTATGAGGGAGGTAATGGAACTTTTTCACCAAGCGTGTTTGCTACTGATATGAAAATGTTTACACAGAGTGTCAGTACTGCAACAATGCCGCAATCCTCAGGTTCTGGGGGCGGTGGCAGTGTTGGTGGCGGCTTCGGAGGTGGAGGTGGAGGTTCCTGGTAATTGCAGTAATTACTAAAATGAAGTAGGTCCAACCTGCTTTATTATATGAAATATGTTGGATTGTAGAGAAATATTTGAAGGAAAGAAGGTAACTCAAATGGGCTTGGGTCTTTTGGGTGGTGGTACAGGTGATGCTGAGTACATGGCAAAAAATGGTGCCGAGGTTTTGATAACAGATCTAAAAACAGAGGAACAATTGGTATCATCAGTAGAACAGCTTCAAAAGTTTCCAAACATATCGTTCAGACTTGGGGAACACAAGGAGGAAGACTTTTTCAATAGGGATTTCATTTTAAAGGGCCCAAGTGTTCCCTTGAGTAATGTTTTTATTGAAACAGCAAGAAAAAACAATGTGCCGGTGGATATGAGTGCATCACTCATGCTTCGTATCGCACATGTACCTGCTATCGGTGTTACAGGAACGAGGGGGAAGTCTACAGTCGTGCACTTTTTGAGCACTATGCTAGAGAAGGATGGTAGAGCAGTACTCACTGGTGGCAATGTAAAAGGTTTATCGAGTTTAGCACTTTTGGATCAAGTAGAGGCTGATTCTGTGGGAGTTTTTGAACTCGACTCATGGAAATGCCAAGGTTTTGGGGAAGAGAGGAGTTTGCAGCATGATCGTGTGCAACAAGGATCACACTCACCGCAAGTTGCTGTGTTTACGACATTCATGCCTGATCATATGAACTACTACAAGGGTGATATGGGAGCATACCTTGCCGATAAGGCGAACATCTTCCTACACCAGAGTACTGGAGACGTGCTCGTGATAGGCAAGCAGGCACTTCCAGCTGTAGAAACGTATAAAAAGCACATCAAAGCGGATGTTGTGGTAGCAGACGAAAGTTCTTTGCCCAAGGGCTGGAAGGTTGGTCTTTTGGGTGAGCATAACAGGTATAATGCTGGTGTCGCTGTTGCAACCGCTCGAGCGTTTGGTGTGGATGATGAGGTCATACGTGAAGTGGTAGAGACTATGTTGCCGCTTCCAGGAAGGTTGGAACTGGTAGGTGAGAAAAAAGGTGTACGATTTTACAATGATACTAACGCTACAACTCCTGAAGCAACCATGGTTGCCTTACGAGCACTTAAAGAAGTTGGTCCTATACGACTCATAACTGGTGGAACTGCAAAAGATCTTGATGCGGGTGCATTATTACCTCTCATCGGGGAGTATACTGAGGAAGTGGTGTTTTTAGATGGATCAGGTACAAGACAGCTACTTAATGGGAGAGAGGATAGGTTTACAGTTGTTAATTCACTGCAAAAAGCGTTCAGTGAGGTAATCAGTCATGCAAAAGAGGGGGATAGTATTCTTTTTTCGCCGGCATTTTCCTCATTTGAGATGTTTGCGAATGAGTTTGATAGAGGGGAACAATTTAATGCACTTGTAACAGGTTTGTAGTATGGATAAAAAAGAAACAATTTTTTTTGTAGGTATTGGAGGTATCGGCATGAGTGCACTTGCCCAGCTGTATCTTTCCCAAGGGAAACTGGTGGTAGGTTCAGACAGAGGTACTTCAAAGGTAACAGAGCTGCTCAAGAGTAAGGGTGCTACGGTACTTGAAGGTCACAGTGCAGAACATGTACCACAAGAGACAGTTTTACTTGTGTACAGCGATGCAGTCCCTGAGGATAATGTTGAACGTACTCGCGGAAGAGAACTAAATATTCGGGAGCTTTCATACTTTGAAGCACTCGGTGAGGCAACAGGTAGTGGAGTGTCTATTGTGGTTACAGGAACACACGGTAAAACTACCACTACTGCAATGATAGCGAAAGTGCTCATTGAGGCAGGAAAGAAACCTACGGTTATTGCAGGAAGTATACTGAGTGAGTACGGATCAAATTTTATTGAGGGGAAACCAGATCTATTTGTTATTGAGGGATGTGAGTACCGAAGACATTTTTTACAGTTGCATCCTGATGTGTTGGTCATCAACAACATTGAACTTGATCATACTGACTACTACAGAGATCTTGAGGATATGCAGGACGCATTCCGTGAGGTTATAGGGCGTTTACCTGAAAAAGGGGTAGTGGTTACCAATACTTCTTCAGAAGCAATCACTGTTGTGCTTGAGGGTGTAGAAAATACTATTGTGCCATTTCAAGGAACAGTAATACCTGAACTTCTCGTAAAAGGTGCATACAATAAAGAAAATGCACGTGCAGCAAAAACAGCGGTATTGGCATGTTTTCCAGAAGTTGGTCTTTCAAAAATAGATACAGCACTGAGTTCTTTTGCGGGTACATGGAGACGGTTTGAATACAAAGGAAAAACAAAGAAGGGTGCATTGGTATACGATGACTATGCGCATCACCCAACTGCTGTTTTAGGAACCATACAAATGGCAATGAGTGAGTTTCCTGATAAGAAACTTACTGTTGTTTTTCATCCACACCTGTACTCACGT
Organism: bacterium; assembly: GCA_003252295.1. Classification (GTDB taxonomy): domain Bacteria; phylum Patescibacteriota; class Minisyncoccia; order Phycocordibacterales; family UBA12088; genus UBA12088. Next base: position 41,142 of record QKEV01000008.1, read on the forward strand.
ACGAAGCAATTTTTTGATGGTTTTGCAGATGCACTCGCTTATGCTAATGAAGTGCTACTACTCCCTATATATGCTGCACGTGAAGATAAAGATCCAACCATTTCTTCAGAGACACTTGCTGAAGCAGTAAACTACAAAAAGGGAAATGCTCAGTTTGTAGAAACGTTTGCAGCAGCTAAAGAGGTGCTTGAGGAGAAAGGTAAGGATACACTCATCCTCACTATGGGTGCAGGAGATGTGTACCTTCTTGGCGATGAACTCATAGGTGTTGTGGAATAGTCTTACAAAACTACTTCTATACCATGTAATACTGTAGGTATTACATGGTAATTTTTAGATATGGAACCAGAAACAACACAAGAAAACCAACAAGCACCAGAGCAGAACACGCAGCAAGAGGCATTTGTACCTCTCGATGAAGAGAAAGCAACAGCATCTACACCAACAGGTGAGTACAAAGATGAAGGATGGTCATGGGGAGCCATGATGTTCAACATGGCATTTGCCATTGCTGTTCGAGAGTACATGTACCTCTTCGTTTATCTACTCTTCTTGGTGCCGATTGTGAACTTTATTGCAATGCCGGCAGTCATGATATTCTTTGGGCTCAAGGGTAGGGAAATAGCACAGAAGAGTAAGGTGTTTGCAAACAAAGATCAGTACCTTGGCTTTATGAAAGCGATGGATCATGCAGGATTGATATCCTTTTATATATCACTTGCTTTCTTTGTGCTTGGAATTTTGGCAATGTTCGGTCTCGGCTCAATTGCCTTTATGGGCATGCACTACTAATACCTCATCTAGATCAAACTATTACTAGAACACCACCAAACAGAAGGATGGTGTTCTTTTTAATAGTCGCTGTGTTTTCGGTTGTATTCAGTGTACCGTTTCATATTTATTTGTGACCAAATTGTCTTTTTGTGTCTTTTAGAAAAAGACATGTGAATTGACAAAAAAAGTTTTATGCAACCTTATATACAATCCACAGAGTTTTCCACGAAAAAATACCTACTAATACACATGCTTTCCACAGCTAATGCTATACTCATGTTAACCCCTGGTCTTGCCACGTATTGCAAGTAAACATATAAAGGACATCCTTAGTGTTCGTTTGTGGTGCAACTTATTACAAGTAATTACTAGGGATAGGAAGACACGCTGGCTTCCGTAGGGAACTCGGAGAAATGAGTTACCTAAACTGTATGGCGTCACGCACCATACGGTCTTTTTTGCATATGTATTCACCATCACGCAGTATTGCGCTGCAATCGTGGTATATCCGCGTAGCAGTAGTAGTAACTGGAGCTCTTATTTTTTGGGCTTCTGGTCTTCCTGGCTCCCTGCTAGTTGCACGAGCCGATCAGGTAACAACGCTCTCTGATGTGCTTTCAACAAGTAAACCAGACACGGGAGCAAACCATACCATTACATTTGGCACACCTACGGGAGTTCCTGCAGATGGTTCAACTATAGTGGTAACTATGCCTACCGGATTTACCATGGGTTCACTTGGCGAGGATGATATTGATATTACAGATGATGGTGTCGACCTAACGACAGATACTGTCTGTGGAGCAGTGAATGCTGCAGTAACTGTTTCAGGACAGGATATAACCATTGAAATATGTAGTGGCGGCGGCGGTGCTATTGCAGCTGCGAGTACGATTACTATCGAGATAGGTACCAATGCTACAGCATCAGGTACTGGCGCAAACCAAGTAACTAACAATGCTACAGTGGGTGAGTATGAGGTGTTGATAGGTGGAACTATGGCTGATGAGGGTTACACAAAAATTGCAATAATTGACAGTGTTACCATTACTGGTGAGGTTCAGAACTTCTTTGAGTTTACTATTGGTGGTGTTGATACGGGATTAACGGTAAATGCAGACGCAACACTTACCACTGGAACAACAACAGCCACATCAGTACCGTTTGGTATTGTTTCTGCAGGAAGTGAGTATGTACTTGCACAAGATCTTACGGTAAACACAAACTCAGCAAATGGTTTTATTGTTTCAGTGTTTGCAGATGGAGATCTTGAATCTTCAACAGGAGCAACGATTAACTCTTTCAGTGATGGAACGTATGAGGCAGTACCAACAACATGGGCACAACCTTCAGCAATACCGGGTAGTGCGGATACATATGGACACTGGGGTGTTACAACAGAAGATACAACACTTTCTGATGATGATTCGTTTGGTGATGCATTGTATGTAGGTGATTTCGTAAGTAGTGCACGGGAAATAATGTATGCAACATCAAGTGCTGATGCTATTACCCCGGATATTGGTTCAACACGAGTTGGTTTCAAAATGGAGGTAAGTAGTATGCAGGAGGCGGCAACTGACTACACGACACGGCTTGTATATATAGCTACTCCGGTATTCTAAAGTTTAGGTTTATTGGTTTTGAATTTTGAAAATACAGTATCTGTTTGATGCTGTATTTTCGTTTGTTTCAAGGTATACTCACTCTTATGACAGCAAAACTGTATGTAGTTGCAACACCTATAGGAAACCTTGAGGATATTACCTTGAGAGCTCTTCGAGTGCTCAAGGAATCTGATGTGATTTTGTGTGAGGATACAAGGGTGACAAAGAAACTCCTTATACACTATGGTATTGCAACACCAACACTCTCATACCATACGCATTCTGGTGATGCGAAGTATGAAAAGGTATTTTCTTTTCTTGAGGATGGAAAGATGGTATCCCTTGTTTCAGATGCTGGCACACCAACTATTTCAGATCCAGGTGCACGTTTGGTTGCTAAGATTCGTGAACAGTTTGGTGATACTGTTTCTATTGAGGCAATTCCCGGTCCGAGTGCAGTTGTTGCTGCACTTTCAGTAGCTGGGGTACACGCTGACACGTTCACTTTTTTAGGATTTCCACCACATAAGAAAGGGAGGGAAACATTTTTTACCACACTTGCCACCTATGAACATACTGTTGTGTTTTACGAGTCGCCGCATCGTGTTATGAAGGCGCTCTATGCACTACGAGATCGACTTGAACCTGCAAAGAGTGTCACCGTGGTACGAGAAATCACTAAGGTTTTTGAAGAAGTGGTTTCTGGTACCTTGGATGAGGTTTGCGACCACTTCGAAGCACATACTGACACGGTAAAAGGTGAATTCGTTATTATCATTTCGTAGTTTGGTGGAAGTGCATAAAACAAGTACAATAGTCCCATGCGAAAAGATATTTTTCTATACATCATTGGTCTACTTGTATTTTTGATACCATTTCTTGGTGTTCCAGAAGCTTGGAAGACTAACGCACTCTTCGTACTTGGGGCTAGTATCGTACTCGGTGCGTTTGCCTGCCGTATGACTATACGTCGACTTGAGCGAAACGAGCATGAATACTTCTATGAAGAGAACACCCCTAATGAGGGTCCTGATGTGACGAGTGTGGGTAATCATAATTATCAAGAAGAGGGTGTGTACGAGGGTCAATAGATAGGAGAGTGGTATGACCCAACCTAAAAAAACAAAGAAGGAAAAAAAGAAAGAAAAGAAACGTGTTCCAGTAAAGAGAAATACTGTACTTTTTGGAGTGTTACTTTTGACCTTGGTTGCAATGGGTGCAGTCATGTTTTACTCATATCCTGCAATACTTTCTTCAAGGTACAGTGTTACCTCAACACATGCTGAAGCAGAGGGGGTAGATGTTGTAAGTGAAGTAGCAACAACAACTCCAGAACAGGAGGTTGAGGTGAGGGAAGAAATGGTGGGACCAATACCAGACTACATAGATACACCAGAAGCAGTGCGTGCAATTTACATGACCCAGTGTGTTGTGGGTACTCCATCGTTTCGTGCAGATCTCGTAGAGCTTATTGATGAGACGGAGCTCAACGCGGTTGTTATTGACATAAAGGACTATACCGGGAAACTTGCCTTTACTACAGATACTCCTGAACTTGCCCCATCGGTATCTGACCAGTGCGGTGCACGTGATATGAAGAGTTTTGTTGAACTGCTGCATGGGAAGGGTATTTACGTTATTGGACGTATTACCGTGTTCCAGGATCCGTACTACTCACTTGCACATCCCGAACTTGCAGTGAAGTTTGCAAGTCCAGCAGGGGAGGTTTGGAAAGACAACAAAGGTCTTTCATTTATTGATGTTGGTGCCGAGCCGTTTTGGGATTACATTGTTACGATCTCTCGTGAGGCGCATCTACTTGGCTTTGATGAACTCAACTACGATTATGTTCGTTTTCCATCTGATGGACCAATGAGTAATATTCACTTTGATTGGGCAGGGGACAGTACACCAAAGCAGGTTGCACTTGAGAAGTTTTTTGCATACCTCAGTAGTGAAATAAAAGATGAGACAAAGTATCCTATTGGAGTGAAGCCACCGGTTATCTCGGCTGACCTCTTCGGTATGGTAACGACAAACTATGATGACCTGAATATTGGACAGGTGCTTGAGCGTGCACTACCGTATTTTGATTACATAGACCCAATGGTGTACCCGAGTCATTACCCGAGTGGTTTTAATGGATGGAGTAATCCAAATACGGTGCCATATGCACTCATTAAGTTTGTGCTTGATAGTGCCGTGAGAAGAACAGTAGCGACACAGTCACCAATCGATACGTTGCTTTCAGATCCTGTCATGAAGACAGTGGTTGTTCCTCCTGCAGCAAGCACCACAGCAACTACTACAAAGGAAGTGGCAACTGGTATGTACACGAAGGATGCATATGATAAAGATAAGATACGTCCATGGCTCCAGGACTTTGACTATGGTGGTGATTACGATATACCGGAAGTGAAGGCACAGATCCAGGCAACGTACGATGCGGGTCTTGATTCGTGGCTACTTTGGGCACCTTCAAATCGATACACTCGCGGTGCATTGAAGGATGCCGTGGCTACACAGGCTACAGTTTCCACTTCAACTTCAATCTCACTTTGATATAGAATTTATTCATTTGGATGAAGTTCGAGGCATCGAGGAAGCATTAGCTTGAGTTACACCACAAGGGTGCTTCATTTTTCTAATTCGTTCCTCATAAGAAAAATTAGTCGTACTAAACGTATTGTGAAAGTTATACTAACGAAGATAACAAAGAAATTCACCGAATGAATAGGTTCTATTGGTGGAGAGTAAAGCTAAACATAAACACAATACTACCGTATACTTACTAGTATGAATGGACTTTCTATACGAAGTCTGATGAAGGATCATAACGTACCTGAAGATGAGCGCGTAACGTACTTTGGTGTCACAGACAGTAGAAACAGGATGCAACCGTTTGGCATAAAACGGGAGGATAGATCTCGTCATACCTACGTTATCGGAAAGACGGGAATGGGAAAATCTACGCTCCTCGAAAACATGGCAGCCCAAGATATTTTAAACGGCGAGGGTCTGTGTTTTATTGATCCGCATGGTGGTTCTGTTGAGATGATGCTCAACTACATTCCTGAAGATCGTGTGAAGGATGTGTTGTACTTTGCACCATTTGATATGGAGTATCCTATTTCCTTTAATGTGCTAGAGGATGTTGATGCCGACAAGCGCCATTTGGTGGTAGCTGGACTCATGAGTACCTTCGAGAAGATATGGGTAGATGCTTGGAGTTCACGTATGGCATACATTTTGCAGAATACACTTGCAGCACTTTTGGAGTTCCCAGGAGCAACCTTACTTTCGGTAAACAGGATGTACATTGATAAAGAGTACCGAAAAAATGTTATAGCAAACATTACTGACTCATCAGTACGTTCGTTTTGGGTGGATGAGTACAGCAAGTACACAGATAGGTATGCACAAGAGGCAACACCTGCTATTCAGAACAAGATTGGTCAGTTCTCTTCAAATGCACTCGTGCGAAACGTAATAGGGCAGCCGCACAGTTCCTTTGATATCCGTAAACTCATGGATGAACGAAAAATCTTTTTGGTAAATCTTTCAAAAGGGCGCATTGGTGAGGGTAACGCAAACCTGCTCGGTAACATGCTCATTACCAAGATCTACCTCGCTGCTATGAGCAGAGCTGATGCTGCGCCGAGAGAGATGAAGGTACTCCCGCCGTTCTATCTTTTTGTTGACGAGTTTCAAAACTTTGCAAATCGAAGTTTTGCTGACATTCTCTCAGAGGCACGTAAGTACAAGCTTGCACTTACCATAGCACACCAGTACGTGGAGCAAATGGACGAGGAGGTGCGTGCTGCCGTGTTTGGAAACGTTGGAACAATGATGACGTTTCGTGTAGGAGCGTACGATGCCGAGGTACTTGAAAAGGAATTTGCTCCAGTCTTCACAGCTGATGACTTGGTGAACCTTGGAGCTCGTCAGATATACCTCAAGCTCATGATAGATGGTATTTCTTCAGCACCGTTCAGTGCCCGAACCTTGCCACCTGTTGAGGAACCTGAGGTGAGTCATAGGGACAGAGCCATGGCATACTCACGGTCACTCTATGCTCAGCCACGTGGAGAAGTAGAAGCCCGTATCTCTGAATGGGTAAACATGAAGTATGAGGATCCTGAGAAGGACGCTAAAGATGCAGCACGTGCACAAAGAAGAGCAGAACGTGATAGGGATGAGAGAGGAGGTGGTAATAATGGCTTTGGTAACAATGGTGGACGTACGCCAAGACGAAACGGTGAACAAAAGAAAAACGCAGAGAATAGTGACGAGTATAAAAAAGACCTACGTAATCTCCTCAAGAAAATGACACATGATACGAAGGGAGAGGTAAAAGGTAGTACTCCTCAGAAAGTAGTATCACAAAAGGTAGTGAACGAAGACAAGAAGGGTATATCTTCGCAAGAAAAAAGACCATTATCGAAACCTGCAACAACCTTTGTTCCCAAAAAAGATGATGGTAAGGGGATAACCGATGAGGGAAAGTCAGAGTTGCGAAACCTGTTGCAATCACTCACCAAGAAAACTCCTCAAAAGGAAGAGAGACAAGGTGAGAGTGCTGTAGGAGAAAAGGTGTCAAAAAAAGAATCTACTAAAGAGCAGGAATCAAAACAAGCGGAAGAGAAAAAGGAAGCAAGTGTTGCAAAGCACCGTATTGCTCCAATAGAGATACCAAAAGAAAAACTAGATGAGATGCTTCATGTAGATAAACCTAATCTTGAGTAGAATGTTCTGGCGTAACGGTACAATCTTGCTGTTTACCTTACTTTTTACCCCTCTTGTTACAAATGCCTCAGTGTATATTTCTGAAGTTGCTTGGATGGGTGATAGTGATAATGCAAATGCAGAGTGGATAGAGCTTTACAATGATGGCGTAGAAGTTGATTTGTCAGAATGGACACTCACTGCAAGTGATGGTCAGCCGAGTATTGTGCTCACTGGTGTGCTTGGGGTAGATAGCTACGCGCTTCTCGAACGTACAAGCGATGAGACGGTTCCATTTCAGCCAGCTTTCATGGTGTACAGTGGAGCGCTCGGTAATACGGGGGAGTTACTTGAGCTACGTGATCAGAACGGAGTATTGGTGGATAGTGTTGATGGAAGTGATGAGTGGAGTATCGGAGGTAATAACGATACGAAAGAAACATTGCAACGCTCTGGTAATCCACCGATTGGTACTTGGATAACGAGCACCCCAACGCCACAAGGTAGTGAACCTATTAGTGTTTCAAATGATGATGATGCTAATGAGGTGAGCAGTGCAGCACGGTCATTAAGTGCAGGTGGAAGGGTAATCTACGGAAAAGAAAGTGATGACGATGATGAAGTACATTTAGAACCAGCACTTATTTTAACTATTGGTGATGACCGTACGGTAACGAGAGGTGTACCGGTCACCTTCAGTGCAAAGACTTACACAGAACATGGGAGAGAACGGGTCATTGATACTGTTCAGTGGAGTTTTGGTGATGGGGCAGTTGCTGAGGGTAGAGAGGTTACTCACGAGTACAACTATACGGGTGATTACGTGGTTGCTGCTAGAGCAGTGCGTGGTGGCTTCATGGAAGAGATAACTGATTCAGATTCAGTGGTTATTCATGTAGTAGAACCGACCGTTAGCATAGTGCAGGCAAGTGGTGACTTTGTAGAGGTAAAGAATAACGGAAGGGAACGGTATGACCTTTCTGGTCATATTCTCACAACAGAGACTGCACACTTCGTGGTGCCGGAGAATACCTACATACTGCCGAATGCATCGGTGCGGTTTTGTAGAGAGTATACTGGGGTACATGGTAGTGCTGTTACCTTGCGATACCCTGGTGGTGAGGTGTTGAGTACCTATGCAACCACCGAAGAACTCGCTCCTGTGACACCAGTTGTCACGAAAGAGTACAGGGAGTTGGGTACCGTTGTGGAAGAAAAGAGTGTACCTACCACTGAACAAGAGCTAGATGAAGTAGTATACCTACCCAGTGAAATAGCTGCAGTAGCACATGCTTACGATGGGGAGGTGTTCAGTTCGGGAGATGGTAGTACTGAACAGTCGCCCTGGTGGTGGATTCTTGGTCTATTTACCGCTATAGTAACTGTTATTGTCGTAACGCTCTTGGTGCGTCATGAGGAACAGGAGGTGATAGAAGGGTTTGTTATAGAAACAATTGATGGCTAATTTTAAAGAGGTATGGAAAACAAAAAAGTAATACTTGTAACGGGTGGTGCAGGGTTTGTGGGAAGTCATCTCGTGGAGGCGCTCGTTAGTGATGAGAACAACCAGGTTATTTCACTCGACAACTATTTTACCGGTTCAAAGGAGAACCATGTAGAGGGTGCTGAGTACCGTGAAGGGCATACCAAGGATATTGCCATGTTGGTACCTGAGCAACCTGACATCGTGTACCATCTCGGTGAGTACTCACGCGTTCGGCAAAGCTTAGATGAGCCGGATGTGGTGTGGGACCTCAACATGGCTGGGACACTTGCGGTGCTTGAGTACTGGCGTGAGAAAAAGTGTAAGCTGGTGTACGCCGGTTCAAGTACGAAGTTTACCGATACACGAGAGGACGGTGTCGAGGGGAGAAACCTTGCACCGTACACATGGGCAAAAGCTGCGACCACAGACCTCGTGGTGAACTACGCTCGATGGTACAATCTTTCTTTTGTGAACACGTACTTTTACAACGTGTATGGTCCGCGAGAACTTGGTGGCAAGCATGGTACGGTGATACCAATACTTTTAGATAGGTACAGAAAGGGAGAACCGCTCACTATTGCGAGCCCTGGAACACAAGAGCGTTGCTTTACCCATGTACTCGACACGGTAGATGGCATACTCCTTGCTGCCAAGAAGGGTGAGGGTGATGGGTACGGTATTGGAACAGATGAAGTACATTCACTCTTGGAACTTGCTGAGATGATAGGAGGAGAAATAGAAATGTTGCCACAGACGAAGAGTACCCGTTCCTCAGACATTGTTGATTCAGAAAAAGTAAAAGCTCTTGGCTGGAAACCACGGCACACCCTCAAAGACTACATAGATGAGGTGAAGGGAAATATTGACATGTAAACTAATACATCGTACTCTCGTGGTAGGTTTTCAACATTAAAAACATACAAGGAGGTGTTCTGTGGATCTGTTTTCAAGAAAGACTCAGGGTGGGACTATCTACATACCGCCACTATGTAAGGTGAAGGTTGTTGATGACAGTATGCAGTTTCGTTACAAGTTGCCAACAGGTGGAAAATTAGCACTTTGTGTTGCACCGCAATATGGGAAGGCAGACAAAGAAGGTCATTTTCACAAAGGTTTGGTTGAAGTGTACACGGTTCATTTGGGCTGGCTCGAAATAATCTTTCAGGATGCTTCGGGTGGTGAAATAGAACATACGGTTGTTGAACCGTACGGCACCAGTTGTTCGTTCGTTGCGTCAACAGGTATGAGGCATGCGATCATACAGGGACCAGAAACAGTGTTTGTTGTACAAACCATCGCAAATCATAAGCCGGTACCTAATCCAGAGAAGAATGGGAATGATTGGTATCCTGCCGAAGAAAAGTTTAATGAACTTGTTCGCGAACACTTTCGTGTCCGAGGGTACGATATGTAATTTTATAACACCCCTACGTGTGCTATGTGCACGTAGGGGTGCTTGTATCAATAAAATATGCGGAATGGTATACTACTCTTCATGAAAAAACGCATACTACTGTTTTCTCTCGCATACTACCCGAGTCATGTTTCTGGAGCTGAGGCTGCAGTACGAGAGATTACTGACAGAATAAAACCTGAAGAAATTGAATTTGAACTTATTACCCACTGGTTTGATAAGTCACAACCGAGGGAGGAAAAAATAGGGAACGTACTCGTGCATCGAGTGGGGGTGAGTGCGAACTACCTTTCAAAGATACTTTTTGTATTTCTTGCTGTACGTACAGCACAGAGACTGCACAAAGAGAAACCATTTACCGGCATGTGGGCACTCATGACGTACATGCTCTTCCCGCTTTCACTCGCGCGAATGTTTGGCATGAAGCTTCCGTACGTCATTACGCTACAGGATGGTGATGCGTATGAGAAAGTGTTTGAGCGGTGGTTCATTAAGCCGTTTGCATGGATACTCGACTATGGTTTTAGGCATGCGACGGTGGTACAAGCAATATCAAACTATCTTGCTGAGTGGCCAGCAAAACGTGGTAGTGATGTTCCTGTGGAGATGATACATAACGGTGGTAACCCACGGGACTTCATACGTGACCTCTTTAGTAAGGAGGAGATAGAAGACGCACGAAAAGGGATAGGTGTACTGGAAGGTGAAATACTTATAGGTAACACTGCTCGCTTGGTGTACCAGAAAGGGTGGGAAGACACCATTACTGCACTCTCACAGCTTCCAGAAAAGTACAAAATGCTCATCGTTGGTGGCGGGGAAGATGAAAAGAAGTACAGGGAGTTGGTGAAGAAACTTTCACTCGAGAGCAGAGTAATTTTTATTGGACAGGTAGACAGGAGTGAAGTGACCAGGTACCGAAGAATGCTTGATGTGTTCGTTATGCCGAGCAGGTCAGAAGGCTTGGGTAATGCGGGACTCTCAGCTATGGCGAGCAAGATCCCACTCATTGCAACGCAAGAGGGTGGACTCGCTGAGTACGTGTTTGATGAGAAGAGAAATCCTGGAGTTCCGGCAACAGCCTGGGCGGTAGATAGGGATAGCCCAGGACAGATAGCAGAGACCGTGCAGTACATCATTGATCATCCGGAGAAACGGCAAAAGGTGGTGACCACAGCGTACGACATGGTGTCACGAAAGTACCGTTGGGATTCCATTGCGAAAGATATGCAGGAGAAGGTGTTTTCTAAAATTACGTAGTATGTTCAACGCACCAACACTAGTAGAGAAGGCGGTACGAGTGGCGACAGTAGCCCATAGTGGTCAGGTGCGGAAAAGTGATGGGTCTCCCTACATAGTGCATCCATACATGTGTGCACTGAAGCTCATGCAGTACGATTGCTCTGAGGAGGTGGTAGCCGCTGCACTCACCCATGATGTACTAGAGGATACTGCCATAACCGAAGATGAGCTTCGACTCATACTTGGTAACGCAGTGGTGGATATTGTCACACATGTTTCAGAGGATAAGAGGAAGGAATGGGAGGCAAGGAAAGAAGACTATGTAGAGATGGTGCGCAATGCTCCTCTTGAGGTAAAGCTCGTGAGTATTGTCGACAAGATACACAACATGGAGAGTGTCCTCTTTGCTCATGAAAAAGATGGTGAAAAGATATGGAGTGTGTTCAACAAGGGAAAGGAAAAGAAATTGTGGTTTGAGGAGTTGTGCTTGAACATGTTCAAAGAGACACTGGAGCATCCACTCGTAGCCGAGTATGAGAAGCTCGTCGAAAAGATGCGAACTCTGATGTAGCTAGTGCAGGTTCTTCTGTCGTTCAACTTCTTCCGTATCACGCAATCTATCGCGTGTTTTTTTGTATCCTTCTACGATGTTTGAATCGACTGTGGTGTTGTTGAGTTGTGCTTCAAGTACCCGTGACCAAAACTGTACACGTTCCTGTGTGAGAGTGGTGAGGTTGCCTTCAGTTTTTTCAAGCTTACTTGCGTAAAACCAGATGAGTTCGAGGAGTCGGTATATACGCATGAGCCGAAGTGATTCTAGTTCCCCCTTACTTCTGTTGTTTGCTACGTACTCATGTAGGGCTCGTTCGAGAGATGGATTATGAAGCGTCATGAAGTTCATGAGCCGTGCCCAACCTTCGTACTTGTTACCAAAGCGGATAGCAGTATGGTCAAGCAGGTAGATATCTTGCTCATGTACACGGATGTTGTGGGGAACAAAGTCCCAGTGTGTAAGAAAGTTTGAGTATAGGTCGAGTATCTCTGAACCACTCTCAAGAGCTTCTTGTGCACGACGGAGTAGTTCAGTAAGTTCTGTCTTTTCTTTGAGCAGGCCGGACGTTTCTTGTACGAATGACTTTGCGTTTTCTAGATAGCGATCACTAGTGTATAGCTCAAAAACTTTCCGTATATTTTTGATGTGCCCGTACGTTGTTGCATGCGAACCTTCCTGAGCTTCCAGTGCCTTGAGTGCAAGGAAGAACTGCTCCTCTAGACTTCGTTCGAGAAAAGTTTTTTCCTGAGGTATGAACTCAGTGATGTAAAAGGTGTAGACACCATGCTTACCAAAGAGTATCTCTTCTGGTGAGTAGAAGGTGTTGTATGCAAAACGAATTTTCCTGAGCATGTCATGTGCTGCTCGTTCTTTCTCAAGTTCCTGGGCTATGGTGCTGTTGCTTGTAATCTTTATGATTACTTGCTTACCAGTTGTCGTTTGTGCGCCATAGAGTACGAGTTTTTCTCCAGAAAGGATGTAGCGTTCACCTTGTATGTGTGGTTGCTCGCTCGCAAGCTCAAACCCTTCATCCAAGAGGAGTGGAGTGACTTCTTGAAGGTGTTGCTGGCAGTATGCTTCCCATTTTTCTTTTTGACTATCACCCATGATGTATTTTATTAAACGTATCATTGAGTATCTGAATATGTTTGTCCCATGAAAATGTTTTCTCGAATACTTTCTTTGCATTACCTGAAAGTTCTGCAGCAAATGATTCATCCTCTAGGATTTCCAAAAGCATTTCTGCAGTGATATTGGCATTTGCTGGTTGTGTGAGGAGTCCTGTTTTTTCATGCATTATTCCCTCACGTATTCCGGGGACATGAGGTACAACGACAGGTACACCATTTTGAAATGCTTCGTAGAGAAGCTCTGGTGTTTCCGCGTACGCTGCAGTAGAGAGAAAAGCACTTGCTGTTTGTAAGTGGTAGAGCTTTTCTGCTCGCGACACCTCACCAAGTAGGAGAACATTCTTTTCAAGTGAGAGCTCACGTATACTGTCCTCAAGTGCAACACGTTCTTCTTTTCCTCCGCCTGCTATGACAAGTTGCGCGTCTTCATGTACTCCACACACTTTTTGCATTGCTCTTAATGCTGTTGGTATATCTTCCCATGGAAAGAGAGAAGCTTTCATGAAAACCTTGTTGCGTTGCTTCTTTTCAGTGAAGGGGAGGGAGAGTGGTTTGCGTGGAGCAGGGTTGAGGACACTAACACGGGTGTTCTGAAGCCCATGTGTTCGGGTGAGGTCATCACATATGAACTGTGATGGTGCGAGTACATGTCTAGCATGCCGAAGTACGTACTGTTGTGTATGCCAAACTCCCCAGACACCACCAGGTATCTTTTGCAGTTTTCGAAATGCACCTTGATGAATAGGGGCGGTGTCGGTATGGAGAAATCGCTCCCATGCTTCGTCCTCTGTGTAGTGTACGATAACAGGCGTTTTGGTAAAACGTCCTGCCAGTACCGCAGGTAGTCCTGCAGCAACAGCTCGTTCTGTATAGATAATGTCTGCGCTTCGCGCCAGTTGCGTGAGGGTACGTGTGTAGTGAAAGAGTCGTACAAAAAGAGGAGTGTTCTTCTTTACTGTTTTTATCTCTACTCCCGCAATGGTTTCTATATGGTTTGCGTAGGTAAGTATAGTTATCTCATGGCCTTCTTTGAGATGCAGAGCAAGTTCCTGTATATACTGAGCTGAGTCACCAGTTTCAGGTGGGAAGAGTGGTGTTGCGATAAGTATTTTCATCCCGTTAGAGACAGGAAACGCTTGAGGCGGTTCTTGATGTATCTTTTACCCATACCGGATTTAAGATATTTCTCGCGCGCCCTGGCATCTTCCTCATTAAAACTATGCTTCATAGTAAATAATTGTAAAAGGACTCCTGTTCTTTGTCGAGTTGCTTTTGCCTTCTTGGTGAACCCTCAAGCGTTTCCGTAAATTATTGGTAATTCCTGTGTACATATCTCCATCTTTATTACTTTTTAGTACGTATACATACCACATAACTATTTGTCTCTAACGGGATTCATGGTCGAATCCTATCACAGCAACGGTTACCTGTGCAGTGTGTAAGTAGTATAACCATATTTATGCAATATTTGGTATACTGAAACGGTTATGAAAGTACTTATTGCAACACCTTTATCACCTCCTGACCCAGGAGGACCATCTTACTATTCAGCAAGCTTGTACGATGCTTTTCAGGCAATGGGGGAAGAGGTTGAAATGATCTCATTCCGCGATGTACGTGGACTTCCTCCAGGTATTCGACATTTCGTATTCTTTTTGATGGTGTTCTTTAAGTTACGCAAGATGGATGCACTCATTATGCTCGACACAGTGAGTGTCGCTATACCGGCGGCTATCGCAGGAAGAATATTGCGCAAGAAAATGGTAGTACGTGTAGGTGGTGATTTCCTGTGGGAGCGATACGTAGAACGTACTGGGGAGAAGATACTACTTTCTGACTTTTACTTACAGGAGAGACCTTTTACAAAGAAAGAACGTTTTATTATGTGGTTGCAGAAGAGGTATGTATTTCGTGACGATGTACAGCTTGCTTTTAATACTGCATGGCAGTATGGGCTCTGGGCAGAGCCGTACGGTCTCAAGGATGAAAACGCGCAGGTTATCGGTAATGCGTTTGACATAAACATGCAGAAGCAAGCTGCACCAGGTGAAGTATTTCTTGCAGCGTGGCGACCTACAGCATTTAAAAATATTGATACACTTGAGAAAGCGTATGAGCTAGCGAAGGCAGAAGACAGTACGATACAGCTTGAGATATACAAGAACATACCTCGTGAGTCGCTCCATGAGTATATGATGAGTGCTCGAGCACTCATCATTCCATCACTTTCAGAACTTGCACCAAACATGGCATACGAAGCACTTGCTATGGGGATACCTGTTATCCTTACGCAAGATTGCGGTTTGTATGACGAACTCAAGGACGTGGCACTATGGGTAGACCCACTCAGTCCGGAAGATATTGCCAGTAAGATGCTCTATCTCCAAGATGAGGAGAACTATTTTGAGATGAAAGAGCGGGTGAAGTACTTTACTCGTGACCACTCATACATGAACATAGCTAACGAGTTTCTCTTTGTATTAAAAAAGTAGGTGTATGTATAGAAAATCGGGACCTGCATTACAGGTCCCGATCAAGGGAAGAACCTAGCACCATAAACGTCCAGCTCCTTTAAGTACGAGTGATTTTGCATTAGCAAGCACAGCCAACGGTGGGGGAGTTTCTTTTTTAGCTTCTTTTCTCTCACGCACCTCCTTAAGTGCGCTTTGGAAAAGCTCACTATCAACCGTACAGTTGTATGTACTGTGCAGTTTTGCAGGAATAATGACTGAAATAGTTTTTTCAGCTAACCTTTTAGTTGCTAAAGATAATCTAGAATTCCTTCTGAGCATTTTTTTTGCTGTAAGGTATTTCTCTGCTATCTTCAACAATTCTTTTGGCTTTTTCATTATGCACCTCCTTTGTGTTGTATGGTTACCGTATCTATGTATGAAAATAACATAAAAACATATTGTTGTAAATACTTCCTATCTCACCTGCGTTAAGTTACATATTCGTGTAAGCTATAAGTACATGATGAAGTTACTACTTATTGGAACTGATCGACACATCTTCGTGGAGGGAACAGAGGCGAGAAGTCGTATGGTGGGCTATGCGAGTGTTGCTGATGAGATACATGTTATCGTTTTTGCAAAGAGGGGACTTGGTTTTACGCAAACACAGATAGCTCCAAATATTACCGTGTACCCAACCAACTCACGTACGAAGCTTCACTATATATTCGATGCTGTGCATTTGGGAAAGGGTGTGAAAGGAATCACGCACGTGAGTGCACAAGATCCCTTCGAGTGTGGTCTTGCCTCACTGTTTGTTGCGCGTTTTCACAAAGCGGCATTTCAGGTACAGATGCATATAGATGCATTTGGAAAATACTTCAAAGCTGAGTCTCTTCTCAACCCGTTACGCTCACTCATCGCACGCTATGTTTTGCCAAGAGCAGATGGTATACGTGCTGTTTCTGAACGTATAAAGAAGTCTGTACTTAATCAGAGGATGAGGTTGCACTGTGAGCCAAAAGTTCTGCCAGTGTACGTGGATGTATCTCGTTTTGAAACAGAAGAAGCAACAGTATCACTGCATGAGAAGTATCCACACTTTGACCCACTCATACTCACTGCAGGACGTTTGGTGCCACAGAAAGATATGCCGACAGCGTTCAAGGCATTTGCTCAGTTTGTAGAAAAAGAAGAGAAATCAGGACTCGTTGTGGTGGGGGAGGGTCCTGATGAGGATGAGTTGAAAGAGCTTGTAGCTACACTTGGGCTTGATGGAAGAGTAGTGTTTGAACCGTGGCAAAAGGACGCATCCGCATACCTGTCATACCTAAAGACAGCGGACATATTTCTCATGACATCAACACATGAAGGGTATCAACGCGCACTGGGTGAAGCTGCTGCCTCTGGTATTCCTGTTGTAACGACAGACACGGGACCGGTGGGTTCTGTGTACAAGGATGGTGACTCGGTACTCGTTTGTCCTGTGGGGGATGTCGCTTGTATTACTGAGAAGTTGCACATGCTAGCGAGTGACCCTGTGCTTCGGGAAAAGCTCAGTACTCGTGCTCGAAGAGTAGCGCATGACGCTATAGCTCCTGACTACGAAACATACATACAGCATTTTCGTGACCTCATTTTAGCGTGTGGTGGTAAGTAACCTATTTGTTTTTACGTAGTTACTATATAGTAACAAGTCATGACGGGGCAGAGGAAAAGACCAAGGGTGGTGACCATCGGTGGAGGTACCGGTCATTTTGCACTGCTCAACGGTCTTAAAAAGCATAGGGTAGATATCACGGCGGTGGTTACCATGGCGGACGATGGTGGCTCGACAGGGGTACTCCGAGATGAGCTCGGTGTGCTTCCTCCAGGTGATCTGCGGCAATGTCTGGTGGCTCTCTCAGAGGCGGACGAACTCGTTCGTGAACTCTTCACGCATCGTTTTGATACGGGAACACTCAAGGGGCATAACTTTGGTAATTTGTTCATCAGTGCGCTGGAGCAGGTGTCGGGTTCTATCGAGCGGGCTGTAGAGGGTGCAGCAGATGTTTTAAAGATCCAAGGTGAGGTTTTGCCGGTGACACTCGACAAGACCAAGCTGAGTGCGACACTTAAAGATGGTACGGTTTTGAATGGTGAGTACGTACTCTCAGGCAGTCCTGATGTCTTTGTAAAAGGGGTAGCAAGTATGGAGCTGACACCAAAGGCGACACTCAACCCTCGAGTAGAGCGTGCTATTCGTCAGGCAGACCTGGTGGTGCTTGGACCGGGGAACCTGTATTCATCACTCATACCAAACATGCTCGTGCCACGACTCGGTGAGGTGCTACATAGTGCGTACGCTCCTGTTGTCTTTGTGGCAAACCTTATGAACAAGAAGGGGCACACGGATGACTTTGACTGTGCTCGGTACGTGGAGGAGGTAGAGCGGTACGCGGGGACAAGGTTTATTGATACCGTGTTGTATAACACAGAGCGTGTTTCAAAAGAGCTCGTGGAGCGGTATGAGAGTGAGGGTGTACCGGTGGTATGTCCATCGAGTGATGATGGGGATGTGGAGTACATAGGTGCAGAGCTTATTTCAGACACCATGCCGGAGCAGAAAAAGGGGGATGCCATACAACGTACATTCATACGACACGACTCTGACAAGCTTGCAAGGGCTATCATGAAGGTACTCCACGGTACAATGTAAATGTAGTAGCTGTACAAGAATGATTCACGTAACGTATGCCCTTTGTGTATAAATCATGTAAATAATGAAACTACTCATCCTCACACAAATAGTAGACAGAGAAGACCCCTTTTTGGGGTTCGTTCATACGTGGCTTGAAGCATTTGCGACAAAGTTTGAGAAGATTACGGTGATTTGTTTGAAAGAAGGTAAACATGATCTACCTGAAAACATAGAGGTGTATTCACTCGGTAAAGAGGAAGGAGGGTCCCGTTTGAAGTATGTCAGACGTTTCTTGTGCTACATTTGGAAGTTTCGGAAAGAGTATGAAGGAGTGTTTGTGCACATGAACCATGAGTATGTGGTGCTTGGGGGATGGCTTTGGCGACTCATGGGGAAGAGGGTGACCTTGTGGCGTAACCACTTTGAGAAAAAGCTTTTGGTAGATATTGCAGCACCTTTCTGTCACACAATCTTTTGTACCTCAAAGTACTCATACACTGCAAAGTTTAAAAAGACGGTCCTCATGCCGGTGGGTGTTCCCGAACAGGTTTTTCCTTTGGGTGATATGGAAGACAGGGAACCAAGCTCCATACTTTCATTTGGTCGTATCTCACCGGCAAAAAAAACAGAGCAACTCATCGAAGCTCTTTCGGTACTTCGAGATCGTTCTGTTGCGTTTACTGCAACCATATGTGGAGATGCATTACCCGAGTTACGTGACTACGAAACCATGCTTCACGACAAGGTAAAAGAACTTGGTTTGGAAGAACAGGTTACTTTTATTCCTGGAATATCTTTTGAGAAGGTGCCGGAATTGTATAAAAAGTATATGATTAGTGTAAACCAGACTGAAAGTGGTTCGTATGACAAGACAATCTTTGAGGCAATGCTTAGTGGAACACTTTCCTTGTCATGTAACGAAAACCTCAAAGGGGAGATTGATGACATATTTCTGTTTACCGAGGATAGTGTGAAGGAGCTTGCTGATCATTTGGAGCAGTTGCTACTCCTTCCTGATTATGAAAAAAAGCAAAAAGGTGAAGAGTTGCGCAGTTATGCGCTAGAAAATCATAGTCTTTCAAGTTTGGTAGAAAAAGTTTTTAAAGAAATGCATGGAAAGTGATACGCAGCAAAAGAAAAAGATTTTTATTCTTAATTACGATTGGCGTAACATCTTTCAGGATGACAGAGACGAGGTTTTTGAGAAATTACAGAGGGACATGTTTAACCCTGAGGTAAATGAGTTCTTCTTCTTTTCTTGGGCAAAGAGGTCATACAGTGAGTGTCGTGATACATGGTGCACGGTACACAAGAAAACCTTTGGTCTTGAAAAACTGCGACCACTCTTGAACCTGTGGGCATTTTTCTCAGTCCCCCTTACGGTGTATAGGCAGAAGGTGCGACCTGATGTGTGGGTGGTGTATGACTTTGGTATGGTACCTGCCGTATGGCTTGCGAGTAAACTTTTCGGTGGGGTGTTCGTTATGTACGTAAACAACCAAGCACAGATATACTCTGAGACACGGCGTTTTGGAAAAATAAAAGGTGCTTACTCGTGGGTGGCTGAGCGGATAGGTGCACCTTTTGTGAAGTACTTTTTTACTATCAACGAGACAATGTGTGATTACCTTATAGGTCTTGGTGCAAAGAGGGAGAACATTACTATCTACAACGTAAACACTATAAACCGTGACAAGAAATATATAATGCAAGCTAAGGATGGGGTAATACGAACACGTTACAACATTCCACAAGAGACAAAGGTACTCATGGCAGTAGCTCGCCTAGAGGCAGAAAAAAACTATCCATTACTCATTGAACTTTTTGCAAAACTTTCAAAAGATCATGTGCTGTTTTGTCTTGGTATGGGAAGTCTTGAGAAGGAGTTAAAAAAACAAGCAGAAGCACTTGGTGTACGGGAGCGTATCTTTTTCCCGGGGTTTGTGGAACGTAACGATATTTGGAACTACTACAAAGATGCGGATGTCTTCGTGTTGCTTTCAAAAGCCGAGGCGCTTGGTATAGTTTTCTGGGAAGCAATGTATGTAAACGTGCCCTGCATAGGTAGTGAAGTAGAGGGTATAATGGAGTCTCTGGGAGAGCAGGGTGAACGTGGGAAAATATGGCGCGAGCGTGAGGGTGAAGAAGGTTTTAAAAAGCTTATTGCTTTTTGTACGACAGAGAGTGAGGAAAGAAGTAAAATGGTCCAACAAGCGAAAAGTTTTGTTGAAGAACAGTTAAAGAACCATGCTACCATAAATGACTTTCTTGAAAATTTTGAATATGAAAAATAGTTACAAACCAAGTTTACTGTACATTATTAAAGCGAGGCTCAAAGGAAAGAGTTTTGTGTATGAGTACTACTGTAAGGGTAAGAATACCTTGGACCTCGGATGTGGTGAGGGAGAGTTTTTACAACATGATAAGGAAAACATGAATGGGGTTGATCTCAACAAACGAGCTATAGCGAGGTTAGAGAGTGAGGGGTATAAGGTGAAGGAGGGAAGTGTTACAGACTTACCATATGAGAGTAATACCTTTGAAGTGGTCCATTGTCACAATGTTATTGAGCATGTTGATATAGCTACCGCATATACACTCCTTGAAGAAGCTAACAGGGTACTTAAAACTGGTGGGTATCTAGTACTTTCTTCTGAGGTAGTAACGAAAAAGTTTTGGGATACTTTTGGACATGTAAAACCATACCCACCTCATGCAGTGATAAAACTTCTGCGACCAGATAGTAGAGAAGGGTTTGATGGGGTAGAGGGTTTTGAACCAGTCGGTTTGTTTTATATAGGGGAGTACTTTAAGAATAAGGTGCTGTACCTACTCTCTTTTTGTCTTGGGTATCTAACACCTCTTTTGCGAAGAGAGTATTTCTTGGTTTTAAGAAAGCAGTAATTGAGATATATGAGGCAGATTTCATACGTGATTCCAGTTTACAATGAAGAAGATACTTTATCAGAATTGTATAAGGAACTTTCTAAGGTGCTTGAAAAGATTGAGTGTATTTTTGAATTGATTTTTATAAATGATGGTAGTACAGATAGTTCATTAAAAATATTAAAAGAGCTTCAAAAAGGTGACCCAAGAATAGTTATAGTAGAATTTTCAAGGAATTTTGGGCACCAGATAGCAATTACCGCTGGAATTGACTATGCGCAGGGGGATGCAGTTATTGTGATGGATGGAGATTTGCAAGATCCTCCTACTGTAAGTTTGAGATTTATTGAAGAGTGGGAAAAAGGCGCTGAGGTGGTATATGGACAAAGAAGAACCAGAAAGGACACTTGGTTTAAAGAAAAAACAGCCAATTTGTTTTATAAGGTTTTAAACTTACTTTCTGATGTAGAAATACCTCAAAATACTGGGGATTTCAGATTGATGGACAGAAAGGTGGTTGAAGTTATAAAACAAATAAGAGAACATAATCGTTTTATGCGTGGTCTCTCTAGTTATGTTGGTTTTAAACAAAAAGCTGTTTTATTTGATAGAGATGAGCGTTACGCGGGTGTGACTCACTATCCACTTAAGAAAATGATCAAGTTATCACTTGATGCGATTATTGGTTTTTCGACAGTACCACTTAAATTGATTAGTAGACTGGGGTTTGTTGTTTCTGGGTTAAGTATTTGTGGAATTGTATATGCTTTATTTATGAAGTTTTTCTATGCATCAATTACAGTTTCTGGATGGACCTTTCTTGTAATCTCAATCTTCTTCTTAAGTGGTATACAAATGATAATACTTGGGGTAATAGGAGGATACTTGGGAAGAATCTATGACGAGGTTCGAAATCGTCCGCTTTATATTATTTCTCGTGTGAGTCGTGGAAAAAGTATCGAAAGCATCTAATATGAAGCACTTTATTTCGTACTCGCTAATCGGTGTTGTTGGAGCAACATTAGATTTTGTTTTGTTTTTGTTACTTTTGCGTATCGGTATATATTATCAATTTGCAAATTTTTTTAGTACTTGTGCAGGTATTTTTAATAATTTTTTTCTTAATTCTTACTTTAATTTTAAAAAAACGGATAAATTATTACTCCGACTCGCAAGCTTTTTTAGTGTTGGACTTTTAGGTCTTGCAGTAACTACTTTGTTGCTTGCATTTTTTGTGGGTGTGCTTGACCTTAATGCTGGTTTTGTTAAATTTTTTTCAATTGGAGTTATTACTGTAGTGCAGTTTACACTCAATAAACATATTACTTTTCGTAACAGAAAAAAAGTACCTCAAGGAATTCCACGAGGGCATGTTGCGATAATAGGGGGTGGTTTTACAGGACTTGTTGCTGCATACGAACTTTCAAAGTATGAACATATACAGGTAACTTTATTTGAGGGAGGTAAAGAAGTTGGTGGGTTGGCTGCATCAACAAAAATAGAGAATGAGTCAATTGAGGCGGCTTACCATCACACATTTATGGGTGACAAGGAACTCAAAAGACTTTTAATAGAACTTGGGATAGAAAAACAAATGCAATGGTTACCAAGTAGTGTAGGGTTATATGTTGGAGGTACAATGTATTCTTTCATGGGAGCTATCGATTTACTCCGTTTCAAAGCATTGCCTTTTTTTGATCGTTTACGTACAGGTGTTATTTCAGTTATGTTACAGATGTTGCCATGGTGGGAATGCTTAACTACTCAAAAGGCATATACCTGGGTCTATCGTTGGTATGGAAAACGAGCAAGTCAAGTTATATGGGGTCCACTATTGCAGGCAAAATTTTCTACATACTATAAAGATATATCCATGGCGTGGCTTTGGGCACGATTACATAGCCGTGGCGCTTCACGGAAAAATATTTTTTCAAAGGAGCTACTCGGTTACCCTAAAGGCGGGTACCAAGTAATCGTTGCAGTTATTGTTGAAGAGTTACAAAGGCGTGGGGTAAATATTTTGACGAATGCACAAATTACTTCTGTAGATAATACTTCAGTTGAATATGGTGGTATAAGCACTAGTTTTGACAAGATACTTTTTACCACCTCATCAAAGGTTGCTTCTCAACTTATCAAACCATCAGTTATTAGTAAAGAATATAGATGGTACAAGGAAAAGTTGAGCTCAATCCATTACATTTCTGCCGTGACACTTTTATTTTCTTCAACTCAAAATATAAGTTCATATTATTGGAATACTGTTGCTGACGATTCAATTCCATTTCTTGTTTTTATTCAGCATACCAAACTTGTGTCTAAGGGTAACTATGGTGGTAATCATGTATATTATATTGGATCATATCTTTCTAATAATGATAAACAATTAACAATGAAAGATGAGGAGTTGATTAATTATTGGTTTTTGGGTTTAAAGAAAATGTTTCCTCATTTTGATCGTTCGTGTGTAAGGGAGAAACAGTTATTTCGTTTTTCGAATGCACAACATGTCGTTGACACTTCTTATGTATCGCGTATACCTTCTTATCAAACTCCGCTCCCAAATGTATTTATTGCAAACTTTTCTCAAATTTTTCCTGAGGATCGTGGTATAAATTATGCTGTACGAGAAGGTAAACGTGTTTCTGAATATATGATAAATTCTTTAACTGAACAAAAAGATACTAATGATATAAAGGGATAATTGTATGTTATTTGATTTTGGTTCAATTAAAAAACATGGAATGATCGTCACCTTTCTTTTTGTCTGGACTTGCCTACATGTGGTTGGTGTTACTTATGGTACCCATAATCTTCCATTACACCAGTCATATATAGGAGATGAACAAGCTCCAGTAAATGGTGCTTTGCATATCTTGCAAGATAAAAGTTTGTTAGCTGTACACAATTTAAAAACCTTATACTATGGTCCAGTTTTTGCGGTCTTTGCGTTACCAGCTGTAGTATCTGATTTTACTGTACGGTTTGTGACAGGTGAGGTTTCTGGTGCTGATGATTATAAAAATTTTATTTTGTGGAATTGGGGAGGAATAGTTCTTGGTATACGGATTACAGCAACACTGGTAAGCTTAATGACTCTCATATTTGTGTACAAAATATTGTCCTTAGAAAGTATTAATGAAAAGAAGGATATGTTATTAGCTTTTTTTGGTACAACAATCGTTGGTTTAAATTTTTATTTTTTTGAATATTCACATTTTTTTAAACATTGGGTCTTTGTGATTTTCTTTTTGGTGGCACAAATATATTTTGCATTACGTTTACGTGAGGTAGATGGTAAAAGAAGTATCTACTGGATTTTGCATGGTATATGCTTTGTTTTAAGTTTCGGTATTAACTATTTGAGCGCTATATACGCAATAGCTTTTCTACCACTACTTTATCTTTTGTGGATTAAAAAAGATAAAGTAGCAAGAAAATATATCTACCTTTATGTGGGTGGTGTGTCATTTACATCATTACTAATATTGTTGTGGCATCCCTATGCCTTTTTAAGATATTTAGGTTTTTTAAATATAGGTGATGTAACTTCAGGAGGTGTTGGGAATACCTATAATCCGGTAACCTCCGTGGATAATTCATGGGGGTATTACTTAACAGAAATATTTTTCAATAATCTTCCTTTAGTTATTGGTGTATTAATTTTGCTATACTTACTGTATAAAAGAGGTGTTATAAAAAAACAACTCTATTGGTTGTGGATGTTTATAAGCATTGCTTTAATAAACATGTTAGTCTTCTGTCCATCAACACATCATGAAGGGAGGTACATGCTTCCAACTATTATGATGTTACTTTTGTTGACAGGTGTTGCGTTGGTTAAATTTATAAACAATATCAAAAATCACGAGTTAGTGATCTTTCGTTTAGTATCTCTATTGTTAATTTTATATATTGGTTTTCATGTTGTGCATATCGGAAAATGGATAGAAATATATGCCCAAGGTCCGGTTGAAAAAGAGATATTAAAAGAAATATTTGAAAGGCAGGAAAAAAATGAAGACTTGTCTACAAATCCCGTTTTGCTTATACAGTCATATATTGCAGGTAATGTGCATACCAAAGAAGCATATGAGTTTTATATTGAAAAGAGGGGACGTGAAGATATGAATTTATATAAAGCGATAATGTCTGCACCACTCCCTGATAATATAGATTTACTAAATGCACGTTATGTTTTTGATCAAGATCTACCTCAGGGGTATTTAGAAATTTCTGAATATGAAATGGTGTACCAGTATCTTACACCTAGATCTAAGGAACTTAACTTGTTTGATTATTTTGATGAGAATCTGTTGAGACTTTGGTATTGGAAAAGTTTTTCTCCAAGGTATGTAAGAATAAAGTAAAGACACTTTTTAGTATATGATATTTATTTAATTTTTATGTCAGAAAATATCGAAAAAAATTTTGTTCATATAATTGGAATTGGAGCTTACAAAGCAGCAAGCACTTGGGTGCACACATGTTTACGTGAACACCCAGAAATATGTACAGCAACACTTAAGGAGACAAATTTTTTTGGTTCAAATTTTGAAAAAGGGTTTGATTGGTATAAAGGTCTTTTTGGTGATTATAAAGAAAAAGAACATTTACGTGCTGAATTTTCTCCTGAATATTTAGTAAACAAGGAATCTGCAGGAATGATAAAGATGTATGCACCAGACGCAAAACTTATAGTAAGTTTACGAAATCCAATAAATAAAATCTCATCTCGTTATTATTATGATATAACAATTGGAAAGAAAAAACAGAGATTAGGTTTGAATGAGTGGTTAGAAAAAAACATCGAAAAGCCTAGTAAGTATTTTTTATCTGTTCTTGAGGAAAACAAATACTCCAGTGGTCTGAAGTTGTATTATAGTCTTTTCCCAAAAGAACAGATATGTATTGTTTTGGTAGATGATATTAAGAAGGATCCTAAAATGGTGATCAGTAAAATATATAGTTTTCTTGAAGTTAATAGTACTTTTATTCCTGAAAGTTTGGAAAAAAAAGTAAATTTTACTACTGCAGATACTGTACATTTTCCTGCAATTAATAGATTTCTTTTTCAAATACAGGCGAAGGTTAAGAATAGTCATTACGCTAATTTTTTTGTTCCAATGCTTAAGTTTTGTGGTTTTAATTTTCTTGCTAAGAAGCTTTTTCACATAAACAGAAATCATAAGGATGAAAATCATAGGGAATTAAAAAAGGAAAAAATAAGACAAGATTTAAGAAGAGAATTATATTCTCTTTTTGAGAATGATATCAAGGAAACAGAAAAGCTGATTGGTAAAAAACTAGATGGTTGGAAAATTGATTAAATTAATCAACATTTTTAAATTCCTTATTCTCTATATAAGAGCTTTAAAATAAGAGGAGATAACAGAAAGCGGTTATGGACACTTCTTGTTTTTGTTATGTGGTGGAAAAAATGGGTGAAAAAAAACGATTAAAGTGTTTTATGAAAGCCACTTTAAAATCTTAATCACTCCCATTTTAGCGTTTTGTTTATGTGCAGACACGTTTTGACGTGTTGCAATGGAAGTTTTGTTCTCATGGTAATACTTGTATGCCTCAAGAAGCATGTCTTCGTTGGTGTGGGTTGGTTGCCAATCCATCTCCTTCTTTATCTTGGCTGTGTCAAAAATAAAGTCTTCAGCTATCATCTTGTATTGATAAGGACCAAGTGGTGATAATCCAAGTTTGTGTGCTAGACGCATAACCCACAAAATGAGTTTACGCGGTAGCCCTCTCACCTTTGATGTGGAATTGGTGTGTGTGATGACGTACTCATACACCTCCTTAAAACTTTTTACATTATCACTACCAATGTTGTAAATAACAGTTTTTTGTACATCAAGTGCTTTCAGGCATGCATTAACAAGATCGTCTGCATAAATAAATTGGTATTTATTTTTACCACCACCTACAACCCAGACAATTCGGTTTTCATCCATAAACTCATACAAGATTGATAAAAGACCTAAACGACCTGCAGATATAATCGTTGGGCATCGAAACATTACTGAATGAATATGGTTACTGTATTCTGTGAGAATTTTCTCACCCTCAACTTTTGTTTTACCGTAAATCTCAACAGGATTTGGTGTGTCTGTTTCTAGTACTGGTCGCCCCATAGGTTCACCCCAAAGGCAGTTGCTCGAGATAAAGATAATTTGATCTGTGCCATGTTTCCTACACATTTCCGCAATGTTGCGTGTTCCATCGACGTTTGATTCCCATAAAAATTGCTTATCTTTTGCAATGTGTGCTAGCTGTGCCGCCAGATGAAATACACCATCAAATGGTCCATGTGCGCTAAAAATACTATCTAGGAGTTTCTGGTCTCGTATATCGCCGACGATACTTACCAGGTTGGTGTGTATCTTATCGTCGGGTTCTAGATCAATGTTTACAACACGGTGTCCATCCTTAAGGAGACGTTCTTTTAGAATCGTGCCAAAAAAACCTGAGCCACCTGTAATCAAAAAACTCTTCATATTCTCTATCCTATCATAATAATGTCCTTATATTCGGTTATCTGAAAATGCAAAGAACTTTATTGCAAAAAAATTAACAAAAAAACCAACCACCAGCGCAATACCTTTTGCCGGCATAACTTCGCAGGACGCGCCCTCAACTAATGCTATCACAACCAATAAATTAACGAGTAGACCAAAACCACTTGAAGCATAGTGTTTAATACATGTTCGAGTCCATGATGAGGAACGAGCAAAGACAAACTTATTTGAAAAGAGAAAGTTGGTCATTGTTCCTGACATAAAACCTGCGAAAACTGCAACAGTGTAGTGTACAAAAGGAACTTTTAGTACGAGATACACTGACAAAAGGTCTACGCATGCTGAAACAATACTTACAAACAAGTAACGAAATAGTTGCCAAGTAAGGAATTTTGGAAATGGTACTGTAAGCAGTTTTTCTTGTAGATGGGTGTAAATGTTCACGTACCTACAATAATAATATATTTACAGTATGTTAACTACGTTTTATATGTAATTTCTATGATTGAGTATGAGTTTAGATGGAACTATAAGGATGGTATACTGGAATTATTAAAGCAGTAAGCCAAATTCTAAGCTAATTCGGAATATTTATCATTATGAAAAAGAAAGCAGTAATTATAGGTGGTGGTCCTGCAGGTCTAACAGCAGCGCATGAGTTGCTTGCTACTACTGATATACATCCTGTGGTGTTTGAGAAGGGTGAAATGTTTGGTGGTATAGCAAGAACAGAGAACTATAAAGGCAACAGGATAGATATCGGTGGACATCGTTTTTTCTCAAAATCAGACAGGGTGATGGATTTCTGGCGAGCTTTTCTACCTGTTCAAGGGTACCCTGCGCAGGATGAGATCAAACTTGGAGTAAAGAAGAGAGAAGAGTTTGTGTCAGATGGACCAGATCCGGAAAAAACTAACAATGTTATGTTGATACGTAGCAGACTGTCGAGGATATTTTACCTACGTAAGTTTTTTGACTATCCTGTAACGCTCAGTAAAAACACGTTACTCAACTTGGGTATAGTGAGAGTTGCTCGCATAGGTTTCAGCTACATAAAGATACGACTGTTTCCAAGAAAAGAAGAGAATTCGCTCGAAGACTTCTTTATTAACCGCTTTGGTGTTGAACTGTATAAAACTTTTTTTAAGGATTACACGGAAAAGGTGTGGGGAATTCCTTGTACAAAGATAAAGGCAGAGTGGGGTGCACAGAGAATAAAAGGTCTATCTGTTACGAAGACTGTTTTACACGCACTGCGTTCAGTACTTCCTAAGAGGAAAAGTATTGAGCAGAAAGATACTGAAACAAGTCTCATCGAAACATTTCTCTACCCTAAGCTTGGTCCGGGACAGATGTGGGAGTCTGTAGCTCAAAGCATCATTGAAAGTGGTGGAGAAACTATCCTTAATAGTGAGATAGTGCGTATAAAGCTGCAAGGTAAAAAAGTTGTGTCGGTAACAGTAAAAGACAGAGGAAGTGGTAAAGAAGAAAGTGTTCCTGCTGACTACATCTTTTCAACCATGCCGATAAAAGAACTCATCACTTCCATGGAAGGTAGTGTTCCTGAAAGGGTGCATACTCTTGCGAAGGGACTTGAGTATAGGGACTTTATGACGGCTGGGTTGTTGCTCAACAAACTAAAGATTAAAAACGAGACAAACATTAAAACAGTGGGGAACATCATTCCTGATAATTGGATATATATCCAAGAGCCGGATGTGAAGGTGGGAAGACTTCAGTTTTTTAACAACTGGAGTCCATATCTAGTGAGCAATGCAAACAAAGTCTGGATTGGGATGGAGTACTTTGCGAGTGAAGGGGATAAGCTTTGGTCGATGAGTGATGAAGCATTTTTAGAATTTGCAAAAGAGGAGCTTGCAAAGATAGGTATTTCTGATGAGAGTGATGTGGTAGATGGGGTGGTGATACGCGCTCCTAAAGCATATCCATCGTATACCGGAGAAGGGTATGACCACTTTAGTGAGATACGAGACTTTTGTGACAGTATTGAGAACTTGTACTTGATAGGTAGGAACGGTATGCATAAGTACAACAACCAGGATCATTCAATGCTTTCAGCTTTTGAGGCAGTACGTCATATCCGTGAGAATTTGAAGACAAAAGAAAACATTTGGAACGTAAATGCGGAAAAGGAATATCATGAGGAGAAAAGTTCAT
This sequence comes from bacterium, assembly GCA_003252295.1. Classification (GTDB taxonomy): domain Bacteria; phylum Patescibacteriota; class Minisyncoccia; order Phycocordibacterales; family UBA12088; genus UBA12088. Next base: position 70,800 of record QKEV01000008.1, read on the forward strand.
AGCATACTACAGTCAGTCAAAGAGTATGTAGATCGTTCCCCAAAGATGTTCATCTTTTCGGGGTCTTTGCTATGGCTCTCAGTTGTTGTTCCTTTCATTTATACCTTTGGTAACATGCCGAGTACTATTCCTGTTTTACCAGGTGACCCTGGTGAGTATGTTGTTTTAGGTAACGCTATCTTGAACCATGAGGTGTACAGTTTGTCTGAAGGTAATGAGAAGTTTTTTGATAGTTTCCGCACACCCGGGTATCCGGTTTTTATCGCATTAGTGTCAGACCTGTTTGGCTCACTAGACTATGTTATAGTCGTGCAACTACTTCTCTACGCTGCCTCTGCGGTACTCATCTTTAGTCTAGGAGAAATACTCTTTGATAGGAAAGTTGCGTGGCTTACAACGATTCTGTGGATGATAAATCCTTCCGGAATATTTCATGCTTCATTTATTTGGACTGATTTCTTTTTTACTTTTGTACTACTACTTTCTATCTCTACAGCTCTGTGGGCATATGCCAGTAAGGGGTATACTCACATACTCACTATTGCTTCAGGGTTGCTGCTTGGCTACGCGATTCTTGTGAGGCCTGTTGCTCAGTTTCTGCCCGTAATGGTCTTTCTCATACTTGCATTACTGTTGCTGTCTAAAGTGACAAGGTGTTTTGTTGGTAAAAAAGGTTTGCTACTGATTTTTCTGTGGTTTGTTTCTTGTGTGGTTGTTGTCTCACCATGGTCAGTGAGGAACTATGTACGCTTTGATACCTTTGAAATCTCTTCAGTGAGCGCCTTTAATCTTCTCTACTACAACCTTACCGAGCATAATGCATACGAGAAGGGACTGCCTACTCCTGAGCAGCTAATCCCAGAAAGTGTCCCATCGTATGATAAATCCCTGTTCCGGTCTTTTGTGTACCAAGAGTTGTATACAAATATTGCGAAGCGTTACCTACAGGAACATTGGTTTTCATATTTGAAATTTCATTTAGTAAAAACTACAGCATTCTTCATCGCTCCAAGTTATACCGATCTTGGCTTACTATTTTTCCCAGACATCGAGAAGACGTACAGAAGCGTTAGTTTGTCTTCGATAGCGTTGCATTTTGATGTAAAAAGTCTTTTCTCTCTCGTGTACTCACAAGTGAAGGTAGGGGACTACTCTTTTGTTTTGTACTTGGCAAATGCTGTCTTTTGGGTGTACCTCTTCATGTTCTCTACCGTGACTCTAGTTGTCTCTCTACTTAAAAAACCAAGAACAATGGAAACTTTTGTGATACTTTCGTTTGCGCTCTTGGTGTTATACTTTGCAGTACTCACTGGTCCGGTAGCAATAGCTAGGTATCGGTTGCCCGTTGAGCCGTATGTTCTACTCACCGCTGTGGCTGGATGCACGTACTTGTGCAGGTACCTGAAGAGTGGAAGGTTGAGTATGAAAAAGAATGGTTACGTAGGTATGTAATTAATTATATACCTAGAAATTTCTTTTTCAGTTACATGTTACAGTATGCGTATTATGAGTAAGACAGTGCTCTATTTTGGAAATATTGATATGGAAAACTCCCGTAACAAGGTGTTTTCTTTGGGGTTGAAGCGTAATGGTGTAGAAGTGCATACATGTACCAGTACTGCAAAAGGTCTTAAGAAGTTTTGGAGACTATATAAAAAACATAAAGAGTTTAGAGATAAATACAGTGCTCTTATTGTTGGCTACGGTGGACGTATTACCGTGCCTCTTGCAAAACTCATCTCAGACAAACCGGTCATCTTTGATGCACTTTGCTCATACTACGAGACGGAAATACTTTCTCGAGATGCACTCAAAGAGTATCCGTTTCGAAATGCACGGGTGAGGTTTGTAGACTGGGTGTCTACCAAGTTTGCTGACAAAGTGCTTGTAGAGACACAAAAACAAAAGGAGTACTTCATAGAAAAACTAAAGGTGCCTGAAGAGAAACTTGTTGTTGTGTACACAGGGGTAGACGATACTACGTTCGTACTAGATTCAGGGGTAGAAAAGTTTGAGAAGTTTACTGTGCTCTTTCGCGGGAGAATAATGATAGAGGCGGGAGTGCCTACTGTGGTGAGAGCTGCAAAGCTTTTGGAGGATGAAGATATACATTTTCTCATCCTAGGATACGGTCATGACAGGGCAAACAAAGAGTTTCAGGAAAGTTTAGAAAAGGAAGACCCAGGCAACCTAGAGGTGATAGACTGGCATGTGAGGTTTGATGAGTTAGTAGAGTACACGCAACGATCTCACATATCACTTGGGCAGTTTGCAGATCATGAACGTTTGAAGCGGACAGTACCACATAAGGCGTACGAAGCGATGGTGATGAAGCTTCCATATATTACAGCACGGACTGAGGGTATCAGTGAGATACTAGAGGATGGTAAGCATTGCCTCATGACTAATCCAGAAGATGCAGAAGGTTTGGCACAGCAGATAAAGAAACTCTATGAAGACCAATCATTAAGAGAGAAGTTATCAGAAGAGTCACGTGCACTCTATGAGCAAAAGTTTACTCCAAAGGAGATAGTAAAACCTTTATTAGAAATATTGTAGTAGAAAAAATATGATAGCAACTTTAAAAAGGATTCGGGTAAAAATTTTAAACAAGATACGTGAAGGGAAACAGCAATTTGGCTTTTTACAGAGAAAGTATATTACGCCAAAGATACCTGAAAATGAAGATGGTAAGGTGTATGTAAACTTAGGGTGTGGGGTAAATACCTCAGAGGAGTTTATTAATGTAGACACGAGAGGGTTCCCACACACGCACTACATTCATGAGGTGGAAGACCTTTCTATGTTTGAGGATGGTTCTGTAGATTTACTGTATGCGAGTCATTTACTGGAGCATGTGGACAGGTCAAAAGTTCCTACAGTACTTAAAGAGTGGAAACGTGTTTTAAAGAGTGGAGGTGTGTTGCGTTTTGGAGTACCTGACTTTGATGGTTTGGTGGAAGTGTACAACGCAAACAAAAAGAATATTGAGTCGATAATGGCACCACTCATGGGCGGTGAGGGGAAGTATGATGATCATCATACAGCTTGGAATTTTGCATATGCTGAGAAACTGCTAAAAGAAGCAGGGTATAGCGTAGTACGAACATGGGATCCGGAAAAAGTTGAGCACCATGATTTTAGTGACAAAACCATGCGAAAAATCGAAGTTGGAGAAAGAAAAATATCAATTAGTTTAAATGTTGAAGCGGTGAAGTAGGAAACGACTATTCTCTAATAAAAAGAGAATCCTCAAAGAGTGGAAGCATGTTTTTACTGTTTCTTTTAGTACCAACATCCCCTTTGTATGTAAAACCAAGGTTTGTTAGTAGTGTATAGATATCAGCAAAGAGTGGTTGTCCTTTGTATAATTCGTAGTAAGCAGTTTCTATCAGTATTATGGAAGTTTCCTCAATGATGTTTTTTGCTCCAGAGAGCACCTTGTCTTCGTATCCTTGCACGTCAAGTTTTAAAAGAATCTCTTTCTTTAAGTTGTTTGCAGATAAGACAGTATCAAGAGTTTTCACGATTATCTTTTCTTCAGTTGTATCTTTTGTAAAAGGAAAAATTTCTTCTGCAAAGGCTGAGTTTTCAAGTATTGATGAACTTGGTGCGTAGGCATTTTTGTTCATTGATACTTCTTCGTTTTTGTCACCAAGTGCGAAGTTGAGCGCTGTAAAGTTTTTATCTTCACTAAAGTTTTCCTTTAAGGTTTTAAAGGTTTCTTGCAGTGGTTCAAAAGAGTAAATAGTAGCATCAGGTAAAACAGTCCTTATGTCTGTTGCAAATTGACCAATGTTTGCACCTGCATCGATAACTGTTTCGATTTTATACTCATTTAAAAATAGGTAAGGGTGAAGATCTCCTGTATATTTTGTTACTTGTAAGCCCAATTTATTTACCGTCTTTTTTGTTATTTCTTTTGGTTTTGTTTTCATAAAATTAGATCAATGTTTTATTTTTTCAATACTTTCGTGTGCAAAAAGATATGATACTTGTAGATAAACAACACTATAAAGTAACTTTACAAATATTGCACCCCAAATACCGTATAAGAAGATGCAAACAATTGACAAGATTATCTTAAAGAAGGGAAGTGTTACGTGAAGTATGTATAGAGATTTTTTTTCATAATTTGCCCATAGGGTAGGGATTAATATATAAGATGGTAAAAGAATTAAGGATAATACGTACACCTGTGAGTAAGGTAGTGAACTAAGGTAGTTTGAAAAGAAAAGTTTGTATCCAAATGGTGCAAGTAAAAGGTAAAAAACCATGATCACTGATGCTATAAGTAGAAGCTGTTTTGTTTTTCTCCTTATACTATCCCAAGTCTTATGTTTATTTTCTGCAAGTTTTGGAAGCGCTAAGGGTGTTAATGATGTAAAAAGTGCTCTTAACCTGTCAGGTATGAGTACCGCAAAAGAGTAGATTGCAAGTTGCACTGGTCCAAGCAGGTGATAGATAATAATATTATCTGTCTGTTGTGCCATTGAGTTTAGGATATTTGTCAAACTTTGATGTTTGGTGTAGGAAATATCCGACATATCAATTTCACTGTTTGTGGTCGGATATTTTTTTTGTATAAAAAAGCAAAAAAAGGTATTTACTAATCCATTAACAACAAAATAAGCACATACTAACCAAATGGCACTTGGTGCAAAAAAGATCACATAAACTGTTACTAAAAAGTAGACCAGAGTGGTTATGTTTGAGTACATTGTTGAGGTGCGGAACATTTTTTTACCTCTCAGAAAAGCCTGGTAGGTATTCATCGTGTTTGACAGGGGACCAAAGATAGCAACAATTATAAATGAAATAGCATATGCTATGTTTTCGTTATAGAGATAGTACACTGCAAGAAATAAGGAAAAAAGAAAATACAACAGGGACCATTTCAATTGTATTTTGATAGATTTTTTAAACATACTGTCACGTCCTTGAGCCACAGCACGTATGACAGTAGTGTTCATACCGGTGAGTGTAAAAGCGCTTAGAAGAGCAGCTGTAGAGAATATGTATTTATAAATACCGTAGGTATTTGGGTCAACAAAATTGGCAAGTAGTATTGAGAGTGTAAACGAGGATATTATTCCAACAATTTGTCCAACACCTAACCAGAAACCATTCTCTCCAATGTAAATCATGTCAGTCTTTGTGTAACGTTCAGTCCACTTAAGAAACCTGTATATTTTGCTTTGCATGTATGGTAATTATAACCATAAAATATACATAAAAGTTGTGTAAATAACATATGTGACAACAGTAGTTTTTATGTATCTTTGTTTTGTTATTAAAAGTAACAAATGATACAATCTGCAAATGTCTGTTGAGGAGTATGCAGAAATGGTCAAAGATGTTAGCTCACTTTCTCTTGAGTATTACAAGAGGAGTGTTGAAGTTACCTACAAAGAAGATGACTCGCCACTCACTGAAGCGGACAGAGTGGTGCATAGGCATCTGGTTTCCGAACTATCAAAGACAAACATACCAGTGCTTTCTGAGGAGGGGAATCAGGAGGTGAGTTCTACTGATGGGGAACTATGGGTGATTGATCCAATAGATGGTACAAAGGATTTTATACAAGGAACTGATCAATTCTCAACGATGGTTGCTCTAGTGCAGGACGGTGTGCCGATTATGGGTATAGTATACGCACCAGCACTAGATGAGCTTTACTTTGCTGAGAAAGGAAAAGGTGCCTACTTACAAGTGGGTGACAAGGTGGAACGTTTGACTGTTTCTGATAGAGGAGACCTTGCTGACGCGACACTTGTAGTGAGTCGTAACCACGGAAGTCCCGAGTATGAGGAAAAGCTTGAGGAGATTGGTGTTAAAAAGAGGGAGAAAGGGTCTATAGGAATAAAACTTGGTGAGATAGCAAAAGGTGATGCCGAAGTATACGTAAATCACTACCGTAAGCTTGGTTGGTGGGATGTGCTTGCGCCACAGATCATACTTGAGGAGGCGGGAGGTAAGGTGACTGGTTTGAGTGGAGAGGTGTTGCGGTATGATGAGCCGCCGTATCAGGTAGTGGAGGGTGTGCTTGCATCAAACGAGTTACTGCATGATTCTGTACTTGTAAGTTTTAACGAGATAGAAAGATAACCTATGGAGGAAGAATGTAGTGTTAGTCTTACAGCAAGTAACAATGGTTTTGTGCACTGGCTTTATGGGCTTTTTGGTACCTGGTAAAACCACTGTTGCCGATAGAGTCTATAAAGAGGTACATGGGAAAGGTTTACCTATTGTGCGACTTGATGGTGACGTCGTAAGAGAAAATCTAACCGAAGACTTAGGTTTTAGTTGAGAAGATAGAAATGAAAATACACGCCGTGTTGGTTTTGTTGCTGACCTTTTGAGTAAGAATGGTGTAGTTGTGTTATCGTCGTTTATTACAGCTTATGAAGAGTGGAGAAAATGGCTCAGAGAGAGGGGATGCTTTCGTTTATAGGAATTTCGGACGTGTTTGAAACTCCAGAAAAAACAGATGTTTGTTTGCAGTGGAGTGAAAAGTCAGCAGAAGAGAGTAAAACCCATTATTGATTATTTGAAAGAGGGTAGGATGATTTGATAAAAAAGTGCTTCTTTTATATTTCGTTAAGAATTATGGATTTTTTTTAAAAATTTCGATAATTCTCTTGCATAAATTTCAGCATCTGCATTTTTGACAACAAAATCTCGAGCATTCTTTCCTAAAAATTTTCTTTTGTTTTCATTATTGTATAAATCTCGAATTGCTTTTTGCATTGCCTTCACATCGTGTTTGGGCACAAAGACACCATTCTTTCCATCTTGTATATAGGAAGATAGGGCTTTTGTTTTTGTAGCTATTATAGCCTTTCCGCTTGCCATGGCTTCAATAACTACATATGTTCCCATTGAATCATTGTTGTCTTCTTTCATGTTTAGTCCGACAATGTTGATCCTTGCTCTATTGTAAAGTTTTTTCATTTCTTCATGAGTATAAAATCTTGCAGTTACATTTTTTGGTAAGGGTTCATACTGTGCCACTCGCTCTGGTTTGGTTGCGATGTGTAACTGAATTTCTGGTAATCCTTTCATTGCTTCGATAAGTGTTCCAAAGTCGCGACTTGGATCAAGTCCAACAGAAATAATGTAGTCTCCTTCTTCCGTATCTGATGGTGTAAAATATTTTGTATCAACACCTTCAAATAAAAATTTTGCGCGTTCTCCCATATAAGGGAACATTTTTCGTAAAGAATCTTCTTCTGCTTGTGAAAGTGCCACAATACCATCAGCTTTTGAAACAGCATATTTAAAAAGTTTTGTCCTAAGTGTTTTTTCTTTTTCTATGGTACCAGTAATATTTGCATCATAAATAACCCACTTCGGTCTAGGTAAATGAAAAATTGCTTTAAAGAGCAGGGATGCATAAGCTCCTCCTGTGAAAACGATATCATACTTAAAAAAGTATGGGAAAAAAGGTAAATGCATCCAAAAAATATTTAAAATCCTTCTCCATACTTTTGCTACGGGATTGGGAAGTATGTGTTCAGGGTCAAAAAAATTTGTTTCAATACCATATTTTCTTATGCGGTACATACCAATAAAATGGTTGTCATGACCTTTGCCAGATTCAAAATTTTTTGCTTGTTCAATACGAGGACGACTGAACAAAAATAACACCTTCATAAAATATTTATTACATTAGTGATTGTAACATTAGTATAGTTAAAATTGTTAACAAGAAATAAAAATGTGGATAGTAGACAGAGTTTTAAAAAATAATGTTATTTTAATAATATTAATAGTTCTTTATTTTTTTAACATGTTTTTTAGAAGAGTTTTAATAAAAAATATCATACAACTGTTTGTGTTGTCTGTTGTTGCCGCTGCTCCAAGTGATTTTTTATTTGCAGAAGAAATACAGACCATTAAAAGTGATGTATCATTATCGGATGGTTTAGTATCGTATTGGTCAATGGATGAGGAAATTGGTATCAGAAAAGACATTGTAGGAGGAAATGATTTAATACCAGAAGGAAACGTGATAGGAATTTCAGCGGTACAAGGATATGGTGCTGATTTTGTAAAGAATAATATTGAATCACTGTATGTAGAACATGTTCCTGAATTAGAACCAGGTAGTGATTACAGTATTTCTCTTTGGTACAGACATGATAGTTCTGAATATAATGTTCAAAGTGTAATTTCAAAGGATGGTGTGAATCCATTAAAAGGATACACTTTATTTACAGATGATGGTTCTATTTTGTATATGACACATCAGAATATAACCACGTTGCATGGTCCAACCCTTGAAGTTGGTAAGTGGTATCACATTGTCGCAACACATGATGCTACAAATAATTTAAATTTTCTATACGTAAATAATTCTGCACCTTATACAGTACCTGGTGGGTATTTGGATTCCGAAGGAGCGACTTTAAGAGTAGGTGGATATAACTATAATACAAATTATTATTCTGACGGTGCAGTTGATGAGTTAGGTTACTGGAATCGGGTACTTACTCAGGAGGAGGTAGGTCGTTTGTATAACGAAGGTGAAGGTGTGCCATATGATGTTAGTAATGAAGATGTTGACGATGGGGTGTCGTCTGTAGCTTTTATTCCAGGTATTACAGGTAGTAGGTTATACGTAAATAGTTTATTTGGTGAAGATAAGTTGTGGGAGTCAATACGTTTAGGTGATTTGAGTGATATTGGTTTTACTAAAGATGGTGTGAGTGAGCGAAATGATGTATATACGAGAGATGTTGTGGAAACACTTCGCCCAGTAGTTGAGTGGTGGGATTACGCAGAGGGGTATAGTGATTTTATGGAATATCTCAATATCCTTACTCAAGAAGGTTTAATAAATGAATGGGAGGCACTTCCATATGATTGGCGTATGGCAACCGATAAACTTTTTCACTATGGTGAAAATTTGGGTAATGGAAATATTTCATATCTGACAGGTGAGCAAGATGAACCATACATTATTACTCGACTAGAAGAACTTGCAGAAAACTCTCAAACAGGAAAGGTGACTATTGTTGCGCACAGTAATGGTGGTTTAGTAGCGAGAAATCTTTTGAAGTATTTACAAGATACAAATCATCCTTTGTTTGAAAAAATTGATAAAGTGATACTTGTTAGTTCACCACTTCTTGGCACCCCTAAAACTATTGGAGAATTATTGCATGGTACGACTAATATCGTAGAAGGTGCCACACGGGACGCAATGGAAAATATGCCAGGGGTGTATGGGTTGTTGCCATCGCAAATACTTATGAGTAATTTAAATGACCCGGTAGTTGAAGTAGATTATCTTGCTCAAATTGAAAATCCATTTAAGAATTTTTACGATACAAAAATAACAACATATGATGATCTTGTGGCGTTCTTGCTTGGCGAATTGGCGCCTAGAAATGAACCAGATAGTACTGAGACATGGATGCCAAATATACTTAACAAAACTATTCTAGAGGATGTACGGAGTATGCATAGTGGTGTCGACAGTCAAGATTTTCCTGAAAATATTGAGGTGGTGTCGATCATAGGAACTGATCTTCCAACCGCTCGTGCTGTTCGATATACAAATTGTCTTGAGTATCATGTTGCATGTGTGGGAAAGGAGAGCGAGACATTACATGAATGGCTTTTTACTACAAGAGGTGACGGAACAGTTGTTACAACCTCGGCAAAGGGTGGTGTTGGGGTAGATAAAACAGTGTTTGTTTCACTTACAAAAATTGGTAAGGATGAAGGTGAAAATTATAGACATGCCACCATATTGTCTTCTTTATATGTGCAAAATGTGATTAAGAGTGTGCTTTTGGGAATGAGTGATGAAATTGAAGGTGGAACTGAAGGTGTGAATACTGTAAAACGAATAGAACTCAAAGTGTATTCGCCTGTTGATGTGCATTTCTATAAAGATGATAACCATACCGGTGTGGTTAAAAATGGTGAAGAAAATGATTTTGGTAGGGAGTATGAACAAGAAGTACCAACATCATACTATCGTGAATGGGGTGAGGTTACTTACTTAGGAACCGAGTTGTATGATGATAATCTGGACATAACTTTTAAAGGGAAAGAAGTGGGTATGTTCACTTTAACGTTTGATGTGTATTTAGGGGAAGAATTACTTGATTCATATATATTTAAAGATATTCCTGTGAATTCAAAGACGGAAGGTTGGATTGAATTGACTGAAGGTGGGGAACCAATTTTGCACTATGATGGTGATGGAGATGGGGAAATCGATTTTACATTGAAACCGGATGATAGTATTCCTGATTCACTTAGGAAATGGGTAAGAAACAAATTTCGTGTGATAGCAGAACTTATGCAACAAAAAGGAAAAGGTGTTGCAATAGCAATTGAAAGTCAGTTTAGTGAGATATCTCATAAGTTACAAAAAACATATTAAAGTATTTGTAAAATTTCTTTATTGAAATAGTTTCTTCATCACGACGATGTTTTTCCAGAGTGACAAGTATGTTACGACGACGGTGTCGTGGTATAGTAGTGACCATGTTAAAAAGCACACTTCGATGGGTAGCTATAGCAGGTATTTTTGCGATACCGGTTATTCTGCCATTCATCGTTTCTTCGTCAATGTTCTTTCCATTCATTACGGGAAAGAATTTCACTTTTAGAATACTAGTAGAAATAGTTTTAGGAGCGTGGGCGGTACTTGCCTTCATGGACGCACGATATCGACCCAAGTTCTCTTGGGTACTGGCAACAGTAACCCTGTTTGTTCTCATTATTGGACTTGCTGACTTTACCGGCAGTAATGTCTTCAAAAGTTTTTGGAGTAACTTTGAACGTATGGAGGGATACATTGCAGTATTGCACCTCTTTGCTTACTTCATAGTGGCTGGAACAGTACTCAGTACAGAGAAACTTTGGAAGGTATTCTGGTACGCATCTCTCGGAGCAAGTGTGCTTGTAGCTATCGTTGGTCTTGGTCCTATTTTTGACGACCCAACACACTTTTACCAAGTGCGAATAGAAGCTCGTTTTGGAAACCCTATCTACCTTGCAGTGTACTCACTCTTCCATGCCTTCATCGCACTCATTCTAGCAGAAAAGTGGCGCGGGATAGTGTGGCACCGAGTGTTGCTGATAGCGGTTGCAGTACTGCATATGGTCATTGTGGTTCTTACCCAGACTCGTGGTACGACTTTTGGTTTACTCGGCGGTCTCATGGTTGCTACATTACTCATCGCAATCTTTGAACGGGAACGAAAGGCACTCAGGGTAGGAGCAATTGCCGTACTCTTAGCTGTAGCAACACTCGTTGGAACAGGATATGCAATAAAGGATACTAACTACGCAAAGACAACGCCGATTCTTGGCAGGTTCACACAGATAGAGCTCACAACAGGTACGGTACACGCTCGTTTTATGAACTGGGGTATGGCATGGCAGGGAGCAAAGGAACGACCGATACTAGGATGGGGACAGGGTAACTACGAGTATGTGTTCTCAAAATACTTTGACCCAGGTATGTATGGTGAAGAGCCATGGTTTGACCGTACACACAACATTTTCTTTGACTGGCTCGTTGCAGCAGGTTTTCTTGGTCTCCTCTCTTACCTACTCATGCCCGCATCGCTCTTGGTGAGCTTGTGGACAGTAGATAGAGAGAATCTAGAAGGTCGTAAGTGGTCACTGAAAAAGTTACTAAGTTTTGAAACCATAAAGAACATCTTTGTGAAGCGTGATCATGCGTTTACTCCTACAGAGCGTGCGCTCTGGACAGGGCTTGTGGCTGCATACATGTTCCATAACCTCTTTGTATTTGATAATATCATCAGCTACATCCTTTTCTTCTCAGTACTTGCATACATTCACTTTAGGGTGACGGAGGATGATAAGTCACTATGGAACGATGTAACCATCTCTGAGGAAACAATCACTACAGCGGTAATGCCGGTAACACTCGTCGTCGTTGGACTCTTGATATGGTATATAAATGTTCCAGGTATCAAGACATCGCAAGCACTCATTGATGCTCTACAACCTCAAAAGACCCTTCCGACGGGGCAGGTGGTACAGCAGACACCTGAGGATGTGTTAGCTCACTACAAGCGTGCACTTGACTATGACCAGCTCGGTCGTCAGGAAGTGCGAGAACAAGCTGCACAAATGGCTGCAAACTTCCAACGAAACGAGAATGTGTCACAGGACACTAAGGTCGCTTTCAAGAATCTTGCGATGGCGGAAATGCAAAAGGAAGTAGACCGTAACCCAAACTCAGCACGTCTTGAACTCTTCATGGCAGCACTCTATGGCGGTTATGGACAGCTCGATAAGGCAGAGGAAACATTTAAGAGAGTTCTGGAACTTGCGCCAAGAAAACAGATTGTCATGTTCCAGTTAGGTGAGGTGCTTACTCTTGAAGGTAAAAATGATGAAGCGGTAGAGGTTCTCAAGGAGGCGTATGAAGCTGAGACGGAGTTCAGTGAAGCTGCTTCACGGTATGCTGCTGCTCTCATACGTGCTGGACGAGACAAGGAAGCTGTCGACTTTATAACAGAACGTTTTGGTGATGTAACATACGACGACGGACGGGTCTTTGGTGCGTGGATGCAGGCAAAACGTTACGACATTATTGCAGCCATTCTTGAGAACAGGATAGCTGCAAACCCTGATGACCTGCAGCAGTACGTTTCTCTTGCTGTTGCTTACAATGAATTGGGAGAGTCAGAAAAGGCTATCGCTATACTTGAAGGTGTAAAGGATGACCACCCAGAGTATACCGATCAGATGGATACATTTATAAAAGAAATTCGCGGCTGGTAGCAGCAGCGTTTAATAGTAAATAAAAAACGTAGGTATGGCAGAAAAAAAGGCAACAAAAAAAGTAGCAAAAAAGGTTACCGCTAAGAAAGCTGCACCAAAGCAGGTAAAGAAAGTGGTTGCAAAGGCAAAAAAAGCACCCGTTGATAAGAATGTCCGAAAGATACAGCGACAGGCAAATGGTTCGACAACGATAGTGCTTCCAGCTGAACTGCTTCGTGAGTTGAAATGGAAACCAAAGATGAACGTGACAGTTAAAAAGAGGGGTGAAGGTATTTTGATAGAAAAAGTGAAGACTAAGTAGGAAATCAAAAAAACTTGCATTTTTTTCAGACTATGCTATAGTAGTCAGCGAGTGCCAGAGTGCTACTCTGGAAAAGAAAAACTGCGAAAGGATCCCGTCAGGGATTTTTTCGTTTCTGGATAAACTTTTTTTACTATTTTCTCCTTTACCAAAAGGATGTAGATGCTATACTCTTTCTATGTTCCTAGTATGGAGCGTCGCGGCACTCACAAAATTAGTTTTTCTTTGGAGCTCGCACCGACGTTCCATACTGGGTGCATAATGTAACTATATGGAGATACTCGAGCACGTATCAATGTGTGACCATACGACACTTCGCCTCGGCGGGGAAGTGCGTTTTTTTGTATCTATAGCTTCAGTACCAGAGCTTCGGGAAGCACTCGTTTTTGCCCAAGATAAGAAAATTCCTTTTGTTGTTGTAGGAGGAGGATCTAATGTGCTGTTTGTTGATGATGAATGGAATGGACTTGTGATACATATGAAGCTTATGGGGAGAGAGTATGAGGAGGGTAACAAGGGAGATGCAAAAGTGACAGTCGCTGCAGGAGAAATATGGGATCAGTTTGTAGAGGAGACAGTATCACTTGGGTACTGGGGTATTGAAAACCTTTCACGTATTCCAGGTACGGTGGGTGCAGCGCCGGTACAGAATATTGGTGCGTACGGTGTGGAGGTGGCAGAAGTAATCGATTGGGTGGAAGTGTTAAATGCTAAAACTAATGAGCTGCATATCCTTTCGTCGTCAGAGTGTAGGTTTGGTTACCGTGATTCTATCTTTAAACATGAGGAAGGGAAGGACTACATTATTACTCGTGTATCATTTCGTTTCACTACACAGCCACAACCACGGCTCGAGTACAAGGACCTATACGAGTACTTTGGTGTGCGTACAGATGTATCGGTAACTGAAGTACGTGAGGCAATAAATAAAATACGAGAAGCAAAATTTCCGTCACTCATGAAGGTGGGTACTGCTGGTTCTTTTTTCAAAAATCCAATTGTGAGTGAGCAACTCATTGTTGAGATGGAAAAGTGGCTTGATACACCAATACCACACTACACACTGAAAGATGGAACGGTAAAAATTCCTGCAGGATGGATACTAGAGCGGCTCGGTTGGAAGGGTAAACGTGAGGGTAATGTAGGTTGCTGGGAAAAACATGCACTGCTTTTAGTACACTATGGCGAAGGTAGCGCCAAAGAATTTCTCAATTTTGTAGAGAAAGTGAAGAAGAGTGTAAAAGAAAAGACAACAATTATACTTGAACCAGAGGTACGTATTGTTGGTGCTGAAGTGACGACGTCGACATAAAAAAATAACACAAAAAGGTTATCCACATAAAAACTTTCTAACTGCTTTTTTTGCAGTTTTTTTAAATGATAATAGTAGTAGCAGGCGACAACAAGTTTTGAAATACAAACTGGTCGACGTCGTTTGTTGTTCTATAGAATAATAAATAGAAGTATGCCAGCAAAGAAGAAGAAAGCAGCTCCAAAGAAAAAGAAGGCTGCTCCAAAGCGCAAGGCTGCAGCAAAGAAGAAGACAGCTAAGAAGACTACACGTCGTAAGGCTGCTCCAAAGAAGAAGGTTGCTAAGAAGAAGAAAGCTGCTCCAAAGCGCAAACCAGCTGCAAAGAAGAAAAAGACTACTCGCAAGAAGTAATAGCCCTTTTGTTCTTTTCAGAAATTTTCACAACACCCCAGCGGGGTGTTGTGTTATTTATTTACGACTGAAAAAAGGTAAAAGAATGGTAATTTTTGTATATTTTAAAAACGCTGACGATATGCGATTTCCATGCTACAATCAGCCCCATGTTATCTTTGAAGAAACTGTTTCGCGACAGTACCAACAAAAAGACACTACGTGAGCTTGAGGAAGTGGTAAAGAAAGTTGGAGCTTTTGAGTCAAGTGTTGAGCCACTTTCTGATGATGCGTTGCGTGCAAAAACTGATGAATTTAAAGAGCGTCTCAAAAAAGGTGAGACGGTCGATGACCTCTTACCAGAAGCATTTGCTGTAGTACGAGAGGCTGCTAAGCGTGTATTAGGTGAACGACACTACGATGTACAGATAATGGGTGGAGCAGCACTACATGGTTTTGCTATTGCAGAGATGCGTACTGGTGAAGGAAAGACCCTTGTTGGAACACTTCCAGTGTACCTGAATGCACTTACTGGTGAGGGAGTACACGTCATTACGGTGAATGATTACCTTTCTCGTCGTGATGCTGTGTGGATGGGACAAGTGTACAGTTTCCTTGGTCTTACCGTTGGTATCATTAACTCACAGAGTTCATTTCTGTATGACCCTGAATATAAAGAGGGTTCAGAGCAGGATGAGGAACGTGATGAAAAAGGTGCATACAAAGTAGTACATGAATTTCTAAAACCTTGTGAACGTCATGAAGCATATGCGGCAGATATAACGTACGGTACCAACAATGAATTTGGTTTTGATTATTTGCGTGACAATATTGAATATGAGGTAAAGAACCTGCGCCAGAGAGGACACCACTTTGCAATCATAGATGAGATTGATTCTATTCTCATAGATGAAGCACGGACACCACTCATCATAAGTGCACCGGCAGAAGGATCAGATGTACTTTACAAGCAGTTCGCAGCAATTGCACCAAAGCTCAAAAAAGAGGAAGATTTTACCGTTGATGAAAAGCTGCGTGCGGTGCAGTTGACTGATGCAGGTATTGAGAAAGCAGAAAAAGCGCTCGGTGTAGAAAACATTTATACCGACGCAGGTATCAAATACGTGCATCACCTCGAGACAGCATTGCGAGCTCAAGCATTGTATGAACGAGATAGGCATTACGTGGTGCAAAATGATGAAGTAATTATTGTAGATGAGTTTACTGGACGCATGCAACCAGGTAGGCGTTGGGGTGACGGTTTACATCAAGCAATAGAAGCAAAAGAGGGACTCAATGTGCAGCGAGAGAGTAGGACCTTTGCTTCAGTAACGTACCAAAACTATTTTAGGATGTACGACAAGCTTGCTGGTATGACTGGTACTGCTGAGACATCTGCTGAAGAACTCTACAGTGTTTACAAGCTTGATGTGGTACAGATTCCAACAAATAAACCGATCGCTCGAAAGGATAATGACGATCTCATTTTCATTAATGAAAAAGGTAAGTTGAAAGCGATGGTACGAAAGGTGCGTGAACTGCACGAGAAGGGGCAGCCGGTGCTCATCGGTACCGTCTCTATTGAAAAGAATGAGGAACTCTCAGAGTATCTGACACGAGAAGGTATACCACACGAGATACTGAACGCAAAGAATCATGAACGTGAAGGTGAGATCATTGCACAGGCAGGACAGAAGGGAAGAGTGACTGTTGCTACTAACATGGCTGGACGTGGTGTCGATATTAAGCTTGGCGGTGTTCCATTTTCAAAAGAGAGGTATGAGGAAGTGAAGGAACTTGGTGGACTTTTTGTACTTGCAACAGAGCGACACGAAGCGCGTCGTATCGATAACCAGCTTCGAGGTCGTGCAGGACGTCAGGGTGATCCAGGAGAGACTGAGTTTTATGTCTCACTTGATGATCATCTCATGCGTGTGTTTGGTAACAACGATATGATTCGCTCAGTAATGACGCGTGCGACAAATGCGGAAGATGAGCCGATACGACACAAAATGATAAGTAATTCTCTTGAAACTGCCCAGAAACGTATTGAAGGTTTCAATTTTGATGCACGTAAACGTACACTTTCATATGATGACGTACTCAATCAGCAACGTGAAAGTATTTACAGGACACGTCGCGAATACCTGCTAAGTAACAGGGAGGCAATAGATAACTTCCTTATAGAAATTACAACACACGATGAAGGTTTGGAGCAAGTGATAGCTGAGAAAAAGAAAACATATGGTGAGGATGAGTTTTATGCAGGTATTCGTAGGTTACTGTTGCAGACCATCGATTTCTTTTGGCTTGAGCATCTTGAAACGATGGATTACCTTCGTAGCTCAGTAAACCTTAGAGCGTATGGTCAACGTGACCCACTCATTGAGTACAGGAAGGAGGGGTTACGTATGTATCGTGCGTTTGAGGCTGCTATTGCCGAACGTGTTGCTGAAGGTATCACCCAAATGGGGGTAGGGGCGTTTCAGACTGAGGAGGAACGAATGAAGAGGGAGGCGCAACGTGCGCAACGTGCAGCGGGTAAAGGAGATGCAACAACAAGTGGTGGTACTACACCGCAACCAGTTAAAAAAGATGAAAAAATAGGCAGAAATACACTCGTAACGATTACTAATGGGTCAGAAACCAAGGAAATGAAGTACAAAAAGGCAGAACCGCTCATAGAGAGTGGTGTCTGGACTGTTGTCAGCTAGTTTTCTCAAAAAGACACTTTTTCAGCACTTGGACTAGAAATATTTAAAATAGCTGTGCTAATACTCATTATGCACAGTATTTGGCTTAGTTATAAGGTTGAGTCGTGTATACTATAGAGTATGCGAATCAGGCTATCGGTAACTTGCCTATCGCTTTTGTTTGTATAATGCGAGTCCTAATGTATGGCTGGGAGTTTCCCCCACATAACAGTGGAGGGCTTGGTACCGCCTGTTTTGGTCTAGTCAAAAATCTTGTTGAACAAGGCGTAGACGTTCGTTTTGTGCTTCCTCGCAAGTATCCAACACAAGAGTGTGGAGCAAAAATAATATATGCTGATGAATCAAACCCTCTTAACGGAGAACAAGCAGAGGGGTTTGCTTCTGGGTATATTAACGAAGAGCGATTGCGTTTTTTGAAAGGCGAGTATCCAGAGCTTCAGTATGGACCTAGTTTGTATGATGAGGTGCTTCGCTATGCGGCACTTTCACCACTTGTTGCACTACAGAACCAGCCAGATGTTATTCATGCACATGATTGGCTCTGCTATCCAGCCGGTATCGCTGCAAAGCGCGTTACAGGGGCTCCTTTGGTGATACATGTACATGCAACTGAAATCGACAGAACAGGAAGATATGATGAGTCAAACCCTATAGTGCAGATCGAGCGCAGAGGTATGTACGAGGCAGATAGAATTCTCGTGGTATCAGAGTACACCAAGAATATTATTGTAAATAACTATGGTGTTGATCCGGACAAGGTGGATGTGGTGTACAACGGAGTTGAGCAGAAGAGTGAAACTGTTATAGAGCCACATGAAGAGCGGTTTGATGATTATCGTTTACAAGCTGCTGATTGGAAAGTAGTGCTCTTTGTAGGAAGGCTTACGCTTCAGAAGGGACCGGACTACTTCCTTGAAGCTGCAAAACGAGTGCTTGAGCACAGACCAAAGACACTCTTTGTTATGACTGGTTCAGGAGATATGGAACGACAGATTATCGACAGAGCGGCATACCTTGGTATAGGTGATAAGGTGTTGTTTACTGGTTTCAAAAGAGGAAAGGAGTTAGGGCGTCTGTACAAGTCTGCAGACCTTTTTGTTATGCCTTCTGTCTCTGAGCCGTACGGTATTGTGCCACTTGAGGCGCTCATGAATGGTACACCTGTACTCCTTTCAAAACAGTCTGGAGTTTCGGAAGTGATACAGAATGCTCTCAAGGCAGACTTTTGGGACATAAACAGCATGTCGAATCAAATCATCTCATGTCTCGAGCATGGTAGTTTACGACAGACACTGAGTGAAGAGGGTGGACGTGAAGCGCGCATGCAAGTTTGGAGTAAGGTAGCAGCACGTTGTATTATTGTTTATAAGAAACTAGTTAAGACACTTTCACGCGCATCATGAGTGATATTTGCTTTTATTTTCAGGTTCATCAACCACGTCGTATTAAACGATATCAGTATTTTGATATTGGGAATGATCATGAATACTTCAATAGTGATGCAGAAAACGACACGAACAATGCGCGTATTGCTCGTAAGGTGGCAGATAAGTCATATCTTCCTGCAAATGCTGTACTGCTTGAAAATCTACGTCATCATCCTGATTTCAAAGCATCTTTTTCTATTTCAGGTATCGCACTTGAACAGTTTGAAGAGTACACTCCTGAGGTGATCGAATCATTTCAACGTCTCGTGGATACCGGACGTGTTGAAATACTGTCGGAGACATACTATCACTCTTTGACATTTTTACAGTCACCGAGGGAGTTCAAGGAGCAGGTACGTATGCATGCTGACAAGGTACGTAAGCTTTTTGGTGTTAAGCCATACGTGTTTAGAAACACAGAACTCATATATAGGAATGATATAGCCGAGCTTGTGGCTGATATGGGATACATCGGTATGCTCGCTGAAGGTGCTGACCATCTCCTTGGATGGAGGAAGCCAACTTTTGTCTATCATGCAAAAGATAACCCAACACTCAAGCTTCTTTTGAAGCACTACAAGCTTTCTGATGATATAGCATTTCGGTTTTCAAACAAAGATTGGGAAGAATGGCCTCTTACAACTGACAAGTTTTCGCATTGGGTAAATGCACACAATGGTGATGGAAATGTTATCAACCTCTTCATGGATTACGAGACCTTTGGTGAGCATCAGTGGGAGGATACTGGTATTTTCCACTTCCTTCGAGCATTACCTCATGAGGTTATGAAGCACCCAGATAACGGTTTTGTGACCCCTACGGAAGCTTTCTCTAAGTACAAGAGTGTTGGTGAGATAGATGCACCACACTACGTATCGTGGGCAGATATGGAACGAGATCTCTCAGCTTGGCTTTCAAACCCTATTCAGCATGATGCTTTGAGAGCTTTCTTTGAGCTCGAGAATGACGTGAAGCGTTCAGATGATGAGAGTGTGTTGCGCGATTGGCGACGACTCTCTACTTCAGATCACTTCTACTATATGTGTACAAAGTGGTTTAACGATGGTGACGTGCATAAGTATTTCAGTCCATATGAGTCACCGTACGAGGCATTTATTGCCTACATGAATGTACTAAATGATCTGCGTTTGCGAACCCATGCTGCACCGAGATCTACTAAGCGGACGGTATGGGAGGCGATTTCGCAAAAAACACGTGGAGTATTAGAAGCAATAAAATCATAATTATGCCAGCAAAAAAAGTAACAAAGAAAGTAGCTGCAAAAAAGGCACCTAAGAAAGTTGTCAAAAAGGTAGCAAAAAAAGTTGCTAAGAAAGCCGCTCCAAAGAAGGCAACAAAAAAAGCTGCACCAAAGAAGAAGGTTGCATGCAATGTTTGTTCTGCTACATGCGAAGCATCAGAAGCTTTCTGGGTACACAATGGTCCAATACTGCATACCCTAGATGACCTCCTTAGAGCATTCAAGGTGATGTCTGATGAGCAGTATAAGCACCACACCACTCGTGGTGACGGTAATGATTTTGCTAACTGGGTTCAGTTTTCATTGAAAGATGCAGGATGTGCTGCTAATCTCAGAAAAGCAAAAACAAAAGGTGGGGCCGTTAAAGTACTTACAAGTAAATGCAATTGTGCTTCAAAATAGAAGCTAACTTGAACTTTGTAATACGTATATGACACGCTCACTCGTATTAGGAAACGGGAACATGCTCGTCTGTTATGATGAGTGGGGACAAGTTCGTGATTTTCATTTTCCCTATATTGGTCAGGAGAACCATGTAGGTGAAAAGCTCATGCACAAAATAGGAGTGCATGTGGATGGCGCTATGTACTGGTTATCAGATGGCGCTTTTTCTATTTCTGTACAGTATGAGGAAGGTACGTTCGTTGCAAATGTAACTGCAAAAAGTGACGTACTTGGTTTAGAGCTGCATTTTTCTGACATTGTATACAATGAGCATAATATATTTGTTCGACACGTTGAGGTACGCAACAACAGCTCGAATGATCGCGCAGTAAAACTTTTTTTTAATCAACAGTTCCATATAAGTGAATCACGTCATGGTGATACGGGATACTACTCACCAGAGTTGCATGCGATTGTTCACTACAAGGGGAGGAGAGTGTTTCTTATTTCTGCAAAGAGTAATGATGCGTTTTTTGATGATTACTCCGTAGGTCTTTTGGGTATTGAGGGGAAAGAGGGAACATGGAGGGATGCCGAAGATGGTGTGCTCTCAAAGAGTGGTATAGAACACGGCAGTGTTGACTCAGTTATTGGGTTATCACTTTTTATACCAGCAAAAAGTGAACGAACAGTATCCTACTGGGTTGCTGCTGGGGAGACCTATCGACATGTTGAAAAGTACCATAGAGATATCCTCAACAGGGGACCAGAGCATTTAAGGAAAACTACTCGGGACTACTGGCATGCATGGCTTGATCGAGATGATTTTAAAAATTATAAAAAGGTAGATAAAAAGTTTTTTGATTTATATAACAAGTCTCTACTTGTTATGAAAGCGCACACCGATGATAGAGGAGCCATTATTGCTTCAGGTGATTCATCTATTTTGCAGAATGGGCGAGATACATACAGTTACTGTTGGCCACGAGATGCTTCATACATAGTTTCAGCTGCTATAAAGGCAGGACACCTCTCATCGGCAGTACATTTTATAGAGTTTTGCAATGACCTCCTTACCGACGACGGATACCTTTTGCATAAATATCGCCCAGATAAGTCCCTTGGTAGTTCATGGCATCCGTGGGTGCGTGATGGAAGAGCACAGCCACCGATACAAGAGGATGAGACTGCTATTACCCTTGTCACATTACAGGAGTACTACCACGCTTCACATGACATCGAACTCATTGAGCAGCTGTACAATTCATACATCAAACGTGTTGCAAATTTTCTATGCAAGTACCGAGATAAGAAAACTGGCTTACCTCTCCCAAGTCATGATCTCTGGGAAGAGCAGTTTGGTACCTTTACCTATACCTCTTCAAGTGTTTACGCCGGTCTCCTTGCCGCTGCAGAGTTTGCTCAGGTTCTTGGTAAAGAAGTTGCTCGTAAGAGGTGGGAGAGTGCTGCTGCCGAGGTGCGAGACGGTATCGTGACAAAACTTCTTCATGACGACGGTCGTGTTATGAAGTCACTTCATTACACACATATTTCTCCAGAACCAGATTACACTGCCGATGCATCTAGTTTCTATGGACTGTTCCATTTTGGTGTTCTAGATAAGGATGATGCAAAACTACGTCGTGTGTACGAGTACATTAAAGATCGTCTCACGGTACATGTCGGTCGTGGTGGGGTAGCCCGCTACGAGGGAGACAATTACTTTTTAACAAGTAAGAATGTCCCAGGGAATCCATGGATCATCACGACACTGTGGCTTGCTGAGTACGAGATAGCATGTGCAAAAAATCGTAACGAACTCCTCAGTGCCCTCGCACACTTAGAGTGGACACATCAACAGACAAACGCTGGCGGTATGCTTTCTGAGCAGCTCGATGCAAAAACAGGTGCACCAGTATCTGTTATGCCTCTTGTTTGGAGCCATGCACAGTATGTAGTTACCTTTTTGGCGTTTATTGAAAAACTAGAAGCATTGGACAAAAAATAGCAGAAATACTGTCTATGGGGAGGGGGCACTGGCAACAGTGCTTTTTTTGTGTACTATACATGTACTGTTTATGAAAAAGATAGTTATACAATTTTTAGCAGTGGTGCTTGGAGTATTTCTCGCAGCAGAGCTTGTGAATGGAGTGAGTATTGATGGACTCTATGCAGCAACTGTTGTCGCAATCGTGCTTGGCTTGCTCAATGTACTTGTTCGACCAATACTCATAGCACTTACCCTACCAATTACCATCGTGACCCTTGGATTGTTTATTTTTATACTCAATGGAATCCTATTCTATTTTGTTGGAACAATAGTAAAGGGGTTTTACGTTACTGGATTTATTCCAGCACTACTTGGAGCCCTCATAGTTTCACTGGTGAGTTGGGGAATACAAAAATTACAGTAATATGGCATTCGTTGATGAAGTACAGTTTTATGCTCGTGCTGGACGTGGAGGCGACGGCGTTGTTCGATGGCGAAGAGAAAAGTTTATGCCAAAGGGAGGTCCTTGTGGTGGTGACGGCGGACGTGGAGGCAACTTCTACATAGAAGGTGTGCGTGATGTTACAGCACTCAGGCACCTTACAAGAAAAGATAAGTACGAAGCAGAGAATGGTGGCGCAGGTGGTAAAAACTCAATGCATGGTGCTGACGGTGTAGACTACACCATGATGTTACCTATCGGTTCTTGTGTTACAAATACTCTGACAGGTGAAATTGTTGAAGTACTCGTGGATGGTGAAAAAATCCTCTTACTGAAAGGTGGTGCAGGTGGCCTAGGGAACGAGCATTTTAAAAGTTCCACTAATCAGCAGCCAATGCAGGCAACGAAAGGGAAAGAGGGAGAGGATGGTACATTCCATGTTGAGTTGAAACTGGTTGCAGATGTTGGATTAGTTGGTTTGCCTAATGCAGGGAAGACAAGTTTACTCAATGCGCTGACTAATGCGGGTGCAAAAGTTGGTGATTATCCTTTCACCACCTTAGATCCAAATTTAGGCATGTACTACAAGTATGTACTTGCTGATATACCTGGTCTTATTGAAGGAGCTTCTGAAGGTAGGGGATTGGGACACAAGTTTTTGCGACATATAACTCGTACAAACGTTATATTGCACTGTATCTCGCTTGAGAGCGACACATATCTCGACGATTACAAGACTGTGAGAAATGAACTTCAAGCATATCCTGATATTGCGTCAAAAAAAGAGTACATCCTTTTAACAAAACGTGATGTCATAGATGATGCTCACCTAGAAAAAATAATTACTGAAATACAAGGTATTACAGATTCTGAAATACTAGGTGCAGTGACTATTCTTGACGACACTATCATTAAGGAGTTTGCTGACAAATTGACGGCTGTTCTGGGTAAGTAAATTTTCTGCTTTTTGTTATTTCAATGGTTCTATTGCATATGGAGCTACTATGGGCTATCGTAGTAACGATTGATTAACTTTTTTATACATGACTACAACATACGTACCAACAATTGGCCTCGAAATTCACGCTGAGCTAAAAACAAAAAGTAAGATGTTTTGTGGATGCGTCAATGACCCTGACCACGAAACACCTAATGATCTCATATGCCCTGTTTGCATGGCTCATCCTGGTACGTTACCTGTGATCAATACTGAGGCTGTTAAGCAGGTGTTACGTGTTGGTGTTGCCGTGAACGGAACACTAGCAACGTTTACTGAGTTTGATAGAAAGAATTACTTTTACCCGGATATACCAAAAAACTATCAGATCAGTCAGTATAAATTCCCGTTGGTGAGTGGTGGCATGTTGGCAGGTGTTGAACTCACTCGTATTCATCTTGAAGAGGATACGGCTCGTTCAACTCATGGTAACGACGAGAGTAAAATTGACTACAACAGGGCAGGTGTTCCTCTTATGGAGCTTGTTACTGAACCGGTGATACATGATGCACAAACAGCAGTGCGTTTTGCAAAAGAGTTACGTTTACTTTTGCAATACCTTGGTGCAGGTGAGGCAAATCTTGAAAAAGGTGAGATGCGTATTGAGGCGAATATTTCAGTTGCACAGGAAGGTGGACCATTAGGGACAAAGGTTGAAGTGAAAAATCTGAACTCCTTTAAAGCGGTTGAACAGGCAATAGAACACGAGATACAGCGTCACAAAAAGCTATTAGAGCACGGAGAAAAAGTGATACAGGAAACTCGTGGCTGGAATGAGGATTCACAAAAAACATTTTCGCAGCGACTGAAGGAAGAGTCACACGATTACAGGTACTATCCAGACCCTGATCTACCTAAGATGTTTTTGGATAAACTAAAAGAGTTTACTAAAGAAAACTTACAAGCTTCTTTACCTGTACTTCCTTGGGAGTTAAGAGAGCAATATGTGGAGTTAGGTGTGCACGAGCAGGCAGTAGAAACACTTATTGGCGATGTAAAACTCAATGGATTTTTTGAGCTTATAAAACGTGATATCACGGATACTCAAGTACTCACACTTGCAGTCAATTATCTTACCTCAGATGTATTAGGTTTAATGAGTAAGAGTAGTTATGATGGTAAACAAGTTTCTGATATGGACGCAAAGGAGTTTATGCAACTGATCACCATGGTGCATGAGGGTGTAGTAAGTTCACGTGGTGCTAAAGATATTTTAGCTGTGTGGGTGCGTGATGGTGGTGATCCTAAGAAACTTGCAGAAAGGTTAGAAGTTTTACAAATATCAGACACAAAAGAACTTGAGGTTGTCATTAAGAATATTCTTACTGAACATACTTCAGTTGTAGATGAGTATAAATCAGGTAAGGAGAGTGCACTTCAATTTCTAATTGGGCAAGGTATGAGGGCAACTAAAGGTGCAGCCAATCCATCTGTTTTAAAAGAGCTTATTGTAAAAGGGGTAAAAAACTCTTAGCGAGACGAGAAACTGCTGATTTTATCCACATTAAAGTACAGACATTGTTGCTGTTGTACACGTATACTAGTGTATATGGCTGATAGAAAAATTCTCATTGACGGAGAAGAGTATATTTCTTCTGGACGTGCAGCAGAGCTTGTTGGGTATTCGAAGGATTACGTAGGTCAGCTTGCTAGAGCTGGGAAAATTGATGCCAAGCGCGTTGGTCGGAATTGGTACATACGTGAGGCTTCAATAAACAGACATAAGCTTTCTGTACACTATACGCTTACAAAACCAAAAAAAGTAGACGCAGAGAGTAATGATGTAGAGGATAATGATGTTGAAGAAGTTGCTTTTTCTATAGATACATCGCAAAAACCAGAACATGCATATAAAGGAGAAACTGCAGAAGGACATGAACATAAAATAGAAATGAATCATCGCTTTGTTGTGCCAAAAGATGATACTGGTGATCAAGCGATAAATATATGGCAACAAAGAGTTCAAAGTAAAAAAGTCTACCATGACAAGGTTAAGCCGTATGCGATAGATCAAGATAGAGATGAAAGGAAAGACCTTTTTCCTCAGGTATCTAAACATAAACTGAGGGATAAAGATATACTTATTCAGTCAGACATACGATATGAAAAGATCCCAGCAAACAGTACTGGAATCAGAGGACAAACGGAACCATATGATCCAGAAGCATTTCGTTCTGTTGCAGTTAGAAAACCAATTTTTTCCCGTAGTTCTGCGGTATCTCGTATAGAAAACACAAAGAGAACTGCAGTTCACCCACAAGATACTACTCGTGCTCCAGTGAGGAGAAATGTTTCAAATGAACATATTTCTGTTGACGGTGTTGTTATTCCTAATAAAAGAGCGACTTCTTCTCATGGATCTACTGTGCCAACACGTGAAAGGTTGGAATTTGAAAAAGAGCTGTCTAAGAGGCGTGCATCAGTCCATGCTCATAGAAATTCATACTATGATAATGAAAACACTTATGATTATGAGGAAAATGAGCCGGTAGAGAAAGGTGAACTTTCGAAGGCTGTACCAGTTGTAGGTGCAATCATACTTTTTACTGTTGCTGTAGTGGTGTACATAATTATTACTGCCTAATACTAACGTGAGGTGTATTTAACTATACACATCTCTTAATCAATCTTAACCAACAAGTGTACGACTTGTTGGTATACTAAACGTATGCGATTAGCACCAAAAGCGCGTTGTTTTGTGTTTTTTTTCTGTACTTTGTTTTTTGGTACTATTTCTTTCTTTTACCAAGACACGCCTCTAGAAGCAGCTTCAGAAACATACGACTTTACGACCGTTGCATCACCCATCATACTTTCTGGTGATGTAAATGATCATGATATTGTTTCTTACAGTAGTACCGACGACGAGTACCATGCGAGTGGTTCATTTGCTGATGAGTCGATGTTCGGTGTTATTGTAGATGACCCAGTACTCTATATGGAATCTGAGGTATCTC
This sequence comes from bacterium, assembly GCA_003252295.1. GTDB lineage: Bacteria > Patescibacteriota > Minisyncoccia > Phycocordibacterales > UBA12088 > UBA12088. The sequence goes on from QKEV01000008.1 coordinate 97,701, forward strand.
TGAGCGAAAATGCTCGACCGGTTGTCCGCTATGGTGAGGTTTTGGTAAATGTATCAACGCTTGGTGGCGAGATACACCCAGGAGATATTATTACGACGTCACCTATCCCTGGGATTGGACAAAAAGTTGCTCGTAAAGATGCACCTTACATTCTTGGTTTTGCGCTTGATGATATGTTTTTTAATGGGGAAAGTATTGATTATGAAGGTGAAGAGGTACTTTTTGGAACAGTGCCGGTTGCGTTACGTATTGGACCTTATCTTACAAAAACAGGGGTTGCGTTTGTATCTTCAGGTAAAGAGTATGAAACAATCATCAATGAGATACGTGATAGTGTTACGAATGGTACTGCTGCAACTAGTGATCCTAATGCTATTGGTGCATTTAAGGTTTTTCGTTACCTGCTTGCAGCTGCAGTTGCAATCACAGCCATGATCGTTGCAATCGGCAGGTTTGGGGATGCGTTCAAACAGAGTGTTGTCTCTGTGGGTAGAAATCCACTTGCTCGTTCACAGATTCGTTCTATTCTGATTTGGAACGTCCTTCTTATTGTACTTGTTTCAGGAACAGGTCTTGGTATTGCTATTGCTATTATTCTATTTCCATAATGTCTACTATTACACAAAATATTGATACAGGTATGTTAGCCCAAGTTGCTTCACCAGAAGTTAATGTGTCTATGATGTCAGCGGCACTCATTTTTCTTTTAACATTAATCGTGGTCGGACTATTAATAGTGGTTATAGTATTAATTCGACGGCGGCAACCAACACTTACACCTGATAAGGCGGAAAAAATAATTCTTGATGCTGAAGAACGAGCCCACACCATCGTTGCTGAAGCGGCTGTTGAAGCAAGAAATGTGCGTGCATCTGTAGAGAAAGAGCGTCTTAAGGCACTTAATGAGGACCATCAAGCAGTTGATCGGTTTCTTGATGCATATCGTTACCAACTTGAGAAGACTATTAAAGAGCTTTCTTACGGTGTTGAAAAGGAACACATGCGTGCAACAGGTCATTTTGTTGAAGCATTGCAAGCCATTGAAGAGAGAGTTTCGCTCAATGCTGATGAGGCAAAGCACAGTATGGATTCATTTACCGGACAATCGAGTACACTTTTTGAACGATTAGCATATGAAATCGAGAATGTAGAAGAAGGTATTCGTCACCTTGCGCTTGCACTTGAAGAAGCGGCAGAAAATGAATCAGGCAAGAATGCAGAAATTGTGCGTGAAGAGATGAGGAAAATTGGAGAAAAAACAGCAAAATCAGTTGTAGATGTTGCTAAGGGACTTGATAAGGTGCTGCAGGTAAACCTAGAAAAAGAGTTCAAGACAATCTCAAAAGAGCTCGAAACGTACCGTGAAGCTCGTATGCGCCTTATTAACGAGCGCATCCTTGTGCTTATTGAAGAAACTGCCCAGATAGCGCTTCAGAAGCAACTTTCACTCCAAGATCAGGCAGATCTTGTGTATCGTTCACTCGAGGAAGCGAAACAGCGAGGCGTATTTGTTTAACCCTTTTGTTGTATGTTAGTAAAAATAATAAGCACAATGATTGAAGCTACATACACAACAGACGATCTTATAGAGCGTCTTGGTTTATTGCGTAAGTACTACGATGTGGTGCTTTTTACGGAAGCAACAAGTGCTACGGTTCGTGAGGTGCTTGAAGGGAAGTGTGACGATAGGACATTACGTTTACTGGAGATATGGGTGAGTACATTTGAGAAACAAAAAATTCAACCATTGGTTGTCTATGAGACACTTGATACCGTTCAGGAGGAAGTGGCAGGGGTACCTGCGATTACTTTGTACGTACCAGTTCGATTTAATATTATGCAAGTTGAACAATTAGGAAAGTGGTTTCGTGAGAATGTGCAACCAAATATTCTTTTATCGCTACGTATAGATCCGAGAACAACAGGTGGATGTGCCTTCATATGGAACGATGAGTATCATAATTATTCGCTCCGATACTATATAGAAAAAGAGAGGGAAGAAATTGATAAGGTTTTTAACAAGTATACCCATGTCCAGTAGAGATTTAAAAAAAGAAGTTGGTCTTGTTCGAGCAAATAAGCACTACCTAGTTTCTATTGAGGGGCTTCCGTCTGCAAAGGTTCACGATATTATTGTAAACGAAGAGGGAAAACGGGCACTTGTTACTGCACTTTCGCATGACGCTGTGGAAGCAATGCTTCTCGATACGTTTGAGGTTCGTCCAGGACAACAATTTGAGATGCATCCTCAAGGTAACCAGCTTTCGATTGGACAGCATCTTTTTGGTCGAGTTGTTAATGCACTTGGTGATCCAATTGACAACAAAGGGAGTTTTCCTCCAAAGAATTATCCTCTTGTACTTGAGTCTGGAGCTGGTGATCTTGCAGGTAGAGAAGCCATTACTGAACAGCTTATTACAGGTTTTTCAGTAATTGACACGGTGCTTCCTATGGGGAAAGGTCAAAGACAGTTACTTATGGGTTCAGTACGAAGTGGTACAGAGACGTTCTGCAAGAATGTGATACAGAACCAAGTTGGTGCTAATATGGTCTGTATCTATACCACTATTGGTAAACCAGAAACCTACGTACGTCGATTGGCTGCTGAGTTGCTACAAAGTGAAGCAAAAGACTATACCATTGTTGTTGCATCGTCATCTGAAGACCCTGTACCGCTTTCAACCATAGCACCATCTGTAGCTTTATATATTGCAGAGTATTTTTGCGAAGAAGGGAGGGATGTTTTACTGGTTTTTGATGACCTCTATACACATGCAAAGAACCTTCGGGAAACAGCCCTTTTGGAAGGACATTTACCAGGACGTGAATCATATCCTGGAGACATTTTCTATCGACAGGCACATCTTATAGAACGTGCAGGTAACTTCTCAGGAAAAGGTTCAATCACCTTACTTCCGATCATTCAAACAGATATAGAAAGTACTACTGATCTCATTATGACAAATATTATGGGTACTACTGATGGTCACTTGGCTTTTTCTGCGGAACGTTTTGCGCGAGGTATTTTCCCACCGGTTTTGGAGGAAGAGTCAGTTACTCGTGTTGGAAAACATACACAGTCGGTGGTTCAAAAACAGCTCTCTACTGCTATAGGATCACTTCTTGCTGACATGAAGGAGCAAGAGCACTACACTCAATTTGGTACACAGGTCTCAGAAAGTACACAGAGTGTTATTTCAATGGGTACCATTATGCGTTCACTGCTCAACCAGAACGAGAACGAGAATATTGATGTTGTAACACAGGTGATATTGCTTTCTTTAGTGTTCACAAGTTTTTCAACAGGAAAAGAAGCACCTTATTTTAAGAAGAACTATACAGTGTTAAAACAGGCAATACAGGAAGGTAAGGAACTAGCATCGCTTCGAAAGAGTGTTCAAAAAGAGGAGAGTTTAGACACCTTTTTGGCAGTACTTGAAAAAAAGGTTCCAGAAATAGCGAAACTATGTCGAGAATAAATGAACAAAAGCAAAGAATAGATGATATTGAAGCAGCACGTTACATTACAGGTGCGCTTCGAGATATCAGTGCCATTGAGCTTAAAGGTTTACGAGAAAAGTATGAACGCAATGACTTGTTTTATTCGGAGCTACGAGACTTGTTTCAACTTGTTTGGCGTATCGCAAATGAAGAGAGTGGAGGTACTGGTATTGCTGGAGGAGAGGGTGAACTGTATGTTGCCTATACTACAAACAGACATTTTTATGGTTCGCTCAACCATGATGTCATGAATAAATTTATAGAACGCACTGACAAGAAAAGTAAGTGTTTAATAATTGGTGATACAGGGAAAATGATATGGAATGCAAGAAGGCAAATGAGGCAAAAGGTTGACTTCCTATCTTTTGCAGAGGATAGTCCCAATCAGAATGAATTTGATGACTTGATAAAAAGAGTAGATTCATTTCAAAGTGTATACGTATTTTACCCTGGTTTTACGAGTGTGTTTCAGCAAGATGTACAGATGGTTGATATTACCTATCGCCCATCAAAGCATGTTATGGAAAAAGAGGAGTTTAAAGATCTTCCTGACTACCTTTTTGAACCAGACCTGTCTGAAATGGTTGTGTTTTTCAATAGTCAGGTCCGTTCTACACTGCTTGAGAGGTTGTTTCTTGAGACGCAGATATCACGTGTTGCTGCACGTTTAGTAAAAATGGATACAGCAGATGATAATGCTAGTGAACTTATTAAAAGTGAAATGCGTACATTACGTCGAGTGCGCACATCGTTCTCAAGTAGAAGAATGCTTGAGACAGTAGTAGGATTTATACAATGGCACAACAGACAAACACAACTCATAGGCCAGTAGGTCGAATACGTGACCTTCGTGGTCAAGTGGTAACAGTGGTATGCGATACACCGTATCGTCCGCCTCTTCGGGAACTCCTGTTTGCAGAAGACAATCCATCAATAAAACTTGAAGCTTACGCCTACGAGAATGACAGAGTTCTGCGTTGCCTACTGCTTGCAAGCAGTACAACCTTGGCGAGAGGAGACAGGATACTTTCTTCAGGTCAAGAGATTACCATTCCTATAGGTGAAGGTGTACTCGGAAGAGCAATGGATCTTTTTGGCAATCCCGAGGATGGTAAAGGTCCTATTCAGGCAAAATCTTGGCGTTCAATCCATAGTAAAACAGGACGGGCATCGTTTGAAGAGACGAAGAAACGTAATCTTGTTGAGACTGGTATTAAAGCTATTGATTTTTTTGCACCAATGCAAGAAGGAGGAAAAATCCTGCTTGTTGGTGGTGCTGGTGTAGGCAAGACGGTACTCATGTCTGAGATACTTCGAGGTATGATATCAAATCATAACGGAGTTTCTATTTTTGCAGGTATAGGAGAGAGAACACGAGAAGGGCATGAGTTATGGAAGTGGTTAGATGATAACAAGTTGCTTGATAAGGTAAGTATGTTGCTTGGTAATATTCACAAAAATGCAGCGGTTCGTTTTAGGACAGCATGGAGCGCAACAGCGTTGGCTGAGTACTTTCGAGATGAGGAGAAACAGGATGTGCTTTTCTTTGTTGATAATGTTTTCCGTTTCTTGCAGGCAGGTAGTGAGCTCTCGATCCTGGCAGGAGAGATACCTTCAGAGTTTGGTTACCAGTCAACCTTGCAGTCTGAAATAGCAAGCTTTGAAAGTAGGTTAAAGAGTACGGATGATAACTCTGTGACATCGGTACAGACCATGTACTTGCCTGCAGATGAGCTTTCAGATCCAAGTATAGCTGTAACTGTTCCTCATGTTGATTCTATTGTGATCTTAAGTAGGGTGATCGCGCAGCAAGGTAGATTACCAGCAGTTGACTACACACGTTCAAGAAGTACCCTCCTTGATGAAGCAATTATTGGGACCGAGCACTATAAAACAGTTACTGAGGCAACAGAGATACTGCACCAACATGAACGTCTGCAGCGTATTGTTGCTATTGTGGGTCAGGATGAGCTTTCAGCAGAAAATAGGGTAACGTTTGATCGAGCACAAAAGATCCTTAACTATCTTACACAACCATTCTATACAGCAGAGGTACAAACAGGACGCTCAGGTGCATTTGTGAAACGAAGCGATACAATAAAAGATATTCGTCGTATCCTTGATGGTAAGGTGGATGATATACCAGCAGCATCTCTGTTATATATTGGTAACATCGATACGTTAAAGAAGATCTAATACTATGGAGGAGAAAACCATTGATCCGGAAGCAATACTACATTTGCGTGTAAGCGCTGCTTCAAAGGTGATATGGGAGGGGGAGGTGCAATCAGTTTCATCTGAGAATTCAAATGGTGTGTTTGATATACTCCCCATGCATTCAAACTTTATTACGTTGGTGCAAGATCATGCCATCAATGTTATTCAGAAGGATGGTGCAAAAGTCGAATACAAGTTTAAGGAATCAGTGATACTGGTTGCCAACAATGAAGTTAAGATCTTTGCAAACATAAGCAGTAGTCAGTAAATAGATAGGTATATAATTAGGTATATAATTAATTACATATCTATGAGAGAACAAGGCAGGGTGGAACACGTACTCCACACGATCACACACCACCAAATACACCCTAGAAACGTACAAATCTCTGTGGTGTAATGTATTTCAAGAACACAAAAGCAACGACAC
>QKEV01000005.1 GCA_003252295.1 bacterium
GACCGATTATGCCTGACTTTGGGGTACGTACCTACGTGTTACTACCTCGTCTGCCATGGGTCTAAACCCATTCGACTTGCATGCCTTATCCACGCCGCCAGCGTTCACCCTGAGCTAGGATCAAACTCTAACAATAGATAGGATTCACTTGAATGCTAATGCATTCTTATAATTGAGCTGTGTTTCTAAAAGAAACACAAGATGAAACAAAAGAGAAAATATCTCCTTTGTTTTTAGGTACTAGATACACTACATATGTAATGTATTTAGGTTCTCGTCTCTATTCAGTTGTAAATGTACTTACAACCATCCCCTTTGGACAGTGACAACAAGTATACTTATATCTCATCGAGAGTCAAGGGTTTGGCTGTTAAATAAAACCCCCACACAACAACACGTCATGTGGGGGTTATAAAAGATGCTACTTTCTGTCCTTAAGAGCTTGTTCGATTTCCTTGAGGGTGCGTTTAATAGCGTACATTGGATCGGGTGCCTGCATGATGGGACGACCAACAACAATCCTGTCTGCACCAGAAAGAATTGCTTTGTACGGTGTCATTATTCGAGACTGATCGTCGCCTTCAACAAGAGACCATTCTGGACGAATAGCGGGAGTATTGAACGAAAGTTTTAATTCAATTCGAGACTTGAGTACTTCAACTTCTTTTGATGAAAGTATCAAGTCACCCAAGGATGCCAATTGTGCCATACGTGCAAAACGCAGCACTCCTGCTTTGGTTGAACAAGAAAATATTGCCTGACACTCTTCTTCATCCAAACTGGTCAATACTGTCACACCTAAAACCTTAGTGTCAGGCAACTCCTTTTGGAGTACATGCATACCAGTAATTCCAGCACTACACATGACCGTAACCATGTCTGGCTTGTACTCTTGCAGATACACACCATCGAGTTCAAGAGTTTTAGGTATATCCACTAGTTTCAGGTCGGCAAATATCTTCAACCCGTAATCATGAACAATGCTGATAAGGTCATACCCATAAGCACGGAGATACGAGTTGAACTTCACGGGAACACCTGCACCTTGAGCTTCTATAAGAAAATTCAAAACCTTTTCCTTTGCTCCACTCATACCACCACACATACGTGGATCAATATCAACCGCGACTATCAATCGTTCTTCTAATTTCATCACTCCCTCCTTATAAGTATTCCGCATTCAGTTTATCCCAGTTTCCTTTGGGTCGTACTGCTTTCGAACCAGCATTGCAATGTGGACAATCAAGTGACTCCCAAATTGGCATTGCTTCATCAATAAGGGATACTATTTCGCACCCATTGAGATGTGTCATGCCAGAGCGGTTCATCCAGGTAAATATCTTTGGGTACACCCGTGCACCTGTTGCTTCAATGGCAGCAATAGTCTTTAGTGTCGTACCACCAGTTGTGATAACATCCTCAACAACAATGGCATAATCGTCACTCGTAAGCTCAAAACGCTTGAGTGCCATGTCATGTGATCCTTCAAAATGGTATGACTTACCTTGGAGTGTCATCCAAAGGCATTTCCACAACGTCTTTACAGCAAGCGGCAGCGTCACAGGACGAAGTACTTTTTCGGTAAAACCACTCTTAAGACCAAGTCTTTTTGCCATCTCATGGGGTATGGTCGTCGCGCCATTTGCAGACCCAATAACCCACGTAAGATCAAGAGGAAAACCCTGTCCATGGAGCAGATCATTAGTACCTTGCTCAACCTTTGATGGATATTTAATGACATGACTGCCGTTAAAGAAACCATCACTGTGTTTACCACTCGTTAAAAGCGCATGCGGACGGTTTGGATTACCGTCATGCTTCCAATACGATCCACCTTCCTTTCCATCTTGTTTCCATTTGTCTGAAAATTTACCCATCACAGCTCCTCCGTGTTAGTATTCTTTCTTACTTTTTTCTCAAACAACGACCTGGCTCTACTATACATAAAGAAGTGCTAAAAACAACAAAACGGGCAGCTTACGCTACCCGTTTTAAAAAACATAACTCTCTCCTAGTAGGCTTCATTGACTATATCTACCGACTTAGGTACCACCTTACTTGTAGGATTTAATAGAGGAGTTTTTTCGATTAGCCCTCTCTCTATCGCCATCCTTTTCAGGATGACGAATCCTGATAGTAGTTTTTTGTCATCTTCAATGTTTAGGTTATTACATCGTGCAAACTGTTTCCAGAATTCCACGAGATACTCAAACCCTTCATCGCTACTCACGTCAACGTCCCTCTCCTTAGAGAGAGTTTTGCTGATAAGTTCAACATACTTGCCAATAATCTCCTCTCTCACCTGCTTTTCAAAGTGAGAACCAAGTCTAATGGAGATTTTAACAGTCGCAAGAATATCAAGTGTCTTCAGACAATACTTGTCTGAATCAGTTTTTACAACACACCCACTCTCACCAGCAAAAACTGATGTTACCGAAAAAATGACAACGAAAAACAAACTGACGAGTATCTTCATTTTACCCTCTCAAAAGATGTTTAAGTTAACCAAAACTTCATTCCTTATCCTCTTTATATTATAACACGTATATATGACTTGTGTCAATATATGTTATATATAGAAAATGGCGGGTAACGAAAGTTACCCACCATGTTTATCTTGTTGCTAAGGTAAAGAATATTACATCTTTTTCCTCCGCCGTACCCCAATAAGGCCAGCACCACCCAAACCAAGCATCAGCATGGTTGCCGGCTCAGGAACGGGAGCACCGCCACCAGGAACAGCAACATCTGACCCTTCCCCACACGGTCCCGTCTGCTGGAATCGGGCAAGGAACGATACGGCTTCTTGGCTCAGCTTTGTCACGTACGAAAGCTCGAGCAAAAAGCTGTCTGCCGTGAGACCAGCAAGGTCAGTACCTCCAAAGTAAATCGAGAAATCAAACGTCTCACCGACAGGGACCCCCTCTTGAGGATCTCCACCAGCAAGGTTGCTTCCTGATATGAACGCGGCATCGAAGAGACCATACTGCTCTGGGGTTTTAATATCATTAAATGCCAGAATGGCTTCCATACCTTCAGGGCCGGAAAAGCCCAGGAGAGCATCGATTTCCTCAGGTGTATTGAAAGCGAAACCGGTAATCACAGCATCATACAAAGCGGTGTTAGTAATGCTCACATTCACGACACCAACGTCGTTCACAGCATCATAAAGGTATTCAAACACGACATCAGCCGTGTTGTAGGAGTCGTTTACTCCCACCACCTCAAAACTCGTTGCACTGACGCTATTGACTGTCAGGAAAAAGAAAATGCCAACGAGAATTGCAACCACTGCTTCTTTCTTGTTTTTCATTTCTTTCGCTCCTTAAAAAGTAAAGAACACGTATTTGTCACCCTATGTGACAAAAAAAAAGACTGTGCTTGAGCACAGCTCTACCTGGAGAATACAACTATTTATAAATTATGTCAACTATTTACTTCCCTAGAAAAGCAATCCAGAAGGTGCTATACACAGTCACCAAACCTTCTTAGGGTGGTATAGTAGTCATGATGCAACAAGAAACCATTGTCGTCTCAGTGGGTGGTTCACTCATTGTCCCAGACACTATAAACACTACTTTTCTTAAAAAATTGAACACATTCATCCGCTCTCAAATTGAGACGGGTAAACATTTTATTATTATTGCTGGAGGAGGAAAGACGTGCCGCCGCTATCAAGACGCAGCTCGTAAAGTGGTAACCTTACAGAATGAAGACCTCGATTGGCTCGGCATACACGCTACCCGTTTGAACGGACACCTGCTCCGCTCTATCTTTCACGACATTGCCTACCCCACACTCCTCAAGAGTCCAAACAAAAAACTCTCAAAAGAACACCCTGTCCATATTGCTGCAGGATGGAAACCAGGTTGGAGCACCGACTACGTAGCAGTACGTATTGCCAAGAAAATAGGAGCAAAAAAGCTCATTAATCTCTCAAACATAGACAACGTGTTCGACAAGGATCCAAAGAAGTATAAAGACGCCAAGAAAATAAAAGACATCAACTGGTCAGATTTTAGAGCACTCCTTCCGGAAGAGTGGGACCCGGGACTCTCTTCCCCGTTTGACCCTATCGCTGCTCGTGATGCAGAGAAGCTCAAGATGGAAGTAGCAGTCATCAACGGCACCAAACTCAAGCAAATGGAAAAGTACCTTAAGGGTGAGAAGTTTGTAGGAACACTCATCTTGTAAGACACCTTTTACTATTTCTCAAACAGTACCCCAGGTAGCATACACTACTTTGGGTTTTTACTCTTCAATGAACATACTATGGTATGTTCATTGGTAAGTTGTGACAACTATATGTTACTAAAGAGCTTCTCTAGACGCTCCCTGAGTTCTTCAAGTGTTCCATTGTTATCTATACGAATATCAGCGAGTTCCATCACCCCTGCAACATTTTGCTTGTTGGGGTCAGTTGAGTGCTGCTCTTTTTCTTCCAGAGCTTGAAACTCCTCGAAGGTAACTTTATCCTTTTCTGACTTTCTACCCTGTATTCGCTCGTAGCGCACCTTTTGGTCAGCATCTACTGCAATAAGTACCGCACCCTTTTCTTGTATGAACTCTGCCTCAGCCACTGCTCTCAATGCTTCAATAACTGCATTCATATCACTAGTCTCTGATGCCCGTTCAAATAGCTGTTCGATGACGTAACTCGGACCATGCTCTTTTCTCAGGTCGTTTGCTACCTCACTCATAGAATTCCTATCCACCGGCAGACCTCGCCTCACCACCTCCTCGGTGATAAAGCCGCTTCCACTGTAATGCACAAAGCCCTTCTCCTGTACGAGGTAGTCGGTAATAGTCCCCTTTCCTGCTCCCGGAGTTCCTGTAATAGCAACAATCATAGAGCTACTCTTTCTCCTCAAACTTTTTGTCTTTTCTGTGTTGTGCAACAACCAAAAGCGGTGCTGCAAGTGCTACTGATGAGTACGTTCCTGCAATAACACCAACAGTGAGAGTAAGAGCAAAATACATTGTAGTTGAGCCACCAAAAATAAGGAGTGATGCAACCACTATAAGTGTTGTAAATGACGTATTGATAGAGCGGGCATACGTCTGAGAGAGTGACTTACCAACAAGCTCTGCAAAGTCCTCCTCTACCCCATCCTCCTTGTTTGCACGCAAATTCTCACGTATACGATCAAAGATGATGATAGTGTCGTTCACTGAGTAACCAAGAATAGTAAGAAGCGCCATTACAATGAGCACATCCACCTCGGCACCAAAGAAGTATCCAAGTATCGCAAACATACCGATTGGTACCAGTATGTCATGCATGAGCACAAGGATAGCAATAAAACCGTACATCCAAGAAGATACTTCTCGTAGCTCCTCATCATCGGCAGCACCTTCTTCACGAATATTTCGAAATGCAAATGCTACAAACATGACAATGAGTAGTGCAACGGTCGCTATAGCAACGAGTGCCTTGTTTTTCAACTCTTCCCCTATAACGGGTCCTACAGTTGCGCGCCTTTTCTCAATAAGCTCTGAACCTCCTACGGTGAGCGCTTCTTTTACATCCTGATACTCATCCTCAGTAATGTCACGGGTGCGAAGTATGTAGCCATCGTCTCCTGTTTTTCTAAGTGAGTACTGTCCAAGGTCGTTTTGATCAAGTCGCTCTTCAAGTACACTCTTATCAGGCAAATCACCAACATAGGATACCTCAATCATAGTCCCTCCTGTGAACTCAATACCAAAATGCAACCCCCACACAGTAAGGGCACCAACAGCAAGCGTACAAATGACCCCTGTTACCCAAAATAATATTTTTCTATTTACAACAAAAAACATACTACTCTTTTGAAAAACCACTATTTAGAAGCTTTGGCACCTTCTCAGCAAAACCAGCAAGCGCCACGAGGAATGTCCTCGTTACCACAATAGCGGTAAACATACTCACGAGAATACCGATACCAAACACGAGTGCAAATCCCTGCACCACGCTCGTACCAAGCCAGAAAAGAATCACCGCACTGATGAGACTGGTGATGTTTCCATCTCTGATAGGTGCCCATGCTCGCTTGAAACCATCAAGTACCGCCTCAGGATAGGTCTTATCCTTCTTGAGCTCTTCCTTGAGACGCTCAAAGATGATCACGTTCGCATCAACCGCCATACCAACAGACAATAGGAACCCTGCAATGCCCGCTGCAGTAAGGGTGACAGGAATGAGTTTAAAAATCGCAAGCATTGATGCTAGGTAAATCATGAGTGCGACACCAGCCATAAAACCAGGAAGTCGATACCATGCGATCATGAAGAGCAATACGAGACCGAAGCCGACAATACCTGCTTTCACACCTTTCTGTAGTATTTCAGTTCCAAGCGTCGCACCTACTGTTTGCGTTGAGGCAAGCTCAATAGGTACCGGAAGTGCGCCAATGTTTAGGTCTCGAACAAGTTCACGTGCTTCTTCCACCGTAAAGCTTCCCGTAATAACAGCTGTACCTCCGCTTATTTTTTCATTTATCACCGGATGACTGATGAGTTCACCATCAAGGAAGATGGCAAGCTCCTCACCAACATGATCACCAGTTATCTGTGCAAAGAGGTCTTTACCTTCATCATTGAAATCAACCATCACGAGCGGTTCATTTGAGAAACTCGTCCTGCTGTTTGTGCCGGTAAAGTTGAGTCGTGCACTCTTCAAGTACGCACCAGTGAGTCCAGTGTCTATGTAGGTAGGAGTTGGTTCAGTTGAAGTTCCTGTAGAAGTTGCATATAGTCCAACGAGCTTAAACTCAAGTGTTGGTGTTGCACCTATAAGTGCTATGGCTTCTTGAAGATCTGTAACACCTGGAAGTTCCACAATGAGACGTTCAGACTTGTCTGACTCAGAGAACATGCCTGCATGCTCAACCTGCACAAGCGGTTCTGCAACCCCAAACACATTAATACGTTTCTCTATTACATCTCTGAGTGCCACCATTGATTCGTTAACCTCATTTGGATCCAGCTGAGAGGTGTCTGCCTCATAGGTCAGATGACTTCCTCCCACGAGATCAAGTCCAAACTTAAAGTGCTTACCATTAGGATTCTGCTCTGACGCATACACAAACCACACAGTAAAAACTCCTACTAAGAGGAGTATTGCTGCCCATGTTCTGTACGTCGTTAGATTCATAAATAGCAGTATAGTCCTTTTACACGCAAGTGCAATTACTAAAACTCTTCCCGTCTATGGGTAAGATTGTATAACGTTACAAGGTTCTCAAACACCTTTGCGACAGTTATAGGTCCAATACCACCAGGTGTTGGCGTAAACACAGATGCTTTTTCTGCACACCCTGGATCAGCATCACCCTGAAGCACACCTGCCATTTCACCTGTGCCTGCATCAAGTACCACTGCTCCAGCTCTGATCATGTCAGGCGTGAGAAGCCCTGGGTTGCCTGTTCCTAAGACCACGATATCTGCTTCTCGTGTCAATGCTCCAAGATCCTGTGTGTCCTTGTTTGCAACAGTCACGCGTGCTCCTACTCGTCGCATCCATGTAGCAGCAGGTGCACCCACGAGTCGTCCTTCCCCAGCAACAACAACATTAGCTCCGCCGAGACGCACTTTGTACTGATTAATAATCTCCTCAAACGCACCAACAACCGGTGGTAAAAATGGCAAGTGCCGTTCAAGAAACTGCTGATACGCCATATTCCCCAACACATCAACATCTACCGACATAGGGTACAGGTTGAGTACATTATCGAGGTTGTAGTGCTCCGGTATCGGAAGTTGCATAATGAGACCATGATGTTCGCGTCCACCATGCAGTATCTGGTGTAGTAGGAGCTCCTCATCCTCCCCAATATCCTCCATTCGTGTTACCTCAACCTTCACCCCGATCTCTGCTCCAAACTGCTCCTTATACATAACAAACTGCCGTATCTGAGGAGTTTCCTTCACAATAATAATCCCCAAAGAGAGTTGTTCCTCAAGGTTTGCTATTTTTGCTATAAGCCGCTGCTTTATACCTTCAGCTATTGCCTTACCATCAACAATCATGGCAGTAGTGTACCACAAGAGCACTTCCATTTTCTAATTCGTTCCTCATAAGAAAATCTGGTCGTACCACAAGAGCACCACAAGGGCATTCCTGTTTTCATACTCGCTTTACTCGTTGAAAACAATGTCACACTTCATTTTTCTACT
>QKEV01000001.1 GCA_003252295.1 bacterium
TTTCAGTCAAAGAAAAATTGGTCGTACCACACATAACCATGCAACAAGTAGCTATGATCTACACAAAATAATTGACTTATATGTAAATATAATGTATTATAACGAACCTGTTCTTTATGCTACTTATACTGTCTATTCCTACAAAATAATACTTCACTTCTCAAGTGAGAAGTTACATAGAAGGAGAGTACCAATGAAAAAGATTCTTGAGGCACTTACTCGAAATGAACCCGTGCCACGGATGAAAACACCAGAAAAAATTACTCTCCATGACGTACTCATGGCAAAAAACGCTGTATCTCACTACAGGAAAAGTGAGGTTTTGCCAAATGAGGTAGTTATGTGGGGGAACTCAAAAAAAGAATCAGAACTCACATTCTTTTTGTGGCAAGCTTGGCAGGATTAAGACAACTTTGAGGGCGACGGTCATTGTGTACCGTCGTCTTTTTCTTTTTCAATTCCTTTTTTATAATCCTCAACTCTCTTTTCAACCCTTTTCATAGCGTCTTGATAATCCACTTTTGTTAAAACATCAAGTTTTGGTGCTCTTCCCCAGTCAAGATTTCCATCTTGTCTATGACTGGTTTCTTCACTTACATCTGCTCGTATAAGATAGAGATACTTTGGATTTTTCTTTCTGTATAAGTTCTTCAAATCAAAGCTATAGTACGCCATCCCTATATCTTTATCACGATGATCTGCTTCACGCCCATCTATTGTCCAAGCATCTGTTTCTGGATCTGGTTCAGAATTTGATGGCGAACAATGGTACGCTACACGATACCCTCTTTTATAAAAATCATCTGCTGCTTCAATAACTGTTTTTTGGACCCCCTCGCGCCTCCCTTTCGTCACTAATGCGTTTAGTCTCCTCTGGAGCATTTCGTGTGGCACTGCAAGAAACGCACTCAAGTGAACATCATCAAGCACCAACAAAGCATCTTTCCATTCTTCAACCTCATCATCATCAATATCCGGAACTTCGCACAATGCGTCTTCAAATGTATCTAGTAATTGCTCATGAACGTATGTTAAGAAAACACCTTCACGAAACTCTTGTTCATCAAGTGGGTTACTTTCATTATTTAGTACGTCTTGTGGTATACCTTCGTTCATGTAACACCATTTTACAACATCACAAAAAAACACCAAGTAGAAATAAATATTGTCCCTTACTATTATTCAACAGGGAGCAATGCTCTTATACCATCCTCTAGTGCGACTTGTGGTTCCCAACCAAGAAGTTCATATGCTTTTGATATATCAGCAAGCGTATGTTTTGGCTCA
Organism: bacterium; assembly: GCA_003252295.1. GTDB lineage: Bacteria > Patescibacteriota > Minisyncoccia > Phycocordibacterales > UBA12088 > UBA12088. Next base: position 1,288 of record QKEV01000001.1, read on the forward strand.
AGTCTTGCTTCCATATACTTCACCTCTCCACCAATGAATGCAGCTAGTTTATTAATGGAACAGTTATTCCCTGCGCCTATATTAATCGCTTCACCCTTGCCAACTTTTTTACTTTCGCTCGCCAAGAGATTTGCCCGCACCACATCTTCAACCGCAGTAAAGTCTCTCGTCTGTTCACCGTCTCCCGTAATAGTGAGTGGTACACCGTCATCTTTTTGTTTCAGAAATTTTCCTATCACAAGCGCATAGGGTCCTTCAGGATCTTGATGCTTCCCATATACATTAAAGTACCGAAGCGATACTGTCTCGAGTCCATATACAGTACTGAAGAGTGTACAGTACTCCTCTCCTATGTACTTTTGAAGTGCGTATGGTGAAATAGGTTCTGGTTTCATGGTTTCAACGAGGGGCATAATTTCTTGGTCGCCATACGCGGAACTTGATGCAGAGTACACTACCCGACGCACACCTCCTTCCTTAGCTGCAGTAAGCACATTAAGGGTGCCGGTTACATTTACCTCATTACTTTCTTTTGGATGCTCTATTGAGTACTGCACACGTGGTAGTGCTGCAAGGTGGAACACGGTATCAGCACCACTAATGATTGGTACGATGTCTTCATACACACAAACATCTACCTCATGGAGCACAGCACCTTCAGGTACCTGCTCTCTTTTACCTGCTGTAAGGTTATCTATGACATGCACCTTATCTCCCCTTGCAACACATGCTTCAGCAAGATTTGAACCAATAAACCCTGCACCGCCCACGATAACTACTTTTTTTGACATATAAAAATTAACTTAAAACTATTACTACAAAATATAACTAATCTAAAAACTCCAAGGTTTGTTACACGCAAACACGTGTATTTGGATAGAGTTCAAGATGCGAAGAAGCGAACATATGAGTCGTACTCTATGTACGATGAACATGTGAGCGACTGAAGCAACGCAGAAATCTGCCAAATACACGTGTCTAAAACTATTTGCCGGCAACTGAGAGTAAGGTCTTGATTGTTTTCAAGCCAATCTCCAAATCTAGCCATAGTGAGCGGTTTTTGAGGTAGTACAAATCGTACGAAAGCTTGTTGCGTGTCTCTTCAATATCTACTCCGTGATGAGGATGTGCCTGATGATTCAGCTGTGCCCACCCTGAGAGCCCTGGGGTAATGAGATGGCGAGCGTTGTAGTAAGGTATCGCTTCTGCATACTTCTGTATTGCGTCACCAAACTCCGGTCGTGGACCAATGAGTGAGTACTCCCCAAAGAGTACATTCCAGAGCTGTGGCAACTCGTCGATACGTGTCACTCGTAGAAAATGCCCGACTTTGGTAACCACTTTTTCAGTACTCACCATAATTCCACCATCATTTGCATTAGTCATGGTACGAAACTTCACAAGGTCAAGTGGTTGATTATCTTTTCCAATCCGTCGCTGAAATGAAAATATCTCCCCTCCGTCCTCAAGTTTGACAGCAAGAGCTACGAACGGCAAAAGAATGAGTGTCGGCACACCAAGCAAAAGCGACACAACAATATCAAAAAGACGATGAAATAGATTATAGAGAAAGAATGGCTGACGTGTCACGTGTGTAATAAACCAAGAGTCCCCAAGCATGGAAATAGGAATGCGTCGGAATATATCTTCATAGAGTTGAGAGGCGTCGAGCATGGTGAGGTTTGGGTTCAAAAAGAGGAGATTGTAAAGCACAGGTGTTATCTTCCTCAATGCTGGATTCCTCGTATCCACAACAATGACGTTGATATTCTCTTGGGTAATAAAGCCAAGCATCTGCTCCTGCAGCGACTCAGAGTACTCAACGTCCTCAGGGTTGAACGTATGGTTCACTGTAAATCCATATCTACTGTTGTTGTTCAACTCATCGACGAGCTGTTCTATTTCCTCACCTTGTCCAAGTACGAGTGCGCCTGTTCTCTTCCGAACCCCTGTATGGCGGACTAAGACAAGTCGCCAGAAGATAACAAGTACCGAAGAAACACCAAGGAAAATTGCGAGTACTGTCTTAGGAGTAATACCAAAGTACGGCACCGTAAAGAAAAAAAGTGCGGCCAGAATAACTGTTGCCAACTGACTGTATGCAACCAAGTACGGCAGTCTTCTTCGTAAAAGTGTTGTGTGCTGGTCATACAAACCTGCAATAAAGTAAACGAGAACGGAGACACAAAACAGGAGAGAAAATGGTACTGCATGTAGCATCCATGTATTTAATGAAGGTATTGAGAAATCACGAAGTGCAAGTGTAATCCACAGAGACACATAGAGAACAGCAATGTCGCCTAAAAGTAAGAATGCTCGTTCATTCTGCACGTATCTCATGGTATGTATGCTAGGATGGTAGCACAAACAAGCCACATTGTCGCACATTTGAAAAGGTTTTTTAATAACCTTTTAGAGCAAAAAAGGTTATAGTATGCATAACAAAATGCAAAAGAAAGTACTGTTCGTCATAACAAAGAACAACTTCGATGGTGGTTTACCCCGCCCTACTATAAACACATGCCAATAGGACACCAAGAAAAGAAAAAAAAGGTGCTCTTTGTTATTACGAAGAATAACTTTGGCGGGGCTCAACGGTACGTGTACGACCTTGCAGTTAATCTCCCTTCAGAAAAATTTAGTGTATGTGTCGCCTTTGGAAACGCAGGTGAAAAACAGGAAGACTCTGTTACCTTAAAAGAAAAGCTCGATAAGAAAAATATACGGACGATACAAATAAAAAACTTTTGCAGAGACATCTCACTACGTCATGAAGTGGCAGTATTTTTTGAACTTGTGCGCATTATATGGAAAGAGAAACCTGATGTTCTCCATGTTACGAGCTCAAAAGCCGGTGGACTTGGCGCATTTATTGGCAGATGCATGTTTATCCACCGCACCATCTTTACCTCTCACGGACTTGCTTATGATGAAACTTGGAGACCCATATGGCAGCGTACACTCATAAAGTTCTTTACCTGGCTTACCATACTCTTTTCTCACAAAACAATACAGATCACCAAAGACACAACTGATAGAGCAAATGCCCTACCATTTCTGAAACATAAAAACATACTGATTCACAATGGACGCACTACCCCTGCCTTCATCTCACGAGAAGAAGCCAGAAAAAAACTCATACCAAGTGGTACACGAAATGGTGAACTGTGGGTAGGAGCACTAGCTGAACTTACCAAAAATAAAAATATAGACTCCCTCATACAGGCACTTGGTATATTGCGCAAACAAAACCATACACTTCACCTTGTTGTTTGCGGAGAAGGAGAAGAACGAGATCAACTGACAACACTTGCGGAACAGGAGGGTGTTTCAAAATTTGTACATCTTATTGGTTATATTGATGATGCTGCCCGATACCTCCCTGCTTTTGATATGTATGCACTTCCTTCTCATAAAGAAGGTCTGCCATACGTTGTTATGGAGGCAGGATTTGCATCGCTCCCAGTTGTGGCAAGCAATATACGTGGTATCACCGATCTTATAGAAAACAAGAAAACAGGACTACTTACAGCAACTGATCCTACATCAATTGCTGAAGCACTTGAAAGACTCATTACCCATCCAGAACTGCGAAAAGAGTACGGTTCTGCTCTCTTTAACCACATACACACCACTTTCTCCATAAAGAAAATGGTGGAGGAGACTGCAAAACTATACGAGTAAAAAACAAGAAAAACTTATTCGTTTGGATGAATTTCAAGACGTAAAGGAAATCTAATTGCAGATCCACATACGTTCGTAGAACAGGATTCAAATTTTTGAGTAAAGTTCAAGGCGTGTAGGTAATGAAAACATGAGTCGTACTGGACGTACGGTGAATGTTTGAATGACTGAAGCAACGCAGAAATTTGCCAAAAATTAAATTCTGCCTATTCGAAGCCCTCAATTTCACGGTCAAGTTCCTCCTTCCTAACACTACGTTCATACCGGGCCATAGAAAGCACGATACCAAGTGCGGCAAACTTAGTAACAAGATGACTACCACCGTATGAGAGAAACGGTATAGTGGTACCAGTAACCGGTAAGAGACCAACATTCATACCAACATGGATGATGACATGTGCTAAAAACCACAGGACAAAACCACTACATACCAGTGTTTCAAAGTTTGATGCTGCCATCCGTGCATGAAAGAGCATACGCCAAAACAGGACGGCAAACAGTATGAGAAAGAGCATCACACCAGCAAACCCCCATTCTTCGGCATATGCTGCAAAAATAAAGTCAGTCTCATACTCGGGTAGAAATTCGAGCTTTGATTGCGAACCATAACCAATACCCTTCCCTAAGAGTCCACCAGAACCAACTGCAATCGTTGACTGATACGCGTTATATCCAGACCCTTGTATATCTGCAAGTGGATGCAGGAACGATATAACACGTGTTTTTTGATTGTCAGAAAACCCGTACATCCACAATCCTCCACCTGCAAGAGCCCCTAGGAGGAACACAAGCATGAGGTGCGTCCTTGAGATACCAGCTATGAGTACCATACCAAACCATGTTGCAAACACTATCATTGCTGAACCAAAATCAGGTTGCAGAAACAAAAGAAAGAAAAAGATAAATGCATATGCTCCAGAAATAAGAATATGTTTTATGTGTCCGATCTCGACATGGCGCCTTGCAAAGTATTTTGCAAGTACAAGCACAAGTACAAGCTGAGCAACATCTGAAGGCTGAAAAGCAAACAAACCAAGGTCGAAGCGATTTTGCGCACCCATCACAATAGCACCAAAAAACAGTACCAAAACAAGGAGAAATATAGAGAACAGATATAGTGAAAAGATGACACTTGTTCGGTACAGCAATCGAGCATCTATGAGTGAGACAAGGTACATAACCACTACCGATAACACTATCCACATCAACTGTCGTTCAAAAAAAACACTCTCTCCAAGAAAGGAGTTCATGGTGACAAGTCCAAGTGTTGAAAGCAGCACCGCAGGCACTACTATCAACCAGTCAATTTTTACAAACAGACTGCCGAGTCGCAATCTGGAAAAAAAGTTAGCCATACTAATCCTCCTGCTGAGGCACCTGCACTATAAGCTCCATCCTCTCATACTGCGCACCAAATGGGTTCGGCCATGAAAATGTTATGTTCTGTTTACCTCGTGGCGAAAGGCGGTCTACGTATGTTTTTGATGCAGCAATGGCGTTTTTATTCACGTCATACACAACTGCATACACATCAATATCATCGAGTACGTAAGGGGTTTTATTGACTACGGTTGCCTGAATCTCCGGTTTTGTTGAAGCATTCTTCATGACCTGTTCCTGTACAGTAACTTCATAGAAGTCATCTTCTCTGTACCAGACTTGGTTCTCATCAAGCCACTCAAACTCAGTATGGTAAGGTTCACTATCCCCCACGTTAATCCTCCCCTCAAAAACAGGTATCATTGGGTTGTGGGTTATCATTGTCTCACCTTCAACCTGGGTAATAAGGTTACCTGCTCTGTCATAGAGACTGAAACGGTATGGAGCTGATAGTGTATACGCCTCAGTGTTTGGGTTATCAATATATGCGAAAGCACTCCACATTCCCTCAGACACCTCAAAAGAACTTGTCCATGCGACTGAGAGTTGACCTATCTGACTGCTACATAAACGACTACACACACCTCCGCAGTCTACACCAACCTCATCTTGATTTAGCTTTCTATCGGAACAGCTTGGTGGTTCATAGAGTGAGATGAGCAAGTATATAACAAGACCAACAATAGCAAACGTTGAAAGCCAAAACAGCATTACGTTACGTCTTCGTGCCGCCCATGTTGAATACATGGTAGATATTGTACCAGATATTTGATGCAGAGACACACAAAAAAGACTGGATTGCTCCAGTCTTTTTTGTTTATTTTTGCTTAAAAGCTCTATGTTGGCGATTAGCTACTCTCCCCTTTACGAGTACCATCGCCACTACTGCGCTTAACTTCTGTGTTCGGAATGAGAACAGGTGTACCCACAGCGTCAAATCACCAACATAGAACCTTCAAGGTTCTACTCAGTCAAAGGAATAAATAGGAACGTCTTGAAAATGGTGCCACACCAAAAAAATATGTGGCAAAATGGTCGGAACGGGGTCGATAGCTTGATGATCATATTATCATCAAGAGTATTTTCTCGTCAGGGTCTATCACCCCGTTCCGTTACAAAGGAACCATTTTCAAAACTTCAAACAAATTATATAAGCATACAATCAACATTTCATGCGATTGTCAGATTTCTCAACAGGAAACTCGACGAATTAGTACACCTCGGCTCAATACATCACTGTACTTCCACCTAGTGCCTATCAACGTAGTCGTCTCCTACGGGTCTCAAATGATTTCTGATCTTGGAGTTGGCTTCCCGCTTAGATGCTTTCAGCGGTTATCCATTCCCAACTTAGCTACTCAGCAATGCCACTGACGTGACAGCTGACAGACCAGAGGTCAGTTCATCCCGGTCCTCTCGTACTAGGGACAAATCTCCTCAAAAATCGACGCCCACGGTAGATAGAGAACCAACCTGTCTCACGCTCCTCTTCATGTGTTTCCACACGGGATGGACTGTAATTTTCTTCCTCGATTCAGTACTGCGTACTTCACTCGGAATAGTCGACGTTCAGTCTCTACGGGTA
>QKEV01000018.1 GCA_003252295.1 bacterium
ACACCGAGAAGGTCGGGAGTTCAAGTCTCTCATCGCGCACAAAGTGAAATCACCCCAGAGTTTTACACTCTGGGGTGATTTTGCTTTTGAGCCAGAGACTTGAAGGCCGGAATGAAGTGAAGCGGAATGAGGCGGGGTCGAGGGTACTTATGATTTGAGGAAGTATGACGAATAATCATTAGTAACCCGTGACCAAGTCTCTCATCGCGCACATTGATTTTACTCAATATTCTTTTTTATAATTTCAACTACCGAATCTGAGCTGTTCGCAAATGAATCAATTTGTACACTTAAGTCAGAAGGGTTTTCTTCATAAAATTCGTTGTTAGGTTCAAAATATCCACGAAGTTCTTCCACTTTTGATTCAGGTAAGGTCTCTACTTCCATCATCTGACGCGTTCGTTCTTTTACCCGTTCCCACCGAATATCTTTTGGTGCACTCATTCTGTACGCAAAGAAATCTGCGCCATGCTTCTCCGCAATTAGTTTCAGTTTTGTAATACCCTCTTGTTTTGTAATTTGCTCAACAATAACACTGACACCGTGCTCTAAGTATTTATCTATCATGACAGACATTACATCCTTTATTACTGAAATTGTTTTAGCATTCTCTCCATAATTTGGAATTAATCTCTTAATATCAGGAAATGCCACTCGAGCAGTATCAGGAAGCTCAGTATTAAGTAATTTTGTAGTAGTTGTCTTTCCAGAACCCATTGGTCCATCAACAAAAATGAGAAAAGTCTGTTTCATTTTTTTAGTATATCAATATTATTTACCTCGATATTACACCTTATACTAGGTACACCTTTTTATCCAATTCTGCTATAGTACGTCGCACTGCCGGAGTGGTGTAATTGGTAGGTACAAGTTGCTGGGAGCAAGTTGTACGGTGCAAAGGTTTCCTGAAGCGCACGAGTTACTCTTCTTGCAGATACATATAATATGCCGGAGTGGTGTAATTGGTAGCCACGTGCGCTTCAGGTGCGTATGCCGCAAGGCGTGGAGGTTCGAGTCCTCTCTCCGGCACAATACAACTTACTGGCTTTAGGCCAGTTTTTTGTTTTGTGCTGAGCTTGCGTGAAGTGAACTCGAAAACCTTGCCTGTTATTTTAGGAACAAAGCGATACAAAATAACAACAAGGTGTACTGAACGAGTAGCGTTCGAGTCCTCTCTCCGGCACCGAAAGAAAATGCCAGACCTTGTGTCTGGTTTTTTCTTTTGGTTGTGCACAATGCTATTTGACTCCCTACCCCACACGGGTCTATGCTTCTCTTAGAACCGACGCAGGAGCACTTTCATGGACACCAAGGACCAACGACCCGCACCTGCTGAAACTCCCGCTCTGTCAGCTCAAAAATGGACTGAACAGCAGCAACAGCAGCAACAACAATCGGTTGATACCCAACCAAAGAAACCGTTTCGATTCACCGATTGGGCAATGATCTAAGGAAAAGCGCCATCTCAGAAAGAGATGGCGCTTTTTACAATCGATAATATACTCTATGCCATTCCTAGATCAACCACGGAGAGCGTGCCGCTTTCTGCATCGAGCCAGCGCACAAACTGTGGCGTTATCTTAAACATCACAAAATCCTCAGCGCCTTCAACGTAATACTTAGCTGGATTTTTTTCTTTAAAGAATGCATAGACATTTGCCTGGTTTTCTGGAGACAACTCTTCTGCGACTCCACGCATATCCACCACCTTCAGTGGATCAACTGTCCCATCTATCACAGACAGTGACATGGTTGGATTAGCCTTTATATGTGCGTACTTAGAAAATGAGCGACGAGTTCCAAAGAACACATTTAAACTATCATCAATAACATACAACATAAGTGAGGTGGTTGGGAGACCCTGCTCATCAAGTGTTGCAAAAACCGCTTTGCGGTGGTTGTTAAGAAAATCTTTAACAACAATACGTAATTCTGCTTGTTCCATATGAAGTTGGCCAGCTATTGTACTACACCTCTAGTGTACCGCACTTGAGTAATACACTGTT
>QKEV01000019.1 GCA_003252295.1 bacterium
ACGGAGAGCAGGGGACTGCACACGCCCCGCAGAAAGTCCGTAGCGCACTTTCTTCCAAATAAGCCCTGAGAGGTCGTACCCAACGAGCCTGTCGAGTACACGGCGTGCCTCTTGAGCCTTACGCAAGTTCTGGTCGATAGCGCGAGGATGCTTTATAGCGTCCTGTACCGCGTCTTTTGTAATCTCATTGAAAGATATTCTTTTTGTCTTTGTTTTTGGAAGATCCAAGGTCTCAACAAGGTGCCATGCAATAGCTTCACCCTCGCGGTCGGGGTCTGTTGCAAGAATGACCTTATCTGCCTTTTTTACCTCTTTTTGCAGATCATGTATGACAGCTTCTTTGTTTTTTACGATCTCATAGTTCGGTACGAAACCTGCCTTGATATCAATAGCGTTCTTGTTTGACTTAGGAAGGTCGCGAACATGTCCCACAGAAGCCTTAACAACATATCCCTTACCAAGGTACTTTTCTATGGTCTTTGCTTTTGCGGGAGATTCAACAATAACGAGTGTTTGCATATGGCAAGAATGTATTATGCTGGCTACAATTACCACACACTGTAACACAGTGCAAGCAATACGCTAAGGGGAGAACCTATCACAACTCTTCAGGGACAGCTGTAAGACAGGTGCTTGGTTTTGTTGTGCCGTCACGCTCAAGTGTTATGAATGACTCTGCAACTGCATACTCAAAGTCATCCTGAAGCGACACAGTGAGTACGGCTCCACAGCTCACGTCTTCATTAAAGTACTGGTCAAACACAAAGTTACCAAGTGAGTAGTATATCCACTTCTCCTTATAGAGCTCTTTTGTTTGTACAACATGAGGGTGAGAACCAATGACAAGATCAGCACCAGCATCTATGAATGCGTGTGCAAATTCCCGTTGTCCGGCATTTGGCGTCTTTTCATACTCGTCACCCCAGTGCGCATACACAACAACGAACACATCTTCCGGCTCTGCTGCAATGAGTGCCGAAAGCTTCTCAGCATCACGCGAGTACCATGTATCAAATGTGTACACCGCAATCTTTGGTGCAGTCGAGGTGAGGTACAGCGGAACGTATGGCTCGTCAGGTGCACCAGCATACTTGATACCATTCTCAGAGAGCCATGCCTTCGTCTGATTTAGGCCCTCGGTACCAAAATTAAGCACATGGTTATTTGACAGGAACAGAGCGTCAAAACCCGCACCGGAAAGTGTTGAGGCAACCGTTGTTGCAAAAGTGAAGCGGTAGTGGTTTGGACCACTGTCCCGCCAGTCCGACACAGACGTAAACGTTGTTATTGGCCCCTCAAGGTTTCCCATGGCAATATCGGCAGTGCTGAGTTCAGTGTTCAGGTCTTGCAGTATCGCCATGTACCCAGACACCTGTGCACGTTCCCGTACGTACCTGTCAAACATCATGTCACCCACAAACACAAGCGTGGTCACATTCTTATCTCCCTCTCCGGTATCCCTTAAGCTCGGGGCAAAAACATCGGAAGCAAAAACACCTAATACATACAAAGGGATGAATGTCATGACTATGGCAGACGGAAGATGGCGACGTCTCATACTTTTATAGTACCACGTATTTTTAGTATCGTAGAATTGACACGAAGTAGCAACACTGTGATCTTGCATTGTAAAATATGTCTCTTTTAGAAAAAAACTGGCTTATTTTTACCTTTTGTGGCATAATCACAACCTCGGCTAATTTTTAAGACACATGAGTAACGAAATAAAGAACATACGCAATGTAGCGATAATCGCACACGTTGACCACGGAAAAACAACACTAACAGACGCACTTCTCAAGCAGACAAACGCGGTAGAGGAGGGTGTATCAATGGATAGCAACACGCTTGAAAAAGAACGTGGT
>QKEV01000015.1 GCA_003252295.1 bacterium
ATCTACTACTTACTTGAGAACCATTTCTACTACGGAGTGTTTGAGTATCCAAGGAAGAGTGGAAAATGGTACAAGGGAAAACATGAACCTCTAATCACCAAAGAACTTTTTGACCTCGTACAGGAACAATTGAAAGGGAATACATTGAAGACTCGGCAAGAGAAAGAATTCGCGTTCACTCGACTCATGAAGTGTGGTTTGTGTGGCAGTGGCATATCGGCAGATGAGAAATACAAGAAACTGAAGAACGGGGCAGTGAACACGTACGTCTACTATGGCTGCACCAAGGCACGAGATAAGTACTGTAAGTGTGGGTACATAAACGAAGACGAGTTGATAAAACAACTACAAGGTTTAGTGGATACTGTTGAACTCAATGAGACGGGCATCATCAGGAAGATAAAAGAAGAAGTCACAAGACAGAAGCGTTTCCAGAGTAGTTTGCTTGGGAAGAGAACAAACACAAAGGTGTCAGACATAGACACCCAGAACTATGTGAAGTTCCTCCTCAAAGAGGGAACTTTGGAAGAGAAGAGGGAAATACTGAACTGCTTCAAGTCGGAGGTTTTACTCAAGAATAAGCAGGTTTTAACTGTTTAAAATTTAAAACTTCTCCACACCTTGTAAGAAATAAAACATTTTTACTTGGTATAATTATACTAAGCAAAACTTTCTTATGACAAAAATTTTAGAAGAAAAAGAACAGCTAAGGCTCGGAGAAAATATAAAAAAATACTTGAAAGACAGTGGTCTTTCAAAGAGTGATTTAGTAAAGCTAACAGGCTTGGATTACCATACAATCGTAAAGATTGAACGAGGGGTGACGCCTGATCCGAGAGTTCATACTGTTGCTAAGATTGCATCAGCATTAAACGTATCAGTAGATGATTTAATTACAAATTAGTATGGTGAATAAAAAAGAACAAGAACGTACGGAACTACATAAAACAATTTGGCAGATTGCCAACCAATTGCGAGGTAGTGTCGATGGCTGGGAGTTTAAGCAGTATGTATTGGGAGCATTTTTTTATCGCTTTATTAGTGAGAGTATCACTAAGTATATTAACGACAATGAACATCGTAATGGTCATACAGATTTTGACTATACAAAACTTTCAGATGCACAGGCAGAGTTAGCGCGAGAGCAGGCGGTGGTAGAAAAAGGTTTTTTCATTCTACCAAGTGAGCTTTTTGTGAATGTGGCGAAAAATGCAAAAGCTGATAAAGACCTAAATGTTACCCTCTCCAAAGTCTTTAAAAACATTGAAGCTTCCGCCAAAGGACAACAAAGCGAAGATGACATCAAAGGGCTTTTTGATGACTTCGATGTTAATTCTAAAAAATTGGGCGCTACAGTAGAAGACAGAAACAAAAGACTTACTGATTTACTAGAGTCTATTGAAGGCCTGAAGTTTGGAGACTATACAGAGAATACGATAGATGCTTTTGGTGATGCCTACGAATATTTGATGACAATGTATGCCAGTAATGCGGGTAAATCCGGTGGAGAGTTTTTCACTCCGCAAGAAGTAAGTGAGCTTTTGGCACACATAACTCTTGTTGGTAAAAAAGAAGTAAATAAAGTGTATGACCCTGCTTGCGGTTCTGGTTCAATGCTGTTGAAATTTTCTAAAATTCTTGGCCAGGATAATGTGCGACAGGGATATTTTGGACAAGAGATCAACATCACCACCTACAACCTTGCGCGGATCAACATGTTTTTGCACGGTATAAACTACAATAAATTTGACATTGCTCATGGTGATACGCTAACCAACCCCCAACACTGGGATGATGAACCGTTTGAGGCGATTGTGTCGAATCCCCCGTACTCCATTAAATGGGAGGGTGACGACAACCCGATTCTCATTAATGATCCACGTTTCTCTCCTGCGGGTGTATTGGCGCCAAAAAGCAAAGCTGACTTGGCTTTTACTATGCATATGCTCTCATGGCTTGCTACCAACGGAACAGCAGCCATTGTTGAATTTCCAGGGGTACTGTATCGCGGTGGTACTGAACAAAAGATTCGTAAATACCTTATAGAAAACAATTATATTGATACGGTTATCCAATTGCCACCGGATTTGTTTTTTGGTACCAGTATTGCCACTTGTATCATTGTGTTGAAGAAAAGTAAAACCGACAACAAAATACTTTTCATTGATGCTTCAAAAGAATTTGTTCGTGGAGGAAATAAAAACAAACTAACAACGTACGAAGATAATGAAAATGATAATAATATTAAAACAATCTTAGATGCTTTTAAGAGTCGCGAAGATCAAGATCACTTTTCCGCTCTTGTAGACAAAGAAAAAATAGTCGAAAACGATTATAGTATCGCTGTTTCAAGTTACGTAGAGCCAAAAGATATGCGTGAAGTTATCGACATTAAAGAACTCAACAAAGAGATTGAACAGATAGTAAAAAGACAAAGCGAACTACGCGCGTCAATTGATGCGATTGTGGCGGATATTGAAAGAAGATAGTTATGGCTAAAGAACTTAACATTATTGAAAAATTGACCGCGGAGCTTTGCCCTGATGGTGTGGAGTTTAGAGAGCTAAAAAAAAATGCGGACATCGGAACAGGTAGCAGTAATGGAAATGAGGCAATTGAGGGTGGAAAATATCCCTTGTTTGTTCGTTCTAAATTTGTGAAGTCTATTGATAGTTTTGAATTTGATGAAGAAGCCATTGTCATTCCAGGAGAAGGCGGCGTTGGTGATATCTTTCACTATGTTAAAGGAAAATATGCTCTTCATCAGAGGGCGTATAGAATTCATTTTTTTGATGAAGAAATAAACACAAAGTTTGCTTATTTTTATCTAGTTGCTCATTTCAAGAGTTTTATAACAAAGCACGCTGTAAATGCGATAGTCTCTTCGATTCGCAAGCCCATGATTGAGAAATTCACAATTCCCGTTCCACCCCTTCCAATCCAAGAAGAAATTGTCAAAATCCTTGATACTTTTACAGAACTGGAAGCAGAACTGGAAGCAGAACTGGAAGCAAGAAAGAAGCAGTATGAGTATTATCGGGACGAGATGTTTAAATTCGAAGGAGTTGAGTGCATATCCCTTGAGAAGATGATTCATTCTTTGAAAACAGGTTTGAATCCAAGAAAAAACTTTATTTTGAATACACCTGATGCTGAAAACTATTATATTACTGTTCGTGAGTTGAACGGTATAAACATAAGGGTTGTCGATAAAACAGACAGGGTGAACGATGAAGGTTTGAAATTAATCAATAATAGATCCAATCTTGAAGTTGGAGACATTTTGTTTTCAGGAACAGGGACGGTTGGAAGAACAGCGTTGGTGACAGAAGAACCTCGTGACTGGAATATTAAGGAGGGTGTATATGCTATCAAGCCAAATCAACAAATTGTTAATTCAAAATTTCTATTATTTTATCTTAACTCATCTCATGCAAAAGCTGAGTATGAAAGAAAAATTGTGGGATCTCCTGTGATTAGTGTGCCGATGAAAGAGTTAAAAGAGATTAAAATCCCAATCCCACATAAAAACGGAAAGCCAGACCTAGAAAAACAACAAGAGATCGTCGAGACACTTGATAAGTTCGATACTCTTGTCAACGATATTTCTATTGGTTTACCTGCCGAACTTAAAGCCAGGCGACGGCAGTACGAATACTACCGTGGAAAGTTACTCACTTTCAAAGAATTAGAAAAATAATATGGCTGAATTTACCTCTATTACAGATTTGGCTACGAAAATAAAAGATGATTTGTTGGCACATACCGATAGAAAAAGTATTGCCCTTATCTATGCTTTTAATGCTACAGGCAAAACACGCTTGTCTGTTGAATTTGATGCAATAAATTATGAAGAAAAAAATGAGGATGGCCACATAAAGGTGCTGTCGTACAATGCTTTTTTAGAAGACTTGTTTGTTTGGGATAATGAGGGTTTTGTCTTGAAGTTTAGTCCTGATGATTGGCGAATAAGATTTATTCAAGATCAAGGTCTGGAAAATAAAATTGTAGAAAACTTTAGATTGCTTACTAACTCAAAAATTGAACCTGTCTTTACGGTTGAAACATACAACTCTGAGGTTGGTGAAGCTGTAGTAGGAAAGTCGGCAATAGGTGGAACAAAAGTCGGAGAAATATCTTTCTCTACTGCTTCAGGTGATGGTGAAACTGTAAACAATATAAAAGTTTCAAGGAGTGAGGAGAGTTTGTTAGTATGGTCTGTCTTCTACTCTATTTTAGAGACCGTTATTGAGGAACTAAATACAGAAGAGGAAGATCGCTCGACTGACATCTTTAATCATCTGGAGTACATTGTGATTGATGACCCTGTATCATCAATTGATGATGAGAGAATAATATCTTTGGCAGTAAAACTGCATGAAGTTGTAAAATCACATAAAAACAAAGAAATTAACTTTTTGATCACCACCCATCATGCTTTGTTTTTTAATGTTTTGTTTAATTCTTTTAGACGTTTAGCTCAAAGAGTAAATAAATATGGTAAAAAATATTACCATTTCTATATTTTTTCAAAAAACGATAACATTTTGAAGCTAGAAGATCAGAATGATGATTCACCATTCGCGTATCACTTACTGGTAAAAACAAAAATACAGGAAGCCATTGATACTGCTGGTCTTGAAAAGTATCATTTCAATTTGCTCAGAACTCTGCTAGAAAAAACAGCAAATTTTCTAGGGTATGCTCAGTGGAGCGATTGTATTTTGGGTGAAGAAACTAAGGAAGAAGTTAAAAGACTTGTTAATTTATATAGTCATAGTAAGTTGTCAGAATTAGAAAGCGTAAGTTTAAGTAATGCTGATAAAGAATTATTTACTGAAGCATTTAATGCTTTTGTGAAGGATTTTAGATACCAATAGCTTTATGAGTAGTAACAAAAAGAGAAGTATAGTTATTCACAACCCACAGAGTACTGTGGTGACGGAGTTTGAGCCAGCCAAGAAAAGATCTACTCATTACCAAAGTGAAGATGCTTTGGAAAAGGAGTTTATTGCGCTCCTTGAGACGCAAGCGTATGAATACGTACCCATCACATCCGAGGAAGAGTTAGTTGTCAATTTGCGTAAACAGTTGGAAAAGCTAAACAAGTATACATTCACTGATGAGGAGTGGGATAAATTTTTTAGAACCGAAATCGCAAACACCAACGAAGGTATTGAAGAAAAGACAAAAACCATTCAAGAGGATTATATTAAGAACTTACGGCAGGATGATGGTGGTATTTGCAACATTCGTCTCTTGGATAAAGAAAATATTCACAATAATTCTTTGCAGGTTATTAACCAATACGCCACAGAGGACGGGAGGCGGTCTAATCGTTATGATGTAACAATTTTGATTAATGGTTTACCTTTGGTGCACATTGAGCTAAAAAGGCGTGGAGTTGCTATCCAAGAAGCATTTAATCAAATCAATCGATATCAGAGAGAAAGTTTTTGGGCATCGTCTGGGTTGTTTGAATACATCCAGATGTTTGTCATTTCCAACGGGACACATACAAAGTATTACAGTAACACTACGCGCTTTTCTCATATCAAGGAGAGGGAAAGGTGTGGTAAAAAGAAAGGAAAGAAATCGAGCAACAGCTTTGAGTTTACTAGTTGGTGGTCGGATGGACGGAATAAGCCAATTGCAGATTTGATGGACTTCACTAAAACCTTTTTTGCCAAGCATACCTTGCTTAACATTTTAACGAGGTACTGTGTTTTTACCGCTGAAAGACAACTTTTGGTAATGCGACCATATCAGATTGTGGCAACGGAGAAAATCATCAACAAAATTGAAATTAGTCATAATTACAAGAAATACGGAAGTATAGAAGCTGGTGGATACGTATGGCACACAACGGGAAGTGGAAAGACTTTGACCAGTTTTAAGACAGCACAATTGGCGACATCCTTGCTCTATGTTGAAAAGGTTTTGTTTATAGTGGATAGGAAAGATTTGGACTATCAGACAATGAAAGAGTATGACAAGTTTGAGAAAGGTGCTGCCAACAGCAACACCAGCACTGCAAGACTCAAAAAACAGTTAGGGGATCCGAAGGCGAGAATTATTGTTACTACTATTCAAAAGTTAGACTGCTTTATTAAACAAAACAAAGGGCACACTATTTTCAGTGGCGAGGTAGTGTTGGTTTTTGATGAGTGTCATCGCTCGCAGTTTGGTGATATGCACCGTGCTATTACAAAGGCGTTCAAAAAATATTACTTGTTTGGCTTTACTGGCACGCCGATTTTTGCAGTTAATTCTTCCTTTGGAAAACATGTTGATTTGCGAACAACCGAACAAGCTTTTGGTGATAAGTTACACACCTATACGATCGTTGATGCAATTTCTGACAAAAATGTTCTACCGTTTAAGGTTGACTATGTTTCTACCTTGAAGAAATCGGAGAAAGCAGAAAGTGAGGATACGCAGGTGACAGATATTGATAGACAAAAGGCGCTTGCCGATCCAAGGAGGGTTGGAAATATTGTGAAATATATTCGTCAGCGTTTTGACCAAAAAACAAAGCGCAATAGCTTCTATACACTGAAAGAAAGAAGGGTTGGTGGTTTTAACTCCTTGTTTGCTGTTGCTTCTATTGATATGGCAAAACGATATTATGAAGAGTTTCAGAACCAACTGAAAGATTTACCTAGCGACCAGCAGTTAAAAGTAGCCACAATTTTTAGTTACGCCGCAAATGAAGAGGAGTCGGACGAAACAGTTGATGAAAACTCAGAAGATACAAGTGGCTTGGATCAAAGCTCGGGAGAGTTCCTTGAGAGTGCTATTTCCGACTACAACGAAATGTTTGGAACATCCTTTGATACCTCGTCTGATAAATTTCAAAATTACTATAAAGATGTGAGCGATCGAGTGAAAAATAGAGAGTTGGATATTTTGATCGTGGTGAATATGTTTTTGACTGGATTTGATGCAACAACTCTCAATACTCTGTGGGTAGATAAAAATTTACGACAACATGGCTTGATCCAAGCGTACTCCAGGACAAATAGGATTTTGAACAGCATCAAGACTTTTGGAAACATCGTTTGTTTTAGGAATTTAGAAAAAGCAACAAATGATGCGATTTCTATTTTTGGTGACAAAGAGGCAGGTGGGATTGTCTTAATCAAGACATTTGAAGAATATTACAATGGTTACAAAGACGGCGATAAGGAGGTGACGGGATATAAAGAACTTGTTGCTGAATTGTCCGAGAAGTTCCCTATCGGCAGGAGAATTGACAGTGAAAAAGAGCAGAAAGATTTCATTATGTTGTATGGTAAGTTTTTGAAGATGCAAAATATTTTAGCTACATTTGATGAATTTGTAGGTAAGGAAATTTTGAGCGCTAGGGACATTCAAGATTACCACAGCATGTACATTGATTTGTATACTGAATTTAGAAAGAAAGAAGGGGTTGAAAAAGAAGAGATCAATGACGACTTGATCTTTGAAATGGAACTCATAAAACAGATTGAGATCAATATTGATTACATTTTGCAACTCATAAAGCGGTATCACGAAGACCATACGAAGAATAAAGAAATTTTGACAGACATTAACCGCGCCATTGATTCAAGTATTGAGCTTAGAAATAAAAAGGATTTGATTGAGAAGTTTATTCAATCGCTGGAAGTATCAGCTGATGTTGATGATGAGTGGACCAAGTTTGTTGAAAGAAAGAAGATTGAAGAATTAGAAAAGATTATCACAGAAGAAAATCTTGATCATGATAAGACATATAAATTTATCGAGAGCGCTTTTCGGGATGGTGATGTGCCGACCACTGGGACAGCCATAGTGAAAATTTTGCCACCGATGTCAATGTTTCATCAGGATGAAAAAGGAGTAAATATCAGAATGAAAAAGAAAGAAAATGTGCTTGAAAAATTTAAGGGGTTCTTTGAACGATTCTTTGATATTTCCAAGAAAAGTTTTCAGGATTGAAAACTTGGTATAAAACACTAGAAGCGAGAGTTCCTGGTAATCTAAAACGAGCAGAGACGCGTCATTTCTGACGCGTCTCGTGCTAGCTCTAACTGGCGGAGAGTGTGGGATTCGAACCCACGGTCCCGGTTAGGGGACACCTCGTTAGCAGTGAGGCGCTTTCGACCACTCAGCCAACTCTCCGTATTTTGTAGTACGTAGCACTGTTTTACCCAGAACCCAGAACCTAGTACCCAAAACTTCGCATATCCTACCATACTCATCATGAGACTGCGACATGTGTATAGCCCCTTACGTTGTATAAAATTCTATGGCATGATAGTACCCCATGCCCCAAGTGCTGAAATGAGCGATAGGGGTTGACGTTTTAAACCGAATGTGATATTTTCCATACTACTGAAATAACACATATTTCGGATTTCACGTAATTTATTATCAAGAACAATATTATTCACATCACCAACATGGCTGAAAAATTAAGCATAAAACCAAAAGCAGTCGTAAAACGACTTCTTGCAGTACTACCAGAGAGGGCACAGAATGTCCTCGTTAGCCGATACGGGCTTGGAAAAAGTACAGCACCAGTAACTCTTGAAGCAATAGGTAAAGAGTACGGCATAACTCGTGAACGAGTTCGCCAGATAGAGAACTACGCACTCTCTATGATACGAAAGTCTGATGCTTACAAAGCAGAGCAGGCGGCTTTCAACGAGCTCTACGATGCTATCAAGGGTATGGGGGTTGTTGTTTCTGAGGATGAACTTCTCGAGGCACTTGCAAAGGATGCAAGTACTCGCAACCACATCCATCTCATGCTTGTTCTTGGTGATGCATTCACAAAAGAGAAGGAGACAGAGGAGTTTCGACATCGATGGCATGTTGACCAGGATATCGCAGACAAGGTACACAACTCACTCCGACGCCTCTACGACTCACTTGATGATGATGAACTTGTTGATGAGCCCGTTCTCATTGATACGTTCCTACGTGAACTTTCTGAACTAAGTCATGACCTTAAGGATGAGCAGATCCTCAAGCGATGGTTGCTCTTGAGTAAGAGTATTGACCGAAATCCACTCGGTGAGTGGGGACGTGCACATTCTCCAAATGTACGAGCAAAGGGTATGCGTGACTATGCGTATCTTGTTATCAAGCGACATGGTTCACCTATGCACTTCCGTGAGGTTGCAACTACCATTACCGAACTCTTCAACCGAAAAGCACATGAGGCAACCTGTCACAATGAGCTCATCAAGGATGAACGTTTCGTACTCGTTGGTCGCGGTATCTACGCGCTCAAGGAGTGGGGATACAGCTCAGGACCGGTTCGTGATGTGATCGCAGATATCTTGAGTCAGCACGGACCACTTGCACGAGATGAGGTCATTGAAGCGGTACGTAAAGAGCGTTACGTGAAAGATAATACTATCTTCATCAACCTACAGGATACGAGTCGTTTCGGACGAAACAATGATGGGAAGTACTTTATTCGAGAGAAAGCAGAGTAGGCGAACGCTTACCACTATATACACATTAAGAGAGAGGGTCCTTACAAGGACCCTCTCTTTCTCTGGTATACTGTAGACACGAGCATGTATACGGAACTTCTTGCACAGTTACCATCTCTATGGGACCAGTTTTTACGCGTGGTGGATGCTTTCGTATTCCTCTTGCGTTTCTCTCCGTACTGGGGTCCGCCGATACTGATCTTCATCTTTTGGCATGTCTGGCTCCGTTACGTGCGAGCACGATTCATTTCTGAGCAAGAGTATATTCTCCTTGAGATACACCTGCCGCAAGAGGTGATGAAGTCGCCGGCGGCAATGCAAGCGGTGTTTGATGGACTCTGTCTCAAGTCGGGAGAGTCAAGCTTTATTGACCGTCTCTGGTTTGGGAAGGTGCGTGTATGGTACTCATTCGAACTTGTTTCCATTGAGGGGCAGGTGCACATGTACGTGTGGTTTAGGAAGCAGTTTCGACGTACCGTGGAACGTGTGTTCTATGCACACTACCCTGATGCTGAACTCGTCGAGGTGGAGGACTACTCAATGAAGCTTCCGTACTCACTTGATACGTATGAAAGCTTTGGTGGTGACTTCACGCTCGCTGCATCGATAGGTGTGCCGATACGAAGCTATATTGACTACAAACTTGATCAGACGAGTACAAAAGAGGAACAGAAAGTTGATCCTATCAACCATGTATTTGAATTTCTTGGCAGCATGGGTAAGGGTGAGCATGCTTGGGTGCAGATACTTGCACGTGCAAACAAAAAAGAAGACATCACCTGGGGTCCTGTTCGTAACAAGAAAGACTATAAGACACTGGTAAAAGAGGAGATAGCACGTATTCGCTCTAATCCAGAAGAAACCGTTGTGTTCCCAGATGGCGGTACAGGAAAAACCTTGAGTGATGAGCAGTTGAAGCGTATTCAAGCAATGAACAGAACTGGTGTGTATGGTACCCACTGGGATGTTGGTATTCGTGCAATATACATAGCAGAGAAGGATGTTTATGATGGCACCAACATACCTGCGCTCATGACACTCTGGGCTCCGTTTAATTGTCCAGGGTACAACTCCATTGTGCCTGAAGGTAGCAGGTGGCAGCCGATGTTTGATTATCCTTGGCAGGATTTTAATGGTATACGCGAAAACAAACGCAAGGTTCGCATTATAGATGCATACCGTCGTCGTTCTTGGTTTCATCCACCATATGAGTTTCAAAACTTCATGCTGACGAGTGAGGAGCTTGCGACGCTCTACCATCTTCCTGGTAGTGTAGCGAGGACACCAACCTTGCAGCGTATCAGTTCTTCACGAGCAGAGGCGCCAACTAACCTTCCAAAGTAGTATGGATAAAATTCGCAGACAGGTAGAACGTATGCATGCATGGTGGCATAAGGGTAGGGAGAGGAGAACTGCCATTCGCATGTTTTTCATGCACAGGATCCATTACGCTGGAATACTCGTTGCACTCATGGTGCTCTTCAGTGGTTTTGCATGGTTTGGTATATACCAGCCGCCAGCTTTCTTTCCGGTACGAACCATCATCACTATTCCAGAAGGTGTTACCTTAAATGAAGCGGCTCATATTTTGAAGGATGAACAGGTGATACACAGTACTATCGCATTCCGTGTGATAGCCCCACGGGTGAACAGTAGCAGTACGTCAGTCATAGCAGGAGATTACTACTTTGATGAGCCACTCACTATTGATGCCGTAGCACGAAGGGTGACGTCGGGTGTATTTGGTTTGGAACCGATAAAGGTAACCATTCCTGAAGGTGCCACGACGTACCAGATGGCTGATATTTTTGCTGACACGTATGAACGTTTTGATAAAGACATGTTCATGTTGCTTGCGGTGGAAAAGGAGGGGTACCTCTTTCCTGATACATACCTGTTTCCTCCAAACGTCACAACAACAGAGATTATTAATACCTTGGAGCGTACGTTCTATGAGCGACTTCGTACCATTGAGGACAGGGTAGCTGAGTTTGGTAGACCAGTGCATGAAGTGGTAACCATGGCTTCGCTCCTCGAGAAAGAGGCAAATGACTTTGAGGAACGGCGTGAGATAGCTGGTGTGCTCTGGCACAGGATAGATATAGGTATGCCACTCCAGGTGGATGCTGTGTTTGGCTTCATAGAAAAGACTGAGACATTCAGTCCGCTCCTCTCTGATCTTGAGGTGGATTCTCTCTACAATACGTACAAGTACGGAGGGTTGCCACCTGGCCCTATAGGCAGTCCTTCACTCGAGGCCCTTACCGCAGCCGTTACTCCAGACGAGACAGATGCACTCTTCTACCTACATGGTCGCGACGGCGTACTTCGCCTTGCGGTCACCTATGATGAACACTTGGCGAACCGCAGGA
This sequence comes from bacterium, assembly GCA_003252295.1. Taxonomy (GTDB): domain Bacteria; phylum Patescibacteriota; class Minisyncoccia; order Phycocordibacterales; family UBA12088; genus UBA12088. Next base: position 11,843 of record QKEV01000015.1, read on the forward strand.
AGTATCTTGACTAAATAGTGTTTAACTATACTCTGAGTGCAGGTATGAGTCCCGTTGTGGGACTCTGTTGTTTTTCTCATCCAGTCGCCACAGAAGCGTGGCTAACAGAAGGAGAACACTATGAAATGGAATCAACTGCCTGCAGGTGACGTTAAACATTTTGAGGATGGTTTTTGGTCTGATCTGGGAAACGATGCAAACTCCCTTATCACACGGTTTAAACATGAAAAATTGTTTCGAAGACATCTGGTAATGTTAGCTAGAAATGGAGTGTATCCGTACACGCATCAAGATGTTGCATTGCATCTGTTAGGTAAGCATCGATGCATAACTTGGCAGAGTATGTTTGGTCGTTGTGCTTTTACACCCATGTCTGATATTTATACGGCCCTTCGTGAAGACAGAGCACTTGACTATGTACCATGGAGTCCTGAAACGTTTATGCCTTCCTTAGATCAAAATAATATCTTGTTTCCAGTTTTTCCATTAGATTGGTTGCATGAACGTCATAAAACCATGTTTGATTTGAGAGACTCGGTAGATGTACCTGAAGTTCTATACACGAGTAAAGATGTCAGTACTACTGGTTGGGTGTACATGTCACAGCACCCTATAAGTTTTGCGAGTGATAAGGCGAGGTATCCTATCAAGGATAATAGACGTAGAAATACGGTAGTTACATGTAAACAGATGTGCTATCGATACTTCTTTGAAATCGTCTCTGGAAGGTATCCGGATGACACTGTCTATGCAACATCAACAGTACTTGAAGACGGCAAAACAGTGATTGTGTGGTACAAGTCCCATAAAATTCATGTTGATGCTGTTGATATGGCTACAGAAGAAGTAGGTAAGTACAAAACATTTCTTGTTGAATATCCCCAAGGGTAAGAGACCCTCTGAATAGTAAACGCTCCAACTAAACGGTTGGAGCGTTTCTGTGTAGATTCCTAGCGAAAACTTTGTATAATCAAGCAACCATGAACACTGTGGAACAAAAGAAGAAAAAAGTACTGGTAGCGCTCTCTGGTGGCGTGGATAGCTCTGTATCTGCTGCTCTCTTGCAAGAGGAAGGGTACGAGGTGCATGGTGCGTTCATCAAAACGTGGTCAGCACCATGGTTGCCCTGTACGTGGCGTGAGGAACGCCGTGACGCTATGCGTGTTGCAGCGGCATTGCACATACCTTTTTATACTATTGACCTAGAAAAGGAGTACGAGCGTGATGTGGTCAACTACCTCGTGTCTGAGTACCGTGTAGGGCGAACACCTAACCCCGACGTCATGTGCAACAAGTATGTAAAGTTTGGTGGTTTTTTTGGTTGGGCAATGGAGCAGGGGTACGATGCTGTCGCCACTGGACACTATGCGCAAGTGCTCAAAAATAAAGACGGTATCTTTGAAATGCATGCCGGAAAGGATGAGAAGAAGGATCAAACCTACTTCCTTTGGACACTTACACAAAAGCAGCTAGCAAAGACACTGTTTCCTGTTGGTGGTTTTGAGAAGCGCCACGTACGGGAACTTGCTGAGCAGTTCCATCTTCCCACGGCAACAAAAAAGGACAGCCAAGGTGTCTGCTTTTTAGGTAAGGTGGACATGAAAGATTTTTTGAAGCACTACATAGACGAGCAGGAAGGGAAGGTGCTCAACACAGATGGTGGGGAGATAGGATATCACGACGGCGCTGTGTTTCTCACCCTTGGTCAGCGACATGGTTTTACCATTACGAAGAAAACACCGGACACACCTCCGCTCTACGTGTATGCAAAGGATGTGGCAAACAACACGGTTACGGTGGCACCAAAGGGGTACATGAGTACCCAAAATGATACAAACAAAGAAATAGCGTTCATGGGCACAAACCTGATACGAGAGGGTGTTGAGGTGACCTATGCACGCTTGCGGTACAATCAGCCACTTTTTGCTGTCACGGTTACCTTCAGTGAGGGTGGTACAGGCACCGCTTACCTCGATGTGCCACAGGAGTTCATTCCACGGGGACAGAGTCTTGTTTTCTATACTGATACAGAGTGTCTTGGTGGAGCAGTGATTGCATAATCCTGTTTGCAGTACATGGTAAAAACGTTACAATACGTACATGGATAATAAAGATAAGCACACCGCACGACTCGCGCTTTTACTTGCGTTCATGGTCGTGTTACTCGTAGTTGTTTCAGTTGATCAGTTCCAAGCAGGAAATGGTGATGATGGTCAAGAAGCTGCGGTCTTGCGTGTGTATGAAGATTAACTTTAATAGACATACGTTTAGATAAGGTTATGTCTAACGGCACAATAATTACCAAAGCAAATGGTGAGCGTGAGCAGTTTGCGCCTGACAAGCTGTATCTTTCCCTTGTGCGTAGCGGCGCTGATGAAAAGCTTGCTGACGTGGTGACTAGTCAGGTTGCTTCATCACTCCATGAAGGTGACAAGACGCAGGATATTTACCGTCGTGCTTTTGATCTCTTGAGAAAGAAGCAGGGAGGTATGGCTGCTCGTTACTCGGTAAAGCGCGCTCTTATGGATCTTGGTCCGAGTGGTTTTCCCTTTGAGGACTTTTTAGCAGAAATGTATCGACATCTTGGGTATGAGACTAAGTCACGGCAGGTGGTGCAAGGACGCTGTGTCGAACATGAGTTAGATGTTATGGGGGTAAAGGGTGATGAGCGTTTTGGTGCTGAGGTGAAGTTCCATAACAACACCGGTGTAAAGTCTGACCTCAAGGTTGCACTCTACGTGCATGCACGTTTTGAAGATATTGCAGCAGCAAGCGGTAAAGGCAGTCCTACCGACTTCACCCGACAAGTACTTATTACGAATACGAAGTTTACCCAGCAGGTTGAGGTGTATGGTCCTTGCGTAGGTCTCCAGCTGGTGAGTTGGGATTACCCTGCAACAGGAAATCTTCGGGAGCTCATTGAGCAGACGGGAGTGCATCCTGTGTCATGCTTGACCTCAATATCAACCAGTAACAAGAAAAAGCTCATGGAGAAGGGTATCGTGCTCTGCAGACAGCTTCGTGAACGACAAGAAGATATTGAAGCACTTGGTCTTTCTCGTAAGGCGATTGATATGCTTTTTTCAGAAATGCAGGACTTGTGCGGATAGGGTGCTATCTGCGAAAATACACATATGGGAATTCTATCAGTTGAACCAGAGCTCTTCTTGCAGCTTTTTCTTGCACTCATTTTAGGATCATTGCTCGGTTTTGAACGACTGCTTGCCGGCAAGGAGGCAGGTATGCGCACTTTTGGTCTCGTTTCGATAGGATCATGTCTCTTTGTTGTCATTGGTAATATGGCGATATTTGACCCAACGTTTGCTGCATTCAACTTTGATCCATTACGTATGGCTAGTTCAGTGATCACTGGCATTGGTTTTATAGGTGCTGGCCTCATTATTTTTCAACATGAGCTCAAGGGGCTCACCACTGCTGCTGCACTCTGGGTATCTTCGGCAATAGGTGTTGCCGTTGGTTTTAAATTTTATCTTGTTGCAATGTTCACCACATTCCTTACACTATTTGTGTGCGTTGGTTTATGGTTTGTCGAGCGCTACTTGGAAAAAATTGTCAACCATAAGTAGACGTACTAGTACATGCCAATTGGCATTAATTAAAAACTACTATGAACTATAGAATCAATACGACATCAGTTATTCTGGTGTTACTGCTCGTCTTGGTGGTTGTGGGTATGTTTGTGTACACACTCATTATTGCACCAACTGAACCAGCACCTGAGGTTACGGAGGATGTTCCTCCAGCAGAGGAGGTGGAAGGTCTCATTATTAATGCAAAACATCAATACAAAGATGGTGTGCATACTATTGTTGGCAAGGCAGAAGTTCCAACAAGATGTCACAGACTTGTCACGGAACCATTTTTTGTGAGTGATGACAAGAGTGCAGTTGAGGTACGTTTCAGCACCCTCCTTGAGGGTGAGTCATGTCCAGCAGAGGTGTACGAAGTGCCATTTCGTGTGACGTTTGAGGCAGTAGAAGATGTTTCAATCAGTGCTACATGGAATGGGGATACTGTACGTTTCAATCTTATTCCGGTTGGTCCTGATGAAGTGCTTGACGATGAGATATATATTAAGGGGTAGTTGTTTGCGTGTGTGCCTACACGTGCTATTCTGAAGCATACTTTTCGTAAACGACGTATGGTCAAAAGCAGCTAGAATAGTGCTCAGTTTTTGACTTTGTTAAGTTTAAAAGGTTTATAAATAGAATTTAAACGTATGAGTGAAGAAAAAAAAGAAATTACTCAAGAGGAGGTTGCTGAGGTAAAGGAACAGGTATCAGTAGCACCTGAGAAGAAAAAGAAGGGAGGTAAGGGACCAATGATTGTTATATTGCTCGTAGTGGTTGCTGCGGTTGCTTATGGGGTACTTACACTTGGTGGAGATAAGAGTGACGGAGGCACTGCTGGTAACGATGCTGATGCAGTGGTAGCATCAGTCTACGACGTCGATATAACACGTGGTGAACTAGATGAAAAGATGGATCAGTTACGCCTTTCACTTGGTGCAGGTCAGCCTGATCCTGCTGAGGATGCAGGGTATGAACTACAGCTTTTGCAGGACCTTGTTGATCTTGAACTACTCAAGCGAACTGCAATGGAAAAGAACTACACAGTTACTTCTGATGATGTTGATGCAGAAGTTGCACTTATTGTTGAACAGTTCCCGAGTGAAGAGGAGTTTTATGCGCAGCTTGAAACGGTTGGTATTACTGAAGAGGAGCTTCGCGACAACATTGATACAGAACTACACATTCGTCAGCTTCTCGATGATGAGACTGACATGGGCTCAATCGTAGTCACTGATGAAGAGATACAAGGATTCTATGATGCATCAGTTGGAGATGCTGAGGATGCTCCAGCATTCGAAGATGTTAGTGAGATCATACGTGCACAAATACTCAACCAGAAGAGTGCAGAGGTTGTTCAAACCTACCTTCAAGGACTTCGTGATAGTGCTGGTGATAGTATAACTATTTCTCTGTAAAGGGTTTATAGAAAGCGCTTAGTCCTCTATGGCAGCTGCACGGAAGAAAACACAAGGTGGTATACCAACTGGTTTTCGGTTCGTAAAAAAACGATACGGTATTGAGGAGTACGTGTTTACAAAAAATGGTCTACGGGTGCTCTTTGGTTTTGACAAAGATGCACCCGTTGCTGGTCTCATGGTGACGTATCTTGTTGGAAGCCGTAACGAGGTCGCTGGTACCACTGGTTCAACGCATATCCTTGAGCATATGATGTTCAAGGGATCAAAGAAATTTCAACCTAAAAAGGGAATGAGTGTTATAGACCTCTTAGGGAAGAAGGGTGCACAAGTGAATGCGACGACGTTTCTTGATAGAACAAACTACTATGAGGTCCTACCTAAAGAGCACTTTGCATTTGCACTTGAACTTGAAGCAGACAGGATGCGTTATGCGCTCATCACACAGAAGGGCCTTGATGGGGAACTGCCAGCAGTGAAGAGTGAGTATGCAATGTATGCAAACGAACCAACATCTCATCTGGACGAGAAGGTATGGGCAACCGCCTTTCAAAACCATCCGTACCACCACTCAACTATCGGATGGTTTGAAGACATAGAACATGCTACGGCAGAAAAACTTACGGCGTTCTATGATACGTTTTACCATCCAAACAATGCGGTAGTGACCGTACTTGGCGGTATTGAAAAAAGAGAAGCATTTACCCTCATCAAGAAATACTTTGGTGTGCACTCTCGCTCTCCTCAACCAATCCCTCAGGTCTATGCACAGGAAGAAGAGCAAACAGGAAAGCGGGTCATTGAGGTTTCTCGAAGAGGTGCAGCGAACGTGGTTTCACTTTCGTACAAGGTACCAGAAGCACTACATACTGACACACCAGCACTCATGGTACTCTCTGAAATACTTGCTTCTCAGACAACATCGCGTTTTGAGTCAACGCTCGTTAAGAAGGCGCTCGTTTCTAAGGCGTACGTACACTACCAACCGTTTCGTGACCCATCTATTATGTCCTTTGTTGCGCTTCCTGTTGCAAGTGATGGTCATGAAAAGGTAACTGAAGCAATGATGCAGGAGTTTGTACGTGTACAGGCAGGTGGTGTCACACAAGAAGAAGTGGCTCGGGTTTCTGCTCAGTTGCAAACGGATATGGCACTTGCAAGAGATGGGTACTACGCACAACTCTCTGTATTGAATGAGGCACTCGCGGTAGGTGATTGGAGTTTTTATCATGACCTTGCGAAGCAGGTGACACAAGTAACACCGAGTATGGTGCAGGAAGTGGCACAAAAGTATCTCACTGATTGTGGACTCACTGTCGGATACTATAGAGCAACGAAGTAAACAAGTATATGGTTACCTCATTTACAAAACAGACAAGTTATGCGCGATTGGTAAATGGCGTCGATGTGTACGTGCTTCGGGTACCAAAAAGTGGTTTTGTAGTGACGACAGTTGCACTACCTGGAGGAGCTGTAGCAATGCGTGACACCGCAGGTCTTGCCGCACTATTTACTGACACCTTTCCGTCTGCTACGAAAACAAAAACACAAGATTCTGTGAAAGAACGTTTTGATGATCTTGGTGCTCAGGTAGCTGTGTCGCTGAGCAAGGAGTACGTACTGTTTTCTCTCACCACACTACCAACTACATTTTCTGAAGCACTGGAGCTGCTCTTTGAGGTGCTCACTGAAGCAAAGGTGAGTAATACTGAATGGGAGGCGAGTCGTATGCGTGTGAGTGCGATGGTGCTCGAAAGTGCTGAAGATACTGCTCATCAAGCAAACATTGCTCTTTTGCGTGCACTCTACGATAAAGAGCACCCACACTACGTACATACAACAACTGATATGTATGGCAAACTACAACAGATTAACAAGGAGTCATTACTCCATGCATACAAGGATTTGGGTACCGGTGTTGGCGCACTCGTTACTGTTGTTGGTGATATAAGTGTTACCTATGCTACGGACGCGGTGACGCGTGTCGCTACTCGTCTCCATGAGCAGAGGCAAACGGAGGTAAAGGTCTCGTCAGATGCACTCGTGGTATCAGGCAGTGTGCACCATACGGTTGCTATACATGACAAGGAGAACGTGAATACCCTTACCGGCATCCCTCTTACCACAACTGTTTTAGATGATACATACCTGCCGCTGAGTGTAGCGGTGCGGGCACTCGGAGGAACATCAACAGCTCGACTTTTCAATGAGCTTCGTACTCGACAGAGTTTGACGTATGGTGCCTATGCATCACTTGATGCCTTTTCAAAGAGCTACCCGGGGTACCTACGTACCTCTGCTATTTTTCCAAATGCACTCTTTGAGAAAGGGAGAGCGTCACTGTGTGCTCTCGTAGAAAACTTCTGTGAGAAAGGTATCACTGCTCGGGAACTTTCAGAGCAAAAAGAAGAACTGCGGTACAGGCATGTTTTGAATCTTAGCAGTGTTCGCAGTGTTGCTACTGCACTCACCGGTGCGCTCCTAAGTGGGTATGATACAACGTACCTTGATACGTATCTTGAGCGAGTAGCAAACCTCACGCTCCGTGAGGTAAATGATGTTGTTAAGGAGCAAGTTACTTTTTCTCTGATGAAAACAGCAGCAGCTGGCTCTATTGCAGATGAAAGTAAAATTATATAGTCTGTGAGATACCTACTAGTAATACGTTTTGACTATGGACTTACAAGAAATTCGAAAAAAATACTTAGCTTATTTTGAAGGTAACAACCATGCGGTAATACCATCTGCATCACTCGTGCCTGAAAATGATCCAACAACACTCTTCACAGGGAGCGGTATGCAACCACTCGTGCCATACCTCATGGGTGAGAAGCATCCAAAAGGGAAACGTCTCACCGATAGTCAAAAGTGTTTTCGCAGTGGTGATCTAGAGGAGGTAGGTGATAATCGACATACGACATTTTTTGAGATGCTCGGCAATTGGTCTCTTGGTGATTATTTTAAGAAAGAGCAGTTGCCATGGTTCTTCACCTTCCTCACAGAGGAACTCGGTTTTGACCCAAAGCGTCTCTATGTAACCGTCTTTGAAGGTGATGAGAAGCTTGGTATTGGGTCTGATGAGGATTCTGTTGCTGTTTGGAAGGACTTGTTTAAAGGAAAGGGAATAGACGCTGAGGTTGCAAAAATTGGTTCAGAAGAGAATGGTGGTAAGCGTGGTATGAAAGAAGGTGAACGCATCTTTTACTACGATGTTGATAAGAATTGGTGGAGTAGAGCAGGTGCACCAGAGAAGATGCCATCAGGAGAGATAGGTGGTCCTGACTCTGAAGTGTTCTATGAGTTTACTGATATTGAGCATGATACGAAGTACGGTGAGCATTGTCATCCAAACTGTGACTGTGGACGTTTCCTCGAGATAGGGAACAGTGTCTTCATACAGTACATCAAGAACGAGGACGGTAGCTTTTCTGAGTTACCTAACAAGAATGTTGACTTTGGTGGTGGTCTTGAACGATTGGTTATGGCAAGTACAGAGTCACCTGACATCATACAAGTGTGCCATGCTCCTATTATTGATTTCTTAGAGAAGAATTCTGAGAAAAGGTATGACGAGAGTGACGAAGTAAAACGAGCGTTTCGTATTATTGCTGACCACATGAAAGCAGCAGTATTTCTCATAACGGAAGGGGTGCATCCTTCAAACACTGACCAAGGGTACTTTGTACGACGTCTCATCCGTCGCTCTGTGCACTTTGCAGATGTGCTCGGTGTACACGGTGAAGGGTTTGCGTCAGTCGTTGAACCTGTTGCTGAAATGTACAGCGATGCGTATCCGGCACTGAAAAAGCAGTACAAGGAAACTGAAGCAATCATTACCGAGGAAGAAAAGAAGTTCCGTGCCACGCTCGCAAAAGGTATGAAGGAGTTTGAAAAGATTGATGGGAAAGTGGTGAGCGGAGAGAAAGCTTTCATTCTTTTTTCCACGTACGGTTTTCCTTTTGAAATGACTGTTGAGCTCGCAACCGAGAAGGGGATGACGGTAGATGAAGAAGGTTTTCAGGAAAAAATGAAGGAACATCAGGAGCTTTCACGAGCTGGTTCTGAACAAAAGTTCAAAGGTGGACTTGCTGATTCAAGTGAGACCATTACTGCATTACATACCTGTACCCACCTCATGCTCGCAGGTTTGCGTAAGTACCTTGGTAGTGAGGTGCATCAGGCAGGTTCAAATATTACCGAAGAACGTTTGCGTTTTGACTTCACCTATCCAGAGAAGGTTGAGCGGGACATACTTGATAAGGTTGAGGAGTACGTAAACGAGGCACTCAAAGAGCAGTGTGAGGTACAGACTGAGGTGATGAAGAAAGATGATGCTCGTGAGAATGGTGTCGAAGGAAGTTTTTGGGACAGGTACCCAGATGAGGTAACCGTGTACACCGTGCGTTGTAGTGATGGTACGGTTCTTTCACAGGAGCTCTGTGGTGGTCCACATGTGAAGAATACTGGTGATATCATAGGAACCTTTAAGATAAAGAAAGAGAGCTCATCGAGTGCGGGGGTGCGTAGGGTGAAAGCAGTCCTAGAGTAGAACTTGCGTATTTGGCGAATTTCTTCGTTACTTCAGTCGCTCAAATCCTCACCGTGTGCCAACACGACTCGTATTCTCGCTTCCTCGTGTCTTGAACTTCATCCAAATACGCAAGTTCTATATTGATATAGAAAAATTTGAAATGAATTTTTAATATCCTAATTTGTAATTAAGACATTAAAACATTGAATAAAAATTATACATTTCAAATTAAAAATTAACTCGGTGTGTACAAGCGTGCTGTATTCTCTTGAGTAGGGTAGGTATACTTAGTACATGTTTCTGTTTGGCTCTTCTTCAAAAGAGGGTAAGTATAGTGTACTTTTTGAAATATGCTCAGCGAGTGTTGGTGCAGCGATTGCTGTCCATGAAGCTAATACGGTTCGGTTACTTTGGAGTAAACGTCTTGAGTTTGGGTACGCAAGTGAAGATGACTACGTTCGGTATGTGCGTTCAATGTATGCTGCGCTTCTCGAACTTGGCATGCAGGTAACAAGTGAGGGCTTTCAACATGCAAGGGAGGTACGACCTGACTTTTCTGCAAGGAATGTGGTAGTGCATTGTGTCTTAGCACCACCGTGGTTTTTTGGTGCTGTTGATTTTCAGACAGTCACAAAGGAAAAACCATTCCAGGTAAATCAAACAATACTCACAAAGGTAAAAAATGAGGGTTACAGTACTATATGTAACTCTGATGAATTTGCTTCATGGGAGGACCTTATGGGTGCACCAATGCTTCTTGAGTATTACGCGGATGCCATGAAAGTTGATGGGTATAAGGTGGCAAATGCTGAACACGTAACAACAAAAGAGCTTTTTGTTCAGTCGTACTACAGTGTTGTTTCTGAGTCTATACAAGCTCATATTGCTGAGGTGGTAGAGCGTGTGCTCCCAAACCATTCGGTTATTTTTCTTTCTTCAACTAGGTTGCTCTCAACACTGCCTGTGCAGTATGAAGAGAAGAATACTTCACACCGGATCATTTTTCTTGAAATAAAGGGTGAAATAACAAGCCTGGTGTTACTGCGTGACGAGGTTCTGGAAAATATTATTTCAATACCACTTGGTACTAATCATGTGCTAAGAAAGTTGTCACCAAAGGCAATAAGCATGAAGGAGTCACAAGATGCACTTGAGATGCTTCTTCAGCGTACTGGTAACAGTGACTTTTCTGCCTTCCCTAAAGAACTCCAAGATGTGCTCATGGAATGGCATGCAAGCGTAGAGTTCTCACTACGTGCACTTACTAGAGGTGTTGCGCCACCAACCAGTTTTTATCTCTTTGTGGATAGTTTGTGGGGAGGACTCTATGAGAGGACGCTTATGAACCCATTCAAGATGCCAGGTACACGTAGTCCAGTCGATATAAAGACATACACACTTGGTTCAATGCAGGAAAAGGTGAAAAGTAAACATCCGCAGAAGGAAGATACTAACGATATTCGCCTACACATGTATGCACAGCTCTTGTGGGGTTAGCATGTAAAACTACTAATTATTTGTGATATACTTGTAAAAATTTAAGAAACCATGAGAAAGCCACCACTTCAAGACGTTATAGTTCGAGGCAGTGATACACCGAGACATTCAGGTGTACGTCGGACACCAGAACGTGAACCGCATCAATTCCGAGAGGAGGATGACCGCAGGTACGAAAGAGAAAAGTTTGATGATGTGGATGGTGTTTCGTCGTATGAACGACACGATACTGAACAAGAAGAACCACTTCATGAGAGAAGGGGACACAAACGAACTCATTCACCACTGACACATCCATCATTTCGTGAGTCAAATACAAGCAAAAAATGGATTGCTATAGCACTTGGTATAGGAGCTATTGTGGTGCTTTCTTCAGTTACCCTGTCACTCTTGTTTGCTGGTGCAACGGTCACTGTGTATCCAATGCAGGAATCTGTTACGGTTGATGCGGAGCTTACTGTAAGTACTACTGAAGAGGGTGAGGGTATACTGCATATAGAAAAAACAGTCATGGAAAAAATTGCCGCAAAAGAAGTCGTGGCACTGGGTGAAGAAGAGGTGGAAGAGCGGGCAAGTGGCAATATTACCATTTACAATGAGTACTCAGAGACAGCACAACGTATTATAAAGAACACTCGTTTCAAGACACCAGAGGGACTCATTTTTCGTGTGAGCTCTTCAGTTGAGATACCTGGAAAAAAGACAGATGGAACACCGGGGTCGGTAGAGGTTACTGTACAGGCCGAAGAGCCAGGAGAGGAGTACAATATTGGTGCAACAACATTTACTATTCCTGGTTACGAAGAATCAGGACTTACTACTCACTTTGAGAAGATTTATGCAAAATCAACCGAAGGTATGACAGGTGGTTTTGATGGTATACGACGCAGTGTGAATGAAGAGGATAGACAAGTTGCAATTACTGAGCTTAAAACGCAGCTTCGTGATGAATTACGTGCCCAGCTCCTTGAAAGTCCAGATATGCCAGAAGGATACAAGATATTTAATGATGCCGTCTTTTTTGAGTTTGATGAACAGTCTGATGTTCCAGTTGGTACTGACAAGGTTAGTGTTTCTGTAAAAGGTAAGTTGCATGGTTTACTATTCCCACTTGATGCGTTTGAAAAGATGCTTGCTGAGCAAACAATGGCCGCGTATACAGGAATACCAATTTACATCGACAATATCGACGAACTTTCAGTTGCCCTTGTTTCTGATGAGAATGAGGAGAGTGTTCAGCCGTGGAATGCTGATACCTATACGGTTATGGTGCAGGGAAAAGCACACTTTATATGGGAGTTTGATGAAGATGCTCTTAAGTCAGACTTTGCTGGAAAGGACAAGGAAATACTTACCACACCAAACCAAGGTGATATATTACAAGCTCACCCAGGAATAGATAAGCTTGGGGTCAGTGTTCGTCCATTCTGGAAAGGAAGCTTCCCAGAGTCGACTGATGATATTGTTGTGATTACAGAGCTTGACGAAAATACCACTTTCTGATACTCTTTCTTCCACGCTCAATGCAGGATAAAACAGATAAGCAAATTGTAACAGGGACGGTCGAGGAGGCACTCCCGAACGCACTTTTTCGTGTCATTACAGACGATGGTACGGAGGTGCTTGCTTATATTGCCGGCAAGATGCGTCTGCACCGTATTAAAGTTTTAGTTGGAGACACGGTACAGTTACAGCTCGACCCATATGGTGGAAGAGCAAGAATTGTGCGAAGAAGTTAAAAAGAAGTTATGAAAGTACGTTCATCAATAAAGAAAAGAAGTCCAGATGACAAGATCGTGCGCAGGCGCGGTCGTTTGTATGTAATTAATAAAAAGCGCCCAAGGAATAAGCAGCGCCAAGGGTAATAGTTTACAGTATGAGAATCGCAGGTATCACACTTCCAGATAATAAGAGAATGGAAATCGGTCTAACAGCCGTATATGGCGTTGGTCGCCCTCTCGCACAAGAGATATTAACTGAAGCAAAAATTGATTTTGGAAAGAAAGCTTCAGAACTTACTACTGAAGAGGAAAATACCATCAGAGGTATTATCGAAGAGAAGGGGATTCTTATTGAAGGAGAACTTCGTCGTGAAGTTGGTTCACATATCAAACGTTTGAAGGATATTAACAGCTATCGTGGCAGTCGACACAAGAAGCACCTTCCTGCTCGTGGTCAGCGTACCAAAACGAATGCACGTACATTGAAGGGTACAAAGAAGACTATGGGTAGTGGACGAAGGAAGGTTGAAAAGAAATAGTACTTAATGCAATTGTTTACATAATAGATTATGGGAAAGAAAAGAATCATAAGAAAACAGGGGACATCAGTAAACGAAGGACTTCGTTCTCGTGCGCTATCTCGTGCTGCTAAAAAGAAGATCGATAAAGGTACGCTTCATATTCAGGCAACCTACAATAACACTATTGTTACCCTCACCGACAAGCGAGGTAATTCGCTTATGGCGAGTTCAAGTGGATGTCTTGGTTTCAAGGGTGCAAAGAAGAGTACACCATTTGCAGCAGCAAAGGTTGGTGAACTTGTTGCTGATAAGGCATTGCAGATGGGTATGAAGGAGGTTGATGTTGTTATTCGAGGTGTAGGTGCTGGGCGAGAGGCAAGTATGCGCTCTTTCACAGCAAAGGGAATTTCAATTACCGGTATTCGTGATGAGACACCGGTTCCATTTAATGGTCCACGTGCAAGGAAGCCACGTCGAGTTTAGTAGTAATAGTAGTAAGAGAGACTTTCAGTATGAAAACAAAAGCAACATATAAAGTATGTCGACGACTCGGCGCAGGAGTATTTGATAAGCAGGAGTATTTGATAAGTGTCAGACACAGAAGTACACCTTGAGTGAGGCACGTCATGCAAAGAACGTGCGTGGTCGAGGAAGGAAGAATATTTCTGACTTTGGTAAGCAGCTTTTAGAGAAGCAACGTGTTCGTTTTGCATATGGTATTTCTGAGCGCCAGTTGAGCAGGTATGTTGAGGAGGCAAACCGTGTTGCTGTACTTGGAATTGATCCAAAGGTCCGATTAGTAGAACAACTTGAGTTACGACTCGATAATGTTGTATACAAGCTCGGTTTTGCTCCTACACGTCGAGCAGCACGACAATTGGTGTCACATGGACACGTTGTTATTAATGGTGTTCGAAGTACTGTGCCTAGCCATATGACAAAAGAAGGTGATATTATTACCGTTCGAGATCGAACTAAGAACCTTCCAGTCATGGAGCGTGTTAAAACAGGAGTTGAGGAAGTAGTACTTCCTGCATGGCTCACGTTTAACCTTAAGAAATTTGAGGCAAAAGTTGATGGCAAGCCAAACTTGGAGAATACAGAAATGCCTGGATCAGTTGCAGCTATTCTTGAGTACTACAGTAGGTAGTAACATAAATTATTTTATTTTCATTATTAACGCTTAAAGTCATTGTTTTTGTATGGACAACAACGTAGCATTACCGTCAAAACCACGAGTCGTTACAGAGTCTGAAACCTCTGCGAGTTTTGAGATTGATGGTCTTTTCCCAGGGTATGGACACACCCTCGGTAACTCACTCCGAAGGATTATTTTGTCCTCACTTACTGGTGCTGCTGTAACTTCTGTAAAGATAGAGGATGTACCTCACGAGTTCTCAACCATTAGTGGTGTACAGGAGGACGTTATTACCATTCTTTTGAACCTAAAACGTGTTCGTTTCTCAATGACTGGAAATGAGCCACAGGTGCTCAAGCTTACCAAGAAGGGTACAGGAGTTGTTACAGCAAAGGATATTGAGACAACAGGACAGGTTGAGATATTAAATCCTGACCAACATATTGCTGAACTTACTGATAAGGGGGCAACACTTTCAATGGAAATAACGGTAGAGAAGGGACTTGGTTATGTACCACGTGAACTTCGCAGTGAGGAAAAAGCAGAGATTGGTATTATTCAACTTGATGCAACATTTACACCAATCAGGCGTGTTAACTATGAAGTAGAAAACATGCGTGTTGGTGATCGAACAGATTTCAACAGACTTCGCATCTTTATTGAGACTGATGGTGCCATTACACCACGTGAGGCGCTTGAACGTTCTATTGAGATCATGATTCATCAGCTCAAGGCAATTGTTGGTTTCAAGGATTCTCATGAAGAAGAGGTTGAGGAGAATGCAGCTGCTGAGATTGAGAAACCTGAACCAGTTCTTACTGCGCCAAAGCAGAAGGAGCAGGTTGATGCTGAGGTACTGAAGACACGTGTTGAATCACTTAAGCTTTCAACGCGAACGATAAGTGCTCTTGATCAAGCAAACATTCGTACCGTGGGTGGACTTGCTCGAAAGCGTGAAGAGGATATTCTTGCTATCGAGGGACTTGGTATCAAGGGATTACAAGAAATAAAACGAGCTCTATCTGAGTTTGGAATAACACTTAGATAGTTGAAAAACGTATAAGAATGAGTATACTCAAAGACCATGCTGCATCACAATAAAACAAGAAAATTTGGAAGGAAGCGTAACGTACGTACAGCGCTTATGCGTTCTCTGGCGCACAACCTCATTCTTGAAGAAAAGATCATAACTACAGAGGCGAAAGCAAAGTCACTACGTCCGTACGTGGAGAAGCTCGTGACACATGCAAAAACTGACTCTGTCGCAAAACGACGTCTTGTGGAAGCACAGCTTGGAAATGATGTTGCAGCGACAAAGAAATTGTTTACAACACTTGGACCACGCTATGCTGAGCGGAACGGTGGTTATACACGTATCGTAAAGGTGGGTGTACGATCTGGGGATGCTGCAGTAAAAGCGTATATTGGATTTGTATAAAAGTATGAGTGACATGAAAGAACAACACGTAATAGATGCATCAGGGAAGCGCCTCGGACGCGTAGCTACTGAAGTAGCAACCATTCTTATGGGTAAACATAAAGCTGATGCTGTAAAGAATACCGTAGCACCTGTTGAGGTGAAGGTAGAGCATGTGAGTAAGCTCCTTATTGATGAGAAAAAACGCAATGAGAAAGAGTATACGCATTACACTGGTCACCCTGGAGGTCTCCGCAAGATAAGTATGCAGAAACTTATTGAGAAGAAAGGTTTTAGTGAAGTATTCAAGAAAGCAGTGTATGGCATGCTTCCAAGCAACCGACTACGTTCACAGCGTATGAAAAATCTAATAGTAACAGAGTAGTATGGCAGATGATACACGATACATTGAAGCAGTAGGACGACGTAAGACATCAACATGTCGAGCACGTATAGTTCCTGCAAAAAAGATGGAAATAACTATTAATGGAAAAACTGTTGAAGAGTACTTTCCAACTGACACACTTCGAGCAAAGGTGCTACAACCGTTTAAGGTTGAAGGTCTTGAGACTGAGTTTACCGTTACTGTGCAGGTAAATGGTGGAGGTATTGCATCACAGTCAGAAGCTGTACGACACAGTATCGCTCGTGCACTTACTAAGTTTGAGGAGACACTACGAAAGCCACTCAAGGCTGAAGGGTACCTCAAACGTGATCCACGTATGAAGGAACGACGTAAGTTTGGTTTAAAGAAGGCACGACGTGCACCACAGTGGAGCAAGCGATAATCAAATTATAATGCAACAAAAAAACCGGTACTGCCGGTTTTTTGTTATAAGTATTCAGGTGATAAATCACCTGAATACTTATTATGTTTTTAACATAAATCTTTAATCTTTAGAACTTTCATATCTGAATGAAATTCAAGGCGCAAAGGAGCAAATAAGTGAGTCGTATAAATATACGGTGAGCTTATGAGCGACTGCAGCAACGATGAAGTTTGTCAGATATGAGAGTTCTAATCAAAGAGTTCTATCAAGTACGTATCTATCTCACGCTGTTCAAGGTCGTAGAAGTACTCATCATTCTTAAAGAGGTATCGTGCAAGATCTTTACCTACAAAACGCCAGTGCCATGGTTCGTACTCGTAGTACTCATTACCCTCAGGGTACGACATGGTAAAACCATACTTATAAGCATTTTTGAGGAGCCAGTTGTATGCCTCGGTGTTTTCAAAACCATCGAGTGCGCCGTTCAAGCCAGTTACGGTAAAGTCTACTGTTGTTCCTAGTTGGTGCTCTGAGTAGCCTTGGTCAGCGGAGAAGGTATTAGCTCCTACACCATAGGTCGAGGTGTACATACCCTTCAAGGTACTCTGCTCATCGTAGGAGCGGTATCCAGAGAGTACGAGGATATCAACCCTGTCGTCGCGTGCTTCATCAAGAAGATCCTCGAGGTATGGCCACACTTCACTTGAAATACTCACTTCTTTACCGTTGTCATAGATGTACTTATCATCGAGGGCGGTAAGGTCTGCAGGTGCATAGTGTTCGTTGAGGAAGTATACCTTAGAGTACTTCTGCAGTAGCTCAGGGTCAGTTGTGCTGAGTTTTTCAAGATCATCTACGCTATCAGTAAGCTTATCAAAGCTGCGATCATATTTTTTTAATGCATCTTGAATATCCTCTACGTCCTGCTGTCCCGCATAAATAGAGTCAGAAAGTTCAATAATACGTTGTTCAGTCGTTTCTGTGTTGTTTGTTACATCAGTTTGAAGACCTGTAAGTATGTTTGAGGTTTCAATATTTGCTGTGTTAAGGGTGGTGATCTTGTCATACATGTAGTACGACGCTCCAAGCTGTGCAACAGCAAGTACAGCGAGGGCGTAGAGTAATTTTGAATGTTCCATTGTACCCACTATTGTACCACTCAAGTAGAACGAGAACACCCCTCCTACAAAGTGTAGAAGGGGTGTTTTCATTCATAGTTTTACTTGTTGCCCTGTGCCGTCCTAATGTACCTTTCCATTGCACTGCTTCTTATTGTTGCAATAGGTATAAGAACATACTTAAAAGGAAATTTATCAGGATGAACAAGTTCTGACGAATCTTTTGCTGCTGCCATGGCAATAGCAAATGTTTGGTTTCCAACATTAACATTTGCCTCGTAGAGGAGCTGCATGAAGACTGCTTCCTCTTTGATCTCATCACCAAACTCATTTGCATTTTTGTCTATGTACTTTATCCAATCAGATTTGATTGGCATGAGGTCATAGAGATTGAGAGGTTTGGGTATGAGTGTTGTAGGCACCATGTAGAACACGTTCTTTACACCAAGTGCTGCACCATAACGGTCTACAATCAGAAGGTTGTTAACGTCACGTGGGAGCGTATTGAGTATCTCTTGGTGATTGAAAATATCCTCAAGAAAGAAGGGGAATTCACCAACACTGATCGGTGAAATAAACATACTTCTTCCAGTTATGTTCATGCGATCTGTCTCTTCAAGAAACCTGATCAGGTTTCGAAGAGTGCCTTCGTCATACACTTCGGCAAGCTTGCCGGCAAGTACCTCCTTAAGAAAGGCGATGTTGTCTTTTGTTGCTGCTTTTACCTGCTGCTCTCGTGTCTGCTCTACTGTAGTTGCTTGCACATGTCCATCATTTACTTGGGCGGTGTGCATGCTCTGACAAGAACACAGAGTAAAGACTAGTACGAGTAAAAGTGTATATTTCATTGAATCTCCTCCTGTATATGTATGAATGAAATTGAGAAATAACTGTATTTTGACTTACTATATAATACATTAAAATATGAATATGTCAATGTTACTCAGAGCACACAAGTGTTCATAAGGGAATCTGATTATGGCTTAAAACAATGGTATACTGTTCTGATACAGTACGACCATGATGGTAGATTTCATAAAAGTAATCAGCCCCACTGCAATAGCATTCTTCGTAGGGATAGCAATCACCCCGATTGTTACGCATTACCTGTACAAGTACAAGTGCTGGAAGAAAAAGTCGGGAAAGGGAGGTGGCCTAGGGGGTGGCAAAACCCCTATTTTTGATGAACTTCACAAAAATAAAGAAGTTGGTACACCGAGAATGGGTGGCATTGTTATCTGGGCTAGTGTGTTTATCACAACATTGAGCATCTGGCTCTTGAACAGGTACGTTGGTGGATCAGTACTTGAGAAGCTTGAGTTTATATCACAAAGTCAGACATGGTTACCACTCTTTGCACTTCTTGTTGGTGCAACTGTTGGTCTCGTGGATGATTTACTTGAAGTAAATGGGAACGGTAAGTACTTTGCTGGGGGGTTACCACTTTCAAGACGACTTCTTTTGGTGGGTACTTTTTTTGTGTTTGCTGGATACTGGTTTTACGACAAGCTTGATGTGTCAACAGTGTCAGTACCTTTTGATGGGGTGGTAGACCTTGGAGCATGGTTTATTCCATTCTTTGTTCTTGTGGGATTAGCAATATACGCAGGGGGTGTCATAGATGGTATTGATGGTCTCTCTGGTGGTGTGTTTGCTATTATCTTTGCATCGTACGGCATCATTGCACTTGCACAACAGCAGATCGACCTCGCGACGCTTTGTGCTACAGTCGTTGGTGGTTTACTAGCGTTTCTCTGGTTCAACATTCCTCCTGCACGGTTTTACATGACGGAGACGGGTGTGATGGGACTCACACTCATGCTCACCATTACTGCTTTTATGACAGACACTATTGTTGATGGAGGGAAGGGGCTTGCAGTACTTCCAGTTATTGCTTTTCCACTCGTTGTGACTGTTCTTTCAAATATCATACAGGTAGGTTCAAAGAAGTTGAGAAAAGGAAAAAAGGTATTTCTTGTTGCACCTCTCCATCATCATTTTGAAGCACTCGGTTGGCCTGCATACAAGGTGACCATGCGCTACTGGGTACTTACCGCTGTTACTGCCTTTGTTGGGGTCACCATTGCACTCGCTGGTTCTCTTTTCTAATATGCCAAGAGCACCAAAAAAAATTGATAGACCGTACCTTTTTGCTGTGATCGCACTTACGGTTACGGGTATGTTTATTTTTAGTTCTGCCTCACTTGGCCTTATGGTGCGTGGAGGTAAGACATTTTCTGATCTTATTTTTTCTCAGTTTTTTCTTGGACTTGGAGGTGGTATCATCGCACTTTTAATACTTGTAAATATTCCATACCGTTCCTATCGTGCCGTAGCACCGTACCTCTTTGGTGTGTCACTTTTTTTAACCGCATTGGTGTTTGTGCCAATAATTGGCGTTGAGGCAAATGGTGCAAGGAGGTGGCTTGATCTCTTTGGTGTTTCCTTTCAACCTGCTGAATTTTTGAAAATCACATTTGTCCTTGCACTTGCTTGGTACTACAGTATGTACTACAGAAAAATGAACAGCATACAATACTCTCTTGGAGGGCTCTGTGGTGCACTCGGTGTTATGGCTATCGTTCTCCTTTTACAACCTGACACAGGAACCTTCCTTATTCTTGCTTCAACAGGAGTAGCGATGGCAATGGGTGCAGGGGTACAGTTCAAGCACCTTGCACTCTTGGGCGTCGTTCTACTCATCGGTGTTGTACTTTTGGTGCTCATGCGACCATACCTGCTTGAGCGGGTAAAGACACTCATTGATCCCATGGGAGATCCTGACGCGAGCTATCAGATAAAGCAATCACTCATTGGTATCGGTTCCGGAGGGTGGTTTGGTAGGGGGTATGGGCAGGGGGTGCAAAAGTTCAAGTACCTACCTGAACCAAGTAGTGACTCTATTTTTAGTGTTGCTGCTGAGGAGTTTGGTTTTATGGGCTGTGTATTGTTTATACTTATGTATGCATTTCTTGCTATACGGGGACTCTATATAGCGTCATGGGCACCTGACAGGTTTGGTGGACTAACGGTTATTGGAATTGTTATACTTATTGCAACTCAATCATTTATTAATATTGGCTCAGTGGTTGGGCTTGTACCGTTTACTGGAGAGCCGTTGACATTTATTAGCCATGGAGGCACTGCACTCTTGTTTACCTTTATTGGAGTTGGGATAGTGCTTAACATATCGCGCTACAAGACGGTGCGACAAAACTAGTGTATGAAGATTGCATTTACAGGAGGTGGAACAGGTGGTCATTTTTACCCACTTATAGCAGTAGCAGAGGAGTTGAATGATATTGTTCAAAAGAAGAACCTTATCACTCCGGAGATGTACTATCTCTCCAATATGCCATATGACGAACGTGTACTTTTCGAAAATAAGATCGAGTATAAGCATGTGACAGCTGGGAAGATGCGTAAGTACTTTTCACTCAAGAATGGCTTTGATTTTTTTAAGACGCTCGTGGGGCTCCCAAGTGCAGTAGCACTACTGTTCAAAATGTATCCTGACGTCGTGTTTAGCAAAGGTGGGTATGTGTCGGTACCAGTGGTGTTTGCGGCGCGACTTTTACGTATCCCCGTGTTCATTCATGATTCTGATGCAATACCAGGCAGAGCAAACCTGTGGGCGGGAAAGTTTGCGGCTCGTGTTGCAGTGAGCTATCCTGATGCTGCTGATTACTTCAAACATAAAGAACGAGTAGCATACGTAGGTAATCCTGTTCGTAGGAAGATGCAGCTACCTGCAACAACCGAGTCTCATGCACACTTCAACTTACTGCCTAGTATTCCAACCATACTCGTACTCGGTGGCTCTCAGGGTGCAGAACATATTAATAATACGATGCAGCAAGCACTCAGCGAGCTTCTCAATAACTATCAAGTGATACATCAGGTAGGAAAGGCGAACTATGATGTATACAAGAGAATTATTGATATGGAACTACAGGATCATCCAAACATTTCTCGGTACAAAGTGGTTCCATTTTTAGAAGAGCTTGACATGCGTAATGCTGCAGGATGTGCAGATCTTATTATTTCTCGTGCTGGGTCAGGATCTATCTTTGAAATGGCTTGTTGGGCAAAACCTGCGATACTTGTCCCAATACCTGAGAGTGTGAGTCGTGATCAACGTAAGAATGCGTATGCGTATGCGCGTACAGGTGCAGCTGAGGTGATTGAACAGGAGAACTTCACCCCGCATGTACTTGTCTCAGAGGTGACCAGGTTAATGCAAGATGCAGCGACACGGGAAAAAATGAAGGAGGGTGCAAAACAGTTTGCTAAACCAGAGGCAGCGCATGTGATAGCACAAGAACTTTTGAAAATGATGCTTGAGCATGAGAAGTAGTATCAGTGAGTAAAGTAGAAAAAGAATTTATGTCAGAAAAAGTAGCAACACCTATAGTACCGAGTCTAACAAGACTCTTTCACATGGAAACAGCACAAAGTGCACCATTTAACTATTTGTATAATAAGAAGCATAGTGGTGAGTTTATTGTGTGTGTTGAAGACACAGATCAAGCACGAAGCAAGAAAGAGTATGAAGATGATTTTACATACGACGTCGTAAGGGATGCAGTATGGGAGTATGATGAAGAAGTAGGGAAGGGGGATGTGCTCTGGCTACTGCGTGTTGCACTCTCTGGCAAGGAACGTTCCCCTGGCCCATTCTTACTTGCTGAGTCACTTGGAAAAGAGGAAACACTGACATGTATTCAAGGAGCAAGAGTGGTGTATAGCTAGTTAAAAACATATGTCGTACGTAGTGTACAAAAAAATAGCAACACTCATGACACTATTTTCGTTAGTGTGTGTGCTTGCTCTTGGTACTGCGTTGCAGATTGTTGGTGCAGAAGAGAGTGTCAGTGAGTTACGTGATAAGATCTCTGAGAGTCAAAAGCAGCTCAAGCTCATTGAGGAAGAAATAAAGAAGTATGAGCAACAGTTGAACGAGGTTGGGGCTGAGAAGGCAACACTGCAGAGTGCTATTCGTGAACTTGACCTCTCTCGTGAGAAAGTGAAAGCAAACATTCGTGCAACCGAGGAAAAGATATCCTCAACGGATCTAGAGATTGAAGAGCTTGAACGAGAGATTTACATTAAGGAACTTGAGATAACAAAGAACATGGAGGCAGTTGCTGAGACCTTTAGAAGTGTTGATCAGACTGAGGGGCAGACGATAATAGAGGTGATACTCGGTCATGACTCTATGGCAGAAGTATGGGATGAGCTTGAAGAGCAGACGCTCTTACAAGACTCACTTCGTCAGTCAGTGCGTATCCTGAATGCTCTTAAGACTGAGTATGAGAAAGCAAAGAACAAATCACTGGTAAAACGAGGTGAGCTTCAGGAGCTGAATAACGAGTTGACCGGTGAGCAGAAATCACTCACCAATACGATATATCAAAAAGATACACTGCTTGATCAAACAAAAAATGAAGAGGCGGAGTATCAGCGTGTTCTTGCAGAAAAGAAAGCTGCAAAGGAGCGATTTGAAAAAGAGATAAGTGATTACGAAGCAAAGCTCAAGTTTATTTTGGATCCATCAACCATACCAGCTGCAGGTAGCGGTGTTTTGAAGTGGCCGTTTGAGCCGAGTTACATGGCGGACTGTCCAAGCTACGCTTCAGCGCTTGGTAACCAGTACTGTCTAACACAGTACTTTGGTAACACTGCATTTGCGCAGTCTGGAGCATACAATGGACAAGGGCATAATGGTGTAGACTTTAGGGCTCAGATTGGTACAAGGGTGAACGCAGCTCTTGGTGGTACGGTACAGGAAGTGAACTATATCGCAGCGCAGAACTGTCAGTATGGTAAGTGGGTTCTCATAAAGCACGGCAATGGTCTTACAACACTCTATGGACACCTTTCATCAGTGAGTGTTTCCAAGGGACAGTCGGTTAGTACAGGACAGCTTATTGGATACAGCGGTAACACTGGCTACTCAACAGGACCACACCTACACTTTACGGTATATGCATCAGATGCTGTACAGTTCAAAGACTACACCTGTAACAGTGGTCCAACGGTAAAGGTGCCGGTATCTGCTTATACGGGATACTTGAACCCACTTAACTACTTGTAAAAAACTTTTATAAGAGTAACGTAATTGTATATGGATAAGGAACAAAAAAACTCACACCAAAATGAGGTGAAGAAAGAAATACAAATACAAGTGCCACGTGACATGAAGCCAATGTATGCAAATAGCGTAAAAATAAATGTCACTGATGAAGAAGTGATGTTGCAGTTTGCATACCTTCGTCCTGATCAAGGTACTGGTGTCTTGGTTGGCGATATGGTGCTTTCGCCAAAGCATGCCATGCGTTTTCAGAAGGCACTTGATGAGACCTTAAAGAAACACTTTACCAGGCATCTACCTGAATAGTCTAAGGTGAACGTACGTACACATAAAGATGAGCAGTGTCATATGTACTCTGCTCATTTTTTTAATGATAAAAAATAGTTACTAAATATTGTGCGACATTAAAACAGGGGATTAAAAGGGTAGAGCAGAGTAAAACGGAGTAGTGCACTACCTCTAAGGTATGGTGTGGACCTGTTAGAGGTGTGTCATAGACTGGTGGTGTGATACATGTATGTAGACGTATAAAATATTTTTAAAAAAAGTGATCAAAAATTTCAGTAAAATAATTTTGTATGATTTTTGTACTGTGGATAACTACAGCACGCTTAGACGAGATATTTGGCTGTATTGTCCACTTTAATTCGTTTTACATATATTGTGCGAACCAATGTATATGCTACAATAGCACTACCCTATGAAGATTCATCGTAGTTCAGAGCCAATAATTGAGCACATTATTCCTTTTCTTGACTACTGTGAGGTTGAGAAAGGTCTCTCACAAAATACGCAGAAGAATTATCACCAGTACCTCCAACTTTTTACAAAGTGGCTTAGAGAGACTGGTAATGACTCCCTACTCCCCCACCAACTTGAGGGTAGTCATATTTGGGACTATCGACTATACCTCGCTCGTAAGTATAAGACGTCGAGGGGCGACTATCTTACAAAGAAATCTCAAAACTACTACCTCATTGCTCTTCGCGCATTACTAACCTACCTCACTGATCGTGACATCGAGACACTACCTCCATCAAAGGTGAAGTTGGCAAAGCAAAAGACTGAGGAGACGATTTCTTTTCTTGAGGTACGCGACATCGAGAAGATGCTTGCGATACCTGATACAACGACGTCGGTAGGTCTTCGCAATAGAGCTATCATGGAACTGTTCTTCTCGTCTGGTATGCGTATTTCTGAGCTCGTAGCACTCGATGTGGACCAGGTATCGTTTCTTGGTGATGGTAGTACCACGAGGACCTATGAGCTCTCCATTGTTGGTAAAGGAAGTCATGTGCGAACTATTTTTATCTCACCTCGTGCTGCTGAGTGGTTGCGTACCTACATCAAGAAAGAACGTCACGATGTACACAGGCCGCTCTTTATTAACTTCCGTTCGAACTCAAAGAGTAGACGCCTTACTGCTCGTTCTATACAGAAGATGATCTCTCGCTATGCAATACTGGCTGGGCTCTCAAAGAAAGTGACGCCACACACCTTGCGACATACCTATGCTACTGACCTACTCTCCCACGGAGCGGACCTGAGGAGCGTACAAGAGCTTTTAGGTCACAAGAATGTCTCTACTACACAGATTTACACACATGTCACCAACAAACGTCTACGTGACATACATGAAAAGTTCCATGGTGGCAGTGATATGGAGCAGTAATGCTTGAATCCCCTACTGTTGTTACTAAAACAAATCAACCCCGGGCTGCATGTATGTAGCGCGGGGTTGTATAAAATTTCCTTCTCGTTGCACCTACCAACAGGAGGAGTTTGTGAGAGTTTTATCAATACATGTAGTAACCATGCTCACATTGATCTCAGAGCGACGATACTCATGGTCTACTTTTGGTATTACTTGGAATATGAAATTCTTATTTTGCTGATCACAGTACTTTTGTATATCTTCAGGGGTGCAGGTACTGTCATGCTCTCCTGCAAAGACAAATACCGGAACCTGCACTATGTGTGATTCAAGCAGTATGTCATATCGTGAGAAGTCGAGTGCATATGTGTATGGTACTAAGTACTCTAAACTGTACGTTGGGTTGTTAGGTAGATCTCTATTTGAGACCTTTACACCCTTTTTCTTCCAAAGAGAAAGGGTGTGCTCTGTCATTGCTCTTTTTACGGAGGGCATGATAGCGATCACTGCTTGTGCCATTCCATATCGTGCGGCAAAGAGTATTGCACAAGTTCCGCCAAGTGAATGTCCGCCTACGACAAGGTGGGAATACACTCCCCTTGTTTTCATGTACTCAATAATGGAATTGAAGTCCTGAAGTGTTTGTGTTATTGAGTAGTTATCGATTCTGCCATCACTGCTCCATGTGCCTGTTGGGTCAAATGTGACCACAGTATACTCGTGCTTTCGGGATATGAGTTCAGCTATTCGTGTGAGTCCCAGGTAGTCTTTTGAGTCAAGGAATCCCGGACAGAGCACCAGTAGCTTGTTCGAGTTTCGCTCTGCAAAGTAAATCGTAATCCCAATGGTACCGCTGGTTCCAGGAATAGTCTGCTGTTTAATATCCATTATCTCCCCCTTTTTTCTCTGAAGTTAAGAATTTTACTTTTTATTATTGAACTAACCATTTATTACAATACAATATTATGTAATTTTGTCTAGTAATACAGTGCCATGATGCACAACAATCCGCCTAAGTAAAACATAGGCGGATGTTTGTGTAGTGCTACGTCGCACTGAGCCGTTTCTGAGATATGATAGTTTTCAGACGGATAAGCGATTGGTCAAACAACTTCTTGTACACTGGTGTCTTCTCTGTACTCTCAATAAATACAAACTTTGTGTCACCTAATATCAGAAGTTTTTCCAGGGCAATAGATACTTTTCGTTTTTGACCTCTCTTTCCAATAAATACCACTTTGCCAGGTACTACATTTCCCCTTTCAAAGTAAGCTTCGCATTGGGACAGGTACCCTTCTAGTGTTGCAGAGTTTTGCTCGAGTACAATTTCTGCACATGCACCTTCTTGAAAAAGTAACTGGCAGGTGAGATCAGCTGCTGTTCCCGCAAGAGTGTTTCCAGAAACATCTTCTTTCTGCCCATTGAAGACAATGTACTTTGTCTCTGCTTCGCTTTTCAGTACCTCCTGTACCGCTAACTTACATCGTTCAATGTGGTCCGCTGTAAGTTTGTTTGAAACGAACGTGTCACCATACACAATCACTGCAAGTATCTCTTCCATAGCACACCTCCCCTTTAGAGTGAAAACTATTTACTAGTTTTATAGTAAGACAGTGTTGCTGTTTGTCAATGCTAGCTATAGGATAGCTAGCTGTTTGTTGTCACCTCAGCACAGCGTACGAGTGAAAAGGTGTTTTCGACAATCCCTCCGTCTTTGCCAAAGAAAAAGGTTCCCTCAAAGCACTTCCCTTTGAGGAGTTCAGGAAGCCAGTAGATATCATCTGGCCACATGTCGTCATACGGTATGTCATCAACCTTGTACCAAACTGGTCGCATCTCTTCTGACTCTGTTGGCGTACCGGTGTAGTCTCTGGTGCCAAAAATATGCACCTCGAGGATCTCATCTGGTTTTTCGAGGAACCGAAACTCGAGTACACCGTGAGCCTTGAGGTTGGCAACAGTAACACCTGCCTCTTCCTCTGTCTCACGTATGGTTGCTTCTTCTATGGTTTCGCCCTCCTCTACCTTGCCTCCAAAGCCGTTCCATTTTCCCTCTCCGAAGCCACGCTTCTTCATGCCGAGGAGTACTCTATTCTTCTGGTGGAGTATGCATAGTGTGAGCACCCTCTTTTCCATATATACAATGTAGCATTATTTATAAATACAACAAAGGTCTTATCAGTTGTACTGATAAGACCTTTTATTATCTGAAGTAGATAGTTATATATTTTCCCACCAAGGCATAAGGAGAGCTGCAGCACCAGTAAGCGGTAATACTATAGGACCGGAGATGATTCGTACAGGAAGTGATGCATTGGTCCAGAGGGGCCATGCGTGATGTGCGGTGATACAAACCGGTACCACAACAACACCTGTCATAAATTTAAATATGATACTCCAGTTCATACTCGTTTAATGGATAACTAAAAAAGCACTCTTACGAGTGCTTTTTTAGGGGCTTCCAGCTAACCACTAAAAATACAATCGTGTATCTCTAGTATAGGATGCTTTTAGCGCATTGCAAGTAGGTTGTCGTTCCAACAAGCGCTCGATGCGCTCCATGGTTGCGTTCCCTCTTTTTCGTAAAGGTATCGAGCGTACGCGAGGTTGTCCTCTAGGTTCGTAAGCTCAAGTCCCATGTTTTCTGCCGTTTGCTCGTGGTAGTACTCATTGATCTGCATAACGCCGACATCTAATGGGTTTACTCTTCCACGAGTTACCAAGCCAGTAGTAGGATCAATGTGAGTAAAATGTGATTCACATCGAGCTACTTCTGCCATGATCGGTATATCTTCAAAATATGAACGTACTTCTTCTTCTACTGTGAGGTCTGAGTTAGCAAGTGCTATCCCCTTAACCTTTAGTATTTCTCCTTGTGCTGCGACTGTTTGAGTCTGCACATCAGTGTTTAATTCTATCGCAACAGTTGGTACCGTTAGAAAGGTTGAAGCTGCTGCCACTCCGTAAGCGATAATCGTGCCTAAAATAAGCCGTATCTTAATGGTAAGGACCCTGACGTATCAGGACCGCTTCAAATACTGTACACACGTTTTTTACCGAAAATAAAAAACTGCAGGTGTACTGCAGAAGCAGACACATTATAGCATTTTAACCCTTGACAGTCAAGGGTTAAATGTGGTGTAATGTTAGAAAATGAAGCGAAAAAAAAGCAAATAAATAGGTTTTAAGCCATTATTTGTCTTTACGGATTTGCTGATTAACGTATACCATGGCGCCGTAAAGTCCACCCATGTCCTCAAGTTTTGCTTTTTTTACAGCTGGTTTATCAGGATAAATACAGAGGATGTCATCGAGGTGTTCAGCTATCCTATCTACCGGTATTGCAGGGTCACCTACTATCATAGAACCACCAAGAACAACTGAATTTGGTGCCCAATGTACGATAGTGTTGTTGAGCATGAAGGCGAGCCAACGAGAAAGTTGCTCCCAAACCTCTGGTTCCATCACCTCGTATGCTTTTTTATGAAAACGGTGCTCAGTTGCGGTTCCAGAAAGATAGTCTTGTGCGACAACTGAATAGCACTCAGGACATGCAGACTTGTCAAAATCAATGATCTGGTGTCCTGGTTCAAAGTTATGGACACCCTTATCAAGATGTCCGTCAACTATTCGTGTACCACCTACTCCTGTTGAGACAGTAATATAGGCCATTATTTTATCACCCTTCCCTGCACCATGATGCGCCTCGCCAAGTCCGACAATAGCAGTATCATTGCGCATGTATACTGGGCATCCAAGTTTTGTACTCAGGTCCTGTACGAGTGGTTTCCCAGCCCAGTCTGGAAGATTTGGTGAGTTAATGAGCATGGTGTGTTCACTATCAACCGGACCGGCCACACCACCTCCTGCAGCTTCTATTGGTGTACCATCAGCGAGTTCCAAAATCTTTTCTGTAACAAGCGCTATACCTTCGTTATAGTCTTTTGGTGTGTCGAACTTAACAGGATCATCAAAACTGTTGCCATCGAGTGATATGACGACACGTGATTTTGTTCCTCCAATATCAAAATATGCAAACATACATGTTATTTATCGAGTAATCTACGGACCTCTTTTTTATACATTTCAACTGCTGGTTGATCAAAAGCATTTACATCAAATATTTGAGCAAGGTACATGATAGCTACCATGTGTAGTGCCATGAATGCTCCAAGTTCACGCTCATTTATCTCAGCTAGTTCGATCGAAATGTATGGCAAACCATGGTTTTCGTATGTTTTTTGTACGCCACGTAGTATAGCGGTCATAACATCACCATCTTGCTTTTCTTCAAGTACTTCAAGCATGAAAGGTGAATCTTTTATGAATGACCCACCTTTTTTATTCCAGACACTTGGAGCACTTACAAAGGTAGTAAAGCGATCATTGTGTCCTCCAAACACGAGTTGTCCAACTGAATGTAGGTCTATAGAACCGATCTCAACTGTGGGTGTAAAGCCAATCTTGGTACCATCTTTACGCTCCTTACCAATAGATTCGGCAAGTAGTTGGCGGTACCACTTTCCAAGTGTCTCAAGTTCAGGGTGCCATATGAAGAGTTCGTGTACACGTGAACCTTGCAAGTATGCCTCAAATAGGTACGCTGCTATAACAGCAGCACTGGAAGCTTTTTCGGGTGCAACAGATGCACTTATGGCACGTTGTGCGCCAAGCATGAATGCTTTTGTGTCAAAGCCAAGTAGAGCGAGTGGTACAAGGCCGACAGCAGTAAAGACTGAAAAGCGTCCACTAACCATACTTGGGAAGCTGATGACTGATATGTTTTTTTCTGTTGCTGACCTTGCCAGTGGACTTTCTGCATCGGTGATAACAATGGTCTGTTCACTAGCTTCTTTGGTGCCATAATGTTGCACCAATATCTCATAGAGTATATTTGCGTTTGCAATGGTTTCGGTTGTGTTTCCTGATTTACTTATCACAACGAGAGCAATCTCTTTTGGATTCTTGTGTGAGGTGACAACCTCGTTTAAGGCAGCTAGCAGTTTTGGTTCGATAGTATTTGCGGTGATGAGTCTTGGTGTTGCCTCACTTGTAATGTCATGATGACCACGAAGTGCATCATATACTGCACGGGTACCCATATCACTTCCACCAATACCAACAAGGAGTACTGTTTTTACATCAGATCCAAATCTCTTCAACTCCTCCAGTACCTCGTCGTGCCTTTTGGTGTCAAAAGGAATTCTGAGGGATGCTTCAGGATTTGAGTAGGTCTCGTCAAGAATGACTTGCTCAAGGTGTTTTTTGTAGGTTTTAAGCATCTGCAGGTGTGCGAGCACCATGTTCTCTGAAGCTTTATCTGCATGTTGTGTATGTATTTCCATACTATACTATCTATTACTTTTCGGTTACCTTGTCTGTATCTTCGTT
The DNA here is from genome assembly GCA_003252295.1 of bacterium. GTDB lineage: Bacteria > Patescibacteriota > Minisyncoccia > Phycocordibacterales > UBA12088 > UBA12088. The sequence continues at coordinate 42,703 of QKEV01000015.1, forward strand.
GTTCCCATTACCGTCAAGTTCTTTTATGAGCTTGTATGCTTCGTCAGCAGAATCAACAATATGGAAGAGCGCTATATCGTCTTTCCCGATAGTTTTGTGCTCTTCATAGAGTGTGTGTGTAAACCAGTCAATGAGTGGCTGCCAATACCCTTTTCCGAGGAGAATAATAGGCACTTTAGTTATTTTCCCTGTTTGAATAAGTGTTACCAGTTCAAAGAACTCATCGAGTGTACCAAAGCCACCTGGGAAGTAGATGTATACTTCGCTAGCAAATGAAAGCATCACCTTTCTTGTAAAGAAGAAGGTAAAAGTTTCAGAATCAGTAACATAGCTGTTGAGTCTTTGCTCATGTGGCAGCTTAATGTTCAAGCCGACTGAGTGAGCCCCTGCTTCATATGCTCCCTTGTTTGCGGCTCCCATAATACCACCACCACCTCCAGTAATAATCGTAAAACCATCCTTACCAAGTAGGTAGCCAAGTTTTTGTGACTCTTGGTACCAGTGACTGTCAGGTAGTGAACGTGCTGAACCAAATACGGTTGCTGCAAGCTTGTATTTTCGTAAAAGGTCAAAACCTGAGACGAACTCAGCCATTATTCTAAAAATTCTCCATGATGTAGCAGATACATCCTCTTCCCCTTGCTGAAGAAGCTCATGCTCCGGTGAGCGTAGTTTTGTATTTTTTGGATCCATGTAGGTAGAGTATAGCATGGTGTACTGGGTCATTTTTTTCTCCACGTGTGAGTAATGAGTGCAAAAGCGATGTATTGACAGTATGTATGTATATGTTGTATAAAATTAAGCAGGAAATAGTTTCGACTTTATTAGACAAGACAACATTACCTATTACAGGAGGAGAAACAAGTGAAAAAAATGACACAAAAGTTATCAGGGCTTTCTCTAAGTGTGTGTATTGTTTTGCTTTTGACCTGCAGTGTGTATGCAGATGAATGCAAGAGGGTGGAGACACATGCTTGTCTGCAGCAAAAGGTTAAGTACGTTGTACTCATTTTTGATGAAGAACAGCTAGAGACAATGGCTACCATTAGTCAAATTACGTTGCGATTTCACGCTGACCACCAGAGACCATGTATATGGTATCCATCATGCATCGAACGGTACGACGGTACCCACAACATAGTAGCAGATATACGTTTTAACGATATCAATGTTACTGTTAGTGAAATTTGCAACCGTGTTGTTTCTGAAGCCTACAATCACTTAAAGCCAACCAACTGCGTCGTGGTTTTTCGTAATGAGCAAGAGTATGCTCAAGTGATGAAGGTTTCGGAGTTTGGTCTGAGTAGTGCAGAAGTTTCTGTGCTGAAGGTTGAAATAATGTAGCACAACTTTATGCTGCCAGTTTTACAAAACTGGCAGCATGTTTGTTTTAGCAATTCGTGCAGAGCGTATTCCCTGCACTTACCCATGCACCAATGCCTCCTTGAAGGTCGACGACGTTGGTGAAGCCAAGTGACTCCATGAACATGAGTGTCTGACCACTCCTGTTTCCTGAACGGCAGTAGATTGCGTAGGGTGTGTTCTTATTGAGTTGTGAAATCTTGTCGCTAAAGTCTCCGGCATAGAAATCTATATTTTGTGCTCCTGCAATATGTCCCTCAGCGTATTCTTCCGGGGTACGAACATCAATAATGGTTCTGTTATTCTTGGTTTCGTTTGCAAAATCAAGTGCTCCAACGCTTGCTATCATGCTCTTTGTTTCGTTAGTGGTGTGTGCTTGTAATGAGACGGTATCTGTTTTGATGAGGGCGTAACCGATAAAACCTACTGAAAATGCTAATGCTGCTAAGGTGAGTTTCTTTTCCATAGAGTACAAGTTGGTTATGAAAAGTCTGGCACTTCATGTGCATTGAATTCATCTAGTAATTTTTTCCCATACAGGAGTCGGTGTGCCATTTCTGCATGGTAGAGCGCACCGGTTAGAGCGTTGTGTGGTTCCGGTTCCTCAGGCATACCGAGGTAGGTTGCTATAGTTTCAATGTTGAGTGCACTGTGTCGTTTGGCAATAGGTACCTCTTTTCCGTGTAAGACGTAGTGCATGTACGCAAGGGAGTGCGTATCAATGGTGCGGTGTGCAAATGGGTAGTTGTAGCCAGCTCGCAGGCAGGCAGCCTTCACATAGTCACGGTCAAACGACACATTTTGTCCTAAGAACGTTTGGTCTTCAATCCCCTCTGCCCAGGTGAGGAACTGTGCAATGAGCTGTGCTTCCGTTTCCTTGGTATCATCAGTTGCCTCATCCTCGGTAAAGCCACAAACAGCAATAGCCTCTGGGTCTATGTGTGCACCCTCCCAAGCCTGACATTCAAGATAGATGCGATTTTTAGGGTTATTAAAATCAAGTGCTCCTAATGAGAGAATGGAGTGTTTTTCGTAGTTGGTGCCGGTGGCTTCAATATCTATAACAATCATGTGCCCTATTCTAACATATTTATTTACTCTAACCCTTTACAGTTTGCTGCTGGGCGATATCCTGCTTTTTCTGCTTCTTCTTTTGATGCAAACCACACCTTATTCTCTTCTTTAATGCGTTGTGCTCCTGAGCACCATGGAAAATGGTATACTGAGCCATTTTTACTTGCTACAATAGTTCCTGATGATACTTCATTTATGTCATCTGAGATGATTGTGTCTGTATTGTAAATGATCGGGGTGGCACTCTCACAAGAAAGTATACTTGCTTTACTGTTTGTTTGAGCAGAAAGTCTACCGAGACCAAATGACAAGACCCCTAAGAGTGCAATAAGGAGTATGAGAGCAGTATTTATACCCTTGCGCGAGTAGAGTATCTCTGGTATGTTATTGACCACGTTAGGGATAGTATAGCAGAGTATTGTCTGCTTCCCTGTAATGAAAAGATAAAGACATATGGCACATAGAAAAGCTGGAGGTTCAGCAAAAAACCTAAAGGATTCAAACCCAAAATACTTGGGTACGAAGCTCTACGCTGGACAGAAGGCGAAGGCTGGTTCAGTGATCGTTCGTCAGCGTGGTACCAAGATCATGGCTGGTAAAAACACAGATACTGGCAAAGATCACACAATTTTTGCACTTAAAGAGGGTACTGTTTCTTTCAGGGAGGTAAGAAAGACACGTTTTGACGGAAAGACTTCAATGAAGAAGGTGGTAGATGTACTCTAAGGAAAATACATGATTACAATAAAAAAGACGCTTAATGCGTCTTTTTTATTGTAATGGGTAGTTTGAGTACCGTTAGTCTTCCTCTTTTGTTACCTCAACAGTAATAGTTGCTTTAATACCTAATACTTCAATGTCTACCTGATGTTCCCCTACTTCTCCAAGTGGTGAATCAAGTAAAATAGCAGTTTCTGCAAGTTCTATACTGAGTTGCTCTTTGAGAGCTTCAGAAACATCTGCACGATGGAGTTTCTTGTAGAGGTGCCCTTGATCATCACATTTGGTTGCGATAGTGACCTTTGCTTCCTCACCAAGTGTCTCAAATTTTTCTTTGAGAGCTGCTACACGTGCCTCCTCTTCTGCACGAAGTGCTTCACGCTTCTTCTCTAGTTCTGCTACGCGTGCGTCAGTTGCAGGTTCTGCAAGACCTCTCGGGTAGAGAAAATTGTTGGCATAACCATTGGCTACATCCACTACGTCATACTGACGTCCAACACGTGGTATATCTTGTGTAAGTATTACTTTCATACGATCGTTTTTAGTGTGCAAAGCATACTACTCTATTTCGTCCATTGCTTCAACTGTTTCCGGTGTCTGAGTTTCTTCTTCAGTTACCGCCTGTATATCAACCTCTTCCCCTTGTGTATCCTGCGTCAGGTCCTCCAGGTTACCGGTGTTGAGGTAATATACCGCAGCTTCGAGTTGTGGATCTGCTTCTGCTTCAATATCTTCACGTGTTATATCTATCTCAAGATCAGGAGCGAGACCAACTTGAGAAATGGAATTGCCGTTTGGTGTAAGCCAGCGTGCAACAGTTATCTTTATTGAGGTATCGTCAGTAACATTGACGAGTTCCTGTACTGAACCTTTGCCAAAGGTGTTCTTACCGATGAGTACCGCACGGCCGTGTTCACGAAGTGCTCCAGCGAGTATCTCAGAAGCACTTGCTGAACCACCATCTATGAGAACTGCTATCGTGAAGTCATCTTCAGAGAGATTGTATCCTTTTGAACGATGTGTGTAAGGTTCGGCAGTATCACCGTAGTCTTCAATAACAACTGTTTTGCCGAGTGGTAAAAACCAGCTCGCTATTTCAACTGCTGCATCAAGGTAGCCGCCAGGATTACCGCGAAGGTCGAGGAGTAACTTATCTGATCCAGAAGCAACAAAATCTCTGAGTGCGGTGCGCATTTCCTTTGTCGCAGTAGCGCCAAAGTTGTAAAGTGCAATAGTAAAGATACCATCATCACGAAGTTCAGCGTGAATGGTTGGTATTTCAATGGTGTCACGAATGATTTCAATATCAAGGAATTCGTTTTCCCCCTCACGAGCGATGGTGAGTGTAACTGTTGTTCCTACCTCACCTCGTATGATAGCCACTGCTTCATCAGTGGACATGTTTTGTGTTGAGATACCATCAACACTTACGATGTAGTCACCAGAGAGGAGACCTGCTTCATCAGCAGGAGTTCCCTTGAGTGGTGCTATGACAGTAAGTAGTCCATCACGGATACCCATCTCTATACCTATTCCACCAAAGCTTCCCTCTATGTCCTCTTCAAACTGTCGTGATTCTTCAGGAGGAAAGAAGACGGTGTATGGGTCATCATATGAACTTGCCAACCCTTTGATAATCCCCCATACATGATCTTTGGTTGTGAATGTTTCCGTTGTTGATGCAGGGACAAATTTTTCTTCAAGAAGTCTCCATGCTTCCCACATTGGTGCAAGGTCAGCATTATACTCATTTGGTGTTACTGTCGATGTTGGTGCCTGTACTTTTTCTCCTGCAACAAAACCGAGCGTAAAAGAAAATGCAATGACTGCAAGTGTATAGAACCCCTTTTCAGTTGTCTTCATAGGTAATATGGTACCACATAATACTCTCAACACTTACTCACATTACTTGTGGGGTAATACCTTAGTCCTTTGGTATACTATATGTAATTAGTTTCAGTATGATTACGAGACAGACACATGGTGAACTTGTTTGGGTGGACGTAGTTTCTCCAACAGGTGAAGAGGTTCGTGAACTTATGGAAGAGTTCACACTTGATCCGCTCATTGCGGAGGAGCTTATGGTTCCTTCCGTACGTAACAGGGTAGATGCACGAGATGACTACTTTTATGCAGTATTTCACTTCCCTACCTTCAAGCATTTGCATGATGTTGCTTCTGAGCCACTCGAACTTGACTTTATTGTTGGTAAAAAATGGATCATTACTGCGCGCTACGTCAAGATCGACCCATTGCATCAGTTTTCAAAATTATTTGAGATCGAAACTATTTTGAATCGTAAGGAAATGGGTGAGCATGCTGGAAACGTGTTCTACTACATGTTGAACGAGCTCTACAAGACCCTCTTTGATGAGCTCATGCATATAAGTGCTCGTCTTGATGTTGCCGAGGAACGTATTTTTGAAGGGTATGAACAAGAGATGGTGAGAGAACTTTCTAATATCAGTCGTGACCTTTTGAACTATAAGCAGGCACTCGATGTGCATGAGGGTATGCTTCACTCACTTGAAACACCGGGTGTTGCCCTCTTTGGGTATGAGTATGCACGCAGTATCCGCAACGTAGCTGGTGAGTATACGCGTCTTGATAATGCACTTCGAAGTAACACAGCATCTCTTCAAGAGCTACGTGACACGAACAACTCACTCTTGAGTACGAAACAAAATGAGATAATGCAGATCTTTACCATCATGGCGTTCGTCACCTTCCCTCTTTCCCTCATTGCTTCTGTGTTTGGAATGAACTCAATACACATGCCTATCATTGGAAATGAGTGGGATTTTTGGATCATAGTTGGCATCATGTTTGCAGCAGCAACTGCCTTTTTTGCCTTCTTCCGATACAAAAAATGGATTTAGTTGCTACAAGCTGTTGCTGTTTACACTAAGGACGAAGCACTCCCCTTCTTCCTTTTATTTTTTTATTCCTAGCTATATACTGCACATAACATGATCCCAATACTTTTTACAGGTTCGGTAGATGCCACACAGGACGCAAAACCACCTTTGAAACTCTTTAACACCCTTTCTCGAGAAAAGGAGATTTTTACTCCGCTCAAGGACGATTATGTACGAATGTACAACTGTGGACCAACAGTGTATGACAGGATACACATTGGGAATCTTCGAGCATTTGTGTTTGCTGATATACTACGCCGCGCTTTTCTTTTGAATGGGTACAAGGTGATGCAGGTGATGAATATTACTGACGTTGGCCACCTCACCTCAGATGCTGATGAGGGTGATGATAAGATGAGTCTTGCGGTTAAGCGTTCAGGGAAAGAACTTACACTCGCATCAATGTATGAGGTTGCTACTGAGTTCATGGAGTACTTTCTTGAAGATGTTGATGCGCTCAATATTAAACGACCGAGTGTTATCCCACGAGCGTCTGAGCATATAACTGGAGACATTGCACTCATTGATACCCTTATGCAAAAAGAATATGCCTATGAGACGAGTGATGGAGTGTACTTTGATACCACACGCTTTAAAGAGTACGGGAAGCTTGGTGGAATGGATCTGAAGGGTCAGAAATCAGGAGCACGAGTTGCAGTGAATGAAGAAAAACGAAATCCTGTTGACTTTGCTCTCTGGAAGAAAAATGATGAACTTGGGTGGGATAGTCCTTGGGGTAAGGGTTTCCCTGGTTGGCATATAGAGTGTTCTGCGATGGCAATGGAGTATCTCGGTAAGGAGATAGATGTGCATACAGGCGGTATTGATCTTTCAGGAACACATCACAACAATGAGATAGCACAGAGTGAGTGTGCCACAGGTAGACCGTTTGCGCATTACTGGATGCATAATGAGTATGTGAGTATAGAGGGGTCAAAGATCGGTAAATCACTTGGTAATGCGGTGGCACTCAAACAGCTTATAGAGCATGGTTACAATCCACTCGCTTACCGGTACTGGCTCTTAACGGGTCACTATCGTACAAAGGTAAACTTTAGCTTTACTGCTCTTGATGCATCACAGAAAGCACTCACTCGATTGTACCGGTACTTTGCTGAGTATCTTCGCAAGGCGCGTGGTGGAACTATTAGTGAGGAGTACGCTCTTCGTCTCCTAGAGGCTGTGAACGATGATCTGGATACACCTCGTGCACTTGCACTCCTCTGGGAACTTGTAAAAGATGAAGCGATCATTCCTCAAGATAAACGTGCAACACTGCTTCATTTTGACAAGGTGCTTGGTCTTGGTTTACTTGCGCTTGCAAAGAAAGATGCTGAAGCGGTTTCGGTTTCCGTGGAAGGTACCGTTTCCCTCGACGAGCTTTCTGAAGAGGTACAGCAACTCGTAGAAGATCGTGAGGTGGCAAGAAAAGAGAAAGACTGGAACAGAGCTGATGCACTCCGTGATGAACTCAAGGAAAAAGGTTTTGAAGTGAAAGATGGAGAAGACGGTCCTAAGGTAGTGCGGGTCTAGCTATTGAATATACCAATGAACATACCTGTGGTTGTTCATTGGTACTCTGTGTGCTGTATGAAAGGAGTACTACTCCTCCTTCCCTATCTCAAGTCGCTTTGCAAGGAGCGGTGTAAGCGGTGGTTCGATGATGAGTGTGTAGAGCATAACCCATACACCGATTGAGAAGATGAGTTCAATGTGGTGTGTAAATCCTGAAGCGAAGATGTAGAGCATAAGCACTGCTGCAATAGCCCCTGTTTCTCGAATGAATGAGAGAAAGAGCACTTCTCTCCATGAGAGGAGTGAATGTTTAGCGATCATCCATGGCAGAAGTGAAATGTAGACAACAAGAGGACGGACAAAAAACATAAAGGCGATAGACGCGAAGGTGCCGATGAATATAACATTTGGTTGTGCAAGTGTTGCGAGTGGTACGAGTGCACCAAGGAGGATGAACACCGTTGGACGCAAGAGTTTTTCCACTAAGCTTTCAAAGAAGAGGTGTACCTCGCGAGCTCGGTGATGTACTTCGTATGTGAGTCCGGCAACAAATGCAGCGAGAAAACCAGCGCCAGGAATGAGAGAGCCAAGTGCGAGACAAAGTATTGGTACAGAGATAAAGAGCGCAGGATCAGACCAGTGTTTCTTGCCGACAGTCTCACCCCAAGTTCGTAGTATCCATCCGCCAAGAAGACCAACCATGATACCCCAAACAGTAACCACAGAGAAAAAATCGAGAGCGGTACGTGAAAATAGTGTAGAAAATTCTTCACTCACTGAGTAGGTTGCAGTTGTTGCGGTGGCACCGAGTGCGGCAATAAGGAAGAAACGTGTAATAACCATACCCACAACATCATTCACTGCGCTTTCAGAAACGGCTATATCTTTTAAGAACGGTCGTTTAAAGTGTAGGTGCTCAAGTGTTGGAAGTATGGTTGTTGGGTCTATTGATGAGAGAATTGCTGCAATAAGAATGAGAGATATGGCTGATATGTTAAAGCCATATAGTGCAGTAATAACTGAAAGGATCACTGCAAAAATAAGTACACTGAGCATTGTTCCAAGAAGTGACAGTGTTGCTATTGGTGCAAAATACTTCTTAAAGTTCTTTACCGGGACAGTTATACCAGCAGTAAACAGGATAAATGCAGCAAATAGTTCAATGAGTACAAGAAGTGCATTTTTATCAGAGAGGAGGTAGTGGAATGGTGTTTGCAGTGCTATACCAAAGAGGATTGCCCATGCAAACAGTGGCATGGTGACATACTTCTCAATGCGCGTTATTCCTATTGCCACAAGGAGAAGGAGTGAGATTGAAAAGTAAAATCCTGCAGGTGATAGAGCGAGTGTCTCTGTAAAGAACGGTGAGGTTTTTGTTGCTAAAGAGAGTCCAAACATGAGGACAAGAAGCAGTATTGTTGGGAAGTATTTATTGAGTGTTTTCATAGGTACATAATAATAATTAATGTGCGCTCTATCCTATGCCATAGCGCATTTGAACTTGACGTTCAATTTCTGATAATGGTTTTCCATATTTTTGCAGTGACAGCTGCTTTATGTGTAGGGCACGTTCAGGACTCTTTGCGGGACCAGGTGGCACAAGAATCGAAAATGGTTTTTGTGGTACTCCGTTTGCGAGGATCTTTACATAAGCATTACGGTTCTCAATATTCATGATATCTTGGGCAGCAAAAACTGGTTGGAACTGAGTCTGTAAAAATTCTGCATCTTCAGCACCGACACGGAATGTTGCAAGTGATCCGACGTTACCAAAAATTGAATCACGAATACCTGGGTCGATTTGTGCAATGAACTGGTGAGCTATATTGAGTGAAAGTTTATACTTTCTTGCCTCAGAAAGTATTGCTGAAATAGAGTCAGTGGTAATGTTTTGAAACTCATCAATGTAGAGATGAAATGCTGGAAGGTCGGTTGCAAGAGCATCAACTCGGGAAAGTGCAGCCATGAGTATTTTCCCAACGAGTACCATACCAAGAAGGTTTGCGTTTATCTCTCCCAACTTACCTTTACTCAGGTTGACGAGGAGTATCTTTCGAGAATCCATCACTTCGCGCATGAGGAAGCTGCTCTTTTGTTGGGCAATGATCGGTCGCATGATGTCGTTTGCGGTGAAGATATCAAATTTATTAGTGATGTACGGCACCATGTTTTGGAGTGATGCTTCACCTTGTGCCTTTGTTGCAATTTCACGCCAGAATTGATTTACTATCGGATTTTTACTGCGTGCAAGTTTTACCTCACGGTACTTTGCATCTGCAAGTACTCGGGATATATCAAGCATGGTGCTTCCTGTACTTGGGTCCTCAAGTACGAGAGCAGTTGCATTTCTGAAGTACTGTTCAAATGCAGGTCCCATACTTTCAGGAGTTCCAGCGTAGAGTTTCTTGAATATAGAAAAAAGCTCGTTAATGACGAAGGTTTTTTGCTCTGGGTAACGTGCATCATACTCCAGCATGTTGAGACCGATGACGTGTTGTGTGTTTGTTGGATCAAAGTAGATGACATCGTCCATACGATGTTCAGGTATTGATGCGAGTACATCTTCTATGTCTGAACCATGTGGGTCGATGAAGCATACTCCATCCCCTGCCTCGATATCCTGCTGTATGAGGTTTTTCATGAAGTATGTTTTACCAGTACCAGTTTGTCCTATGATGTAGAGATGACGCAAGCGGTCCTCTGGAGTGAGGTATGCTTTTGTTTCAACACCTCTAAAGTGGTTGCTGCCAAGCAGTGTGCCGCTCGTAGGTAAGCCAATAGGGGCCGGTGCTTCTGCCGTGCGACTTCGTTTCAATTGCGGTGTAGCTGCAAGCGAATGAGATGGGAAATGTATGAGTCCAGTAAGTTCAGCAAGGGAAAGTGGCATACTCTGCTTGCTTGAGAATTCACGAAAGGTGTACTGATGTGCAAGCTTCCTTGCTTTGCTACCTGCCAAACGTTCAAACCGCATGCGGTTACCGTTTGCATTGTAGAACTGATTAAAGGAACTCTCTATATCTCGAAGTATAGTTTCGGATCGTTCCATGGTGGCGGCACTTGCCACTAGACGAATATTAACCTCAGGTATTGCTGTAGCAAGTTTTTTACGTATCTGCTCAACGAGTGTTTGGTCAACGTGTGGCGGTTCTTCAGGTGTTTCAGGTTTTTTTTGTGTTGAAAGTATGTCTTTAAAGGTATGTAGCACTTCAGCGGTAAAATCTTTCGGTGTTTCTTTTATTGCTTGAGAAAGTGATTTTCCTTTTTCGATTTTTTCTAGAACTTTTTGACAGTACTTTTTGTGTCCGCTGCCAACAGGGTTTACGATAAACTGTACAGCAGCTCCCTCTCCGACGGTTGCTATTTTGGTGAGTGTGTTCACTAAGGTTGAGAGCGGGTCATGATCAAATTCCGTGTAGTCTTTGAGAGGAAGCAAGTAGGGGTGTTTGAGAGTTGCATACGAGACTGCATAGGCACCATCATGGAGGAACACATTGTAGTCGTTTGGGGCAAGGTGGGCACGTGCTCGGGGAAATGTTGAAAGCAGCTGTTTTTCAAACAGGTCCTCCTTGTCTCTCGGTACTGCAAGATAGAAGACAATATCTTCTCGCTCACCTGAAACAGCAACTTCAATGGAAAAGTAACGATCCCCTTTTGTCTTGAGTTCTGTGTCAACTGAAAACATGCCAAGGTAGAATTGCTCCATTACTGAGATGGTTTCCTTGAGTGTCTTCTGCCCCTCTTCAGGTGTTGGTTCTGGGAGTGTTACCTCAAAGAGTGTCATATTGAGAACATTCCAGAGCGGTGTTTTTTCCTTGATCTGTGGTGTGTCGTGGTATCTTGCAACGTACTGCACGAGCGCACGATGAAAATCATCTTCTAGGTGGGGATTTTGCATACGCTCGGCAACGGTGAGTGCATTCTTTATTCCCTTTTCCTCAAGTATTCCCAAAAGCTCTTCCATCACTTGATCATCCTTGTCTGGACTGAGTTCAAAATCACGAAGGATTGAATCAACCTCATTGTTACTTACTGCATGTGATTCATGGAGCACCTCATGACTTGGCTGTTCTTTGTAGTTTTGGAGTTCTTCATAGATGAGTGCATTCTTTTCTGGAGTGTGACCCGCAGTCTTAAGCTGACGCTCTTTCTCAGCGACTTGGGCACGCAAAAATGCAATCTCCTCAGCAGGTGATGTAAAACGCTTATCACCACGCTCGGGATGTTCTCCGAACGGTTCTGGCATACCACAAGTATACCAAGAAGAAGTGGTTGATTTTTTTGTTTACAGAGTGGCGTGTGGACACTACTATTTTGCGATCATGCTGCGCTTGTAGGTGTTGAGATGTGTGAGTGCGATACCGGTACCTCGTGCGACGCACAGTGGTGCATGTTCAGCAAGCGTTGCCCGTACTCCTGCTCTACGGAAGATGAGTTCTGGCAGGTTTCGTAACTGACTTGTACCACCGGTCATGATGATACCGCGGTCGATAATGTCTGCAGCAAGTTCAGGTGGTGTCTCCTGCAGTACGTACTTAATAGCATCGATCATTTCAGTAAGCTCTTTCTTTGTTGCCTTTACTACCTCATTGGTGCCTATTTCCGTTGTTTTTGGTAGTCCTGAGATAACATCACGTCCCTTTACCTCCATGGTAAGCTCTTCTTCAACTGGCAGTGCTGAACCGACATTTATCTTTATCTCCTCAGCAGTTTTCTCTCCTATTGCCATGTTGTGGGTTTTTTTGACGTAGTCTTGTATAGCATGATCAAGTCGGTTGCCTGCACACTTCACTGACGTTGATGCAACAATACCACCAAGTGAGATAACAGCTACATCAATGGTGCCGCCGCCAATATCGGTTACGATGTGTCCTCGTGGTTCTTGGATAGGAATGCCGGCACCAATAGCTGCAAGTACCGGTTCTTTCACGACGTAGGCGTTCTTTGCGCCGGCTTTTACTGCTGCTTCTATAACAGCACGTCGTTCCGTTGAGGTGACGCCTGCTGGAACGGAGAGAATAACGTCTGGTTTAAAGTAGTTGAAACGACCAAGTGCTTTTTTTATGTAGTATGAGAGCATTGCTTCAGTAACACGGTAGTTTGCAATAACGCCATCCTTCATCGGTTTGTAGGCAACAATACTGTCAGGTGTTTTACCCACCATGATCTTAGCGTCAGCGCCAACCGCAAGAATTTTTTTGTCTTCCAGTGAGACAGCAACCACGGATGGTTCATTCAAGACGACACCCTTCTCAGGGACGTATACGAGCGTGGTGGTGGTGCCTAGGTCTATGCCAAGTTTTGGTGTGAAGAACGACATGTAGTGTTAGCTAGCATATAGGGAAAATGAAAACTAATCCAGTACCTAAGGGAGTAGAGAATCTTGACAAGTGTGTAAAATAACGTGTTTTACTCAATTCTTGACGACTAAGTACTGTTGTGCGATTCACAATAGATGACAGGCAACAAATGTGTATGGTGCTACAATAGGTTCATGACGTCACAACAAAAACAAATGATCTTTACCGTTAACGGCGGTAAAAAATTACATGGTGAGGTGACCGTTGATGGATCAAAGAATGGTTCTGTTGGGTTGCTTGCAGCTTCTTTGTTAAATCGTGCACCAACCACATATACGAATATTCCTAAAATTGAGGAGGTAAATAGATTACTGGAGGTACTTGAGTCTATCGGGATGAGTTGCGTATGGGAAAATGGTGCTCTTACGTTGGTGCCTCCTCAAAAGTACAATCTTGATTCACTTAATATTGAGGCTGCAAAAAAAACGCGATCAATACTCATGTTTATTGGTCCTTTGATACATTTGCTTAAGAATTTTTCATTACCGCATTCCGGTGGTTGCAAACTTGGGAACCGTACCGTGCGTCCGCACTTTTACGCCCTTGAGAGACTCGGTGTAAAGATACACACCGATGATACTGCTTGGCAGGTTTCAAGAGGTGTTCTCAAACCTGCTGAAATAGTGATGTATGAATCGAGTGATACAGCGACCGAGAATGTCATCATGGCTGCTGCACTTGTTCCTGGAAAAACCACCATCAAGTATGCTTCTGCAAACTACATGGTTCAGGAGCTCTGTTTTTTCTTGGAGGATTGCGGTATTAAGATTGAAGGGATTGGTACCACAACACTTGTGGTACATGGTAAAAAGAGTATCGATAAACCATTGGTTTACAATATTTCCGAAGACCCTATCGTGACCATGATGTATCTTTCGGCAGCTATTGTAACAAGATCGAGTGTCACCATTAAACGTGCACCAATAGAGTTTCTCGAACAGGAACTTCTCGTTTTGGAGAAAATGGGTTTCAAGTACGAGATACTAAAACGTTACACCTCAAAGAATAAACGCACAAAGCTCGTTGACCTTAAGACGAAACCATCCAGACTCACAGCGCCACTTGATAAAGTGCATGCACGACCGTATCCGGGACTCAACACGGACAACCTCCCCTTCTTTGCTGCCATTGCAACACAGGCTGAAGGGACGACACTCATCCACGACTGGATATTTGAAAAACGAGCTCTATACTTCACCGACCTAGATAAGCTCGGGGCAGATACTATGCTTGCAGATCCACACAGGATTTATATTGAAGGACCTACAGAGTTACGTGCAAATGAGCTTGTTGCTCCCCCTGCACTACGTCCAGCAGTAGTGCTTCTTGTTGCCATGCTTGCTGCGAAAGGTACATCTATATTACGGAACGTGTATCCGATCAATCGCGGATATGAGGATATTGTTGGGAAGCTACGGTCAATTGGGGCAGATATTTCAATTACAAACTAGCAAAACCTCAAGATTTTGAGTACCAAAAAACATGCTACTATGTGAGCTATGTTTACGGTAACCGTAGTACCAATTTCACGTGGGAGCAACATATCAGAACTCACCTACTACAGCAGTGTGGCGTACCCACAAGGGTCTTTCATTTATGTACCAGTTCGTAGCACTGAACGTCTTGCACTCGTTCTTTCGTGTAGTGAGGTAAAAAAGGTAAAAGCAACGTTACGTAATCGATCATTTGCACTGAAGAAGGTACGGAAACAAAAAAGTAAACAGTTGGTAACGCAAGAATTTGTTCGTGCTGTTGAGACAGTTGCAAAAAAACACGCAGCAAGTGTCGGTGCAGTACTTTTTTCAGTGGTTCCTAAAGCACTCATGGATTTTGCTGAAAGTATTGGTGAGACGGTGGAAGTAGCAAAACCAAAATTGAGAGGTTACATTGTGCCACGCCTCTACCAAGGGTTAGCAAAGAGTAGGGTTGAGTTTTACAAAACCTCGATACGTGAGGCGTTTGCTGCAGGTGGTTCAGTGTTTCTCATGGTACCAACCATTGCTGACGGTGAGCGTGTTCAAAGTGAACTTTGTAACGGTATTGAGAAATACTCTTTTTTCCTTCACGGTGGTGTATCAAAGAAAAAGCAGCAAACAATGGTGCAGAATATTTTACAGTCTGAGCACCCAGTACTTGTTATTGCTCCATACCAGTACCTGTCTCTGCCGCGTCACGATCTTGTTACAGTGATCGTTGAACGTGAAGGTTCTCCGTTATATCGTTCACGTACTCGTCCTTTCGTGGATGCACGAGTATTGGCACATGAACTTGCTGCTGAGATCGGTGGTCAGCTTTTCTTGGCTGATCTCCCACTTCGTATTGAGAGTGTCTACATGCGTTCACTTGGTGAGTATGAAGAGATCGTAACAGGTGATCATAGGATGCATTTCCCCACAAAAGTAGAGCTATTGAACTTACAAGGAACTACCACTTCAAGTGATAAACGTTTTCAAGCAATCGATGGTTCATTGTTTGATAAGATTCGAGACACAGGTCTTCATGGAGGACGCACCTTTTTGTATGTTGCAAGACGAGGTCTTTCTCCAGTAACACTTTGTCAGGATTGTGGAACAGTGGTGAAGTGTAATGAGTGTGGTGTCTCAGTGGTACTGCACCATGGAAGCAGTGAGAATCACTTTCTCTGTCATTCGTGTGGTGCACTCCGTCATGCACGAGAGCGGTGCAGTAACTGCACAAGCTGGAGACTTGCAGCTTTCGGTATAGGAACAGAGTTGGTGGAGCAAGAGGTAAAAGAAGTACTACCAAAACGTGACGTTTTTGTTATCTCAAGTGATACAGTAAAAACCCATAAGCAAGCAGATGCTGTTGTTCAAGAGTTCTACAAGACACCGAAATCAGTGCTCGTTGGTACAGAGATGGCGCTACCTTACCTCACGAAACATGTCCCCCTTGTTGGTGTTGCTTCGTTGGATTCCCTTCTCTCTCTTGCAAGTTGGAACATATATGAACGCATTGCGGCAACACTAACCCGTTTGCGCGAGATAGCGGGAGAAGAACTTGTCGTGCAGACGAGGTGTCCAGAAGCAGAAGTGCTCCGTAAGGTGATGAGTGGCAACTTTTCTGGTTTTTATAAAGATGAATTGGAGGTGCGAAAGATACTCGGCTACCCTCCATATACAGTCCTCTTGAAGGTCTCCTATACGGGTACACAGGAGTTGGTTGAGCAAAAAATGAAGGAAGCTGTTGAACATCTAAAACCTTATGAACTCATACTATTTTCTCGTTTTCTTCAAGCTCCAGGTGGTAAGCATACATTGCATGGTTTTCTTAGGGTTGAGCGTGAGTCATGGCCTGATGCAGGTCTGCTCGACCGTTTACTCTCCTTACCGCCGAGCTATCAGGTCTCTGTTGATCCGGACAGTATCTTGTAGAAAGTCATGTTTTGTGTTGCCGAAGCAGCAATGAGCGTGTATCATCTCGAATATGAAGGAAATAGTACAACTTGGCGAGCACGAGGCGCTTCGTATGAAAGCACAAGACGTGCCTCTTAAAGATATACAGAGTAAAAAAATACAGGACATCATTGCTGACATGAAAGAGACGCTTGAAAAAGAACCTGACGGTGCTGCGCTTGCTGCACCACAGATCGGTGTACCACTGCGTATTTTCTTACTCGCTGAGAAGGTGTTTGGGGTTGATAGCTCACATAAGGCAGCGAGCAAGGATCCACATCTTGTATTTATAAACCCTGTCATTATTAAGCGTTCTGGCAAGAAGGCGCTCATGGATGAAGGATGTCTTTCTCTGCGAGGTAAGTATGGCACAATACAACGTTCTACTAATGTGACCGTTGAGGCGTATGATGAGCATGGTAAGAAGTTTACCCGTGGTGCAGGAGGACTGCTTGCACAAGCGTTTCAGCATGAATGTGATCACTTTGATGGTGTGCTTTTCTGTGATGGTGCAAAAGAGCTCTGGGATGTTGATATGTCAGAGCAAAAGAAAAATTAGTTTTGCATGAAAGATATACGAATAGCGTTTTTTGGAACACCAGAACTTGCCGTGTATGTGCTCGATGAGTTAAAGCGTGGGGGTATTGCACCTGCGCTTGTAGTTACGGCTCCGGACAGGAAGGCGGGCAGGAAACTTGTACTCACCCCTCCTCCAGTAAAGGTGTGGGCAGAAGAGTATGACATTGAGGTTTTGCAACCCGAGTCGTTAAAAAATAGTGATGAGTTGGAGATACTCAAGAATAGCGAATGGGACCTTTTTATTGTTGCTGCGTACACAATATTTCTTCCAAAATATCTACTGGAACTTCCAAAGTATGGTGTACTCAACGTACACCCTTCCCTTTTGCCAAAGTTGCGTGGACCTTCACCAATTCGCACTGCTATTCGAGATGATCTTGAAGATGAAACGGGTGTGAGTGTTATCCTTCTTGATGAGGAAATGGATCATGGACCTATTGTGGCACAAGCTACTGTGGAGCTTCCCGAGTGGCCAGTACAAGGAAGAGTGCTCGATGAACTTCTCTTTCGTGAGGGAGGGCGTTTATTGCTTGAGGTGATACCAGAGTGGGTGAAGAAAACCATAACACCAGACCCACAGGAGCATGGGCAAGCAACGTATACACAACAGATAGCAAAAGCTGATGGAGAACTGCATCTTGATGGTGATGCGTATGAAAACTACTGTAAGTACTGTGCCTACGATGGTTGGCCTGGTGTCTTCTTCTTTGAGGAACGAAATGGTAAAACAGTGCGTGTGAAGGTCACAGACGCACTGTTTGAGAATGGTCAATTTTTAATACAGAGAGTTATACCAGAGGGTAAAAAAGAGATGTCGTACACTGATTGGATGAGAAATGCCGACGACTAGGCGGTTTCGCGAATCATCTTCTTGAGCACACGTGCCCCTCCCCTCTTTTGCGTTTCGTGCTTTCCCTTGTCTACTTTGAGCGCTTGCAGTATGTCGTCTTTTACTTTGTCGATAGCTTTTTCAAAGGTTGGCTCATCTTTGCTTACTCGGTATATTCTACCTTCAGCTTCTAGGGTTACCTCTGCTGTGTACACATCTCCTGTTTGATGCTTTGGGTCTTTGCGAAATTCAACGTAACAAACGGCTGCTTCAACACTCTTTTCATCAAGTAGCTTTGAAAAAGCTGCTAGTTTGGTTTCTGCGTATGCTTTAAGTTTTTCGTCAGCGTCAGTACCGGTAAACTTTATGTTTGTTTTCATAGTATTAACTATTACTTAATAATTGATACGTCTTTGAAGGTGTTTGTGCTCCTTTTATGAGTCGTAGCATATTGGGCATACATTTGAGCTCTTGTGCCACGAGTTCACGTACCCGTCTATTTGCAAGTCCTCGTTCTGCTTTTTCTTTTACGGTTATGTAAAAGGTTTCGTTTCTTATGGTAACTGTTTCTCTCTTTGCATTAGTTACTACGCGTACGTGAAGGTACTTTCTTTCATTCTCTGTGTTTTTAGTTTTGTTGACGTTCATATGTTCCCATGAGTTCCCCTTGAGAGAGAATGTGTCCTTTCATGAGCTCCAAAACCTCCTCTTTTGTTGCTCCTTCTTCAAGTCTCAAAATAGTGTCGAGTGCATATACTTTAAAGAAGTAGCGATGTTCTCTGTCAGGTGGACATGGTCCAGTATAGGTGAGTCCTTGTGAGGTAGTGATACCTGGAGTTGAAGTTGGTGCTTCGCCTTCACCGATGCGTAGTGTGTTAGGTGGAATATTGAAAAGTACCCAATGGTTCCACATACCATCTTCTCGAAGGTTTGTAGGAACATCAGGGTCTTCCATGATGAGTGCGAGAGATGTTGCATTCTCTGGTATGTTATCAATAGCGAGCGGTGGAGAAATGTTCTCACCATCACAGGTGTATTTTTCTGGGATAGTGTGTTCGTTAGCAAAGGCAGGAGAGCGAATAATAAGGTCGTTCATAGGCAGTACGTTATCGCTAGTAAGAGGTGCTTGTAGACTTTGTTCCTGCTCTTCTGTGTGTTCAAGAGTGTAGTAGATGCCGTATATGAGTACTAGGAAGCCAAGTCCTTGTAGCATCCATGCTGTTCGCATAGTTATAGTATAGCAGAGAAAAATGTAAACCCGAACCATTGCATGGCCCGGGTTTATTGTTCTGTAATATCTAACAGATTATGGGAACCTGAATAGATCCTAACTCCCACATACGACGTTCTTCTTCTGCTGAAATTCCTGTGCAGGCAGTACGTACTTCATCGTCTGTTGTGGGTACTTTCTTCTCTTCTGTTGGTCCTTCTTGCATCATTTCCCCCTTTCATTTCTGTTTTTGTTGAAGATTTTCTAGTGTTCAGTCCGATGACAACCATACAGTATGTTACATATCATGTCAATGGTTTATCCACAGAAATGTATTGACATATATATAATCAAGTGCTACTTTATCGCTAGTTCTGTACATTGTTAACAGAATGCTACATTTAGTTTACTTGGACAAAGGTGTCCATTTACTGGCCAAAACTGGTCACAAAAAACGAAACGGAGGTGCACAATGAAGAGATGGAGGGTGTTTTTTGCAGTAATCCTGTCGCTGTTTCTTACAGCAGGTATGTCGTTTGCAGGTGGGAAAGTGCAGGGACCGACCCAGAATGGGTCGATTCACCACAACAATACTACTATTGTAGAAGGTGGTGGTGATATCACAAACACCAACACCACAGATCAGGTTGTTGATGTTGTGAATAATGTTGCTACCCCTACCACGGTCAACACTGAGACGAATTTTGGTCTCAATAACGACGTTGAAGGCGGTGATGCGATTAGTCTTGCAGGTGGTGGTGCAGGTGGTGCAGGTGGTGCAGGTGGAACAGGTGTCGGTTATGCAATCGTGGATCAAAGTGGAAATAAGACGTACTCCGTAAATTTCCCACTTTCACCAGGTGTTGCGCAATCGATTGCACCAGACATGTACGTTCCGGATACAATTCACTGGAACTTCAGACCACCAACCTTTCAGTTTTACACTGGAGAGACCGGTAGTAATACCACCGAGGTTGAAATTGTAGAAAAAAGTGGTGTTTTTTACAACAAGCCACCGGAAAAATGCGATTGGAAAGGAGCTGTGTTTCTTGGAAAAGTGCTTCTTGAACCTACTTTTGATACTCCCTACGAGCGGATTGCATACATCCCTGTTCCAGGGGCAGCAAAACCGTTGAGTTCAGAGATGATGAGGATGGCCGGTAAGCATAATGGTCCTGCCGAGCTTGAGATGTTTATTCTCGATATGGCACAAAAGCATTGTGCAAACATTATCCTCAACATTGGTGCAGGTACTCGTAAAGATCTTGAGGCCTTTACAACAAGCAAGGCTCTTGGTAACGCCGGCAGTGTTGCTCATGCTGCAGAAACTGCGCTTGGTATGACCGTGACACCTGGTATGGGTAATGGACATGGTGAGACCATCACCTCATCCGAGTACTATCGTCAGTTCCGGATGTTCCAAGTTCCGGATGATTTTGACTGGAAAACGCTTCAGGTTTTTGTCATCCAGAAACCTGAAGAGGACAAGGCAGATACAGAAACGGCAGTTGACGTGAAGAAAGTCAAATAATGCCAGGTAAATAAAAACGAGAGGTCATGAAATGGTAAAGAAAACGCTAACAGTACTTATACTCTTTGGAGTACTTCTTTCAGTTGCTGCTTGCGGCCGCCCTTCTGGTGAGATTCATGAAGTGCAAATGCATATTCCCGGTAATACGCCGGTAGTACTGCAACCCGTTAATAACTAGCACGCATTCTGTTCAGGTGCCCCCGATCACGTAGTGGTCGGGGGTTGTTTTTAATTAAAATACAAAAGAGGTCTAAGATGTCGTAACATCCTAGACCTCTTATTTGGCATTTAAAGCCAAATTGTGATGCCGGCATTCCAGCGCAATAGATCAGAAAAAAGAATTAAAGCTTGCCTGTGACGTGGCGATTGCGTTGCCGGTGACAGCAACACTCGTTCCAAGTAAAAACGTTCCACCATCAAAGTCTGCCTGCATTGCAGTAGCCGCTTGGGCTGGACCATTTGCCTGTGAAAACGTAAGTGCGTCTATGTAGGCAAGTCCTGCCTTGATGTCGGTAACAGCAAGGGCATTTAACGCTGTAGCTGTGCCACCAAGCGAAATACCTCTTGATTCCAGGTCTGCGATGGTGATGGTGTGATCCGTTACAATAGAGCCAAATACGCCAATCTCAACTCCGCCTCTGTCAGCAGATATGGAAGTTGTAATAGTACCCACATCTGATGCGAAAGCAGCGACTGCCATGACAGTTGTCATCAGAATCGATGTAAGCAAAATATTGATCGTTTTCTTCATTTCAAACCTCCTGTGAGAGATGAATTGTGCCACAGCGGCAAGTTGAAGAGGTGCAACTACTTGTTGCACAACCCCTTCCCAAACGAAAATTCTAAAAAACAAAAACTGTTTGAAATCTACTAAATTTTTTATATTGGTCAATATTGCAATTAATAATTGTTATGTTCTTGTGTTTTCTTGTATGTATGTACTAAATAAGCCATTTCTCCCAAGTTGTTTTTTAAAAACTTATTGTATTGAAATGTGGACAATAGGTTTGCTGGTTAGTCTAGAAAACCCTCAGCCAAAAGCGGCTGAGGGTGTGCTACAGGTTAAGGATTAGTGGAACACTGCATTGACCCATCCGCTAGAGAATGCGGTACCAGAGCCGACAGTATAAGTACGAGTAATGATGTTGGTAGTAGTGTAAGTGTTTGGTGTGTGGATAAACATGCTGTTTTTACCAAAAGCACTTGCCGCACCAAAACCAGGGTTCACATGAGTGAAAGCACTGCTTTTTGCTGCGATCATCATGGTGCCGTACCATTCTCCAAAGTATTGCCTGTTGTTGAGCAAACTTTGACCGTTGAGTGCTGACCCACAAGATTCCATAAAACCAATAGCGCTCATGTTCGAGGCGCTCAAGCCGGCAACTGACTTAGCGTTTGCAAAGCCAATTCCCCCAATGTTGAGTTCCTGTGTTGCGGAACCTAATACACCGGCTTGAGCTGATGCAGCCAAGGCGAAAGTCACTCCAATTGCAAACATAAAAGCTTTTTTCATGTGTTTTCTCCATACATTTTTTTGAGTTAAACTACAATTTATACTTCAAGTTTCGCATGTTGGTTGCCAACCAGTATGGGCAGGTCCCCCCTTCCCTGTGTATTAACGAACAAACCAGAGGCCATACTACCCGGTATGACTCTATTATGTCAAACAAAACGTGTGTTTTTATGTTGCAGAATATGCCGTGAACATGTACAATCATCCCTAGTTTCGAAAGAAACAATACGTTCTGCGCCGTGTCCTTCGTGGCCATACATAACTTTAGTGAAGTGGGAGTAAAGAAGGAGTTGCGTAGAAACCAGCATTCCGCGGTAGCTCAGCTGGTAGAGCGATCGGCTGTTAACCGATTGGTCGCAGGTTCGAGTCCTGCCCGCGGAGCAACTAGAAAAGCACTATTCTTAGTGCTTTTCTGCGTATAAGGGGAACGGGAATAGAACTTTTGTTATACTTTGCGTATGAAAGCACCAAATATTGAAACAAACTCTTACCTAATAAGACCCTTTAAAACTAGCGATGCGGAACTATGGCAGAAGTGGGATATAGACCCAGAAGTTCAGGCATTTATGCCTGAACCATTTAATGAAGTGCAAGATATTGAAGAGCAATACAAATACATTGAAGAATGTGAAGCTGATGAAGAAGGGTGCTACTGGTCAATTGAGACTAAAAACGGAACTACTATCGGTACGGTGGCACTTACAGAGATCAATGAGTATCACAAAATTGCCAACCTTGGTATAGTGATCGGTGATAAAAACCACTGGGGCAAGGGAGTTGCAACTGAGGTAATTACTGCCATAGTTGCACACGCATTTGAACAACTACATCTTTGCAGGATCAGTGCTGAAGTTGAAGAAGGGAACGTGGGAATGATAAAGGTTTTTAAAAAGGTTGGGTTTAAACAAGATGGACTTTTGGAATCAGCACGTCTGAAGAATACAAAACGTATCAATGTCCACCATTTTGGTTTTGTTAAACCTTCATGCAAAGTTAAATCAAAATAATCAGATTACTTTTCCCTCCATCGCCCGAATGAACATCAACTGATTGTACATGCCCGTCATGTACTTTCCGTCACCCAGAATGCTTATAATAGCGTCATGTTCGCGGAGCTTGATAAAGCACGTTCAGAAATGAACGTGCTTTTGGTATAGTTTGGGTATGGAAGCGATACTTATAACAATAGGACTATTTGTCAGAACCATACAACTACTATTACCTGGTTTCTCAAAAATTGATGTTGCAAATATCTTTATTGCAATCGTTGCTGGATTATTTCTTGCGGGCAAGGCAGGAGCAATATTAGCTTTTCCATTTGGTTTTGCCCTAATTATTGCTTTATTTTATAAAAATAAAATTTTACCAACAATTACCGAAGGGACTTTATTTTTATACGCTGTAGTTGCAACATATATTGCTGTCAGGGACATTGAGTCATTTTCAGCACTATCTAGCACTTATTTAATATTGCTTTTGTTTCTTTCACTTTACGTACTTGTGGGTTTTTACCTTTGTGTAACAAAAACGAAAGTGCCATCCTTTTTGCAAATCATTTTAATGGTATTTTTTCTTTCAAATGCAATTTATATCGCGTACCAAAGTAGTCTAGTGTTTCTCATTACTGATAGTTCACCTTTAACACATTTATTGATTGGATATTTTGGTCTCTATTTTATAAGTCACATTTTGTATATCCTCGCCTTAATCCCACTTCCTGGGAAACATCAATCTTTTAAAGATAGGATGAAAGAGGTGAGAAAACACGCTCAATTCCTAGAAAAGAAATATTCGGATAAAGATATCAATATTAAAAATACTCTAGGTCTTGTTGCTGTAATTATATTGGCCTTCTCCTATAATTATTTCTACAATGATTGGATTACTAGTGTTGTATTACTCCTTATTATAGGTGGCTACTTAGCCGCACCAAATAATTTTAAGTTATTAAGCAAATAATTTATTTTACTCAATTCAACCTCTATCTTTTTCCAATTCAGAGTTCTGAACTTGTCCAGCACGGGAGCAATAAGAAAAAACAGTATCGTCTTGATACTGTTTTTTCTTATCTCGCTATCATGGTCACGGACTCGAACCTATGGACCACATTTTCAAGGAGTGGAGCGACCATGAAAATGTAGGATCTCGACCATAGGGAGAGGCGAGTCCTGCTTGTGCGTCGAAACGAAGTGAAGGAGTGCCCGCGGAGCAATTGACAATACCACTATCTAGTGGTATTGTTTGTTTAGTTAGCCTTTTGAAAAGGAGGAAGGATGGAAACAATATATGCGATACTAAAAACATTAAAAAGTTTTGGGTCAGCAAAAGATGTTCCTTTTAGAAAAAGGTCACCTCAGGAAATCATCAGCTCGGGAGTATTTAGTGGATGTTCTGATGTAGCACTTGCTTTTGCGTATCTGTGCAAGAGTTCAGAGATAAGGGTTCATATTGTTGATACTTTTGACAAAATAATGTTCTCCAAAACCCTAGGTATGGAAGGTATAACAGGGCATGTGTATTGTCAGGTATTTAATTCCGATGACACCTGGGTCATGGTTGACCCAACAGTAGGTGCCGTTGATGTTGATATCTGCTCGGATGGACGTGTCCCTATTGTGTCATACCTAGACAACAGTAAGCTCCTTTCATATGAAGAACTGTGTTTTATAAAAAGTACCTTTCAGGACTAGCCCGCCCACAACGAAAACCGTTGGAGGGCGGTTTTCTTTTTATGCAAAGGAGTTCTGAACTACTCTATTTTTAAATAACTCAAAAAACATACCTTGTTTCAATTCACGTTGTATTCTCTTCCAGTTCACAGTTCTGAACTTGTCCAGTACGGGGAGCAATTGACAATACCACTATCTAGTGGTATTGTTTTGTTTGGCTAAAGTCTGTTCCTACGGTAATTGAATCACAAATCATTTAGCATGCTTGGAGGAATAAATGAAAAGTATAGAATATACTGAAATTGCTGGTCATGATAATCTGAATAAGTTTTTAAACGACAGAAATAAAATTATCTTAGAATGCAACGATGCGATTCGTAAAGTTGCTAACAAGTTAATTATCAAAGCGAAAGATGAAAGGATTACACTCTGCCGGTTACCTTTGAAAGCAGTGTTGTTTCGCACAAAAGAAGACCGTGAAGCTAAACGTAATAACACTTTCATCAACTATGGTGAGTATCATGTGGATGAACTTGAACTGTATTACGTGGAATTTTTTGTACACAACGAAGCAAGAGTTGCTGGCAATATAGGACTCATTATTTCTGGAAAACAGCCAGATCGAACTACAGGTGATTTTAGTTATATTTGTGGTTTCGAGGATTTTGATTACGTTGATTTGTCATGGGGAAAGAACTGGTTCTTTTTAAACAAAAATGACTATTTTACGTTTAAGGAAGTAGTCTTGAATTTTAAAAAGGAACTACCCTCTTGCGTAGTGCAGTAAAATACGTACAAAAAACCTGTCTAGTAGCCTGTCTCTGGACAGGTTACTTTTTATATACACGTTCGAACATCGTCCCACGCTCGGAGCAATTGACAATACAGTAGTAAAATGACATTGTTAATTTTGGATAATTTCTGTTTTTTACTATGTAATAAATTTAAAAAACTTTTGAAAACATGAGGTTGTTATGAATCGACGAAGTGACAAGTTTTGTGCTCCACCACCAACATCTCGTTCCTATCCAGGTAAGGGTAGTTATCAGATGGAATGTTTAAGGCGCAACGCAATAATCAAACTTCAGTTTGTTGTTGTAGCAGTTGTCATAGTAGCTATTTTGGTTACCCTGCCTTTTTTGTAAGTTTTGGTCGTTTGTATGTTTGTAGACAGAAACTATTAAGCCGCTTAGGAAGATGTAATCCAAGCGGCTTTAATTTGTAAAATATAACTGAATAATGGGGTCTGACCCCGTTTCATAAAAGGTGACTGACCCCTTTTTTCCTTGCTGTTTCTCTCTAACAAGGACCAGGAAAATTTTCTGGCCCTTTTGCGTTACAAGTGTCTTAGGGGTAAACCGCTTTGTTTAATCAATGAATGAACATGCCATGCCTGCCCGGCACCCTTTGTGGTGTCTCGGGGCATGTTCATTGGATGCTGCGGAGCTTGATAAAAAAACATATAAAATAAATGTTATTGGTGTATTATAGGATATATGAAATTTGAAGAAGTGCATTACCAAGAGCCGGTTCCAGAAATGGAAAGTTTTGAAAAAGTTGACGACTTTCTTGAAAATGAAGAAGGGGTCCTTGCAACTCTTCGTAAAAAAACAAAAAAGAGGTGATAACTTGGAAGCAGTAAATGTAGAACACAAAGAAGATTTAGTTCTTGGTTTTGTTGGACCTCTAACTGATGAATTTTCTTCACAGATGCAACCGCACAATGCAGAAAATTTTGGCTGCGTAGACTGTATTGATTGTGTATGTGATGTAGGTCCTTGCGATTGCGACACTTAAGTCGCTTAAAAGTTAATCTCAACATACTGGCCATTTTCTTTGGCCAGTATTATTTTATAATCAAATAAACATTTTAAAAAGATAATGAGCAAGGTCATATTTGGCACTAATAAAGACAAAGATTTCAGAAACCATCTTATACAGCTGAGATGGCGAAATAAAACTGGTTTTACGTATTCTCCAGCAGAAAGTGAGTACTTTGATTCTCTGGAGAGATGTAAGGATGAGCTTGAGCAATGGAAGCTGTTTGAAGATTACTCACGTGAGTATTATTTGGAGGACAATAAACAGACAATTAATTCTGTTTTAAGTTATTTTCAAACATTGTGGAATAATGTTGAAGAAGTGTATGTTAAAAAAATGGAAGAAATGCACAATAAAGTATTTCCTTACAAAACAGTTTATGGTTATTTGTCTACGTCGCCAGGTGGCTGGGGCTTCAATTTAAATAAAAAAAACCCTTGGTTTGCATGTCCCAATAAAAAGAATGACAAGTTCCTAAAAGTTGCAATGCATGAACTCATGCATGGTTTTTTTATTGAATATTTTAGAGATGACTTAAAAGAAAAATACCGTTTAACTGACAACAAACTTTGGGATATTCAAGAGTCATTAACGGTGCTTCTAAATATTGAATTAGGTGATATTCTGCCTCACAAAGACTTGGGGTATCCACAACACAAAGAGTTACGCGAAGAAGTTAAGTCGGTATGGTTAGAGACAAGTGATATTGATGAGGTCCTGCGACGTGCAAGTCAATTTACTAAAGGGTAATACCTTTGACTATTTTGTTTATACAAACGAAATGTGTTTGTAATTATTAAAAACTAATTTTAGTTGTTCTCTAACGATAAATTTTGTTGTTGTAATGCTGATGCAACAGGACTTCTTTCCAGTTTTCTTTCCCATTCTACCCAGTTCACGTTTATAAAGGTGCTTAGGTGTTGGAGCCCTTAGAAAAGCACTATTCTTAGTGCTTTTCTGCGTATAGGGGGAACAGGATTTGAACCATACTAAATACTATATAGTAAATATAACAATATTATGCTAAAACACAGGTAGAAAAATAAATGACCACAATACCTAATATCAAATATGGAGGTTGTTGCATATGCAAACTGATCAAGTTTTGTCGGCACTGTACGAGTGTTTTCGTGGGAAGGGTTGGAGGTTATATACCTGCACTACATGTAATAATCTCATTTTCTCAAAAAATGCGAAAACACTTTGTTGGAGAAGGAAAGAATGTGGGCAAGAAAAAAAGTTTTTGTCATTACCAAAACAGAAAGCGATGGTAGTTCCGGGGCAAATCAAGGATGTAATAGAAAAAGCTGCTACAAAAAAGGGTTACAATCGCGTGGAAAGTATTCCACTTACCGCTAACCATGGGAAAACAGATTTAATTATTGCTGGTGTACAGCTGTATAACGATGTAATTCATGGGAAAGCAATACAATCTTGCTTTCCTGACCGTTGTGTAATATCTCAACCGTGTGTACGGATGCAGTTTGCTGATAAGGTTGGTAAAGTAGATGGTATTTCGACCGCATTTGTAAACACATGTACCGAGCACGTTGGAGCTACGGTTGTCGAACATGCATTTGCCGTGGATTTTTGGCTAGACGTGCTTTCATGCCTTGGTTTGCATGTGTGTGATGTGTCGCTGGTATATCGTACAAAGAAACGAAATTGGGGGACAGGTGATTTTCTTTCCCATGATTTATTTTTTATGTATGGTGATTTAGAACTGGGTGATGCTTCCTATGCAGTTGTCCCAACTAGGTGTGCAGGTGGTTCAGGGGTATTGCAGATTAGTGACGTAGGCTTTGGGGTAGAACGAATCGGATGGGCAATCAATAAAACTGATACGTACTATGACGTGTTACAACCATGGGACATGCAGTATACGACAGAAGTTAACGATCTGTACCGTACACTTACGTTACTTGCTATGACCGGTGTTAAACCTGGACCAAAAGGTGCAGGGTTACAGTTTCGTCGCCTTGCAAAACAATTATACCTTCTGACTCCAAACATCTTTTCATTTGGTCTTGTAAGTTACTATTTTCGGTATTGGGGTTCGTTTACGACATGTCTTTGTGGATTAGAAGTTTCTTCTTCTGTAATTTCTCGCGAGTATGATAGGTTGCGTAACAATGGGATCGCAAGTAACAATAATTGGCCTGCCCCAAAAAATGATGAGAGTACAGAAGAATACCTTGAAAGAATGGTGTATAGTAAAATAGTAACTCCCAGTGAGTTGCGTAAGATGTACACACCATGAAAAAACAAAAACTAAAGCTATACTTGTCTGGGGGTGGTGACGAAACACAGTCATTCGCCCTCGACAAGCTTTTTTTTACTTCAATTCCTGAAAATGGAAAGGTTTTGTATATACCTATAGCTTTACGTGGTCACAAACTCTTTTTAAATGCACATATGTGGTTTTCTGGTGTAGTAAAGAAACATGGTCGTGATGATATACAGGTTGTGCGTTGTGATGATGTTGACACAATAACAATTAAGAAAATATCTCTGTATGATGCTGTGTATATAGGTGGAGGAAATACTTGGTCACTTATAAAAGAAGTATCTGAAGCTGGTTTTGATGAAGTGTTAAAAAAATATATAACAGAAGGAGGGGTGGTATACGGCGGGAGTGCTGGTGCAATTCTTCTTGGCACTTGTATTGATACAAGTGATGATGAAAATGTTGTGAAATGGAATAATATAAATGGATTAGATCTTATTTCTCCTTACTCAGTGGTTTGTCACTATACGGAAGTCATGGAGAAACGATATTCTGGTTGGGCAAACAAACATGGACCTATTATTTGCATTCCTGAAAATGCAGGGATGTACACAGAAGGTAACAGTTTGGTAAATTGTGGTAACGGTATGATAACCGTTTTTGATACTTCTGGAAAAAAAATAGAATACTCTGCAAATGAGTGCTTAATGTTCGAATAAACTGTAAAAGCACTTCGGGTATCGAAGTGCTTTTATTGTCAAACCAGTTCTCAGTAAAGGATGCATTTACCTTCAATGATTTCCTGAGAAAGAACAGAAAGGTTTTTCATAGTATCAATGTAAATATCTTTCACTGTATCTTCGTGCCTCCCGAGTAGTTTGGGTCTGTTTATTTCTATAGAAGCCATCCAAGGATCATCCAGGTTTCTGCCCATCTGGGATGTGATAAACACCTTACATTCTGTGTTTATTGCATTGAATACATTGTCCGCAATTCTTTGTGCTGCTGCTGTGTACAGTTTTCCAACATGGTAAATAGGATTTTTGCCACAACATGCCTCCATACTCATGTTTCTTGTAAACGGGATAATGCCGTTATGTCGGTTCCCTCGACCTACCACACCTTCGTCACCGCTTTCGATGGCACTTCCTATGGCAGTTAAGTAAAAATCTTGACGAGCCGCATTATCACGAGTATTTAACTCAACTGAGTAGTTGTAGTACGGATACATTGTCTTTGCGTGTCCCAGTATTATCTCTGAAACCTCTTGAAGAGATTTGCGATAAAAAACCAGGGAGTTTGTATACGCAGCGACAAATGGTATACATGCGGTGATTTTTACGTTTCTGCCATTTCTTACTGACATAACCTTGATGTCAGTACCAACATAAGGATGCTCCTTTTTAAAACCCTTAAATTCGTTGAGTTGGTTTTCGATAGCAATGGTAAGTAGTTCTATTTCGCTTAACGGAGCATACGCCACAGCAGTTGAAGTGTCGTTGGAGCGGAGATCATTGTCGTGATAACGGGCAAATTTTATGTTCGGTACTGTAAAAAAATGCCCGCGTTCATTTTTTGTATTACCGTCCTTGCTATGTACAACCCCCGGTCCGGGTGCCATATGAGTGTTGTCAATAATTGTTAGCCATTGTTCAACGTCAAGGAGCGGCATTACAGCTTTAAAGTGTTTCTTTGCAGCATTGCTCGCGATATCAAGATAAGGTACCTCGCGTCCTTCAAAGTCTTTAGTAAAACGACAGTTCAGGTATAGGTGTATCGGACGTTCCATAAATCCTTTACCAAACTGAACGTGTGAGGCTCCTCCAGCAAGTGCAATTTTGTCCACCATGTGTCGTAACACCACACCGTGTTCATTAAGAGTGTATTGTGAATATGCCTGTGAAATTTTTTCAGCAATTGTGTCACAGAGTGTGTCTGGGTGACCTATTCCCTTTCGTTCCACCACCTCAAACGGTGTTTCTGAGCAAAGTGTGTTTTGTTGAGCAATAACTGTAAAATTGTTCATCGTATCTCTCCTTTAGGTTTCCTTGATTGTGAGCTTCTCTTTTCTGCACCTGTAATAACACGTTTATTTTACTATTTCAATAGTAGAGCTTTGTCTTCGGTAAGTGCAATACATAAACTTTGTATATTTTTTTGCACTGTCTTTCACTTCACAGTTCTGAACTTGTCCAAGAGTGGGAGTAAAGAGATTAAGCACCAGAAATGGTGCTTTTTAATATCAGCTTAAAAATTACGATATATTGACAAAATAGATATTTATGATTATATATCAAAGGTTTTGTCATGGTGACACTTTCATGGAGATGGTGCACCACTTTTCAAAAAACATATAGAAAAAGGGGAAACACATGAACAAAGTGCTCGTAGGACTTCTTGTAATCGTTGCAGTGGTTGTAGTAACCGTTTGGACTGGCTACAATGGCATCGTAACGAAGGATGAGGATGTCAGTAAGTCGTGGAGCGAAGTACAAAATCAGCTTAAACGGCGGTCAGACCTTATTCCAAATCTTGTTAAGACCGTTGAAGAGTATGCAAAGCATGAGCGCGGTGTGTTCAATGAGGTTACCGAGGCTCGAGCAAAAGTTTCGCAGGCGATCAACATCAATGCATCAGACCTGGCAAACAACCCTATGTTGCAAAAGCAACTCAGTGAAGCTCAGCAAAGCTTGAATGCTTCCCTGAGCCGACTCATTGCAGTATCGGAAAACTATCCAGATCTCAAAGCGAACCAAAACTTCCTCAAGCTCCAAGAT
The DNA here is from genome assembly GCA_003252295.1 of bacterium. GTDB lineage: Bacteria > Patescibacteriota > Minisyncoccia > Phycocordibacterales > UBA12088 > UBA12088. Next base: position 74,218 of record QKEV01000015.1, read on the forward strand.
GAGCTTGCTGGGACGGAAAATAGGATTGCGGTTGCACGTGGTCGTGCTATTGATTCGACGAACAGCTACAATGCTTCCCGTCGCCGGTTCCCTGTAAATCTGCTTGCAAACTTCTTTGGTTTCGGAGCCAAAGAGTATTACAAAGCAGAGGAGAGTGCTCAGGCGGTGCCGGTTGTATTCAACTGAACCACAACAGGAGGGGTGATATGAAGTTTCGGTCTATTATGACGATCGTGATCGCATTTTGCACATTCACGTTCGCTACGGCATCAATTGCTGCATCGGTTCCAAAGCTCACGGGGCACGTAAATGATTACGCTGGTCTCATGAGTAAGGAGCAACGTGCTGTGCTTGAACAGACGCTGACGGATCTCGAAAAACGTACCACCGCACAGGTTGCCATCCTCACGGTCAAAAACCTTAATGGTGAAGACCTTGAGGATTACTCAATCAATGTTGCAAGTACCTGGAAACTCGGTCAAAAGGATGTCGATAATGGCCTCCTTATCCTCTATACGGTACAGGAAGATAAGTACAGAGTAGAGGTGGGTTACGGACTTGAGGGCGGTATTCCTGACGGTAAGGCGGGTGACATTATCCGTCAAAAGCTACGTGCACATGCTGACCCATCAAAAGGTCTTCATGATTTTTCTGCAGGGTTCAATGCTGCTGTGCAGTCAATCTCAGACATAATTACCAAAGAGTACGCTAAAGATCCAACCGGAAAGAGTCTTGCAAAAGATACTAGTGGTGAAAAATTGATCTTCGTTCTTATTGCCATTGCCCTTGTTGCAAATGTTGTGGGACTACTTACTGGTGAAATACCTGGTACGATCATAGGTTGTGGTATAGGGTTCACTGGAGCGTGGCTGCTCGGATATGCTTTGTTTGGATACATTATGTTAGCTTTGCTTGGGGCCATTTGTGGTTTTGTCGGAAGAGAAGTATCCGTTGTTGATATTGCTCTAAGTAGTAGCTCAGGCGGTGGCGGTTTAGGCGGCGGATTCAGTGGCGGCGGTGGCGGTTTCGGCGGTGGCGGCGCAAGCGGTTGATGTTAAATCTTTTTCTTTTTAAAAAGGCCAGGAGCATGCTCTTGGCCTTTTATGTTTCTTTTTTTAAAAATGCTATATATCGACAAATAAAACATTGTTGTACATTATCTCCAGGAACCGTAGTTTACATAGCACTTTAAATATTTTTTTGGGAGGATATATGTCTGCCGTAACTACAATAATTCGTCTGTCTCAAAACAGTGTCAATGATCTGTTTGCAAGGCAGGAGCGTGTCTTGTCATGAGTAACGATGAAACAACTCTAGATGTTAAAGTTGATCTTACCAGGTATAGGATTGTTTTTTTTCCACTCTGATGAACTTCATGACAACTTCAGTATGCCAGAAGGAAAATATGACAGGGTAAGGTTGATTAAAAAATCTTCAAACAGAAAGCGGTTAGTAAAAGAGACGAGTGATAATGTTATGATGAAGTGATCATTACTAAAAGTAGCGACACAAACCCACTAATAAGAGCAGTACTCTCATTAGCGGGTTTTCTTTTACGTATGGTTATTTCATGATTAAGACTGTTGATTTTGTTTAACTTTTCTTGCTAATAAACAAGAAAAGTAATGACACTACAATCAGTGGGATACCAACCATAAAGTAGTACACTGAGTATGTTGTGTCTGCTCCAGCAATATCTATGACACCTTGGTACATACTGCCAACAGTGAGTGTTGCCACCCCGGCATTGTATAGGTTGTACGAAACTCTTTCATACTCACCTCTGAAGTAGAGTGCTGTGTACACACCTACACCAAGGACAAGTGGGTACAGAAAAGCAAGTCGCATGCTGTTTGATATGACACCGTGTCCAAGGTACGAGTAGACATTACTAAAAACTATGCAGAAGAGTGTTACTGCTGAGTACACCATGATTGTTTTTTTAAGTGTCTTCTTTGTGTTCATGTTTAGTATCCGATGTAAATAATGTCACTCACAGCCCGCTCACCTATACCGTGTCCAGATGTTGGGTTGTTCACAACCTCACCATTAAAGATCATGGTAGATGAACCACCTCCATCTAAGTTGTACGCAACGGTGCATCCATAATCCTGCATGATTGTCGCGAGCTCATAGAGTGAAAGACCAGCACTGGCGCTCGTTCGTCCATCAGAGACCACAAATATGTAGTGTTGTGGATCGATCATGCCGATTGCTGTTCTCGGGTTACTGTTCATGGATCGTGAGGATACCTCTGAGTTGGTGTCCACGGTGAGTTCCCCTTCTACTATGAGACTTGGTCCAAAGGAGTATATCTGTACTGCTCCATCATTGAGAAGTTCTTCTGCATCAGTACTACTTTCGTCAACAACAGCAAAGCTACCATCGCTATAAATGACCAGATCTTCCGTACCATCACTTTGAGCTGTGCTTCGATATAGAACGCCATTTCGAAGCACAAAGCCATTGTTTCTAAAGCCGTAGTAGTCTCCATTTATTGCTAAGATGGCATTGTGGTTACTTGCTATAGTGGAAGTGTGTTCACTGATATTTCTACCGTAGCTATTTTCAGCAAATGCACTCTGCAGGTACTCAACACTGCTCACCTGAACATCAGCAATGTACACCTCTGTATCGTACTCATTGACCGTGTGTAGTGTAATCTGTATGTTTTCATCCGCATATGTTGTATCCGTTATTGTTGCTTCATTGGTAGTCACTTCGGATGTTGCACCTATTGCTGTGCTGTTTGTTGTGTCAGTGTAGGCGAGTGTTTGTGTATTCTCTTTTGACACCTCAACCACTTCGTACCTCTGCACAATCACAAAGGTGCTCAATAAGAACCAAACAGTTATTGTTGCAAGGAGTAGTGTGTATGTAATACCAAATATGCTTTTGTATCGTATAGGTTCCATGATGGTTCTTGTCGTGTTAATAAGCTTTTCTGCTGAATACCCAGTTTTTTTGAATCATAAAATTTGTCATAAACAGTACGAGGTCAACAAACATCTTGATGAACAGTAGTACAAATTTTGATGCACCGAACAATGCATTAAGGAGACTCGTTGCTATACCACTCACAAACATTTGAACACTAAATAGTGCGAAATATTTTTTCGACTCAGTTCCGGTGTTCTGTGAGTCCTTCTTTTCAAACGTCCATACTTTATTTAGGGTGAAATTGTAAGCACCGGAAAGAAGACGTGCCAAAATAGTTGAGAGGATAATCGCATTGCCGACACTGATAACGTTAACCAGAAGGATGAAGAGTGTCACATCAAGAACAGCGGAAGAAAGCGATGAGAACACGTTCCGAAAAAAAGTTTTGTATATGCTATATGAGTCACTTAAGAACCGGAAGTGTGTCGTCCAGTCGGCATCGTAGATTGTGCTGATATCTACAGTTGTGTACGTAATGTCATGTTTGCACATGCTCTCTAGGAAGCGCATTTCGTAGTCATACCTGCTTCCTGGAACATTGAGTGCAAATGGGATGTACCTGCTTGGGATACCTCGTAAACCTGTTTGTGTGTCTTTTAAATCCTTTCCAGTTTTCAGTTTGAAGTACAGTGAAGAAAAAGAGTTCCCTATCTTGCTGGTGACGGGCATATTCTTGTTGTCAAATTTTCTGGTACCCAAAACAACAGTGTCATTTTTCAACACTTCTTGCGCAACGTTTTTAATATCTTGTGGTGCATGCTGTCCATCGCCGTCAGCAGTAACAATAACAGTGATATTTTTTTGGTTTTCAGAAATACGCTGTATTCCGGTTTTTAAAGCATCTCCCTTACCCCTGTTGACTGGGTGATGAGAAACATCACAGCCAAGTTCTTCAAGTTCACAAAAAATACTCTCGGAGATGTTGTTTGAGCCATCGTTCACGATGTATATGTTATACATGCCGATATCCATTAGTCGTTTTACCAAGGCAACTAGTTTTGTATCTGGGTTTAATGTTGGAATGAGTACTGCTACATTTTTCATAAGCAATGAGAGCATATATCACTGCTCTCATTGCTCTAGTACGTACGTTTGCACCACGGTCTTTCATATCAGACTTTAGAAATATTGACTAATATATAAAATATTGTATAAATAAATACGGTACATAGTGAGAATATAGCTATATTACCCTCAACCAAAGGAGTGTTGATATGGAATCAAAAGCAATCAAAGAATTTACGGTAAGAGAAGGAAGTGTCGGTACCTACTACAAGATCGAAGTGTTATTTCGTGGTAAGGTTGTTGATACGTTTTTTAAACCCACTATGAAAGAAGCACAGTCAGCGTTTGAGAATGCTGGATACATAGCGGTTGTAAGTAAATGACCCCAGCAAATTCTTGTGGAGAAATTGTATGGATTTTACAGAAAAAATGGCTATAAAAGCCAATACAAGAAGAAAGAAGGGGCGAAGGTGGAAGAGAAACCCCGGCAGTTGGACCAATGAGGAAAAAGAGTTATTTACCCTGCTTACCGTTGGATATCTGACTGCAAGTGGTTACCGCTGTGAGTACGATATTCACGGTTTTACAGGAAATGTATCACCAGCATAAAAACCCTGCCCTGAGACCTGTCTCCGGGCAGGTTTCTTTTTTCACACCCTTGACTATCTTTTTTGAAATTCTATACTCGGCAAAGTGAGTTTTTTGAAAGTGCTAAACTAAAAGATCTATCAACAATGCATTGCTATCAACTACAGAGAGGTTGCCAATGGAAGAATATTTTAAAAAAGTGGATGACTGCATACATGAGTTGCTAAACAAGAACCAGTATTGGACACATGAAAAAAAGATACGAGATCAAATAAGGATAATTAAGGGAGGTAATTTTGTTACAGATGAACTAGTTGAACGTATCTTTAACTATCGATCTGAGTCCGCTCTTGATATTTGGCAATTTCGGAGAGGTCTTGTTGATATCTGCAATGACTTATCAGTAGAACTTCCCAAGGACCCACACACCTTTGCTGTTTTTGTTGATTATTTGTTCCATATGGAGGATGTTGATGCACTCATTTGATTTTTCATGAAAGAGCAAGAGTTTTTAGATAAAGTAGTTTTTATTGAATAGAATGAATAAGTAACAGGCGCCAGTTTGAAACTGGCGCCGTTTTGCTACTTACGTAGTTTAACTTTTTTGTTTTGCCTTTGCACAAGCTTTTTCAAAGGCTTTTTGTGATGCCTCTGGTGTACTACCATGACCGGTATGAACACCATTGGTGGTTTTATTACCATTCTCAATGTTGAAAATGATAACACCTGACTCTTTGGTTGTGCGGACGTCGTGAGCTTTCTTGTTAGACATGTTTGTCTCCTTTCATTGAGGTTGTACTACTTGATGCAGTATGCCCCATGCAAACTACACCAACCCTGCTTTTTTGACGACTGCATTTGGTGTACTGCTTTTTTTAACGACTCACGATCGTTCCGACCAAAAATATTAACTATTTATGACACTATCATTGTCATAAATTATGTCAATAATTTTTTAAGTCCCCAACAGAGGTGGGTCGTCGAGGATTTATTTTATATTTGCTTTTTTACTGATCAGTAGTTTTAAGTAAGAGTAAAGAGTAGAGACTACCCTTCACTTTTTGTACAAAATAGTCGGTGTGTTGTGGTAACACACCGACTATGTAGTTGCTATTTAGCTGCCCCCGCAATAAGCCTGTTCTTTCTAAACCAGGTAAACGGAACAACTACAATTCCCTCCTCGGTGACGGTAAAACCTCTTTCTCGATCACGATCGTGATCGAGACCAATTTCCGTACCTTTTGGTACGATAAGTCGTTGGTGTGGTCTCAGGTACGGGTCACTCACAAGAATTGTCTTGTGCAGCGAACAATCAGACTCTATCGTTACCTGTGAGGGTATGATAGATGTAATAACCTTGCAACCCTCTTGCACGTTAACAGATATACCTAGTGTTGTGTACAACAAGTACGAATCAACAATAATGCATCCGTTTGGCACCATTGAGTTGAGTATTGAACTGCTATCCCTTTTGCCGCTACCAAACTTACTGGGCGCTGCCATGTAGTCACGAGGTGGTATCCTGAAAATATCGGAATACAAGTTCAGGGATGGGTTGTCAGAGCAAAAATTCTGATGTTCCTCCCAATATGCCTTGATTGTTCCAACATCACGCCAGTACGGCTGCTGACCATCGACCATAGTTTCGCTAAACGGAAAGGCGTACACCTTTTTTCCATCAGCGATCATTTTTGGCACGATATCTTTACCGAAATCATGGTCTGAGGTTGGGTCAGCGGCATCGGCTTTCAGGTATCGTTCAAGTACTTTTTTCTTGAAGCAGTACACACCCATGGAACAAAATGCATGTCCAGGGTTACCTTGTACTTCAACAGGAACAGAAGGTTTTTCCGTAAAACCATAGATCTTGTTGTTTTGATCTGCTTCAATCACACCGAACGCTTTTGCATCCTGAACAGGAACCGTAATTGCCATTACAGAAAGATCAGCACCACGTTCTCTGTGGAATTGCTCAAAGGCACTAAAATCTGCTTTGTAAATATGATCTCCCGAAACGATCATTACTGTTTCGTATCCGGCTGCATGATGAATGTGCTGCCATACAGCATCGGCAGTACCAGAGAACTCATTTCTCCCACATCGTCCTTCGGGACACAGTGTTTGAATATACACCCCTCCCCCAGGTCGTCTTGGAAAAACAGCATCAATGTGCTCAGTCAACGAAACGGCATTCTTTTGAACAAGAACACCTATGTCTCGCAAACCAGAGTAAAACAGCGACCACATGACGAAGTCAAAAATGACATACACACCCAGAAATGGCACTGCCGGTTTGGCATACATCTCCGTGAGTGGTGATAGTCTGCTGCCTGCTCCACCTGCAAGTGCAAATGTTTTTACAGTATTCAGTAGCTTGTTGTGCATCGTACACCCCCTTTTTTTGAATATTATTGCAACTTCTATAAATTACTATGCTGTGAAAATTATACAATTATTTTACAAATAGTCAATTAGTAACAACTACTCTCTTTAAAAATAAATTAAGTATGGAGGAGTGATCACTAATTCATAAATAGACTTCTCTGTTTAAAAGTTTTGAACAGTGTTCTGAAAATATGACCAAAATACAACACAAACTGTACTATACTTGTATATGTACACAAATTTATTAGTTAATATTCCGTAATTTTTTCAATTACGCATAATTACTACTCATGAATAAACTAGCACCTCAAAAGATACTTTTTCTTGCTGGTATTGTCAGTGCCCTGATCCTTGTTGGATCTATCGGGTACGTAAATCACGAAAAGGTTAAGCAGCAGGAGTATGTTGCTTCTGTTATTAACTCACAGTTGGCAAAAGACAAAACAACCTCTGATGACGGGAAGGTATTTCCAACAGTAAGTCTTGAAGGACGGGCACATCTAGATGATGCTGTTGCACGTCTTGGTGATAAGTTGCCAGAAGTTGCAGCTTGGTACGGCTACTCACCTGCCAGTCTCAGGACCATGTTAAAAAACGATCACTCACTATGGCTTGATAAAGAAGCGCATTTGTATTACGCGGAAGATGTCCCAGAAGGTATAGAAACAGTGAGTTCAGCTACAGAAAGTATAGCGATTGGTTCACTCTATCCACTTGAGGATACTTTTAAGCTTCACAGTAATCCTGATGCAAAAAATGTTATCTATCTTGATTTTGATGGAATGCTTATTTCAGGCACCATGTGGAACACAAGTGACAACTCAGGAGAGGATATTGATGCTCCGGCTTGGGATATTGATGGTGATACGTCTACATTTGGTACCACTGAACGTGAGCGCATACAACGGATTTGGCAACGAGTTGCTGAAGATTACGCACCGTTTAATGTGGATGTCACAACAGAACAACCTCCTCTTGATAGAATTCAACGGACTTCAACTTCGGATGAGTACTACGGTACTGTTGCTCTCATCAGCCCGATTTCTAGCTACTTTGGCAACTACGGAGGTATTGCATATGTTGGTATATACAACATGACAAATAACATCTTTTATCAACCAGCACTAGTTTTTTCTGAGAAACTACAGAACAATGAAAAGTATATTGCGGAGGCTATATCACATGAGGTTGGTCATAATTTTGGTCTTTCACATGATGGAACAACTGATGGAACTAGTTACTATGGTGGTTCAGGAGTATGGGCGCCTATCATGGGCAGTAGTTACTACAAAAAAATAACTCAATGGAGTAAGGGAGAGTATCCACTTGCAAACAATACTCAAGATGATATCTCCATCATTGCTTCTAAGGGTCCTTCAGTTCTTGTTGATGATTGCGGCAGCACACTTTCATCAGCGTGTATTCTTGGTTACAGTAGTGGTTCTGTGTTTGCAGATGGACTTATCGAACGTGCAGGTGATACTGATTTCTACTCATTTATGAGTGATGCAGGATCTATGTCAATCACAGTAACCATGCACCCATCTGCTCCAAACCTAAATGCTCGAGTAAAACTTCTTGATGGAAGTGGAAATACTATTGCGACTGCTTCTGATAGCTATACTTCGGTGGTACTTACTGCAACCGTAGAGAGTGGCACCTACTACATATCAGTACAGGGTGTTGCTGGAGCTGATTTTACTAACTATGCGAGTTTGGGTCAGTACCAGATAAGTGGTACGGTAAACTACACAGGTAGTATGCCTCCAGTGGCAACAGCATCAGCAAATGTTACCTCAGGAAAAGCACCACTCACTGTTGATTTTTCAAGTGATGGTTCGTATGATCCTGATGGCCTCATTTCTTCTTACACTTGGTCCTTCGGTGATGGAGCAACTTCAAATGAAGTGAATCCAACACATATATTTACAGCAAGCGGTACCTACTCTGTGTCGTTAACCGTAACTGATGAGGAAGGTTTCAGTAGCTCAGACTCTGTTACTGTTTCAGTTACCAACAACGCTCCTGTTGCTGAAGTGACTGCGTCTCCTATACGTGGAAATATTCCTCTTGAAGTAGCTTTCGATGGTACTGACTCATATGACGTGGATGGAACGATTGTTGCATATGATTGGGTCTTTGGTGATGGTATGCGAGGTTCTGGTATGACGATTACACACACCTATGAAGCAGCAGGAACTTTCGTAGCGCAGCTTACGGTTACCGATAATGAGGGTGTTTCAAACTCTGCACCAGTAACCATTTCTGTTGTTGACCTGAATGCTGTTGCTGCTCCGACAGACCTGGCTGCTGTAAATGAAAGAAAGACAAGCAACGTTAACCTTACCTGGACTGACAATGCAGATAACGAGACGAGTTATGAGGTGTACCGTGCACTCTACGTACGGAAAGCGACACCGAGCTACACGCTCATGGCTACACTTTCTGCTGACAGTGAGAGCTACAGTGAGACAACTCCGGGCAGTGGAACGTACCTCTACTACGTACGTGCTGTGAATGCTACTGCTCAAACTGAAGCAGTGTCTGAAACTGTTAGTGTCAGAATAAAGTAAACAGTACTCGTAAAAAACAAAAACCTCCCGAAACATGCGGGAGGTTTTTGTTTGTACCACACACCATGTACTGTGTGTATACTTACCTTATGAAGCACATCATCGTCAATGACTCAATGCAAGAGTACTCATACGTGCTTACTGAAAAGGTTGGTACAAACTTTCATCCTGACTTTACACCTCATCTTACCCCTCAGGAAATGCTCGAGCTTGGTGTCTTTGGTGGTCTCTACATGAGTGATGTTCCAGATGAGTTCCCTTCCCTTTGGTTTGAACATGCGAAGTTGTCACGCGATGGGAAACAACATAAGGAACTGAACTATTTTCATGTGCTAGCCAGTCAACCACTTGCGGTGTGGCGTGCAAAAGGGTGGATACATACTGATGATCCACGAGGGTGGTTCCAATGGTACTGCCGTTACTACCTAGGACGCAGACATGAGGATGACGATCGACAGATACGGCGGTGGAAAGCGATGCAGAGACATGTGGCGCAAGTGGTTCAAAATTGTCGAGTTGGTGATGAGTTTTGTAGACCACGGCAACGGCAAGCGTTGCTTCAATGGGCTTATGATTCGCGTAGATTGTAGTTCTACACGTACACTTCTTTACAAGTCATAATAAAAGCTGTATTTTCAAAAAAGAGTTACTAAACTTTACTTCTATTGGGAGGTGCGTTATGAGTGCAAACATAGTGCCTGTAGAACATGGAAGGTATTTGGCTGACAAGAAGGTAGCAATGAGTGATGCAACAGGATTTCTTACACAAACACATGTTGACAACTTTGCATGGCAGGCAAAGTTAGGGTTGAGTGCAGGTTTACAGGGGAGAGAGTTTTCGAGAAATGATGTAGAGCGGGTAAAAGTGTTCCTTGTAGAGGTGTTTGGTGTACAGGTGACCAATGTCAGCTATGCGAAGGCATTTGGTCAACGTAACTTTTACTATATCGGTCATGTGCAAGACAATGCAGGGTTGCGGCTTGTGGGAGTTGACCAACGGTTTGAAGATGTTTTTGAACGTGTAAAAAGATTGGTAGAGATAGGAGAGTTCACAAATAGAGATGCGTCTGAAATGATGATTAATATCTCAAATAACTACTGACATGAAAGGTTGCAATGAATGATGAAGCACGTTGATGAGCCATCCTGGTTGTACACAGGGTGGCTCATTTTTTAATGAAAGTATGTTGTTATAGTATCGTCTGTAAAACTATGGATAAAGGAAAACAAAACATGGAGGATATTGGTTACAGTGCCTTTTTTGAGACGGAACGTGAGAAGCTGGGTCTTATCGATTTCCCTGTTGCACGAGTTGTTGCTGAACATAGAGAGTTGTACAGGGTGTTGACTGAGCAGGGTGAGCTAGAGGCACGGGTAACCGGTAAGAGGACTTTTGAGGCAACAGGTAGAGAGGACTTCCCTGCTGTTGGTGATTTTGTGGTGCTTGATAAGGTGGAAAATGATAAGGCAGTGATACATGAGATCCTACCGAGGAAGACGGTGCTCAAAAGGAAGCGCGGAAACGGTGAAGTACAGGTTATTGCAACAAATGTAGACACTGCTTTTATTGTGGAGTCTTTAAACCGTGACTACAGTGTAAACCGTTTTGAGCGGTACTGCGCTATAGCTCGGGATAGCGGTATAGTACCTGTTGCTGTACTCAATAAAACTGACCTCATCTCACTTGAGGACAAAGAAGAAAAGGTTAGAGAGCTAAAAGAACGCTTGGGTGAAGATGTTATTGTGATATGTACGAGCATTGAAACTGGTGAAGGTGTTAATGAACTTGATGCATGTATTACTGCTGGTGCAACGTACTGTTTCCTTGGTTCATCTGGTGTTGGTAAATCCTCACTTATTAACGCACTCATTGGTAAAGATGTGCTGGAGGTGCGAGAGATAGGTGAGCAGACAGGTAGAGGTAAACATACCACAGTACAGCGTGAAATGTTTTTCTTAGAACATGGTGGAATCCTTATAGACAATCCAGGGGTGCGAGAAGTGGGGCTCACTGACATGCAAGCAGGTATTGGAGAACAGTTTGCGGTGCTTGAGCAGCTTGGTAAGAAGTGTAAGTTTGCTGACTGTACCCACAGGCATGAACCGGGATGTAAGCTACGCGGTGCAATGGAAGCAGGACTCATTAATGAGGGTGAGTATGAAAACTATCTTTCCTTAAGGAAAGAAACTGAGCATTTTAGTATGACTGATCAAGAACGAAGAAAGAAAGATAAGAAATTCGGTAAGTTTCTACAGGTGACAAAAAAAGATCTAAAGCGGATGCATCACAAAGATTACGATCTCTAGCATCGGTACTACACTCTTGACATATAGTGAAATCACTTGTACTTTATTGTAAGGAAAAGGGATACTGTTTTCAACTACCAAAAAAGAGGAGGAGTAATGTTAATTATTATCTGCTCAGTAGGTAACATCCAGTCAATGGTTGGAATATTGCAACGTTTACCACGTTCTGGTTGTTGTATCGTGGTATCGCAAGAAGAGCAAACTTCTGAGGCGGTAAAACAGATGGAACCTATGAATATAGATTTCGTAAGTTCATTATCAGAGTTACCCGATATCTCAGATATGTGTAGGGTAATTTCTGCAGGTGAATCACTACCAGTTGAAATCGTTCGTATGACCACTCGAAGACGTTGCTATGTTGATGTAGCAGTGGATTGCTCAGATCCGTTCTTATTTAAGAGGCGAATATTCCGGTATCGCCAGCCATAGTTTTTACCCATTTTTTACAAGACTGCATTCATGCAGTCTTGTCTTGTTTTATGTAATTTTTGTTGACAAGTATGTATACCTGTTGGGGTATATATAAAACCTGAAAGAAAAGTATGTTCGGTGCGTAGTAATAGGGGCGGTACCCAAGTTAAAAATAACAAACATACAATGAAAACAAAAAACACACTTGCAGTAGGAGCACTTGCTCTGCCACTACTACTAGGTGCGGGAGCTATGACTGCTTCAGCGTACCAGGGAGATTACACGGTACAAGGACCTATGTACGATGAAGATCGTCATGAGGCTATGGAAGCGGCATTCGAAAATCTTGATTATGATGCATGGCTTGAGCTCATGGATGGACGTGGACGTATCACGGACATTATTGATAGTGAAGAGGACTTTGAACTCTTTGCAGAAGCTCATGAGGCAGCTGAAGAGGGTGACTACGATACAGCTGCAGAGATTCGTGAAGAGCTTGGTCTAGGAAATGGAGCTGGAATGGGTGCAGGATGCACTGGTGAAGGAAATGGTACAAGAGGAGGTCGTGGTATGGGTTACAGACAGAACCAAGGATAGTATCAGTTCATAATCAAATACATAAATATAAAAACCTCTCAGAATGAGAGGTTTTTATATGTTTTTTGTGAATTTTCCTAGTCTTCAAGTTCTATTTCAACTTCGTTTGAGTAGGTGCCACACTCAGTACCGCCAATGTACTCACAGACGCGTACGTAGTAGGTACCAGCACCATCAAACGCATCAAGGATAGCATCATCTCTTGAGCTGCTGTCATATGAGAGGAGTTCATCACTATCTCGTGTTGGATAGGTTGGGTTTTCGTCCATAGACCAGACCACCTTGAATCCTTTTTTCGCGGTTCCATCGGTTTCCCATTCAACCTCATTGTTGCTGTTCCCTACTTCAAGATCGATTGCATCAACGTAAGAAGTGTATTCTGATTCAAGTTCTATTTCAACTTCGTTTGAGTAAGCACCACATTTGCTGCTGCCAAGATTTTCACAAACTCGTACGTAGTAAGTGCCTGGACCATCAAAAGCGTAGAGGGTTCTTCCACCACCATCTTTGCTGTAGCTAAGTAGTGACTTGTCGCCGTCACGTGTTGGATAGGTTGGGTTTTCGTCCATAGACCAGACCACCCTAAACCCCTTTTTAGAAGGTTCACTAGATTCCCAAGTGATGGTTGCTTCATCCTCATCTTCTACCTGAAGGGTGATTTCGATAGAATCCTCATTTGTATCCTCATCTGCGTCTTCATTGTCATCAGTCTCTTCCTCATCGTCACTCTTGTTGAGCTGTTCACGTTTTTGCTCCTGTTCTTGCTTTCTAAGTGCTATACAGTTGTGATACTGCTCTTGCATCATTGATCGAGTTTGTGGACCAACGATACCTACCTGATCAATACCATATTTCTCCTGGTATCGCTTAACCGCCTTTTCAGTGAGAGGACCAAAGTATCCTGTGATCTGCCCCTCAGGGTAAATACTTAGGTCAGACGCAAGGAATTCCTGAAGTTGTGTTACTTCGTCACCTTGTGATCCGAGTTGCAAAGCATTTTTAAATTGTCCGTATGCGCAAAGGTTGCCTGTTTCGGTATCACTTGATGTGTCCTCTCCATCCTCATCTTCTTCTTGACCAGCTGCGTACTCACGAGCCAAATCAGCTTTATCTTCTGGGATAATGTTGAGTGCAACGAGCATTTCAATGAGGCTCGAAATATTCACCGTGTCTGCCCTCGCCTGCACGGCACTTGGCTGAAGTGCGTACGTACACGCAAAGAGCGCTACGAGCATAAATAATGGTATATGTTTGGTTATTTTCATGTTTTTTATTTGGTAATACTTCTAAACAATGTAAGTGATTTTATTATACAAAATGCGCATGTACTGCAAAAGGGTTATGCACGCATCACTATACATGTTAAATCTTTGAAAATTTACTAAATATGGTATGCTCGAAGTCAGGTTATAGTAGTCAAATCACAATACTTAAAAAATACAGCCATGGAGGATGAGTATGAATACACGTGTGAAAGTTCCCAAATGTATTGTTATTGGTACCAGTCAAATTTTAAGGTTTGTTGGTCAGCCCCGTGAGGTTTTTGACGAGTTAGAAATACACCAACTGGGTGAAAGTATTAAAAAAATTGGTCAGCAGCAAGCAGTATCTGCCACGCAATCAGAGGAAAATCCTGGAATGTATGATTTGATTGATGGGGAGTGCCGTTGGCGTGCATGTCAGGATGCGGGTGTAACTGAAATGTTTGCCCTGCTCTTTGATAACGTGGATGATTTTGAGCGCTACAAACGTTCGCTCGTATGTAATTTTTATCGAAAAGGTCATACACACAAAGAAACCTTCAATGCGTTAAAAAAACTGCATGAAGGTGGTTGTTCTGTGAGAGAAATCCAGTTGATTACCGGAAAAAGTGATGCCTGGGTGTACGAGTACCTAGCACTTGGAAAATTGGTACCGAGCGTGTTTGACAAACTTGTTACGCACGATAAAAAACCCAAGACAGGTTTAGGGTATCGTGCTGCGGTAAAGTTGTCACGTGTACCAAAAGACAAGCAGGTTCAGATATACATGCAGGCGATGAAAGCGCCGAAGCGAAAACGTATGCATGTCTTAAACGGCTTAGTTGATGTGGAGGTGCAACCACAAAAAAGAGAAGTGCGCCCCAAAGATTTGAGTGATTACAGGAGAATGTTTGAATCTTCACTTGCAAAAATATTTATTTCGTCAGAGACATTGTTGATGAAGATTCCGAACAAAATGTTTCAAAAGATTATTGGTAACTTTTCTCGTGAAGCCATGCAAACGCAATTAGATGAGATCAACCAGTGTATTGATAATCTTACTGAATTACGTGACTCAATACAAAATGCAGCTGGAACAGAAGTTACAGATGATTTCACCGAGTTAGCAAACTGAGGAACGTATATATTATGACTGCACTAGAAGAGGTTAGATAGACCCGTCGACAATAGAAACATGTCGGCGGGTTTTTTGTATCCCCTGCTCGCGAATTAATTCGCGAATTAATTCGCGAGCATGCGCTATACTCATAGTATGGCACGTAGAATACTAGATGAACGCAATGTGCGTAAGTTACATAAAACAGGAGGTGGTAGAGCGGTATCCCTCACCCTCCCTATTGAGGTGGTACGTAACCTTAAGTGGAAAGCAAAGCAAAGGGTGGTAGTGCGGCAGGTTGGCAAAAAGGTTGTTATTGAGGATTGGAAAGAGTAATAAAATAGAGGGTTTTGCAATCACGGCGAAAACCCTCTGAAAAGACCAAAAGAACTTCTGAGCGTCTCTACACTAGTAGAGCTAGCTTTCTATTTTTTGAGGAAATAGTAAACCCTGAGTAGGTGGATGTGAGTCCGTTTGTTTATGTAATTATCAAAGATCATCCTACAAGGTAGTCATTACGAACTACCATCCTCTACCGTATGTGGCTACTATATAGGAAAAGTCGATGTTTCAAAATAGCTGTAGTATATTGACTATTTAGTAAAATATGGCAGAATAACCTCAGGAAGCTATTTGTTAAAGAAAGAAAAGGGGGAAAGTATGAACAATGGTCAAAAGGAGTACCTAATCTCTGAGGTGCGCAAACGACTCGAAAATGGTGACAATATAACCATTTATGGGTGGAGGTGGTATGTTTATGGTGTCTTGAAAAAATACGAAGATACAGGACGTATTCTCTTTGTGTTGGGTGATGAAAAGAGGGTTCCTCTTGGAAACTATCTTATACACACTCAATTTGTCGACCATGCAAGTTTGGCAAAATTTGACGCAGAGGGTGTTCTAAGGTATAAGCATCCACTCGACGCGAATGATATCAAAAGTATTCTCAAAGAATGTGCTGATCTTATCGTGAAGAAAAAAAGTTGTATTGGATCTTCTGTGTGGTCTGTTGAAGACTCTGTTAGGGTTGTTGAGGTAGAAGAGGTGTCACTCATTGACACCATTATCAAACTGGATCACGAGATAAAGGGGGAGAACATGAGTTTAGAACAAAAATTTGCCGTAAAGTTTTTAGAAGTCGCAAAAAAGGATCCTGATGGTAAAGTAAGTCAGCATGAGGTTGGCAATATACGCCGAGAACTTGGTATCAAAAAATCAACCGCTGCTTTTGTTAATGCAGATTTTATCCTTGGTCAAAAAACGCCAGGGAAACAGAAGGTTGGTTGGTATATCGCTAAAGATAAACTCAGGGCATTAGCCGAGCAAGCACAAGAGCAGGCACCGGCCGATCCTTTTGAAAAGATCAAGTGGGTCATAGAAAACAAGCCCACACATCAGCAAAAGATCCAAGAATTGCAGGCTGAGATCGAGAAGTACCAAAGGCTCGTCACTTTAGCGGAACGAATGGAGGCTTCAAGTGATGAGATCAGTGAGCTTCTTACCGTAGACAAACCTGCTTCTGGTGAGTGACAGCTAATCCCTTTTTCTTTAAAAAACACCGTTGGTTATTTATATGCCAACGGTGTTGTTTATTGGAGTAGATATTTTTGTGCAAATGCACGAACTGATACTAGTTTTTTTTCATCCTCGACAGATTCCGCCTTAAGTCCACGTTCAAGTTCGTGATGTATCCAGAGAGCGGTGAGTTCTTTTGAAATAGCCCCCTTTTCTGCATCTCTTGTGAGAATGTCATACGCTGCAACATGGGTAAATGCTTCCTTGTATGGTCGCTCGCTTAGAAGTGCTTGCTCTTCGTCAGCAAGACGTAAAAGGTCAGCAAGGTCTGCATTGATTCCTAGCACCTTAGAGCTTATTGGGAAGCGGTACTCCTCGTTTGCGTAGTTGTGGTGCTGTCCTGCTATTGATGCTTCGGTAAAGAGCTCTTCTTCTTTCAGTATTTCTTCAGACGCTTTTTCATGCAGTTCGAGTATTTGTCGAAGGGTGAAGTCAGTTGCAATACCCCGCTTTTCAAGTTTTTCAAGCTCACTCCTCGGAAGATAGCTTTTGACTGGTATGTTTACCACAGGGTTTTCTTGGTAGTCATGGATGGTTTTGAAGATACTAAACTCTTCAAGGTTGGCATCGTCTCCACTACCGAGGTTTTGTTGTACCCACTTTTTCATAGAGTCTTTGCATGCTATCCAAAAAAGCGCATGCCAGTCACCCGGACCAAACGTGTAGTTGAGTACAGACTCTGGTATTGCTGTTTTACCGATATCATGAAGCAAGCAAGCACGGTAGAACTCATCAAGGGAAGCTCCCTCTTTCTTGATAATTTCAGAAATAGTTTCTCCCTTAAAGGTGATGTTCTCTATTTTTGTTCGCACTAGTTGATAGGTTTCAATAGAGTGTGTTGCAAGCTCCTCTGAGTAGAGGTGAATAAAGGTGAAGCACTCCCAGTCTTTCTCAGTCATGAACTCTGCACCAGACAGCACTTCCTTATAGTGTTTCTTTATATACTGCACCTGCTCTTCAAGGTTCCCTGTTTCTTCAAGAGTTTTACGTGCTTCGGCGAAGGTGGTGTTCTGTACTATTTCTCTTGCATCTTCGGTTTTCTGTGTTGTTTCAAATGTGTTTGATGTTTGATCTGGTACACCCTCAATGTATCTGTTCATATCTACATAGTATGAATAATTGCATAAAAAACACAACTACCAATTATAAAAATAGTGTATAGCTGTTTTTTGAGTTATATACATGATGTAGAAAAAACTAAATCATGTCATGTATTCCATGCTATGCTTTTGGTAAGGTTACTATGAAAAAAATACTTTCATTGTTAGTGCTGTTTAGTGCATACACACAGGTTGCATATGCTGGTTTAGTGAACTGTGGAGGTACAAGTAATGGTGGTTTCAGGGAGTGTGGTCTTTGTGACCTTGTTACCGTGGCAATGAATGTATTGGATTTCTTAGTTACAACAACAGCAGTACTAGCAACTCTTCTTTTTATAAATGCAGGTATACTCTACCTATTCTCCGGTGGTGAGCCAGGTAAAATTGCCCGAGCACATAAAATATTTACCAGCACTCTTATTGGTTTTGTTATAGTACTTGCTGCATGGCTTATCATTGATCTTCTCATGGCATGGTTCTTTACCGGTGATCTGTCCAAAGCTTTCGTGGGCGATTGGAACACTGTACTCTGTCCAGGTAGTGGTGTTGTGGCTCCATAGGGTTATTTTTATAAATAACGCCCGCTATTTACAGCGGGCGTTCTTACATGTCATTTTTACTGCACCCTACTTGGTAAGTATTGTTTCTGCGAGATTGTACTTTTTCATTGTTTTGAGCTTCACCTCATCTGGTAAAACAACGCCTTTGGCATTTTTGTTTAACCCTTGTGCTGTGAGATAGTCCCTGATGTACTGCTTGTCGAAACTTTCAGGACTTTCGCCTACACGGTAGGTTTTTACTGGCCAGAACCGTGAAGAGTCAGGTGTAAGGATTTCGTCAATGATGTATATGACACCGTTCTCATCTTCACCAAGTTCAAACTTAGTGTCAGCAATAATGATACCTCGCTCAAGCGCATATGCTGCAGCGCGTTTGTAAATCTGTATGCAGATATCTCTGCATCGCCTTGCTCGTTCTGGACCGATAAGATGTTCCAGCTCATCAAAACGGATATTTTCGTCATGGTCCCCAAGCATAGCTTTTGTTGAAGGGGTAAACAGTGGTCCCTCAGGTATCTTCTCTGCTTTTTGTAGACCTGAGGTAACAGGAATACCGCATATGGTACCCTTTGTTATGTACTCCTTTTCAACTGAACCGAACAGGTAACCACGTACAATACCTTCAAACGGGAGCGACTGAAGCTTCTTTACCACAATGGCTCGATCTCCTATAAATGCACGCTCATGCTCGTCAGTAATGACCTGTTCAAGCGGTATATGAGAGAGGTGGTTGGGGGCAATATCCTCCATCATGTTGAACCAAAAGTTTGAGATGCGTGTAAGTATGGCACCTTTTCCTGGAATAGGAGTTTCCATAACTGAGTCATAAGCAGACACACGGTCTGTTGCAACCATGAGCATATGCTCAGAGTCTACCGAAAACATGTCACGGATCTTTCCACGCTTGAGCAGAGGTAAGTTTGATATCACTGCATGCTGGAGTACTGAAGTAGCTGTCATTTTCAAAACCTCCTGTTTTGTTGTGCACGATGTGCATTAGTATAATGTTCTTTCCAAGAAAAGTAATACCATGTGGTACTGAAAAAAGCAAAACACACAGACCTCAAAGGAGCTGTGTGTTTTGTATGGAGCGTGTTTCGTTTATAAAGTGTCTTCAGCACGTTTTGCGTACTTCTCAGCTTTTTCTGCAAGGTCGATTGCCTCCTCGTAGTCACCATCATCGTAAGCATCTTCAGCATCATCGAGGTAATCCTCTGCGTCATTGAGGTAGTCCTCTGCATCATCAGTATCATCTCCATCATCTTCTGCCTCATCAATAGCATCCTTTGCGTCTTTGATCGCATCCTTTGCATCATCAATAGCATTGTCCGCATCATCCTCGTCTTCAGAGACTACAGAATCAAGTGCTTCATCAATGAGATCCTCCACATCATCAAGTAGGTCGTCAGTATCAGCGTACTCCTCGTCATCAAAAGCATCTTTTGCTTCCTCCAGTACGTCCTCAGCTTCCTCGAGGAGATCTTCTGCGTCACTTATATCGGCGCCATCATCCTCATCATTCTCTAAATGCTCCCATGCGTCATCAATATCATCTTCTATGTCGTCAATACGATCATCCAATTCATCTTCCCTGCTCACGCCACCTGCATCACCAAAAGCATCTTCTGCGTTGTCGTAAGCATCATCTATAGCATCGAGTGCATCTTCGTAGTCCCCGGTAAAGTAGCTGTACACTGCATCCATGAGATCATCACGAGCATCTTCGTAGTCATCACGAGCACTGTCGAGTTCTTCTGTAGTTGCATCACCATCATCAATAGCATCATCTGCATCACGTATCATCTTGATAGCTTTTTTGACAAGGGTGCTAAACTCACTGCGTACATCACTACCTGCCTCCTCATCTTCATCTTCATCATCAACTTCATCCTCGTCGTCATCTGAGTTACTTGATGTGTTACCTGATTTGGTAATACCTAACGCATTGAAGAGTGAAAGTAAATCTTCAGCCTGCGCTCGGTCGCTATCACTCAAAGATGAAAAGAGTGTCTGGATAGGGTCATCAGTGTTGAGTGAGGTGAGTACTGAACTTGTTGTTGTGTCACTTGAAGTGTTTGCATCAGTATCCATTCCTTCAAGTAGTTCTAAAGCAGCACGAGTAAGTGGTCCAAAGTAACCACTTGCTGGATAGATATCATTGTCTGCTTGCCAGAGTGCAAGTGCTTCTCGAGTAAGTGCACCAAAACGGTTCGTCTCCTCGCCTGGTGCTCCTGCTCCGTTTTCAGTAAGCGTGTAACCTGCTTCATTAAGGAACTGCTGCAGGCAGAGCACATCGTCACCCTCAATACCAATATCGAGATCTCTGTCAAAGGTACAGGTTACCTCGGCATGAGCGTACGACACTCCCATGAAAGATAGGAGTAGAAAAACAGCACCTGAAACGGCTATTTTTAGTGGTGTTGTAATAATACTATTCATAGTAAAAGTTCAAAAAGTCACACCAAAAAGGTGGACACTTGTAATGTTATGCCATGTACCATTAGTATATCGTTTTTTGCATAGGTGTGTCACACAACTAGTTGTTAGTTGGTGGATTATTTTCTTGCTGTAAGGAGGAGCGAAACTTGAAGTATCCATAAATCGCAATAATCCCTGTACATGCAAGAACAGCTACCTGAAGCAACAGAGGCATTTGTGCTGTGTACGCAAAAATAAAGGCAAATGGAGTGATGCCTACAATGGTAGCAAGTACATATGATCCAAAGGTCATGTCTGAAAATAGACCAAGTGCATAACTCAGTATGTCGACAGGAAGGGTAATACGAAGCAGTACGACCGACCAAAATATGTTTTTCTTTGGCAGGTGCAGTGCATACTCCTGTATCTTTTTGAGTTGTGACACTCGTGCAATGCGTTCGTAGCCGTAGCGCTTTGCAAGCCAAAACGCTATACAGGCGCCTATGGTCCATCCTGTAATGCTGTAGAGTGCGGCAAGGTTAGGTCCCCAGAGTGATGAGGCGATAGGAATGAGTGGTGTAGCACTTACCGGTGCTATCACGGTAGCTAGTATTGCACTAAGAATGTAGAAGACGGGGCCGGTGTATGTATGCCTACCGATGTATTGTTCCAGTACATCGGTGTAGCTTGTGGAGAGTTGTGTCGCAATGATGAACAAAACACCAATAGTGAGTAAGGTAAGTAGCTCAGATACTGAAAAAAGCGTTTTCTTCATGTATGTACTGTACCGCAGAGATGTCAGTTTGTCTCAAAAGATAAAAACAAAACCCTTCTATGTGAGGGTTTTGTTGCCTAACCAAATTGTGTTTCTATATACCTCCTCTATGAGTAAGATCGTTTTGAGCAATGCCGATAACCGTTTTTACTATCTGCGGACTAATAGAACCGTTGTTGAGCGCTTTTCCTAGGAAGGTCTTGAGGTTACCATCAACATTATCCAACCCTGCTTGGTTGAGTACAGTCGCAAGAGAAGCTCTTTCTGTTGGTGTTAGGTCAGAGTCAGCAGTATTTAGTTTGAGTAACTCAAAAGCATTATAGTTTGCAACTTCTGGCGAAAGTGTATCAAGGTCAAATGACTCATGATGTTCGGCTCGTGTGCCACCAGTCATGCCACCTATCTTTGCATGAAGACTGTCTTTTGCGTTACCCATCACCCCTGCTGATGCGGTGCTTGCAAGAGCCCCAACTCCCATGACTGTAAGCATAATGGCTCCTACAAATCTCCTAAGTTTTGAGCCGCCGAGCTTTTTTGTATCGATAAGTTCTTTAGCAGCAGGAAGGTTCTGACTTTCTACTGCTGCGGCAAGTTCTGGGTCCTCGTTCTGAAGTTCAGCAAGAACCTCCTCTAGAGAAACCTTACCTTCATAAAGTTCAACGAGTACTTCATTGCCGATCTCAGTTGGAATACCGAGCTCTGTTTCGAGCATGTTGAGCTGCTCTTCCCACTTCTCTGCTTCAGCGAGTGCACTCTCCTTTTCTTCAGGTGTCTCTGCATTTTCTATTGCTGCATTGAGCTCATCTAGATGTTCAGCTCCTTCTATAAGTTCCTGTTCCTGTTTATTTTCTTCAGCAGGGATTTCATTAAATTTTTCGTTCATGGAAATACGTATAAAAAATAATTTACTCTATATCAGTAATAATAGCGTACCAGAATGAGATGGCAACAAGGTTATGGTAGATATGACAAGCACTTGACAAATATGTACTATATTATATAATAGTAGTTAGAAAGAGGGGAATTTATACAAAAAAAGATAGAGGTGGAAACATGGAAACTAATACAGCTATTTTTGGTATTAAATGTCTGGATGTCCAGATTAAGGACGATTGGAATATTGTTAAAAGTGACTGGAAAACTCTGGGCACTAAAAAACAATTCAACCTGATTGCATTTGGTGGTTTCGTAGCTATTGTGACTACTTTTTTAATTCTCGGCGTTATATAACGATTGCCCCCCGCCCCTCTGGACGCTTGTTACGGTCCAGAGGGTTTCTTCTTATTTGGAGGATATGCAATGAAAATACTAACATCGTGGGAAACAGCGTGCTTTGTAAAAAATGCAACGCATATCATGATTGTTGTTGCTGTCAGTTGTACTGCAATAGTGCTGACTGCTTTCTCTTTTCAAAATGAGAGTGTGTCCGGAGTTGTCACTTTCACTTGTATAGGTGGGCTTACGATCACTCCGTTGCTGTATATAGCAACGAGACCTACGGTCATTCTGGTAAACAATCTGATTCTTAAGGATCTGTTTATTAGAACAGCAAATCTTGTTATGAAGCGCCGTGGACTGAAGGGGTACTGTACGTTGCTCATTATGCTACTTGTTGCTGTTTCAGCACAGATGGCCATAGTGCTTTTGTTTGGGTACCTACTCTTTGAAGTATTCTAGTTTTTATGTTCATTTTACCGCTGGTGTGTTACACACTGGCGGTTTATTTTTTATGTTGACAATCTTTGCAGACATACTACTATCGTAAATAGAGCATATACACACGTTGTAACCTAATTTCAAAGGGGGATTATATGAGTCAAGTTAAAGTGTTGAACAGTAGTGGCAAAGACGTTGTCTGTGATGCAGAACTGCGAGTTCCTGTTTTGGAATTGCAGGGGTCATACAGCACCGAGGACCTGTCCAGGTTCCTTAAAGACTTGGAGTCGGTTATCGGCAGAAGCTACGTCTGCATGAGTAGTGAGACACGGTTAAGTCATCGTATCTATGACATTGCGGGTGATGGGTATCCTTTAGGTGTTTTTGGTGAAGCGATTCGCCGTGTATTGCATACGTGTTGTGCAAAAAACAATGAACAGGTTGCCGCAGAACTGTTGATTGCCGTGTAGTATTTCCGTTGCTGTTGCAGCCTCGATGTTTTAGTCGAGGCTGCTTTTTTGTATCTACAATACAGCAGTATGTAGCAGTGTTACACCGATGAGTAATATAAAGAGTGATGCGCCATAGTACGCGTGGTGATGGTGGTTGTGGCGTACACCGATTACGATGGTGGCAACTATGGTGCCAGCACCAATAATGAGCAGTATGAGATAGGCAATGGCAAGCATGTTTTCAGTGGTTGCTGTAGGTCCTGGTGGTATATATGTCTTTTCTGCAGTAAGGAACACTGGTGTTGTGGTTGCCGGTAGTTTGTCTGTACTCGTGGAGTCATGGTCAGATACGTAGACGGTTGTTCCATTATGATCCTCTGCATAGGTAACAATCTCCGTTTTTATGATCTCCGGTTTTACATCCACCTCCTCAATAACTGGTGTTTCTTCCTCTGCTACTTCTTGGAGCGGAGTTACCTCCACTTCCTCTTCTGTTGCCGCGACTTGTACCTGAGGAAGTGGTACTACCTCAGCAACCTTCCTCGTGGTTGCTTGAGCCGGTGTGCCAAAATGCTGCACGATGAAGACCGTGTCATACCCTTCGTACACACCCTTCACCGCTGCGACACCTATTTCCGTATACTTATCATCCATGATGTTTGCCCGGTGAAGTGGTGATTCCATCCATGCCTCTACGACATCCTCTGAGTCTTCAAAGTAAATAGCAAGGTTCTCTCCTGCATGTACGTAGTCGTACCCCACATCGTCAAACCAGTACCATGGGTCTATACCGCTCGGGCTGTCGTGTGCAAAGTACTCGTTCTTTACCATATCCTCTGCCTTGCGACGTGCAGACTCATCGAGGAGTTGGTTTCGCTTGAGTGCTGGAACTGCCGCTTCCGCACGTTCTTCATTGGTGAGCTCTATGATGACACTTGGGAGTACCGCAGAGAGCATGGTGTCAGCATGACGCTGTACAAGATCAAAGAGGTTGCTCTGTACGAACGTGATACCTACGAGCAGGAAGAGTATACCGAGAGCAGTTTTATGTAGTGGATGCAACGGGTGTTGCTCTATGTAGTCTGATACTTTTTTGAAATATGAGCGTAGCATAGTTGTGATGGTAGTATGATGCCACAAATAGTGGCTACGTTAAAGCTCTTCCTTTGGTGGTGTGTAGTTAGTGAGGTTTGCGTAGACAATGAGGTTGTGACTGTAGGTCTGCGTACTCCTGTCGTAGGTGCCT
>QKEV01000010.1 GCA_003252295.1 bacterium
ACCAGCAAATTCTTGATACTCTGTACACCTGGAAACAAGCTCAGGAAGTTACTAAACCTGAGTTTATAATTTTAGGTCTCACTATGACAGATGCTCCATTCGGTCTTGTAGGAAAACCAGACAAAAAACACCACCCAATGGATATTATTGTTAGTGCCGGCTCCAGCAAAAAAATAAACAGACACACGTTTGCACAAACAGCAACAAGCCTTTCGCATGAGGTACTCCAAAAAAGTATACTTAGAGCAAAGGGTGACATAAGAAACATAGAACCAGAGCTTGCTGATTGGTTCTTTGGAGAAAAAGAAGTGGTATTTCATTACGCACCTCTTTTACTCATAGATAACCTTGAAAAGGAACTGCAATTGCTTGGCACATCATACGCGACACGCAAAAGTACAATCGGTGTAAAGTACCTTGCAATAAGTCCTGAAATTCAACTTCAAGATCTAGAAAACACGCACAACATAGTAACTATCAACTAGTATGGTGAGTTTACTGTTCATTTGAGAACTGCACTACAAAACGGGTGCCTTCACCTCGTATCGACTCAACAGAAATAGATCCCTTCATGTGTTCAACAATATACTTTGTAATCCAAAGTCCTAATCCGGTTCCCTTCACCATTTTTGCTTCCTCTGCTTCTGCTCGGTAAAACTTTCCAAAAAGTTTTTTCACCTCTTCTGCAGTCATACCAATACCTGTATCACGCACTGAAAGCTCCACCTTGCCGTCTATTACTCGCTCTGCAATGGTAACCGTTCCGGTTTGGGTATACTTCACCGCATTCGACAGCAAGTTAATAACAACCTGCTTTAACCTGCCTCTGTCCACACGTACACGCACCTCCTTCATTGCATCGGGAATTTCAACTTGCAATTGAAGCCCCTTCTCTTCGAGCGAGTGTGTAAACATCTCTACAACCTCAAAAAGCACTTCTGATGGAGTAACATAGTCAACAGAAAAACGTAATCGTCCCATCTCAATACGGGAAACATCAAGTATGTCATCAATGAGGTCACGTAACTCTGTAGTAGAAAGATCGATTCTTCGTAAAAATTCCACACGTTCGGTTTCAGTGGCAGTACCATCTTGCAAAAGTTCCACATACCCCCGTATCACTGAAAGTGGGCTCTTGAGCTCATGACTCGCCATTGAAATGAAACTATCTTTTGTTTTATCAATCTCTAACTGTTTGCGATACAGCGTTGCAAAATCAACGATACGCGCGTGACGCAAGAAGAGTATCATAATAATAAGAAGCACAGCTACAAGAATGTACATACTCGTACGAATACTCTGTGCTATCTGCCTGTCAGCTTCAGCAACACCTTGATACATTACTGCAAGAGCATCTGTACTACCGTATTCATCCTGTACTGCACGTACGGTTACAAAATATCGTTTACCATCAATCAAGGTTTCTGTGGTGTACGCTTCTTCACCTGCGTATGCTAGGGAAAATAGTATCGGCACATCTTCATTCTGTAAAACTGTTCCTTCCTGTGGACCACCACTTGAAACAACAACACGAAAATCACCGGTACCATGTTCTACATAGAGCACAAACGACTCAATGGTTGCATTTTCTTCACGGAGCCGTTCTATGCGTTCACGTAAAAGAGACATGTCTCCAGTTATACTATCAGACGCAAACAGTACAAATGCATCAAGCAGTGCACCTGCTCGTACGTTTACCAAATCTTCCTGTGCAGTCTC
>QKEV01000016.1 GCA_003252295.1 bacterium
AGCTGGCATAGCGGCAAAACGTGTTACCGGTGCGCCGCTTATTGTGCATGTGCACGCAACAGAGATAGACAGGACGGGAAAGTTTGATGAGTCAAATCCTATTACACAGATTGAGCGCAGAGGTATGCATGAAGCAGATAGGATAGTTACTGTATCTGAGTTCACAAAAAACATCATTGTAAATAACTACGGTGTAGATCCTGAAAAAATTGACGTAGTTTACAATGGGGTTGAGCAAACAGGTGAAACTGTCGTTGAGCCACATGAGAAAGAGTTCTATGACACCAGGTTACAAGATAAAGATTGGAAAGTAGTCCTCTTTGTAGGACGTCTTACCATACAAAAAGGACCCGATTACTTCCTAGAAGCAGCAAAGAAAGTGCTTGCACATAAGCCTAAAACACTTTTTGTTATAACTGGTTCTGGTGATATGGAAAGACAGATTATTGATAGAGCCGCATACCTTGGAATTGGAGATAAGGTTATCTTTACCGGATTCAAGAGAGGAAAAGATTTAGCAAGACTATACAAGTCTGCTGATTTGTTTGTTATGCCTTCTGTTTCTGAACCGTTTGGAATTGTCCCACTTGAATCACTTATGAATGGTACCCCTGTGTTACTTTCAAAACAGTCTGGTGTTTCAGAGGTGATTAAGAATGCATTGAAGGCTGATTTTTGGGATATTAACAGTATGGCGAATCAAATTATCGCATGCCTAGAACATGGAAGCTTGCGACAAACATTGAGTGAGGAAGGTGGTAAGGAGGCACGTTCGCAAGTTTGGAGCAAGGTGGCTGCACGTTGTATTATAGTTTATAAGAAGTTAGTTAAAACACTTTCACGCGCATGAGTGACATTTGCTTTTATTTTCAGGTACATCAACCACGCCGTATTAAACGGTACCAGTATTTTGATATTGGAGAAGACCATGAGTACTTTAACTGTGATGCTGAGACTGATACCAACAATGCACGAATTGCGAGAAAGGTTGCAGATAAATCATACCTTCCGGCAAATGCAGTACTGCTTGAAAACCTGCGTCACCATCCTGAATTCAAAGCATCGTTTTCCATCTCTGGTATAGCGCTCGAGCAGTTTGAGGAGTATACACCTGAAGTGATTGACTCATTTAAACGTCTTGTTGACACTGGGCGTGTAGAAATACTTTCTGAAACGTACTACCATTCACTCACTTTTTTACAATCACCAACTGAGTTTAAGGAGCAGGTGCGTATGCATGCTGATAAGGTGCGACGTCTCTTTGGTGTGAAGCCGTATGTTTTCAGAAATACCGAACTTATTTACAGAAATGATATTGCACAGCTCGTTGCTGACATGGGATACATTGGCATGCTAGCTGAAGGCGCTGATCACTTACTTGATTGGAGGAAACCAACATTTTTGTATCATGCAAAAGGCGATCCAACATTTAAGCTTTTGTTGAAGCACTACAAGTTGTCTGATGATATTGCATTTCGTTTTTCAAACAGAGATTGGGAGGAGTGGCCACTTACTACTGACAAATTTGCACAAT
>QKEV01000007.1 GCA_003252295.1 bacterium
ATGAGATACACGTTCGTGGCGAGTGAACGTACGTTCGTTTACTCCCTTTAAAAATAGCCCTTCAGTGGCCTTAACTCTTGAAAGTGCAACATACCCCTGTCCCTCAACAAACGCCTTTCCTAGGTCAATATATGCAGCGTCAAGCGTTATCCCCTGGCTCTTATGGACCGTTATTGCCCAAGCAAGACGAAGTGGTATCTGCACCACTTCGGCAAGTGTTTTCTCGTTTTCTACAATACTCCAGCTTTCAGGTTCAACGGTGATCTTTCTACCGTCGTGCGTTCTCACGACAGGAAGCGTGTTTCTGAAATCAATCACCTCACCAAGTGTGCCGTTCACATAGTTTCCCATTGGATGGTTTTTAACGAACATAACAATGGCCCCCTTCTTGAGGGTGAGTGTCTCAGGTACGAGCAGTCCTTTCTTGAGTGTCTCAACACGCTTTTTGCTGCCTTGTGAGGTCATGGTGAACTTTCTCGGTGGTGTTGAGAGGAGTGAAAGTTTTTCATTGTTGAGGAGGTCAACATCGGCATTGTGGGTGTAGAGGTGTGGTATGTTCTCGGGTGGTGTATCAACGAGACGTTTTGAAACAGTGTTTCGATGTTTCTGCATCACCTCACCATCTCGTATTGCATCAAGTAGTTCAAGAAGCGAACTCTTTTCCTGTCGGTGCTGTTCGGTGAGGTAGCAGATGTGTGGTGTAATGTCCTGCCAAGCGTTACTCTCCCAAGCAAAGGAGGTAGCTTCATTTCCTCGGACAACTGGTGGTAGCTGAAAGAAGTCGCCGCACAGTATTACCTGCATGCCTCCAAATGGTGTGTAGTCTTGGAGCGCTGCCTGTATGCTCTGGTTTACCATGTCGAGCGTCTGAGCACTCAACATGGAGATTTCATCAATAATGAGCACCTTTGTTTTTCGAAAACTTTTTACCAAACGTTCATTCTGACTGATGAAATCAAGATCATACTCTGATAGATAGTTCTTAATGCCGATACCCGACCATGAGTGTATGGTGCTTCCCTTTATGTGTGTTGCAGCAATACCGGTCGATGCGGTCACTGCTGTTTCAATGCCGCGCATACGGAGCCATTCGATGTACTTGTTCAAGAGGTAGGTTTTACCACTTCCAGCTGCACCAGTGAGAAATACTGGCTTACCCATGGTGAGAATCTTGAATGCATCATCTTGCGTCATGCACTACAGCTTACCGTACTGAGCATTACTTTGCACATCTGCACACAAAAAGGGGGACTATGAGCCCCTTTTTTGTTCAAATTTAAGATTTACTAGACTGTGCGACGTGATTTTACGCGTGCATTTTCTGTAAGGTACTGCTTGCGGAGTCGTACTGACTTTGGAGTAACCTCAAGGTACTCATCGGCCGCCATTATTTCTAAACCGTTCTCAATGGTTAATTTCTTTGGAGGAATGAGTTTAATCGCTTCATCATTTCCACTACTGCGAACATTTGTGAGGTTCTTTCCCTTAGTTGGATTTACAATCATCTCGTCACCCTTTGATGTATTGCCAATCACCTGTCCCTCATACACCTCAGTGTTTTCAGGTATGTAGAGCGTTCCACGAGTTTGTAAGTTGTCGAGAGCATACGCGAGTGCTTTTCCAGTAATAGCAGATATCATAGAACCTTCTTCGCGTTTGCTTATCTCACCTGCGTATGGACGAAAACCTATGACACGTGTTGCAAGTATACCTTCACCTTTGGTGTCTATGGTGAACTGACTGCGGTATCCAAACATTCCTCGTGTTGGTCCCTCAAAGATGAGTCGCATGCGTCCAGCACCATCCTGCTCAGCGTTTAAGAGTATTGCTCCACGTGCGCCAAGTTTTTCTATGACAGCTCCCTGGAATTCTTCCGGTACATCAATAGTTACTTCTTCAAACGGTTCATGTTTTATTCCATCAATTTCTTTCATGATAACCTGTGGCTGACTTACCTGCATTTCGTATCCCTCTCGTCTCATGTTCTCAAGGAGTATGGCGATATGCAGTTCTCCTCTACCACTCACGATAAACTTTTCTGATCCTGCACGATCAAAGTCTATGCGAAGTCCTACATTTACCTCAAGTTCATTTTCAAGACGTTCACGAATCTGTCTGCTTGTTACGTATTTTCCTTCGCGCCCAGCAAATGGTGAGTCGTTCACGAGAAAGGTAAGCTCTATGGTTGGCTCGTCCACTGCAATCACTGGTAGGAGTTCAACTGACTCATCTGTGGTGATGGTGTCACCTATGAAAATGTCTGGTACTCCTGCAATAATCGCTATGTCACCAGCACTAACAGTATTGGCATCAACTCGTTTGAGTCCTTCAAAGGTGAAAATTTTTGTTATTCTGCCTTTTGCTATCTTACCGTTTCGAAGTGAAAGAACTGGTGTACCAATTGAGAGTGAACCATCATACACACGAACGACACCAAGTCTTCCAAGGTAGTTGTCGTATGCAAGATTGAACGGCTGTGCACGAAGTGATGCATCTTTGTTCCCACTTGGTGCAGGAACATGTTCAAGAATAAGGTCAAGGAGTGGTGTGAGATCACTTGATTCATCAGATACTTCTTTTTTGGCTATACCCTGTCGCCCAATGGTGAGCATGGTTGGGAAATCAAGCTGCTCATTGGTTGCACCAAGTTCTGAAAAGAGATCAAAAACCTGGTCAATAGTACGGTCAATGTTAGCAGCAGGTTTATCTATTTTATTGATAACTACAATAGGACGATGGCCGAGCTCAAGTGATTTTTTAAGTACAAAACGAGTCTGTGGCATTGGACCTTCCTGAGCGTCCACGACAAGTAGTACTGAGTCGATAGAACGAAGCACTCGTTCAACTTCGCTTCCAAAGTCAGCATGTCCAGGTGTATCAACAATATTTATCTTTGTTCCCTTATAGATGCATGACGCATTCTTTGAGTAGATGGTGATACCACGTTCTTTCTCAAGCGTATCACTATCCATTGATACCCCTTCAGCAACAGCCCCTGTCTGTCGAAGGAGTGCGTCGGTTAATGTAGTCTTTCCATGATCAACGTGTGCGATAATGGCTACATTTCGTATGTTGGTTATTGTTTCTTGATTCATATAAAAAAGTGCACAGGGGCACTTGTGAGTAGAGATTATGCCACATAGTTGTAAAAATAGCTAGCATATGACAGTTGGGAGTTTGGCTGGTACTATGGGGTTATGAAAAAAATGCCTGCTATGCTGACGCTCATAGGAGTGCCTCTCTATATTCTTGGTGCCTTTAGTACGTACGTATTTGCTCCCGAGGGTACGTATCAAAATGTTAATGACGAAGCATTATATCTAGTTTTTGTAGGTGACATGATGTTTGACCGATATGTACGTTCTCGCGCAGAAGAACATGGTTACGATGCTGTGTTTGGTGACACACCAATACTTTTTGATGGTGCTGAAGTGGTTGTTGGAAACCTGGAGGGACCTATCACCAGTAATGTATCTGTTTCAGATTGGAAAGATAGTGGTCCTAACCATTACACGTTTACTTTTGACTCGCAGGTTGCCTCTAGCATGCAGGCGGTTGGTGTTACTGCGGTTACTCTTGCAAACAACCATATACTGAATTTTGGCACGTCAGGATATCTTGAAACAAAAGAGTGGCTTACAGCAAACAATGTTGCTTATTTTGGCACGCCTGATAACCCATATGAACCTGTGCGAATGGAAGTTGATGGGACAGAGATTGTGCTATATGCCTTTGATACTTGGTATGCACGTGATGCTAGTGAGCTTGAGAAACGAATAGCTACTGAAAAAGAAGATTCTTTTATTGTGGTGTATGCTCACTGGGGCGATGAATACGAAACTGAGCCAAACAACGGGCAACGTGAGTATGCTCGAGCATTTGTTGACGCTGGTGCAGATTTTATTGTTGGTTCCCATCCTCATGTGATACAAGGAAAAGAGGAATATAAAGGTGTTTGGATCTACTACTCACTTGGTAACTTTATATTTGATCAGTACTTCAATGATGCTGTTTCGTGCGGTGCTGTTGTGCGACTGAGTCTTGGTAAGGATGGAACTTATACACCAACTGAATCATTTATTTCTCTTGAGCGAGATGGTACAACAAAGGTGAGTAGTTGCCGTACCGTTATACCTTTTGTGACGGATTAAGCAGTGTGATCATTTTCGTATATGCTTGCACTGTGCTAGAGTGTGTGATATTTGTAGCCAGCACACAATATATAGTAGAAATATGCAGACATTAGTTATCGTAGAGTCGCCTGCAAAGGCAAAAACAATAGAAAAGTACTTGGGAAGCGGATACACCGTCAAGGCTTCTGTTGGTCACGTGCGTGACCTGCCGAAATCAAATAAAAATGCGATTGACATTGAGCATGGGTTTGTTCCTAACTACGAGGTGGTTGCCAAAAAAGAAGAGGTGATACGGGATCTCAAGAAAGAGGTGAAAAAGGCAGATGAGGTTATCCTTGCAACTGACCCCGATCGAGAAGGTGAGGCTATTGCTTGGCACTTGATGGAGGCGTTAGCACTCCCTGAGAAAACGACAAAACGTGTTGCATTCAATGAAATAACAAAAGATGCGGTACTTGATGCTGTGCAACATCCACGCACCATTGATCAGAACTTGCGAAAGGCACAGGAGGCGCGAAGGGTACTTGACCGACTTGTCGGCTACGACCTCTCAGGTCTCATTTGGAAAAAGGTGAGATATGGTCTTTCAGCTGGTCGTGTGCAGTCCCCTGCTCTTCGTATCCTCATGGAACGTGAACGCGAGATACGTGCATTTGTGCCTGAAGATTACTGGGTACTTGAAGCAGATGTGAAGCACAAGAAAGATGTATTTACTACTACCTGTTCGAAGAATCCTAAAGATGAAAAAGAAGCCGAACGCATCGTACAGTTTGCACAAAAAGGTTCATGGGAAGTTGTTGATATCAAGGAAACAAAACAGAAACGTGCACCACGACCACCGTTTACTACCTCAACACTTCAGCAAGCAGCATCAACTCGACTTGGTTTTTCACCTTCTCGCACTATGGCGGTTGCACAGAAGCTCTACGAAGCAGGACACATCACCTATATGCGTACTGATAGTCAGACGCTTTCAAACACAGCACTCGGTATGATCGGGAAAGCAATAGAGTCTAACTATGGTAAGGATTTTCTGGAAATAAAGAAGTATAAAACCAAAGCAAAGGGTGCACAGGAGGCGCATGAAGCTATCCGACCCTCAAATCCATCAAAACGTACTGCCGGAAATGGTTCTGATCAAAAACGCTTATATGACCTTATATGGCGACGAACCGTTGCCTCACAAATGAAGTCTGCACAGGTGGCAAAGACGAAGGTAGTCACTAATGTAGCAAAAGGAGATATACCTGACTTTACTGTGAATGGCTCACGTGTGCTTTTTGATGGTTGGCTCAAGGCAGATCCTGCAGCTAAGGGTGAGGACGTACAGTTGCCAGTGCTTGCTAAAGGTGACGCACTTGAATTCTTGGAGGTACGAAGCGATGCAAAGCAGACAACACCACCTAACCGTTACACAGAAGCAGGACTCGTTAAGGAGCTTGAGAAGAGTGGCATAGGTCGTCCTTCGACGTACGCAAGTATTATGAAAAATCTCGTTGATCGCGGTTACGTAGAGAAGGTGGGTAAGACACTCTTTCCTACTGATACTGGAGATGTGGTCTCGAGTTTTCTTGAAAAGTACTTTGCAAACTATATCAGCAACTCATTTACAGCAGATATGGAAAACAACTTTGATGCTATTGCTGTTGGTAAAAAGGAGTATGCAAAGACATTGAAAGATTTTTACACTGGCTTTAGTAAAGATGTGACCAGTAAGGATGATATTGAAAAGCTCACCAACCTTGGACCAGCTCCAAAGGAGTTCACTTGTCCTAAATGTAAAGCAACTATGGAGTATAAACTTGGACGTGGTGGTAAGTTTATGAGCTGCACAAAGTATCCAGATTGTGATGGGGCGCGTACTAATGCTGGTGATGTCGTTGATCCTGATATGCCTATCGGGGAGTATCCTGAGACTGGTGAGCCAATATTTGTTTTGAATGGACGTTTTGGACCGTACGTGCAGGTCGGTGATCCGAAGAATGCGAAAGGTAAGGGAAAGAAGGAGAAACCAAAACGAGCAAGTTTACCAAAAGATAAGGATCCAAACGAGGTGACTCTTGAAGATGCTCTTAAGTACCTGTCACTACCAAGAGAGCTTGGGGTGCATCCTGAGACTGGAGAAATGATCACTGCCTCCGTAGGACGTTTTGGACCATTCGTAGTACACCAGAAGGATTTTAGGTCACTGAAGACAGATGATGTTTACACAGTAGACCTTAAACGTGCCCTTGAGATTTTTGCTGAACCAAAGAAAACCCGCGCTAGGAAAGTGGCAAAAAAGAAGAAAAAGTAAAATGCACCATATTTGTGGTGATTTGACAAGTCAGTTAAAAAAGGTCATAATATAGGGCAGATCAGTCCTATTGGGGGGCTGGCATTAGTGAACGTGCATTTGCACGACACTCCCAGTTGTGCGGTGCACACAAAAAATGGGGGTAAAGGATGACGAAGAAAGGAGTGTTGTTTCTCAGCTTGCTTGTGTTAGTTGTTGCCAATAGTGGCTGTGGGCCATTACTTTTGGCTACTGCTGTTAGCAACAACAGCAAGCAGTCCTCCACTCTAGGTGGAGGTGGTGTCAAAGGTATCTTGACCAATGTTTTTAGTCAGGGACCACATGGCGTGCTGTTACCGAGTGCAACAGGTACGAAACTTTCCACTGTTGTGCAGGGTGACATGGACCAAAACGACCAGAAGAAAATGCTCACTGCTATTGATGTGGGTTCATCTGGTAAGGCAGTATCTTGGTTCAATTCTCTTTCAGGAAAGGAGTTCACGGTAACTCCGCAGCAGGCATACTATCCTGTACCTGAAATGGAGTTCCCTTGCCGCAAAACCACTATTGATGTGGTTGGAAAGCAAGGCAGCAAGCATGTAGACATGAAAGCTTGCAAGAACCCCATGAAGAGGGGGGCTTGGGAGTTGAGAAACTGAGTACCTTCTGATTCCTAACAGGAGGCGGGGCCAAGGATACTTGGCCCCGTTATTTTTACTTACGTATAAAGCTGACCAATGGTCAGCTTTATTTAATTTTTAGGTTTTAAGAGTGGAAAGAGTTGACCTTCTCGTACAGGAACACCTTCCAGGAAGCTGAAAAGACGTTCTGAGACGCCAAAGCCAAAGGTTGGTGGCATACCGTATTCAAGTGCCTCAACAAAGTCTTTATCAGCAAACTGTGCCTCGTCGTCACCTTGTGCTCGTAGTTCTTCTTGTCGAGCAAAGCGTTCTTCTTGATCTCGTGGGTCATTGAGCTCACTGAAACCCTTCCCCACCTCACTGCCTGCAAGTATGACCTGAAAGCGTTCAACAACACGTGGGTCAACATCACTTTTTTTGGCAAGCGGTTCAAGATAAACAGGTACGTTTACAAGATAGCCAGGACCACTCAACTGTGTTCTACACTTTTTCCAGAGAAGGTCTACTCCACGCTCGAGTGTTGCAGGCGAGTCATATGGTATACCTGCCTTCTTGAGTGCTTCCTCGACTTCAAGAGGGGTGGTCTCACGTGGGTCAAGTCCGTACGTCTCTTTGACTATCTCTGAGAAGTCGTAGTCTACCCACTCATCATTGAGGTCAAAGGTGTGTCCATGAACTGTGAAGGTAGTCTTACCAAATGCCTTTTCTGCTAGTTCAAGGTAGAGTTCTCGAATCATTTCTTTTCCTTTGCGGTAGTCGCTGTACGCTTCATAGAACTCAAGCTGTGTGTAGTCCTGTAAGTGTTCTTTACTCATACCTTCGTTCCTGAAAATACGTCCAATTTCAAATGTTTTTGGGATACCAGCAACCATGAGCTTCTTTTGCCAGAGCTCTCCTGCTGAGATGCGAAGGTGTACTTCCATGTCGAGGGCGTTGTGGTGTGTTGAAAATGGTCGTGCCTCAGCACCTCCTGGCATTGTTTCGAGAACTGGAGTTTCCACCTCAACAAAACCACGACTTAAGAGAAACTGCCGTGCTGTGTTCCAAAAAATACTGCGTCGACGTACGCGATCAGCGATCTCCCTATTTACTAAAATATCAAGGTATCGACGACGAAATCGTTCATCCTCATCTTTGATACCAAAATGTTCCGTTGGAATAGGCGAAAGACTCTTTGTAAGCATGAGCCATGCAGTTCCGAGGAGTGACGGTTGCCCTCGTTTGGTTGCAAAGCAAGTTCCTGTGAGTTCAATAAAATCACCTCTGTCTACAGTTTTAATGAAAAGTGAAAACAGGTCGTCCCCAATTTCATCTACCTTAAGGTAACCTTGGATACTTCCTGAACCATCAAAGAGGTCAATAAAGACTGAACCACCATGTTCACGTATAGCAAGTACACGAGCAGCAACAGTAACAGACTCATGCGTCTCGACTCGTGTGTCAAAACCTTCAAGAACCTCTGCAATGTCGTGTGTCCTTGAGGTGGTTGCAGGATAGAGAGGGATACCTCGTTCTGTGAGAATGATACCCTTCTGTATTCGCTCATTTCGTATTTCTTCTAGTGTTCGTGTTCGTGCTTCTTCAGCCATGATACTAGTCAACTGATTTAATGGTGTATTTTTGTCTACCGTTTGGTGTTTCAAAGGTAAAGTCGTCACCCTTCTTCTTTCCCATGAGTGCAGCTCCAAGTGGTGACATGTATGAAAGTTTGCGTTCGATCATGTTGGTTTCTTCAGAGCCAACGATCGTGTAATCATGTGTATCTTTTTCACCTTGCTTAACGATTACCACTTTTGAACCAAGCGTCACTTCATTACTTTTTTTCTTTTTAAGTATTTTTGCGCTCGCCAAAATACTTTCTAAATGACGAATACGTTCTTCTGTAGCTGCTTGTAGGTCACGCGCTTCAGCATACTCAGCGTTTTCAGAGAGGTCACCAAGGGATCGAGCGTACTCAAGACTTTCCGCAATCTTTTTCCTACGTGTGGTTGTCAAAAATTGAAGCTCATTTTTGAACTCATCAAATTTTTCCTGTGTTAAATAGTTGTTGTCGTCGTTCATTCCGCTAGATATTAGGTTGTTAATTATGCTAAAACTAGCCCTCTCTGTCCCGCGTATTTCCCTACAAGCATGTGACGGGTGAAGTACCTTAAAACTTGGCTTAGTGACGCGAGTATACCATGACTTAGAGCTTGCAACAACGGCGTCATTTATTCATTTTCGTCATCAAAAAGAACATACTCAGGTGTATTATCACGCATCCAGTCGAGGAACTGACGCATGACATAGGTTCCTCCATAAAGGTTTTTTACTGGACCATGTTCCATGAGAATAACAAAAGCATACTTTGGGTTTTCGTATGGATAAAAACCCATGACCCATGAATTCACGAAGTCTTTTTTGACCCCCAGTTCAGCCGTTCCTGTTTTACCAGCTAGGTCTACATAGGAAACATTGAGACCACGTGCTGTACCTATTTCATTAATGACTGCCTCCCGCATACCAGCGCGTGCGTACCGCAGGTACTCGTCTGGTATACCGACTTCAGTAGCCTCATAGGGGGTGTATGTGGTATCGACACGTGGTGTGATGAGGGTGCCACCATTTGCAAGTGCGGCAAGTGCTCGTACTGCTTGAAGTGGTGTCACTTGAAAACCGTACTGACCAATAGCGGTATGGTAGGTGTTTCCGATACGCCATGTTGGATCATCTGGAAACATTTCTGCTTTCCATTCTGGAGACGGAATGGTACCGCTGCGTTCACCCTCTAGTTTGATGTCCGTTGTACTACCAAAACCAAACCTGCTCATATAATCTTTGATGCGTGTAATACCAAGACCCTCTTGTGTACCAAATCCTCCACCTATGTAGTAGAAGTAGACGTCTGAAGAAAACGCAATACCTGTTTTGAGGTTTACAGCACCATGTGCACGCCAGTCGTTAAAGACAGTGTACTGACCTGGGTTGTATGGGTTTGCGAGACGAAGTGCACCTGTTGAGATAAAGGTGGTTTCTGGTGTGATAATACCAGCGTCTAGTGCAGCTGCACCAAGGAATGGTTTTACAATTGAACCAGGTGTATACTGCCCAGCAAAGGTTCGGTTGAGATATGGAGTACGAGGATCGGTATTGTACTGATTTATCAGTTCTGCATTTCCTTCAATGAGTGCACTTGGGTCATACTCAGGATAGCTCGTCATTGCCAATATCTCACCAGTGGTAACATCCATCATTATCCCTGCTCCACCATAGAATGGTATGTCGTCTGCAAGTGATTTTATAAAGCCATGCAAAGCCTCTTGAAGCCGTAGGTCAATGGTGAGATGTAACGGTTTCCCTGGTGTCGGTTCTTCAAGAATACTTGTGCTCACCGTATCCATACGTGCATCTGTTTCAACTATTTTGATACCATCAGTTCCCTTAAGAATGGAGTCGTACGAGAGTTCTACACCACTTACACCCTCTATGCCTTCACGAAACAGGACACCACTTCTATCACGTGCAGGCATACGTACGTAGCCAAGTATGTGACCACTTCCTGTGGTGCTTGCATAGGCACGTTCATGGAATACCTCGTATACACCATTTTCGTAGTGCGGCACATTCCATGCAAGTTCGATACCGTTACGATCGTATATAATTCCGCGTTCTGCGAAGATGCGTGTATGACCGAGTCGGTTTCGCTCAGAGAGATCTTGGTAGTGTTCTCCATCGATAAGCATAAGTTGACTTGTTCTTCCAATGATAATGAGACCAGTGAGTGTAATGAGAAGAAGTAGTGGTCGAAGTGCTCTTGGACTGATTGGTGTGATGAGTCTACCTTCAAGGGCGTTTGGGTTGTATGAAGGAAGATTGCTCGCATCAAGAAGTATCTCCTCGGGAGATATCATAGTATTTTTCCTAATACTCTTTTTTTGTTTCCACTTCCAAAACATACTAGTTATCTAAGAAGCGCACCTCTTTGGTGAGTACCCATGAGATACTGATAGTAATGAGTAGTATCGAGGTAAAGAGGTACCCTGTATGTAAAATGGTAAAAAGTTCCTGTGGATAGAGTGCATCAAGGAGTACTCCTAAAAAAACCAACTCATACATGCGGAAAAACAGAATACCGGTAGCAGAAAGTAAAATACAGAGCCACCAGGGTGCAAGGTATATCGTTGTAAAAGTGATAATAAAAAAAAGTATTCGAACTATGGGTGAAATTTTCATACGCTACTCATCACCTTCCTGTTCCTCTGTATCTTCTTCCTCTTCTCCCTCAGTACTCACCTCTTTGGGTTGTAGGGAGAGTTCAACCTGTTTTGCAGCCTCTTTGGTGTCCCAGGTGTGTGTTGTGTCAATGTAAACAAACCGAAGTTCGTACATGTTCACAGGACTCCGTAGGTATGCTGTTTTATAGGCATCTTCAGGAGAAACTTGTATTGATGCAACGGTAGCAATGGGGTGTGTTGAAAGCATCGGAAGTAGGAGTGTGTCATCTTTTTCCAACGCAACATCTCGTGGTACGGTCAGCTTCATGGTACCACTCCCATATCCAACAAGTGTTGCGTGCTGTGTTGTAGAAGCTGATTCGATCACCACATCAATGTTTGTTGTGGGTGCAGAGAAACGTCGTGCTACTGCAGTGGTTTCAAATACCTTTGAGACATAACCAATAGCAATACCTTCAGGAGTGAGAATGAGCATGTTGTCACGTACACCTTGTTCAGAACCAACGTCAATAATAAACACATCATGTGCTGCAAGGAGAACATTGTGGAGTATTGCGGCACTTATGTACCCTGAAGTAGGGGCGGTGTAGCCAAGCTGCTCATGTAGTTTTTCATTATCAGCTTCAAGTGCATTGAGCATAAATGTTTCGCGTTCCAAACGAGCAAGTTCAGAACGAAGAAACGCGTTTTCGCTATATAACTGTTCTTTTGTTTGCAAGGTGAGATTTAATTCTTCTGAAAGATTTTCGAGTACAACACTTTTCAGTGACCAAAATGGTTTTCCGATAGAATGTGACAGGTTGGTGAGTGTTTCTGATACCGATGAAGATCGTAGTAAAAAAAACAGTACCACCAAGAGCGGCACTATGAGGAGTACGTACTTATTGATCTTTCTAACTGTTTTCAAATGTTGGTAATGCA
Source organism: bacterium (assembly GCA_003252295.1). Classification (GTDB taxonomy): domain Bacteria; phylum Patescibacteriota; class Minisyncoccia; order Phycocordibacterales; family UBA12088; genus UBA12088. The sequence continues at coordinate 12,185 of QKEV01000007.1, forward strand.
TCTTCTTCTAGCAGTATATCATTGTAATCTTCAAGCTTCTCAACGATAAATCCTGTGCCACGAACCACAGAGGTGAGAGGGTCATTTGCTACGTTGACAGGTAGTTCAAGCATTGAACTCAAGAGTTCTGGTATGCCATAAATGAGTGCACCGCCTCCAGTAAGGTTAATACCAACTTTCATGATATCAGCAACAACAGTTGGTGGACTACTCTCCAACACCTCTTTAATTCCTTCAATGATTGCATCGATACTCACTGCAACAGCATCGCGAATATCTTCATCGGTGATAACCACTTCTTTTGGAAGACCGGTAACAAGGTCGCGACCACGAACTGGTTCTTCAAGAAGTTCATCTTGTTCCAAGAGTGCACATACAGCAAACTTCAGATCTTCGGCTGTGGTCTCGCCAATGACTATTTTAAACTCATTTCTGAGATGAGCTACTATATCGCTATTAAGCTTATCTCCTGCTGTATGAATATTCTTTGAGGTGACAATACCATTCAAGGAAAGGATGGCGATATCAGTAGTGCCGCCACCTATGTCGACCACCATACTCGCTCGTGCCTCGTGAATAGGAAGTCGCATACCTATTGCTGCAGCAATAGCTTCTTCTACAATGTGTACTTCACGTGCTCCTGCGTTACGTGCAGCATCTCGAACGGCGCGTGACTCAACGTTGGTGATTCCTGATGGCACACCGATAACAACACGTGGTCCAACAAGTGCACGAGTACCACGTTGTGCCTTGTTGAGGAAGTACCCAATCATTTCTTCGGTCACCTCAAAGTCTGAAATAACCCCGTTTACGAGTGGGCGCACTGCACGAATATGTTGTGGTGTTCTGCCGAGCATCTCTTTTGCCTTTGCACCAACAGCAACAACCTGACCTGTCTTCTGGTTGAGTGCAACAACAGAAGGTTCATTGATGATGATCCCCTTTCCGCGAAGGTACACCAAACTATTGGTGGTACCAAGGTCGATACCAATGTCGTTAGAAAAAGGTGCGAGTACTTTTGTAAGTAATGACATATCTGTTTACTCCTGTGTTGTGCTATCAGCAAGCAGTTCTTCTTGTGTTAGGTTTTGTACCTCACCCGTTTTACGATCAATCACTTCAAGTGTACCAGCTTCAATTGTTTTTTCACTTATGACAACACGAACGGGTATACCTAATAGGTCACTGTCTGCAAACTTCTCACCTGGACGGACATCTCTATCATCATAGAGTACCTCAATACCTTCATTTGTGAGCGTTTCAAAGAGTGCGTCAGCTTGTCCGACAACCTTTTCTGAGTCCCCAATGCGGATCAAATGAATCGCAAATGGTGCAATACTTGCTGGCCACACCAACCCCTTCTCGTCAGCCCATAGTTCAGCAACAGTTCCCATGAGGCGATTTGGTCCAATACCATAGCTGCCCATCACGACAAGCTGATCTTCCCCTTGTTCATCCTTATAGGTGAGGTTGTGTGCTTGTGAGAAGCGTGTACCAAGATTAAAAATGTTCCCCACCTCAATGGCTTTCTTTTCGACAAAGTCATCCTTGGTGAGCCCAAGGTCTTTGAGTACTTCATCATTGTACACTTCTTTGTTCACCGCGAGATTTTCTTTCTCACATACGTAGATAATATCTTCACCAGCATCAGAGATGGTTTGGAATTCATGACTATACTTTGCAAAAGCACCACCACTTGCAAATGTTTTATACGTGATGCCCTCAAGACCAACGCGAACAAAGACACGCATGTACGCAAGAGCAATCGCCTCGTAAAAACGTGCATGTTCTTCATTATCTCTTGAGAACGAGTATAGGTCTTTCATGAGAAACTCTCGAGTACGCATGATGCCACTCTTTGCTCGCACCTCATTTCTAAACTTGTTCTGTATTTGGTATGGGTACCTTGGAAGATCACGGTATGATTGAATGTGATCTTTCATCATTTTTGTGATTGGTTCCTCATGGGTCCAACCGAGTCCTATTTCAGTACCGTTTTGCAGCTTTGATTTAAACCAAACATCAACGTTTTCATCACTCCATCGGTCTGATGCCTCCCAAACTGATTTGTCTTGTAGTGTTGAAAGACGTATTTCTTGACCACCAACACTAGCCATTTCTTCACGTATAATATCGCTCACTTTTTCAAGCACACGCAATCCAAGCGGCAGGTAGCTGTAGACACCAGCCTGTTCTTTGTAGAGAAAACCGCCACGTATGAGAAGCTGCGCATTTCGTGCCACCTCATCAGAAGGAGCTTGCTTTCTTGTTTTAGTGAAGAGTTCTGATTGTCTCAAACCAAGTGTGTAGTCTTTTGCTGTTTTTGAATTGTTCATGTTGTGCGGTATGAAGTAGTAAATAAGCTCCCTGGTAAGTTGTAGTACCAATCGTACTGTAATTACTGGTGATGGTCAAAGCTAGAACAGTTTGATGATATCACTAGCGGTAACAAGCAGCATGAGAAGGAGGAGTATTGCAAAACCTATCTGATTGGCACGATTTGCAACAGTGGGGGGGATTGGTTTTCGTGTTGCAGCTTCTATGGCAACAAATACGAGACGACCTCCATCGAGTGCTGGGAATGGAAAGAGGTTGATGACTGCAAGGTTGAGTGATATGTAGGCACTAAAGGTCATAAGCCAGGTAAAACCAAGAGCGACAGCATCACCAACGAGACCGACAATACCTACAGGACCAGAAACCTGCGAAAGATCCTCTTTTCCTGTAATGAGGCGGAAGAGACCATTAAGAACGTCTATGAGTGAGGAGTACGTTCGTGGTACTGCCTGTACGAGTGCATCAATAAGTCCAAGTTGTTCAGTGCCTGCAAGGATCATGGTAAAACCAAGAGCATAACGTTCCGGGTCATCAGTAATGATCCCTTTTTGTGCAGACACGGTTACCTCGATCGGCTCACCTCTTCTCATGAGTGAAAAGGTTATTGGTGTACCATTACTTTCACGTACGAATTCTGAGACAGCGCCTGGTGCGAGTGCGGTATCTGAGGTGAGTGTGTTGTTTTCGGTACTGAGTGCCCGTATCTCGTCACTTGCCTTGAGTGCCTCGTTTGCAGGTGACTCGGTTGAGAGGGAGGAGATGTAGAGTTTAACATTGTGCATGTTGCTCTGTGCTACTTCCTCAAGAGTGGTTGCTGAGGTTGGCATACCTATCATGTAGGCGCCCGCAAAGAGTACGTACGCAAGGAGAATGTTCATGCAGACACCTGCTACAAGTACGAGTGCTTGTATGTATTTTGGTTGCTGTACGAAGCTTCTGTTTGCATCGGGTGCTTCCGGATCGTAGTGTTCAGCTGATGGATCTTCTCCCCAGATGCGCACAAAACCACCTATTGGCAAGAGGTTGATAGTGTACTCAGTTTCCCCAAACTTTTTACCAAAAAGTTTGGGTGGAAAGCCAATACCAAACTCATCAACACGAATACCGGACTTTTTTGCAACAATAAAGTGTCCAAACTCATGGACAAGGATAAGTATGACGAGTACTACAAAAAAGATGAGGATATTCATGTAGTACTATATTACGCTGTGAGCTCCTGCTCTTTCTTCTTTGCCATTTCCTCAAGAGTTTCATTTCCCTTCTTAATGATCTTTTCCATTTCCTCCTTTGAAGAGAATTTCTCATCTTCAGTAAGTTCACCCTCCTTCTGTTGCTTTTGAATATCGCTCCAAACTTCTTCACGATGTCTTCGAAGTGTAATACGTGCTTCCTCAAGCTTAGTGCCAGTGAGTTTTATTAATTGTTCACGTCGTTCACTAGTGAGTTCTGGAAAGCTCACACGTACACCTTTCTCATCTGAACTCAAAGTTGCACCAATACCTGCATCACGTATTGCCTGTTCGATTTGGTTTATTGAGTCGCGTTCCCATGGAGAGATGCGCAGTGTGCGAGCATCCTCTACTGAAATAGTGCCTACTTGATTGAGGGGTAGCTGACTTCCGTATGACTCAATTTTAATAGTATCTAAGAGAGCTGGTGCAGCGCGTCCTGTACGTATCGCTGAGAGCTCCTCTTTGTAGTGTTGCTGTGCTTCTTCAATAGAAGTTTTTAGTGTTTTAAAATCGTACATAAATTATGTATGTTAGTAATCTCATTGTACCAGTTGTCTCCGTAACCGTGAAGTTTAAAATATGCGATGGTGTGGCGATATTACTCAAGCAATTAGTGTATGCTTGATGGAATGATCAGTACTATTGACTACCATGATGATACTGTTGTACTGTAACAACAGTTTATAGGTTGATAACAGAAAATATTCTTGTTATGCAAAATAAAACTCTGGAGGATAAGAAAGTTATGGATCATGCTATTGCATACTGTGTTTTTAATGTTTTTTCATATGCCACATTATCTGTTGGGATTGTGTTATCTATCATTCCAATAGGAGTGATGCTCAATGAGTCAATTGAAGGTGATGGTTTTGTACTTTTATTATTTACTTTTCCATCAGCGGTTATGTTTCTTGTGTCTTGGATGATCAGAAGTTCAGTGCTACCTGTACTGACTTAACCTTGTTTCTTTAAATAACAGAACGGTTAGAGGTGTTATCCTCTAACCGTTTAGTTCTTAATGTATTGAAAAAGTGTTGGTGATCTTGCTGAAATGTTGAGTTTTGTTTTGATATATGTAATATGGCCTCAGAACCAAAAGATAAATCAATGAGGTGATACATGGGAACAATACTAGATGAGATACAGCGAGTGTTCTTTAAAGGAATGGCCGAAGGTTGGGCACAAAACATGGAGAAGGTTGCTGTACCAGGACTTCCTGGTTACAAAAAAATTACACATGTCTTTGGAGATTATGAGGTTACGGATTGCTACTGTGTGAACCAGTCTTCAAAAAAAAGTACTGGCTTTACAACGATCGCTTTTCAAAATGATCCCGTTTGGGTTATGCACTATGGAGGATGGTATCCAAAGCATGTCATCCCCTTTCTGAAGACCTGTCTGCAGAAAGCATACGTTGATGAAAAATGTTTTCACGGTGGTCGTGGCCCAGAACTTGTTCTAGGTGAACAGTTCAAGTACGTAAACTGGATTGGACGGAATCACTTTCATGATTTTGAAGGGGAAGAAAAAGTGATTGATTTGGACGATAATGAACTCGGCAGTCATTGGTATCGTGGCATGTCACTTCTGTAGTTGTTTGCAGATAGCAAAGGTCTAATGGTTAGATCAACCATTAGACCTTTTATTTTTTCTAAATACTCACCGCTAAGTGCTCTAACAGCATTTTGAGTGAGCTTGCCCTGTCTTGCAGGTAGTTGCGTACGAAAAGTACTTCTGACAGCACCCTTTTGTTTTTCTGTATTCCTTGCTTGTAGCAGTACGTTTCAAGAGTGTTGAGAAAAAGACGAGCCCCTTCCCTATCTTTGTTTTTGATGTACTGCTGTACAAGATCAAGTCGTTCCTTAATAGTTACTTGAAGAAATGTTTTAGCGTTGGCATATTCTTCTGTGTTTGCTTGTGTGTGCGTGTGGTAGGCAAGTCGTGAACGTACTGTAGGAAGGAGTGTATGCATGCTTGGCATTACGAGTACAAAATGTGTGCTCTGTGCAGGTTCTTCGAGGAGTTTTAAGAGTGCATTTTGTGCCTCACGCAAGATGCTGTTTGTAATGAGTACAAATACTTGCCGTTCACCAAGCGGTGCTTGGTACGCTCTCCGCTTTAGTGTACGAGCATCTTCGATAGTAAAGCGGTCTGTTTCAAGTATTGCCACATCAGGATTACCTTCAATTGTCATATTGAAACAGTTGGTAAGGTGATCATGTGCGACGCTGTGTGCAATTGCCCGTTCTGCTTCAAGTATGTGGGCATGATGAAGGTAATTGCTCTTGTTCATGACATACATTGTAGCATTTTTATGGTAAGAAATAGTTATCACCAGTTTCCACGCTTTCCACTTCCCTGTGTAAAGTTTTCACTTTGACGTTCGCTTGGTACAATAGTCTCCATGTCAGGGTCACCTGAAAAATTGCGTGTTCCTCCACAGGCTGTAGAAGCTGAAAAAGCGCTCTTGGGCTCTATTATGCTTCGACCAGACTGTATGTTTGATGTGGGTGATGTTGTTTCTCAGGATAGTTTCTATGTAGATAAGCATCGACATATCTACAAAGCGATGCGTGATCTATTTTCAAAGAGTGAACCGATAGATGTACTCTCCGTTTCAGCACGACTCAAAGCAAACAAAGATCTTGATCGTGTTGGTGGGAGTGCCTACCTTACAGAACTCGTGAACACGGTGCCAGCAACAGCAAATGTGCATCACTATGCCGACTTGGTTCAAAAGGCTGCGACATTGCGTTCACTCATTAGTGCTGCTGATTTTATTGCGGAGTTAGGTTTTGATGAAGGTAATGATATTGAGGAAGTGCTTGATGCAGCTGAAAAAAGGATCTACGAAATAACAAACGCTCCTGGTTTGCATAAGTTTGTTTCTATGCAGGAATCACTCGGTGAAGCATGGGACAGGATTGATCAGTTGCATAATTCTAAAGATGAAATGCGCGGTGTTCCAACCGGCTTCAAGGATCTCGATAGTCTACTTGCTGGACTTCAGAAATCTGACCTCATTATTCTTGCTGCACGACCTTCTTTTGGTAAGACCTCTCTTGCACTTGATATTGCACGACAGAGTGCGGTGCAGCACAACACTCCAGTTGGTATCTTTTCTCTTGAAATGAGTAGTCAGCAGTTGGTTGATCGTATGCTCGCATCTGAAGCTCGTGTTGATGCATGGAAACTGCGTACCGGAAACCTCAAGACTGATGCCGAGTTTGAAAAGATACGTGAGGCAATCGATAAGTTACAAAATGCACCAATTTTCATAGATGATAAACCAGCGAACACAGTACTCGGTATGCGTTCAACAGCACGGCGACTCAAACGAGAACACGGATTAGGTTTGATTATTATCGATTACCTTCAGATTATGGCACCATCTGGTAAGCATACGAGTGACTCCCTCGTACAACAGGTTACTGAGCTGTCACGATCACTCAAGTCACTTGCACGTGAGCTTGATGTTCCTGTGCTCTGTCTTTCACAGTTATCACGTGCAGTTGAGCAGCGACGTGGTCGTCCACGACTCTCTGATCTCCGAGACTCAGGTAGTATCGAGCAGGATGCTGATGTAGTGATGTTTATTCATCGCGAGGATAAAATGAGCGAAGATCCTTCAGCTTCCGAGAGACCAAATATTGCTGAAATACTTGTTGAGAAACACAGAAACGGTCCTGTTGGACGAGTTGAACTCTACTTTGATGCCAAAAAGACTACCTTCCTTTCAATTGAGAAGTCAGATTTCGGGGCATTTGAAGAGGAAAAGACTGCAAATATTGCTGGCGGTGATGAAGACTGGTAAAACCGTGTCTTAGGAGAAAGATGAACGATATCCTCACAGAACTTACTGAGCTGTTACGAAAGTTGCCTGGTATTGGACCACGTCAGGCGCGTAGGCTCGCCCTCTGGCTTGTTCGCCAAGATAAGCAATGGGTGCAGGAGTTTGCTACTGCACTTACTGGTGCACGTAGTTCGGTTTCAGTGTGTTCCTACTGTAAACGACTACATCCTGAAGGTGGTGCTCATATGCTCTGCTCGGTATGTAGGAGTGATGCACGCAATAGCCACCTCCTCATGCTTGTTGAAAAGGATGTAGATCTAGAAAATATTGAAAAAACAGGTGCGTACAGTGGGAGGTATTTTGTGCTTGGTGGTACTACCAGTCCTCTTGATAAAGAACCAGACAGAAAGGTTCGGATTCGAGAATTGCAGCAACTCTTAACTGAAAAAGGTTCACCAGTTGAGGAAATCATTTTTGCGCTTTCTGCAACAACTGAGGGTGAGGATACCGTACTGTACCTTGAGGGTGCGCTCAAGAATGTAGTAAAGGATAACGATATTAAACTTACAAAGCTAGGACGTGGGCTCTCAACAGGTACTGAGCTTGAGTATGTAGACAGAGATACAATGAGTTACGCACTGAAGGGTCGTGCTTAAGCGTGTTACTCATCTGTATCCTGATCAAACGTTACAACATTTGACGGTCGCAGAGGTGCATCCTGTGAAAAGCCGCGAAGGGCTCCTGAGTAGTACGCAAAGAGTTGTAGTGGAATATTCGCAAGTATTGGCGAGAAGCATTCTCTTGTGTCAGGGATAAAGATGACATCATCCGCGAAAGAGTATGCGTCCATGTTCCCTTCCGTGGTAATGGCAAGTATTGGTCCACCTCGTTCTCGTATGAGTTCTACATCTTTACGCATAGCATCGTACACAGAATCACTCGGCATAATCGCTATCGTTGGAAATATCTCATTGAGCATAGCGATTGGCCCATTCTTTACCTCTCCTGCAGGAAACGATTCCGCGTGTACGTAGGATACCTTTTTGAGCTTCAGTGCCCCTTCGTGCGCCGAGGCGATATTGTACTTTCTGCCAATGAGAAGGAAGTCATCGTAACCAAGGTATTCTTCAGCTAGTTTCTTTATTTTTCTACGTTCTTTAAGTATGGTGCGAACCTTATCAGGCAGTTGCTTAATTTCAGCAATAAATTCAGCGCCACGAGCTTTACTGAGTCCACGTATTCGCGCAAGCTCCAATGTCATGAGAGCAAGTACCTCTATTTGACTAATGTACCCTTTTGTTGACCTTACACCTTGCTCAGGACCCGCATGGTTATACATACCTGTGTCTACCATTTTAGAAATAGTACTTCCTACGACATTTACGAGACCATACGTGCGTATACCAGCCTTTTTTGCAATTGCGAGAGAGTCAATGATGTCTGGGGTTTCTCCTGATTGGGAAAGTCCGAGAACAATGGTTCCATCCTGTGCCTCCATAACCTTACGGTTTATAAATTCTGAACCATACACGACCTCAACAGGGATTTTGACGTAGTCCTCGAGCATGAGTTTGCCGATGAGCCCAGCATAGTATGATGAACCACATCCGACAATAATGAGACGCTTCAATTCACTTAGTTCTTTCATGTGTTCATCCAGTCCACCAAAACGCGCTGTTCCCTCCTGCATGATGACACGACCACGTGCGCTATTCTCAAGTACTCGAGGTAGTTCAAGAATGTCCTTCATCATATTGTGAGGTACATCTTTTCGCAAAGCAGTTTCTTTTGCTATATCTATAGTTTTTGGCTTGCGTGATAGCTTCTCGTGATCGAATGAGTATATGGTGTACCCTTGAGGGGTAACGATGGCGTACTCGCCGTCTCTCAGTTGTACGACATTACTGGTATGTCGGAGCATTGGTGCGGTTTCAGAAGCGATGATGTATTCACCATCTTTGATACCTATCGACATTTTGTTGCCCATGCTTGCAATAACAATAGTGTCAGGCAGATTGCTAAACATGACCGCCAAGCCATAGGTGCCAACTACTTTCTCAAGTGCCTTTGCAACTGCATTGTGTGGTTTTAGACATTTTTCATACTCATCAGCAATAAGGTGTGCGAGTATCTCAGAATCAGTTTCAGATGTAAATATGTGACCTTTTTCTTGAAGCTCTTGTCGTAGCTCATCATGGTTTTCGATCATGCCGTTATGAACGATCCAGACATTTTTGTTAGTGTCAGTGAGAGGGTGTGTGTTTTCAAGACTTGGTACACCATGTGTTGCCCAACGAATATGTGCTATTCCTGCAGTACTTACGAGGTTGTCAGGTAGTATATCGACAAGACCTTCAACTTTGCCGACATTTTTATATGGACCACTCAAAGGAAGGTATATACCAACAGAATCATACCCTTTGTACTCAACTGAACGTAATCCATCAAGGAGAATTGGAATTGCGGGTTTATACCCTGTGTAACCTACGATTGCACACATATGTTTAATTTTCAGGTATAGTACCAGTTTTTTTCTTTGACAGAAATAAGGAAATAATGCAAAAAGGCCGCACTAAGGCGGTCTTCTTACTTGATTTTTTTAACAGAAACTTTTGAAAAAGCTTGTCGATGACCCATACGGCGCTTGTAACGACTCTTTGACTTGAACTTCTGAATGTAAAGCTTCTTACCCTTACCTGTTTCAACAAGATCAACTTCAACAGTTGCTCCAGAGATGTATGGTGTCCCTATTTTGGTAGTTTTACCATCATCTATAAGTAAAACCTTATCAAAAGTAACAGTATCGCCATCTTTATGATCTTTAAGTTTTTCAACTGAAAAGACATCACCTTCAGCGATCTTGTACTGTTTTCCTCCTGTTTCAATTATTGCGAATGCCATAACGGAAACAAGTATGCACTAAAAACAAGATTTTAGCAAGGAAAAAAAGAACCCCAGTGCCTGTGTTCTGGGGTTCAAAAGAATGCATCATCTGCGGAGGTTATGTTTAGATGAGGTGGAAAACAATGAAGTTGTTAAGACAGTTACAGGCATTGGCAAAGGTGTACAGTGCTCCACAGGTGATTCTGAGGTAATTAAAGCAGTAAGAAATAGTATTGTCAATCAAATTAGGTTGGTAAAAAACATATAACAAAACCGACCATTGTGCTCATATGGTCGGTTAATAGGTTTCAGCTTTTTGTCATGCTGATACATGACTGCGGCCACATGTGTGGTGAGTGCTGCGGAGGTGTGATACGGGTGGTTTTCAAGTTCAGCAATTTCCAAGTTTTGAGCACAAGTGTACCTCCTTCCTCATACCGCTTTTTCCTTTACTACACAAACAGGAACGCCAGTTCCACTATTAGGTATAACACTAGCAGAATGATTGTCAATCGTCTTCTTTTTGTGGTTTTTCAAGTGAAAGTTTTTCAATCTCAGGAGAGGTTCCAGTAATACGCAAAACATCTTTGTCAATTTTACCGAGTTCACGTCCACCAGCGTTGTAGTGATTTACAACAGTGCCAAGGGTAGTTCCTAGTTTTAGGTAGTACTCATTGTAAGCGTTCATGTGGCGTCCAAGTTCTTCTACGCGTTTACGTATCTCTTTTGCACTTTCTTCTATCTCAAGAGCACGTAGTCCCTGTAGGACCGTTTGTAGGTACGCTAGGAAACTTGTTGGAGAGACAATGATAACTTTTTTATCTTTAAAAGCGTACTCAATGAGATCACGAGAATTTATGGTGCCGACACTACCGACAAGAAGGTCATAGTAAATACCTTCCGATGGAATGAACATGAAGGCAAAATCCATAGTGTTTTCAGTTGGACGAATATACTTACTCGTCTCGTCGATACGGTTCTTGAGATCCTGTTTGAACACCTTCTGTAATTTTTCTTTTTCTTGTGGATCGTCAGTTTCAATGAGTCGATTATAGTTCTCAAGTGAGAACTTTGAATCAATAGGAAGTATTTTTTCTTTTTCCAGATGTATGACAGCATCTACTATCTCACCATCGGAAAAACCGTATTGCATGGTGTAGCGGTCAGGGGGAAGCACATTCTTGAGTACTGATTCAAGATAGTACTCACCAAGTACACCACGTTGCTTAGGGTTTTTAAGGATGTTCTGGAGGTTCTGTAGTTCGTCTGCGTACGATATGACCTGCTTGTTGGTCTCATCAAGTTTTGTGAGACCAGTTGTTACCTCTCGTATAAGCTTTGATGATTCTGAGAGCTGGTTTTGTATTGAACTTTGTACCTGTTTTGAGTTTTCGTTGAGACGAGTATCAAGAGTTCGTGTTATTTCTTGAAGTTGCTGCTGTAGCATGAGTGCCTCGTTTCCATTGGTATTGTTTTTTGGTTGCTTCAATGTAAACCAAATAAGTACACCATTTATGATAAGGAGTACTAGTAATGCAATTCCTAAGTATAGTTCCATAGTTAGTATAGTAATCTACACCCCTAAAGGTGCAAGTTATGAAAGTAGTGTTTTCTTTTGTGCACGTATGAAGTCACGTTCAAAAAAGAAAAACTTTATGATTTCGATAGTTAATAGGTTTGCCACTCCAACCCCAATGAGTAGGGTTATCTCACCACTTGTAAGCGCTGTGGTCGAGAGAAGTATCATGAGTGGACTCCAGGTAAGGGCGAGTATGAGAAGGATGATGCTAACAACAAGCGCTGAAAGAAGGTATTTGTTTGAAAAGATGTTTATTTTCCAGATAGGTGTATCGAACGACTTGAGCGAGAAGCTGAAGAAGATTGCATCGAGTGAAAGACAGGCAAACATAATGGTGCGAAGCTCATCTTCAGGGATGTTGGTCTGTATGAGCCATAGGTAAATGCCAACAAGGAGAATGCCAGTTACCACAGAGACAAGAATTATGAGCCTACGTAGCTTTGGTGTCAGGATACTCTTTGCACGTGCACTTCGTGGGTCACGCTTCATAGCATGAGGATCATGCCCTTCAAAAGCAAAGGAGAAACTCATGAGACCTTCTTCGACAATGTTTGCCCAGAGTATCTGTGCAGGCACGAGAGGGATAGGTCCGCCAACAATGAGTGCTCCACCAATAACAAATATCTCACTAAATGATGTTGATAGAAGATATGCAACGATCTTTTTTAGGTTATCAATGATACGTCGTCCTTCTTCAATAGCAGCAACGATAATAGAAAAACTATTATCAATGAGTACCAGATCGCTTGCCTCCTTTGCTACTTCTGTACCAGAACCCACTGAAACACCGATGCTTGCTGCACGAAGAGCTGGTGCATCATTGATACCATCTCCTGTCATAGCTACTACTTCCCCATTATTCTTGAGCACCTGTGCTATACGAAGTTTATGTGCAGGTGTGGCTCGTGCTATGACACGAACTGTTTGCAGTTTTGTGTACAGTTCATTGTTGTTCAACTCCTCTATTTCATTGCCCCGAATAACAAGTGCATCACCTGGTTGTGTAATGTGTACCTGCTCTGCTATGTAGCTTGCTGTTTCTGGGTTATCACCGGTGAGCATGATGACATGGGCACCAGCGTTTTTTACACTCTCTATCGCAACTGAAACATCACTACGTACAGGGTCTTCAAAAGCAAGAAAACCAGCAAAAATAATACCCTTAAGCAGTTCAGGTGTTTCTGAGTCTGACTCTGGTATTTCATCAATACTTGCATCACGATAGGTAATGCAGATGAGTCGCTTGCCTTGCTTTGTGTTTTCTTCAAGTGTCGCTAAAAGTTTCTTTTTTTCTGAAGCTGTTGCTTTTACCCGTTTACCATCAATACGCACAAATTGTGCGGCGTTCAAAAGTTTTTCAGGTTCGCCACTTACGATGAGGCGATTAGTTTTCTTTTTTGGGTTTTTGTGAAGTGAGGCCCCGAAGCGACGAGTTGAGGTAAACTGAAGATAATCAAGACGTGCACACTCCTCAAGAAGTTGCTCTTGCGTAACACCAGCCTCAAGGCCTGACATGACGACCGCTTTCTCAATAGGCCTGCCGTGTACGGTGAGTTTGCCAGGAGCATCTTCAGCTTCTTCGATGAACGCATCACTCATGAGTACAGCGAGCTCTAAGAGGAACTTGTTGTCATCAAGTGGAACAATCTTTTTGTCACGAATACCTGAGAAGCTGTAGAGTCCTGTAAGCTTCATCTTTGCCTCGGTAAGCGTACCAGTCTTGTCGGTGAGGATCACCGTTGTTGCCCCAAGTGTTTCTGCTGCAAGTAGGTTTCGAACGAGTCCACCTCGTTTCAGTATGGCCTCCATTCCTATCGCAAGCACAACGGTCACTGCCGCAGGAAGACCTGATGGTATTGTGGCAACAGCAACAGCTATAGCAATAAGTATTATATCAATAAGATCAACACCTCTCACAACACCGAGGAGCGCTATGATGAGAATAGTTGCTGCTACTACATATGAGAGAAAATGTGCCACCTTCTGGATGTTTTTCTGGAGTGGTGTTACCTGCTCTTCTATAGAGCCAAGTGAGAGTGCTATTTTACCTATTTCCGTACTGCTGCCAGTTGCAACTACGAGACCTTTTCCGTATCCGGACTCAATGAGTGTCCCCATCCATGCCATGTTGTGACGTTCTGCCAGTGGTGCATCTAGTTCAGCTATTTTTTCTGAAGATTTTGCAACTGCAAGCCATTCACCAGTGAGGGCAGCCTCGTTTATTTTTAGGTCTTTTTCTTCAATGATGCGAATATCAGCTGGTACAAAGTATCCTCCTTGCAAGATGAGTACGTCACCCGGAACGAGGTTTTCAGCAAGAATGTTTTGCTGTTTTCCTTCACGAACAACAAGTGCATGACGTTCTTGGCTTGCGTTCAATTTTTCAAACGCTTTGTTTGCACGCTCTTCTTGTAGTGTTCCAATAATGACGTTTATGAGTACCGCTAAAAAGATGACGAGTGAATCAATGTATGAGTCTATGTACTCAAGTTTGTAGAGAAGCAGTGTGATAATACCTGCACACAAGAGAATAAGAACCAGAGAGCTCTTGAATTGGTTGAGTACCTTGTCAGTCAGTGTTGTTTCTTTTCCTCCAACAAGGGTATTTTTTTCGTATAAGGTGCTCCTACGCTCAACCTCATCGTGCGTGAGACCAGTTTCAAAATTTGAGGCAAGAAGTCTTCGTACTTCGTCGACAGACATGCCTTCCCATGCTTTATGTGAAGGATCCATTCTTAAAGTATACTTTGAGCACGTTCTCTTCTAAAGTCTAAAGCGTAAAAACCTGTGAATTGTAAACACGTTTCGTTTGTATTTTTTTTGAGCATGGTATAATTCACAAATAAAATATGTCATTGCAAAAGAAAATAAAAGAAGACATGGTAGCAGCGATGAAGGCAAAAGATGAGGTTGGTCTACGCTCACTTCGCATGCTTGTCTCACTCTTTACTCAGGAGCTCACTGCGACCAAGAGGACACCTCAAGATGAACTAACCGACGATGAGGTGCTCGGACTCATTAAGCGTTCATTGAAGCAGCGGCGTGAGGCTGCTGCGCAGTTTCGTGATGGTAAACGTGAGGATTTAGCAGCAAAAGAGGAAGAAGAAGCTGTTATTTTTGAAGCATACCTACCTGCTCAGCTTGATGAGGCAGCAATTATGGCAACGGTCCAGAAAAAGATGGATGAGCTCGATGTTCATGATAAGTCAGGTATGGGCAAACTTATGGGTGCGGTGATGGGAGAGTTGAAAGGTCAGGCAGATGGTGCGATAGTAAAGGAAGTCATTGAGAAACTTTTAGTATAAATATATGCCAGAAGGAGTACCAAAAATGAATACACAGGAATCTAGCGAAAAAACCGTAGATAGGGATTCTGATCAATGGAAGAAAATTCAACGTGATACCAAGTCTTACTTTGGAAAGAATCAGCATGTGCTTGAGGAAGAGTACAAAGAAGAATTGAGAGCGGGAGATGTCACCTTTGATGAACTCCTTGAAAAGGAATCTGCAAGCATGGCAGACGCACTATTGGCAATGAAAAAACGTCAGCAAATGTTAGAAAAAAAGGACGCTTTTCCAACTAGTATTGATGATGAGGCGAAAAAAGAACTGCGTAGACAGGCAGCTCAAGGTGGTCTCGGTGCTGAGTCAGCAAAGAGGGTACTTGGGATGTTTGAGCAACAAGAGAAAGGCAAGAAGAGACGTGATAACTAGTTCCTGAAATTCAACTGTTCTATCTGTATAGCTTGTTCTAGACTAAACTCACCAACCTGTGTCCTGCACAGGTTGTTTAGTCTTGCAGGGTAGCCAAGGCGTTTGCCGAGTTCCTCTCCTAGTGAACGCACGTAGGTGCCAGATCCAACAGTAAACTCTATAGTGCAGTAGCAGCAACCATTCTTGTACTTGGGTGTATCGAGGAGTACTGCTTTGTGTACCTCCATATCCCGCATGGGAGCGGTTACCTGCTCACCTCTACGTACTTTTTTATACAATGGCTCTCCACCACGCTTCATGGCACTGTAGAGTGATACAGGAAGGCGCAGTACACCATGTATGGTTGTAAGCACCTTCTCAATGTTTCCCCGTGTTACCTTTGAAGCATCTTTTTTTTCTACAATGGGTCCTTCAGCATCACCTGTGGTACTTTTCTCACCAATACATATTTCAGCAATATATACCTTGTCAGCGCCAATGTAGTGCTTGAGGAGCTTAGTTCCCTCACCCACACCAACAACCATGAGTCCGCTTGCGAGCGGGTCGAGTGTACCAGCATGACCAACTTTTCGCTCATGCATTCTTTTACGTACTTGCTGGACAAGTGTAAATGAGGTAATTTCCTTCGGTTTATGTAAGAGTAGTATTCCCTTTGGAGGTTCTTGCATGCCTACACATTACAGCAACTTGCAAAGATTTTCATCATGAAAAAGAAGTAAAGCATGAAGAACATGAGCCCTTCCCAACGGTAGAGTTTTCGTGCCAAACCCACAACAAGGAGTATTACTGAGGATGCGAGCAGTACCGGATAACCAACAGTGAAGGTAACGGTATCGAGTGGTAGTGTTGCAAAGAGTCCAGGAATACCAACCGCAACGAGTATATTAAAGGCATTTGAGCCAAAAATATTTCCTATTGCTATAGAAAGTTTGTTGGCACGGAGTGACTTGATGGATACCACAAGTTCAGGTAGTGAGGTACCAAGTGCTAACGCTGAAATAGTAATAACGTCAGGTGCTATTGAGAGGAGTGTAGCTCCTTCGATAATGGTATCAACAACATACTTTGCACCAAGGATGAGACCCGCTAGGCCAATAATGAGGAGTAGGTATGGTTTGAGTACTGAGTAATGGTGAACTAATTGTAAAAAACCGTGACGTTCTTGTTGAATCTCTTCTTTTGCTGCTTCCACAACAATACCGCTCGAATACTCCTCTGAAAAAAGGTAGTAGAAGTAAATACAGAGCGTACCTACCAAGAGTACTGCTTCAGAAGCATGTATAGCACCATCGCGTACAGCAACCACAAAGAGTGCGCTTGATATGACAAAAAATGGTAACTCAGCACTCAAAAGATCTTTGTCGATAGTAAGTGAGCGACCAATAAATGCGAGCATACCGCCAATAAGTAGTATGTTTGCTATGTTTGAACCGATAGCGTTAGCAATGACCATACTTGGCTCATTTGCGAGCACTGCAAGAAGTGACGAGGTGAGTTCGGGTAGTGAGGTGCCAAAACCAACAATAACAACACCAATAGCAAAAGAAGAAAAGCCAAGTTGAAGACCAATGAGTTCTGCATTCTTAAGAAAAAGCTCCGCACCAACAATCATGACTGCAGTTGCACAAGCAAATATAACTACCCATAGGAGTATTTCCATGCACCTATGCTACCGCAATGTGGGTGTATTCGCTATTGAGTAATACTCAGGTAACATGAAAGTGATATACTCAAACACAGAACGAGTACTTTTTTATGGGGTGAGATATGGGTACTGAAGCCGTTTTTGTTACATTAGCAGTATTATTTGTACTGTATGTGCTTGCTGCAATATTTATTGCGAGCAGTGGCATTAAAGTAGGTGTATGCTTGGCACTCTTTATTAACATGGCTTTTGGAGCATATGCTTTGACAGTAGCATATCAGGTTTCTTTACCAAGATTTGCCACTATAGTGTGCTGTATTGCAATAGTTTGCATCTTACTTCTTGTGCTAGTAGGAAAGCGTTAAAACAAACAAACAGACATGTCCCGTGTGGTCATGTCTGTTTTATGTTTTACGTTATATTCTGTAAGTGCTAGTTTGTTACCCATTCACCAAGGCCATTTGCCTCACAAGCCATTTGTGCGTACTTGATGGATTGATCATCAATCTCATTTTCAGCGTTTGGGTACATGAAAGATATCATTTCAACATTTGTACCTGCGCCGGTTCTACAGCCACCATAAGGACTTGTTGGGCATGGATCACCTGTAAAAACTCCTGTATCTGCACATGCCATTGCACCCATGTTGCCGTCTAGATATGCAGAACCCACAAGTTCGATACATACACCGTCTGTTGCAACTGCGTTACAACTGCCTGCATAGTTACCGGTAGCTTTATTCTGTTCGGTATCCTCTTCCTGTATCGTATTTTCTAAACTTTTAACTTCGTCATCAATCGCATAACTATCAATAGCAGGTTCATCAGGTGTATTACCTGTCCTCATGAAGAGGTAACCCATTGATCCTGCGCCAACAATAATTGCTGTTAAAAATAAATATTTCCACCACATAGCTTATTTTTATTATTAAAATAATTAACTTTAGTATAACAAAAACCCCAGTTTGCATCCTGAGGTTTTTGTTGCTTAGTAGTTCACCTTTACATTTCCATTATCATCAACATCTACCGTGGTACCTCCAGCATCAACATGGGTTCCATTGTTACCTGTGGTAACTGAAGTATTGCCTGTTTTTACACTCGTACTATTGCTACCGCTTCCAAAAGCAAAATATCCCACAGCTGCTATACCTAGAACAACGATAACAATTAAAACAACTTTATTCATAAGGGTAATGATTAGTTACAATAATTACTTTCAGTATATCAAAAAACCTCAGTATAAACCGAGGTTTTTTGTGCAACTGTGTATTGCTTAGTAGTTTACATTTACAGCACCAGAATCATCGATGTCTACTGTAGTTCCTCCTGCATCAACATGTACACCATCATCACCAGCAGTTACTGAGGTATCGCCAGTTTTTACGCTAACACCATCATCAGCTATCATGACGTTTGTGTATACATCATCAATTGCCTGTGTCGTTACATTGAGTATGCCAGCTGTTTTTATCACTGTAGCTTGTTCAGTGGTAACAGAACTATCAGTAATGCTGTAGCTTGCACCTTTTACCTGTGAAGTAATAGTTTTCTTTAATTGAGCGAGACCAGGTTTTGATGCAAGGAAGCTGTACCAAGGTAGCTTAACTGCAACATCATCTCCATTAACCTCTACTTCTGCGTCAAAGTTCATGTTGAAAAGACCAAAGAGTTTTGCAGGCTGTGAGTAGGTCATTGATACACTATTGCCCTTAACTGAAATGTCATCAATAGTGTCATATTCGTCATCAAGCATGTTTACATAGATATCAAGATCGGCATCGTCTTGGATGTACTCAACTACCGTGTCGCCATCAAAAGAAAGAAGTGCATTTCTTGTTTGAACATCAACACCCCCCTCTGAAGCCATTACACGCAAAGTTTCCCCGTTTGCAGCGGTAGTACGTATCTGTGTTCCAGAACCAGATGATTGTACCTGTGTTCCGTAAGCATTTACCTCAGTACCGTTGTTACCGGTTTTTACTGAAGCACCTGGTGTAGAAACATCAACACCATCATCGTCAACAGAAACATCTACATCACCTGCTGATACCTGTGTCTTGTTGCCAGTGGTGTTAACTTTTGTACCTCCTGCATTCACATTGACACCATCATCGTCAACATCAACATCAACTCCTGGAAGGTCAACATCAACATCGTCACCGTCAATATCAACATCAAAACCTGTACCACTTACATCAACTGAATCTCCATCTAGATCAATATCGAGATCACCAAAACTTCCCATCATTTGTGCATGTGCAACAAATGTCCATGAAGAAAAAATTAGTGCAGTAATGCCAAGTAGCACGACATTAAAACGTATTGTATTGCTTATCATAGTTTACTAATTATTTGTAATACACCGAAAACCCTTTCTGTTGGAGAACAGAAAAAATTAGGGGGCCGATTGGTGATACTTTTAGTATATAGTCAAATTTGATGCCTTGCGCTAGTAGTTATACACATATTTGTATATAGGTTTAAAGAAAAAATTAATAGTTGTTTATGTGAGAATGCCCCACATCTGGTGATTTGATGCGGGGCATTGAAGTCATCTTGAG
This sequence comes from bacterium, assembly GCA_003252295.1. Lineage (GTDB taxonomy): Bacteria > Patescibacteriota > Minisyncoccia > Phycocordibacterales > UBA12088 > UBA12088. The sequence goes on from QKEV01000007.1 coordinate 31,931, forward strand.
CTGATAACATGCTCAAAGGTGTCAAAAAAAACTACTGTAGAGTACAACTTAGAAAATATGAGGCTGATTTTGTAATGAATGGTCACATTATTTTTCTTGTCATACTCAGCTTCTGAGCTGTACTCAACCACGAGATCGCTTCCAGATAAGAATTTTGCGCAGGACACACCTGGCATGCTTTGCAGGTATTCCTCCAGTATTGATCTTTCTTTCTCCGGAATAGATATACTCAATTGGTAGGTAGTGTTAACCAGTTCTTCTGTTGTGTTTGTGCTCAGGCCTTGTATGTACACATTTGCAAAACATGGCGGCGTGATGAACACAAAAATTGTTGCAATGATTAAAAGTATTCGTGACACTATACACCTCCATGAATTTGGATTTATTGGTTACTTTGACTACTATAACTCTATTACCATTAGTGCATGTAATACATAACATGTCAAGAGTTTTCCACATGTGACGTGAGAAAACCCAGTACTAACATCTTTTGATGTGTATACACAAAACCCCGTTTGAAACGGGGTTTTGTACCATGTTGTAAACTTTACTGTAAGGTTTTGAAAGTGTTCTTGTTGTTCGTGTACTGCTTTAGAATCGCCTGTTCGAGTCCATTGTAGCGTTGTGTATACATAGCATCAGCGTAGGTGACACATTCTGTTCCAACGAGTTCACTTGCATGAATATCGAGCATCATAGCAGCTTGCTCACGCTTCAACCCCATCATGCATTGATTGTAGGTGTTTGTAACGTAACCAATGTCATACACTTCTTCGATCACCCTGCCGATGGTAAAGTCAGCCTCATCAAGCATTTGGTTGTACTGGTTAAATGCCTCTTGTAGATCAAGAGCGTTCTTTACTGAGTAGTAGTCACCACCTCCAGCATTTGCAATGCTCTGTAGCTGTGCTTCATCTTCACCTGCTACATCAAATCCTATAACACTCGTCGTAATACTTGGGTCACCTGCCTTTAATGACTGCACAACACTTACTGGACTACCACCACAGGTTTCTTCCCCATCACTCACAAGGAGTATGATATTGTTCTCTGCTTGCTTCGCAAGAAGAATGTTTTTTGCCTTGAGGAGAGAGTCTGCAATAGGTGTCCATCCTGTTGCACTAAAGCTGTCTATCTGCTGCTTTGCCTGTGTTGCATTTACAGTGCCAAGAGGAATAACCTCTTCAATACCTACACAGGATGTTGCCTTCTCAGCTTCAGTGTTGCCGCCCTTGTGACCATACACAACAAAACTCAAGTTGATACCACCTTCACCAGCTATAGTATCAACAAAATCTTTTGCTGCTTCTTTAGCAATATCTATCTTTGCTTTACCGTCCACCTGACCTGCCATTGATCCTGAAGCATCAAACACAAGCACAAGGTTGGTTTTTGCAACAGTATCTTCTGCGGCATACTGACCACTTCGTATTGCTGTATCTTCACATTTTGAGAAGTCAAATGCATTTGCTTCAAGAAGCTGGTTGTATGTAGCCTCACAACCTGCTGGTGCGTCTATTGCAACAGTGTTTCCACTTGTTTGCTTTGTACCTGTAGTGGTTGTGCTGTACGAATAATCATCCATATCATCATTACCTGCAAGGAATGCAAATGCGATGCCTCCTAGAACAAGCAGTACAATAAGTACAAGTAGAATCTTTACAAAAGAATGTTTTTTCTTTGGTTCTTCTTGTTGTGGTTGTGGTATTTGTTGTGGAGGAATTTCTTGTGGTGCAGGTTGCGTATACTGTGGCTGCGCCATCGGTGTAGGGCTTACCGGTTGTTGACCGTATCCCTGGTTTCCTTCTGGTGTGTATTCATTCATATGTTCAATCAAAAGTACTGTTAAAAGTCCCAATCACTAGGTTCGTCCTCACCGCTGTCCCATGAGTCACCTTCTGCTCCACTATAATTGACACCTTGTCCATAGTTTGAACTTTCCCAGTGTTCACCGTTTACACCGTCAAATACGATACCTTGTCCAAAGTTAGTGCTTTCCCATTTGCTACCCTCACTGTTTACATACGAAACCGCTTGTCCATCATTTGAACTTTCCCAGCGCTCATTGCCACTGCCAGTAAACTCTAATGCTTGACCCTCATTTGCAACGTACCAGGTGTTTCCATTTGTGTAGTTCCAATCTGCATCAATGTCACTTTTACTGACATTAGACATGGTGCCGTCATTTGCTGTGTAGTTGTAATTAAACATGTCATCAGACCAGCAACCACTACCATCACAGTATTCACGATTCTCATAAACCTCGCCAAAATACTCCTGCATCAATGACTCTCTGTTTGCATTCCAGCTATCTACTAATGTGCTCCACGAAAGAATTTCATCGTTCCACTTTAGGTTTTCATCTTGTGCTTTTGAACCATCCCAACTGGCTGCGTATGCAAGCAATGCAGTTGAGGAAAAAGCAAAAATTACGCCTGTAAATAAAGCGTTTCTTGTAAATGTATTCATGTATTTAAAATACCATGTGACAGCGTCACTGGTCACATATGCAATCCACACACTCATTAAATCAAATTATTGTGACATATTGACATATGTAATATATATCGTATTCTAAAACACAGAACGAATTAACTAAGTAATTCAAAACTTAACGTGGAGGTTGGAGATGAAGGTAAAAAGATACATCATGGTGCTGTTTGTCTTTTTATTCCCAACACTGAATGCGTGTGGCCCAGGCACTGGTAGTGCTCTTCCGGGTGCGGGGATAGGCGCAGGTGCTGGAGCTTTAATTGGTCAAGCAATAGGTCACAATACTGAAGCTACACTCATTGGTGCGGTGGTTGGCATGACCCTTGGCTATATTGTTGGTAATGAGATGGATAAGTACGACCAGCAGCAAATGTTCCAGACAATAGATCAAAACAAGTCTGGTGTACCTGCCTCATGGGAAAACCCAGACAGTGGTAACCAGTACATGGTGACACCACAACCCGCGTATACTCCTGCCGGACAACCAGACGTGGTATGTCGCAAGGCAGAAATTCTTGCCACGATTGATGGTAAGACTGAAAAAACGTATACGACTGCGTGCCGTGACGCACAGAGTGGTGAGTGGACACTGCAACAGTAAACAATCGTTCCTTTGAAAATGACCGTTGTGTTCTACACAACGGTCATTGTTTGTTTCTGGCTATAAAATACTATTAAAAATGTAGCCGGATAGAATAATTGCAAAGGTTACAACTCCAAAGAAGGTGACGAGCAGTTGCCACTTCATTACTTTTTTGAGCATGAGACCTTCGGGAACGGAGAGTCCTACGGTGGCCATCATGAAGGCAAGTATGGTTCCAAGTGATATACCTTTCGCTACAAGAGCTTGAGCAATGGGAATCACCCCTGCGGCACTTGCGTAGAGTGGTACACCAACGAGGACAGCAATCGGGACAGACCATACGTTATCTGCACCTACATGTGTCTCAAAAAAATCAGTTGGTACGTAACCATGGATGAATGCACCAAGTCCAACACCCACGAGTACGTACAGGTACACCCGTTTGAAAATGGTAAATGCCTCTGAAGAAACTGATCGTATAAATGAAGAATTTTCGGTATGTTCTGTACCCAGGTTGAGCTTGTCTCCTTCAAGTGCGGTAACCCAGTCAGCAAGGTATCGTTCAAGGTTCAGCTTACCTAGGATGTAGCCGGCAATAACGCTTATTGCAATGCCGGTGAGAACATATACTGCCGTAACTTTTGCTCCAAAGAGTCCTAAGAGCATTGCTATAACAACACCGTCAACCAAAGGTGAGCTGATGAGAAATGCCAAGGTGACACCTAGTGGAATACCACCTTTCACAAAACCTATAAAGAGAGGAACTGAGGAACAGGAGCAGAACGGTGTTACTGTTCCAAGTAGTGAAGCGATGACATACTCAAGTCCAAAGAGTTTATTTTTTGCAAGGTACTCTCTTACTTTTTCAATTGGGAAAAGAGTATTCACTGCCCCCATGAGGTGTGTGATGAGAAGCAGTAGAACAAGTATCTTTATGGTGTCGTAAACAAAAAAGTTTACTGAGGAACCCAGTCTCGAGACTGCATCCAAACCAAAGAGCTGATAGGTAAACCAGTCAGCAAACACCTGTACTGGGTAAAACAGGTCCATGCTACTCTGTGCCCTCGAGTAGTTCCTTTACCTCTTCAACTGAAGGCAATCCTCCAACGAGTACAGCATTGCCGTTTACCGTAAGTATGGGAGTTTTCAGGTAACCCATTTCAATGATTTTTTGAATATCGGTAATGTACTCAACTTCTGCATCAAGACTCAGTTCAGCAACTGCTTGCTTGGTGTTTTCGAATAGTGTTTTGCAGGTCATACAACCTGAACCTAAAACCTGAATGGTCATGTTATTGAATTGTTTTAGCTAGTAACGTTTGATAATGTTCTATCACTGCATCGTTTCGTGTGTACATGATCTTGTTTCCCAGACGTTCGCTTTCTACCAAGGAACACTCTTTGAGTACTTTGAGATGATGTGAAGCAAGGTTTTGGGAAATACCCAACTTGGGAAATATCTCACATACACATAATGAACCACATCTGAGTAGTTTAAGTATTGCCATGCGATTTACATCGTTAATGGCTTTGAGGTATTCCGTAAGTGCAATAGTTTCAGTGGTCATATATCAATGAGTGTTGATATACTACCACAGGTAAAACTATGGTGTCATGTGTATAAAAGGAGGCAAGTGAAAATTTATCTCACTATTTCAGAAATTCATAGTACACTTAAAACACTGTTCTACTCAATATTCTTTTTTGTTTTTGCGTACAAAATTTACAAGCACAAACTCGCTGATAATGTTGAGAAACCTCTAATATTCTAGTTACATAACTAGAATAAAAAGTTACTTCCTATGCACCTCTACTTCCCTACTTTGACTGCGTTTTCAATGAGTTCTTGTGAAAAACCTTGAGGTATCTTCCCTGTTTGTGCGTATTCGTATAGTGCTAGCTTGAAAATAGCACCAAGTGCAGATGATATTACCGAAATACAAATCATAGAAATGATAGTGAGTGCTATGACTGGAAACACAACTTCAGCGATAGGTGCAAAAATGATGACTACTACACCGAGTATAAGAATAAAAAAGGTAATAAGACCAAAAAAGAGACCAACACCAATATTTATAATGATAGTCTCACCCCATGTTTTTCGTATTGTTGTAGCAGAAACTTTGAACGAATCAAGAACTGAAGCTTTCCCAATAACAAGAGCGGGAAGACTGAAGTACGTAAGAATATTCCAAGCAGCACCCAAAAGTGCAACAATGATTTTACCGATAAGTTTAGAACGATCAGCTATGGCACGCAGAACCACACCGACTGTTGCAGAAATGAGTGACCAAACGAATATCTTACCAACTGCTTGTTGTGCACCACGGATACCGTCACTAAAAGTGAGGTCAGAACCATTCATACGACCGTGCGCAATGATGTATATTCCTGCTTGAAAAAAGTTCACGATAAAGAACATCATTGTGTAGTAAACGAGTGCTACCACGTAATCTAACGTGCCAACTTGTGTACTCGTGTCATTAAAGGCATTAATGTCAGATTGCATTATGAATACGAAGAACAGGAGGGCAAATGTAACAAAAGCAATGATTGAAACTATGCTTGATAAGATTGGAAACCAGAGTATCTCCTTGTCTTGTTTAAGTAGTCCCCATGACTGCATCACAACCATTTTACTTCCTCTAAACTTACCTATCTTCTGAGTGGTAGGCTGTGTACTTTGTTCGTAAGGTGTAAAGGGTTCTTGTGGTTGTTCCATGGTTTGTTGAGTTGAGTTTTGCTCTGGAGGCATACTTAAAAATTTAGTATATAAAGTTATAATAAGTATATCGAAAACACCAAACTTGCATACCATTTTTAATGGTGCTTGGTGATAACTCATGATATGAGGTTACTGAAGAGAATACTATTCTAGTAGTGTTTACACAGGAAACAGGAACCTGCGCACGAGTATCGTTGCGTGCATCTGGTGCTGGGTAACGTCTATTCGTAGTTCGGGTTCATCTTTTCTGTTCATTACTCCTCCGTATCCATTTGAATCCAGTAAACTCTTCATGTCTGTGTTTTGAAGGAGGTATGAGTTTGGGTTTGGACCACCCACTTGCCATGAGATGAGCTTCATCATACCCTCGTTAATGACTGCTCCTAACTTCTCCTGTGCAGCATTGTTCATGGTGAGTCGAGCAAGTTCCCAGGCTACCGCAATACCTTCGTATGCGTACCCAGTGTTTTTTGTACGTTCAAGCGTTTTGTGTGTATCAATCATCCAGTACGCAAGGTCTATAGTGCGCTCAGCGTATGGTTCAACTCCTTCCCAACCTGATGTGTAAATCTCATAGAACGACATTGAACTCCATTGGTAAAAACCTTTCGTTGTTGCACTGTCTGGATCCATCTCCAGAGCATCAAGTACGTTTAAGGTGTACATATGTTCTGCTGATTCCAAAATACGGTCAGAGAGCTCAGTGTAGCCAGCGTACTTCGCAGCTTTCGTGAGTGCCAGAAGTGATTCTCCATCAAAGTAGGGTGAAGGAGAACCACTTCCTGTTCCGTCTTCGTGTGAGTACGATGAGTAGAACTGCCCGTTTTCCATTCGTAGTGAAAGTAGGAAGGTGAGGTACTCATCAAGCATAGTTTTGTACTCCTCCCGTTCCTCCTCAGTAAGGTCAGTTTGCAAAAATTCTGTTAATGATAAACACATGAGTGCAATGGTGCCTGTACTTCCACTCCAATCACTTGGATAGAGTACGTAGCGTCCTCCTTCTTCTGTCATGTGTGAACGTGAGGAAAAGTATGCCAACCCCTTTTTGAGTGCGGCTTTTGTTGCGTCACTAGGGTGTTCCTTATGGATGAGTGCTATACCCCAGAGAGCACCAGCTTGGCGTACCTGGTTGTCTTGGTTAGAGAATGTGTCAGTGAGAAAGTTGTATTCATATACAAAGTTCCCCTCTTCTTCTTGGTTTTTCAAGAGAAATGCTGTTCCAGCAGCTAGTGATTCATCCAAGAGTGAAGCTGTGAGTATGCCACTGTATTGTAATGTTGAATTATTGTTAGTACTGCTTTCGTTTGCCCCTGAAAACTGCTTAACAGTGAAAAAAAGAAGCAAACACGCAATAGCAAGTAAAACAACAACATTTAGTTTTTTTGAAATATTTTTCATGTAATTCAAGTAATAAGCTTTGAATGTTCAGTTTACTTCCCTGATACATTGAGCAGATCCTATACGTTTTGTATTGTATCTATTTTTTTAATTCAGTAAACTGTTTTTACTGATTCCATCGTGCTCTAAACATGGTGTGTCTATTGAACCCTAAACCCTTGACTTTTCGGAAAATATTGGCATATTGAGGGTGTTTTTAAATTTATGGTGTTTCGGGGCTTTTGGTGCTGAAATGCCGCCAATATTCACTATTGTTATGGGAAAACTACACACGAGAACGATAAACAATATAAGCACTGCCCTTTTAGTGCTTACTGCTGCATTTGGTCTGATATTTACCGTAAATGTTGGCACAGTGCATGCAAGTACGGTTACGCCGACAGAGCTTACTGAACTCTACGTTTCCCTTGCAATAATACCTGCTGAAAATGCAGACGATGCATATGGTGTTATTACTGATGCACCTGATGACTTTGACCTTGTAGAACTTACTGAGCTCTACATAGCACTTGATGCTATTCCTGCAGAACATGCATATGATGCTCGAGCGATAGTTACTGTCCCAGATGCTTCCATAAACACTCGTACACTTACCCTTTCTCCAGAAAGTCCTACTGCCTCAGTAATCGCCTTTGATGAGATCAATCTCACTAGGGATGTACTCGTTTTTGCGTTTGAGATTACCGCTGATGAACCGATGGATGTATACGAAGTACCTATTCAGATAGAAACCGGCACAAAAAATATATGGGATGTTATTGATGACACGTACCTATACGTTAACGGAACGCAGCATCGTGATTACTTTACCAGCGGTTGCAGTGATACGAACTCATGCGTCATGACATTTGATATGGCTGCTGGCGAGCTAGTTGATGATGGTATGCCGATGACTCTGTACCACTATGTAGACTTGAGAGAAAGTATGGGGGGTGGCTATGACAATGGAGAAACCATACAAGCGTCGATAAACCAAGCACAGGCAGATGAGATTGCTAGTCAAACACTCTCTATTACCTACCCTCCTGAAGAGCTTGCTGAGTTGCTCATAAACGCAGGGTTTGTTCCTAGTGGTAACGCAGATAACGCAAGAACCATTGCTCGAATACAGAGTACTATGCGCTCTACAGAACTTGTTGAGCTTTACATTTCTCTAGGAATCATACCCGACTATGAAGTTGAGCCAGTGCAAGCATTTCTGGTGAATGATGATTTTTATGACCACGGGATCTTTGTGGGTACTGCGGTAGGTGCTAAGCACACACTTCTCTCTGAAGGACTGTTTGCTGAAATTGTCTCCACTGATGAAAACGTCGAGTCTAATGGTCTCACGGATGATTCCCTTGGTGTGTTTGAAGTTAAGTTTGACGTTACTGCGTTTGGAGGTGATTTTTACCTAGCTTCCACCTCAGCAGCTGTAACGTATCAAATCGAAAACAGTAATGGTCAAGAAGTTACAAGTACTACATATAGTGTGCTTAGTTCGACTGCGAACAAGGAAGCTAATGGTAACTACAAAATTAGTGAAGGTGACACAGAAACCTTTACACTCACAACCCATGTTCAAGTAAATACGTATGGCTACTACCGTCTTGTGCTTGATTCTGTAGAGTACAGCGACACCAATTCCGGAACTGTTAGCAACATAAGCCATGCAGTTGAACCGGTCTCAGACTTCACGACCAACTACATATTCATAAATGATGGTGTGGATATAGTTGATATAATTCCTCCAAGCATTACCTCAGTAATCATCTCAAACGAAACAATTTCACCAAACGATGATGGGGTAAAAGATAGTACGACAGTAGACCTCACCTTTTCAGAGATTGTAGCCGCTTCCAAGGTACAGATCGTTTCAGAAACTGGGACAGCTGTACACGAATCAACCATGACGGACACTGACTCACTTACTCTCGAATGGAGTGGGCGTAATGACCTACACAATACCGTTGAAGACGGTGGGTACGTTATTAATGTGACTATAATAGATTACTCTAGTAATACAACAAACGAAGATGTTGCAACTATTACCATAGACAACACTGCTCCAGTCATAACACTTATTGGATCATCAACTATCACACTCAATGTGGGTGATACCTTCAGTGACCCAGGAGCTACAGCAGTAGACGATGTTGATGGTGATATTTCAGAAAAGATTGTAGTCGGTGGTGACACAATAAACACCGGAACGACGAGCACCTCAACTATTATCTACAGTGTTAGTGATGCTGCTGGTAACATCGCAAGTACTACGCGACTGGTTGTTGTAGTAGCGGTAGAAACGAATGACAATACAACAGAAGATGATGAGATTAATGATGGTGCAACGGATGATGACGCAACAGATGACAGTGCAAATGATACTGGCACTACGACGGACGATAGTGTAACGAATGATGACTCAACAAGTGATAACACATCAACAGATAGCAGTAACACGACAACCAGTCGTTCAAGTGGCGGCGGCGGAGGTGGCGGTTCTTCACGTGACCGTAGTGCTCCAAAGTATACTTCTATTACCATTAATGGTGGCAATGAAGGAACTTCAAACAGACTTGTAACCCTAGCACTCACAGCAACTGATAAGAGTGATCCGATAACGGTTCAGGTGAGTAATGTGAATGAGTTTAATGATGACGGTGAGTGGTTAGCAATGAAAGAAACAATGTCTTGGATTCTTGGAGAAGGAAATGGAGAAAAGAATGTGTACGTGCGCTTTAAAGATGGTAAAGGTAACATTTCTGATGTGATTAGTGCTGAAATATGGCTCGTTGAAAAAGAAGGTACACCTTCACAAATAACAACCCCTACCCTGCAAACATCCGGTTCTGTCTATGGAGCAAGCACGTTCAAGTTTGTAAACAACTTTGGTTTTGGGACAAGGAGTAGTGATGTAGTTGAGCTCCAAAAAATACTAAGGAGTGAAGGTTTCTTTACGTACCCTACAAACACTGGCTACTACGGTTCTGTAACCCAGACTGCTGTACGAGCATACCAAATCCATTATGGTATTAGTTCTACCGGCAACGTTGACTCGCTTACACGTACACAGCTCAACAGTAGTACACGAGGAGTACAAGCTGAAGGAGAGATAAGTCTACAGTCATTCGTACAGCTCCTCTTGGCGATAGGTATCATTCCGCAAGAAAAAGCCGAAGTAGCTCTATCTGCAATTGCAGGGATGTAAGATACATACAACCTCCCATCTCAGTATATGAGGGTAGTGCGAGTATACTGTATACATGCAGCGCATTCTTTTGAGAATGTTAGTACCACTCACCGTTGTCGGGCTTTGCGTCTTTACGGTGCGTCACTTTTCTCACACAGATACACAAACATATACTGATGTTGTGTCCAATGGTGACGACGCATCTTTGGTCTCTACCTATTCTTCAACGACACCTGACACCTTGTTTGTTGCAGGTGCTACTGTGCATGTACCCATTGCTGTGTACCACAGCATACGCAACACTTCACCTGATGAGACACTGGAGGTTCGAAGGTTCACTATTCCACCTGCTGTCTTTGATGAGCAAATGCACTACCTGTATGAAAACAATTTCCACCCCATCACGTTTGCTATGCTTTACGAAGCACTCACCTACGGTACACCGTTACCATTGAAACCAGTGATACTATCTTTTGATGATGGATGGGCTACTCAGTACATAGAAGCACTACCGGTGCTTCAAAAGTATGATTTTACCGCAACATTTTTTCTATACCCAAATGTTATTGAACATGAAAACTATATGACGTGGGATGAGGTGCGCGTGCTGCATGAGGCAGGCATGGAAATAGGGTCACACTCAAAGTCACATCAGTACATGACAAGACAAGACGCTGAAGAACAGATGTTTGAAGTAACGCAGAGTAAAAAAATTCTTGAGGAAAAGTTAGATAGTAAAGTCGAAACCTTTGCATACCCTTATGGTTTGTTTAATGCTGATATGCAAGACATGCTAAAAGATGCCGGGTACACCACTGCGCGTGGGCTAGACACCGGTGTCACACACAGCCAAGAGAGTTTGTACGAACTTCCGAGCTACCTCATTCGTAACGATTTTAACGATTTTAAATACTTTGTGAACCAAACAGAAAAGTGATGAGATGGTGTGTACAGTACTTTTAAATCAAAAAAGCTCTTTGGTGTTCACCAAAGAGGCTTAATGAAATTCTGTAAAAGTTGGTTATTGTTTTTTATCCAGGCTCATTGCCTGTTCAACTGCATCAGTCACCTTTTTTACAGACGTGTTTAAAAATGTAACGAAATTTGCCATTAACACTAACACAAATACAACGGTCAAAACGGCCGAACTGCATTTAACAATGAGTTCTGATTGTCCTGCATTTGAAAATCTTGACATGTTACCCCCATTTTTTTGTTTTTGTCTTTAACCACAGTTCTTTACAAGGTACTAAATTAAAAATCTGAGTATGATTATACTCATTAAGTACCGGTATCGAAAAATGCGTATGGTGCATAACTTCTACTTCTTCCAATCTTCTATCACGAGTTTTTTGCCATGTTTTTTGACCACCACTTTCTGTTTCTCGCGCCAGCCAAGCTCGCGTATAAACTCAATAGGTAGTGAGACAACAATTGTGCGACCACTACCCACCTTACTTAGTTTACGCACATTTCGTTCATCTAATGATCTTCGTGCCATATAAATTTATTCTAGCACTGCTCATGAATTAACTCTAGAATTAATTCATGAGCAGGTTTGTAAAGAAAAGGTGACTGACCCCTTTTCTTGAAATTATTACAATTTTCTTCATAAATACAGTATATCAACACTTTATATAAATTGCGTTACAAAAACATTTATCAACCCCATTAGACATAATTATAATCAGATAATATTATTTTCTTTATATGGGAATAATGTCCTTAAAGTTACCTATAGTAATTATTGGTCCAATGTGCGTAGGAAAGACTACTGTATCTAAGCTTGTCTCAAGAAAACTTTCTATACCATACTGCTCTCTTGATTCAGTGCGCTGGTACTATTATCTAAAAAGTGGTATGGATATCCTGGAAGATGATATTAACAAAGAAAAAAGCTTTGAGGAGTTACTGAGGTCAAGAAGTGAATATGATACCACTGTTGTTGAAAGAGTATTTTCTGACTTTAAGAACTATGTATTAGATTTTGGTATATCACATGCTTTCCAAGAAAACGCACACAACAAAGATAAACTATCTGCAATAGTTCAGAAAAATAGAAATTCATTTCTACTTATCCCAAGTACTGATGTTGAAGTGAGTGCTAGTATTCTGAATGAAAGGTTAAAAGAATTTAGAAATAGTCCAGATATAGAGGATATAATGCAGTTTAATATCAAAACCATAGAAACTTTTTTAGAAACTTATACTAACTCCAAAGTGCTATTTACAAAAGACAAGACTCCTAAGCAAGTGTCGCAAGAATTAATTGATTCACTATTTTATAAAGGAACTTAAAGATCCGAATTATTGGGGACAGGCACAATATTTTATTGTTTTTTATGGTGTAATAATCCTCATCTCCTTTCATCTATTCTACGCCTAAATTACTAAACTACAACACGTTCGTCGTCGGTTGTTGTACACAGTAATGACTATAGAAGAAAATTGCTTAGAAGAAAGTTTGAGGTTATACGAGATAGACAATGTCTGGTATGCAGTTGGAGTTATGTGTGCTGCTAAAGGAGGTAAATTGTTACCGCATAATCAAGAACGTAAAATTAATCAGGAACACTTCAGGGTATTAGAAGAAGAGGTTCCTTTTGAATCAGTCTACAATGTGCGTGTAGAAGACTTTTTTTATGAAAAGTAAAAAATAAAAGGGTCAGGAGGATTTATTTTTAAATAAACAGGAACAGGTACTATTTCTCTATCAGAACTACTTACCTTTAACCACCTCTTTAAGCATAAGCAACTTCTTTCTATCTTTTTCCCTATTCATCTTTTTATACGTCTCATACTCTGACTGCAGAGACATGCATGGTATAGGCACATCATACTTGTTCACAGTGACTACATGCTTCATAAAATCATGAGGACGTAAACCCTTAGGTTCATCTGAAGCAAAGTTAATCTCAACATCATCAACACAGAACACTAGCTCAAGGTACCCGTGTTTATTTATTATCGGAGTATTGAATATTTCTGCTACAGCAAGTATCCCCTCCTTATCAGTAAGAAAATCGACATCAGAAGGTTCAGTGTGTATTCCCTGAAACTTAAGGTTAAGCGTACCTATAAGAACATAGTTAATATGTTGTAACTTTTCTGTAATAGTTTTAAATATCTTTGCTAAGACAACATCATCCATCATATATACATATTAATACAGCAAGCCATACTCACACTAAGAAGTAAACAAAAATCGAACCCCGATTGCCGCCGTGAAAACCCGAAGACGTGCCCAAGCACGTCTATCGGACCTTGCAGAGAGAGTTTCTGATGCTTACCCCGCCCCACGGCGGGGTGAATGAAGAAACTATCCTGCAAGGAGGACAGTCTATAAGACAGTCAAATGACATCGCCTTTACAAGGGCAATCGGATCATACTCCTTGGAGTCTCACAACTAAAAACCACCTCAAGTGCAACAAGAGGTGGTTTTTAGTTGTGATGTGACCCAATAGCGTGGCTTTCAGAACTGTATGAGAATAAAGTTAATATCAGTAACTCTATTAAAGATTTAGAAAATATTTTAACCCCAACTTAGTTGTTGGGGTTAAGCACTTCTGCTTGAGTGTTATTATAGTACTTGAATGATTTCATCCCACGAAGAGACTCTTCTGATATTTTTCAAAACGTTGGAATGTTTATTCCAAGGGCAATCAAACAACAATACCTGTATCGCATTTTCTGCACAATCTACTGCATGTTTAGTGTGATCTTCAACCATTACGGTAATTCCAAGTTCCTTACATATTTTAGATTTTTTTTCACTTTTTCCATTTAAGCTGTATGAATTAGTAAAATAAATATCTAAAAATAAACCTGGAAAATGTTTTTCAATCCACTCTTTTGTTTGTTCAATCATATTGTCTCTTCTCCCAGTAATTGCAAACAGCTCAACACCACCTTCTTTCAACTTGTTCAGAGAAGTGACCGACTTAATCACAGGTAGAATTTTATTACAATGACTTTGGTCTTCAAAAAACATATCAACCTTACGAACCGCTTCTTCTTTTGAACCACCCCAAACTTTCCAAAAATCATAGGAAGTGAAATCATTTTTTGATAGATTTCCTCCAAATGTTTCATTATGAAAGCGCGCAAGTGTTGGAACAAAATCTGCGATCACATCATCTATATCAATACCGATTTTCATATTTATTCTCCCTTTTAAATATGATTAACATGCAGGATGTATTTTCTAAGGTATTTCTAACATTTGTATAAAATAAAGCAAACTGAAAATCAGAAGTTCCTGATTAGACATGAAAGTTCTGAACACCCTATGTGGTGCTCTAAAATACATTGAAAAATATAGCTTTAAAATCTGTGACCCATTAGCGTGGCTTTCAGAGTTGTATGAGGTAAAAGTGTAATCAGTCAACTTTTGGTTTTAGTTGTTACATAGCACATTTCTACAACCATCTACGCAGAAACACTTGTACACTCGACCTGTATAGGTCTTTTGTGTATTCTGAATGTATGACATGTAAAGAAAAAGCAACAACGTATGTACAGTCGCAAAAGTCTTTACATTTATATCCTCGTGTGCAAGATGCTTTTGAAGAAGTGTTATGTTCATTGTCTGAAGCAGAACTTGATTGGGTTTGTGGCAATTTAGAATTGATGGTTTTACACGAACAAGCAGTTGCACAAGTGATGCATTTTGATCCAAAAAAAGCCGCTTTTGCGGTGATGCAATTCACATTTTATGACGACATGCCTGGCGAGGTGTTGCGATGGGTAATAGCACATGAACTGGGGCATGCTATGCAAAAAAGAAATTGGAGAGAGGGTGATGGAACAGGTTTGGAAGAGGATGCAGATATTTGTGCTGAACAGTGGGGTTATCTGAAGACAAAAGAGATTGAAGAGTATCTACGTAAGAGGAGAGAAAATTAAGACTGTTTTATAGAAAAACTTCATCTCAACTATGCCTGTTATCTGGATATTTGTTAGAGATTAAAGGGTTCAGGTAGTTTTATCTGACACAATTCTAGAGTTAAAAAACACATAATAAATCACGTGTTTTTTGTTTTACTTGCTTAAATGGATGTGTTTAGAACACATGATTAGTACTATTGATAATTTGATTCCAAACAACATGAATATCTTTCTGTTTACTCCATATATTCTATATTTTTTTTCTTAAAATTTGATGCTGAGGATAACCTTCGTCCGTTAATCCATAAGGCATAAGATCTGCACATTCCACGTTGAGTAGTACGGTCAAAGCTTCCTTTATTGTGTTGTATTTTTCTTTACCAAGCTTCTCTTCTTCGGTGACTCCAAAACGATACCAAGTGTAAAAGTGCCACAGTTCATGCATTATATTTTTTCGAACAGTTTCCCTTGGGACAGTTACATACAAAAAATTATTTTCAATACTGTAAGGGTTTCTGTTGTTTACGGTTAAATAGGCTGTTATGTCTTGAGGCAACGTAACACCAAAAATTGCTTCTGCTCTTTTGTAATACTCGTTTGCTATTTGTAACCACTCTGTCAAATATTTTTCAATATATGTTTTGATGTTTACATTATGTCCCAGTAAATATTCATCAATGAAATTTGAAACAGTTTCCTCAGTCTGATTTTCACCATATTTTGTGATCAGCAGTTCATAAACCTTTGTTGGATTTGGGTTGTTGTTTGAGCTCTTACCTTTGTTGAGTAAACACCAAATATCTCTTTCTTTGTTGTATTCAAAAATAAGTTTCATAACAAAAGTATATCAGTTCTGAACACCCTATGTGGTGCTCTAAAATACATTGAAAAATATAGCTTTAAAATCTGTGACCCCACGGAGACGCTTCGCTATCGAACTCGCTCCCTATGGTCGCTCTCATAAAACCCACGGTTTTATGATATTCCTCCACGGGAAACCAGCAGGTTTCCCGACCCCTTCCGCTGTTCGATTCTCCGACAAAATCTAAGCAACAAAAAATACCCTAGTAAAAAACTAGAGTATTTTTTGTCGCTGTGACCCCACGGAGAATCGAACTCCGATTACCAGGATGAAAACCTGGCGTCCTAGCCGTTAGACGATGGGGCCATTTGTTGTTGCATGATTCTACAATATTTTCAGTAATTTTCAAAGTATTTTGCTGTTTACGTAAAAAATATATATATTGACAATTTAAATATACATGCTTTAATAAAAATAGAATGGGTCAATAATTAAGCATAGGGAGGGGTGATATGAATACGATAGTGGAAAAAATTTTAAAGAAGCTTGAAAGGTGTGAAAGTTTTACTGCTATGTATCCAGTTGAACAGTGGCATGTTTTAGGTATTCCTATTGCTATTCAGGAGACGATTAATAGAATTGATGTTAACTCAGATGCTTCCCTTGTAACACTGCTGGATGCCGTGATACACGCAAACGAGCAGTTTGAGAAATGGGTTGATAATGAGTGGTGTGCAATTAGTTATCATGATCCAAGGTATATTAAAATCAGACGAGTAGCTAAACTGCAGAAACTCTGTGACCATCACATTGATATCCTTCGGTGTTCAAACGTGGTAACAGAATTTTTAATGTTATCGCTCGTTACGCAGTTTGGCAGTCGTATGCAAAATCTGTGGCAAGAGAACCTGCTCACCATTTCAAACGTGTTATTGCTTGAGCCGGAGCTGATATTTGGCTACTAAACACTCGAAACGCCCTTGGCAGTATGCCAAGGGCGTTTTCTCAATATAAGTTGACAGTACTTATTATGGGTATATACTCATAATAATATTATAAACATAACAAAAAGTAACATGCCTAATTTTGACAAAACAGGTCCAACCGGCAATGGCCCAACAGGGTTTGGTCGTGGTGGATGTAACTGTAGAGACGGTAACACTACTCCCTGCCCACAAGGACGTGGGTTTGGAGTAGCAGCTCAAGATATGACTCTTGATGAAGAGGAGAAGATGCTTGAGGAACGTCTTATTGCCATTCGTAAGGTAAAAACTGAGCAAAAGGAAGCGTAGTATGCCTAGACCTCGTTTACGACGACACATGTGTGGTACACCAGCGGTAAAGTTTTACAAGCCTGCCGGTGTCCCACTTCGTGGTATGCAGGTTGAGGAGCTCACCCATGAGGAATGGGAAGCACTTCGTCTTCGCTACATAGAGAAGCTCGACCAGACCACATCAGCTGAGCGTATGGAAACCTCTCAGAGTACATTGCAACGCATACTTGCAAGTGCTCATGAAAAAGTATGTACAGCTATTGTGACAGGTAAGGCGGTTCGCGTGGAGTAGACACTCTCAGTGTATAAATGAGACAATATTGCTATGAGTAAAAAAGTGCTCATAGCAATTTTTATTTTCCTCCTTATATTTTTCTATATGGTTTTTCATGATACCCACACGGTAACTGACTTCCCTACCCGAAGTGGCCCTATTGTTGCATTTGGTGACTCACTTACTGAAGGATATGGAACAACAAAAGGTCACAACTACGTTGATATTCTTGCTCAGCGTATTGGTGAAGAGATCATCAACATGGGTGTTTCTGGTAATACAACTACTGATGCCCTGCTTCGCATGGACGAGCTCGTTGCACAAGAGCCACGCTTAGTAATACTACTTTTGGGTGGTAATGATACTTTGCGACAAATGCCAGCTGAGCTCACTGAACAAAACCTCCGAGACATTATCGAAACACTTCATGACGAGGGTACGGCTGTGCTTCTTGTGGGAGTTTCAGGTGGTTTTGCCAATGCACAACGCTACGCAGATATGTTTGAAGAACTTGCTGATGAGTATGAACTCGCGTTTGTTCCCAATATACTCAAAGGTCTCATTGGTAGGAGTGAGTACATGTACGATGCTATACACCCTAATGACACTGGTCATGTAAAAATGGCGGACAGAATAGAACCTGAGCTGAGAATGCTTATTGAGAAGTGAGAACTCCGCTTAAATTAGATAAAGAGAAATACCACGAACGCAAGTACTATTCGATAAATCACAAACACATGTAGCGTGTGGTTCTTGAGAAAACGTAGTAAATAGTGGATGCAGAGAAGTCCAGATGAAAAAGCAACAAGTGAAGCAAAAAGTATAATGAACCATTCACTTTGTGGAAGCCCTGCTTCACCAAGTTCTATGAGTTTCAGTAACCCTGCACCAAAAATAACTGGAATAGAAAGTAGGAAGGCAAAACGTGCAGATTGTTCCCTGCTGAGACCCATGAGCATACCACCTGAGATGGTGGCACCTGAGCGTGACATACCTGGTAAGAGTGCAAGTGACTGGAAGAAGCCAACAGTGGTGGCAGTTTTTACAGTGAGTTCTTTGTGTTTGGTAAATCTTTTTGTGACACGTTCTGCGTAAAGGAAAAGCAGTGAGCCAAGTATGAGTATCCATGCCACAAACTTTGGTTCACGGAAAATTGTTTCTATTTTACTTTCAAGCAACAAACCAAGAACAACAGCTGGTATGGTGCCGACAATGAGTCCATACAGTAGTGTTTTGTTACTTGTTTCAACCTCTTTTCTTCTGAGCAGGTCAAACAATGACTGGAGCAGTTTATAGATATCTTTTCTGAAGTAGATGAGGACCGCGAGAACTGTTGCAAAGTGTAGGGTAGCATCAACCGCAAGACCTGGGTCTGTTTCCATACCGAGTAGTTCATGTGCAATAACCAGGTGTCCTGTTGAGGAAACCGGTAGAAATTCTGTTACACCTTGCAGTAGGCCAAGTATGAGTGCGTCAATGTATGTCATACGGTATAAATGGTACACTATAGAGTATCAGTAAACCAAACATTTAACCATGTTACAGAAATATCGTTTTATTGTCTTTACCTTTTTTGTTTGTCTTGCGGTCATTGGTCTTGTGTATGCAAAGTACCATGGTATTGCAAAAGATGCAGAACAAGAGCAAGAAGCTGCGGCTGAACAAGCTGCACTTGAAGATTTAAGCTTTGTGCGTGGTATACAACCTGACGATCATATTCTTGGCAACCCCAAGGCACCTATTGTATTTTTTGTATACTCTGATTTTGGTTGTACGTACTGTAAGGATTACCATAAAACAATGCGACTTTTGACGCAGGTGTATGGAGGTGATGGAAAAATGGCTTGGGTCTTTAGACATTTACCGTATGTGCAGCTTCATCCAGAAGCACCAATGTATGCGCTCGCAAGCGAGTGTGTTGCTTCAGAACTTGGTAATGATGCGTTTTGGGCATACACCAATCTTCTATTTGAAAATGCTGACCCACTCAACCCACTTAGTGCAAGTACGCTCGTGGAGCTTGCAGCAAGTGTTGGTGTAAACAGACAAACATTTGTTACCTGTATGCGTTCAAATGAACTTATGGATGGTGTACAAGAGGATTTTGAGGAAGGTATGACTGCAGGTGCGCAAGGTACACCATATACTATCGTTGAAACACCAGATGGTCGCTTTGTGTATCAAGGTGCACAACCGTACCGTGTTCTTGCGATAGCTCTACAAGATGCGGTTCGTGCCTATGGTGTTAATGAAATTATGTCACCAGACAAATCATCCTCTGTTGGTCGTGAATACATGAATGATTTTGATGCAATGTTCGCAAGTACTACAGCAAGTACTAGTTCTAGTACACCAACCCCAACTCCTACACCTGTGACAACCCCTGCACCAAGCTCAGGTGCAGGTAGTATTCTTGATGGCATTATCACAGACTAGTTCTTTTCACTAGTATCCATCATGTCTCGAAGTGCACATGCACTACACTCAGGATCACCACAACGTTCATCCCAGAATGAAAGTGATGTTATTTTTTGAGCTATGTCACGTATGGTTGTTTTGAGCTCCTCAACCTCAACATTGGTGATCTCAAACACCTCTTTCTTGTAGTTACCACTTGCCATTGGTTCAAGAAAATCAAGAACAGCTTCCTTCATGCGATACTGTCCTTCATTGAACGTATCGAGAAGTAGTTTATAAAAAACAAGCTGACGTTTATAACCACCACTGCCTGGTGTGTTTTTTGCACTCTGTGTGGTACCCTCTATCTCATTGCGACTCCTAGGCTTACCTGTTTTGTAGTCGACAACTCGCACCTCGTGACAACGATCATCAAGACACATAAGGGTGTCAAACTTACCAGTGAGACGTATAGTATTATCAAGTAGAACCCCACGCACCAAGAGTTCATTTTTTGTTTTTTCTTCCCATGTGCCAGAGTACTTGCTGTGCCACCCAGTGAGTGACGCAGTCATTTCTTTTATGATCCGTTCAAGTGTTTGTTGGTCAATATCTGCCTCCTCCATGTACTTTGCAAAGGAATCAGTAAGGAACTGTGCGGGCGTATCAGGGTTTCTATTTCTCATGTTAAAGAAGTCTTCCAGTGCATGGTGTACAGCAGTACCTTTCTGTTGTTGTGCAGTTGGAACAAACTGTGTATGAAAAAAACTTTCATAGAACCATCTCCATGGACAGGTTAAAAAGTTGTTGACTGCTGTTGCAGAAAGTCCTCGTTCTTCAAACGCACTCTTAACAAACTCAAGATACTTTTCACGACCATGTCTTCCTTGTCGTTCAACAAAGAGTGGTGGACGCTTTCCTGCATAGCCAAGTTCAATCCCCGTTTTGTAGGTTTTGCAGTCCTCTGTAATCTCTTCGATAAACTGTGTCGGAACACGATCACGACCATCAGGTGACCGTGCTGCGTAACTGATGAATACATCTTTGCGGGCGCGTGTTATTGCCACATAGAAGAGACGACGTTCATCATCAGTATCGTCGTCGATTAAAACAGTAGCACCGCTCCGGTATGGAAGTGTGAAGTATGACCCTTTCCGTTTGCCACCCCAGTGTCCGTCGTAGCTATTAATGATATACACGTAGTCAAACTCAAGACCTTTTGCCTTATGTGCTGTCATGAGTCGTACAGAGTTTGGTACCTGACGTGACTTAGCTTCAAGGGTGAGGTTGTGCTCCTCCAGTATGCGCAGGAACACCTCATAGTCATCAAGTGTAAAGAATGGGTTTCGATAAACATGTGATTTCATTTCATCAAAAAGGCGCACCAGTTTATCAAACTTCTCTGCATGGAATGATGAATTTTGTATGTGCTCAAGGAGACCTGACTCACGTACTACTGTTTCAAAGAGAATGAGGAAAGGTTCATTTTCAGCTATCGATTTCCAACGTTTTATTTTTTTTGCGAGCAACGCAATCGCTTCCGGTTTGGTGTACTCGCACATACCAGGTTTTGTAAGTACTTCAAAAACAGAAACCTTTTCCTTTTGTGCCGTTTTGAGTATGGTGAAGACATCTTGTACGTCGATACCGAGAAAGTGTATGAAGAGTAGCTTTGCAAGACAGTCGTCATCGGTGAGGTCAGCAATGCTTCGTAAGAGCATATTGAGCTTTCGAATGTCTGGATCATCAAGTACTCCATGACCAGATTCAATGAGAAATGGAATATTGAGGCGTTCAAAATAGTCAGCAATTGACTCAACGTCTCTATTGTTTCTGAATAGGACTGCTATTTCGTGCGCGGGAACCCCTTCTTGTATTTGTGCTTTTATTGACTCTGCGAGATAGAGAAGCTCTTCATCGTCAGCGTCAAACGTGTATATTTTTGCAGAAATGTCCTGGTTTTTTTGAGGCTGTGTATAAGCAATGAGTGGTGCATCAATGGTGTCTTTGTTTTTCTTTATAAGTGAGTGTGCAGCATCAAGAACACCTTGATGGCTTCGGTAGTTTGTCTCAAGAGTGATTCTCGTGACATTGGTGAACATCTTTTCAAAGTAGAGAAAGTTTGAAAGTGAAGCGCCTTGAAAACGAAAAATTGCCTGCTTTTCATCACCAACCACAAAGAGGTTTGGAGAATCAAAGTAGGTTGCTAAAAGTTCTAGAATACGGTTTTGTGCACCATTGGTATCTTGATGTTCATCAACAAGAAAGTACTGGTACTCTTCTTGCAGTTCACGGAGAAAGTCTTCATGAGTATCCATTGCCTCAATCAGCATGAGGAGTGAGTCGTCAAAATCATATCGTTTCCTTCGTGCAAGTTCATCTTGGTAGCGTCCAAAAAGGTAGCTGAGCTCTTCATTTTTTTCTATGGTACGTTGCTCCTTCTGACAGGCCCCTTTCATTTTTCCCTTATGTGCCCCTTTAGTATGGTAGAGGTCATCCCTGCTTTGAAAAGTAGTTCGTTCCTGTTCTACCCACTCAGCAAATGTCTTAGGTGTAAGTCCTTCGCGTTTGAGACTTGAGAGTGCACTGATTATTTTAGGGACATTGTGATACGGTTCATTGATCGGTTTAAGTATTTCAAAGTGTCCACCGTCAATGATGCTACGAACAATATCAATACGTTCTACTTCACTACAGTTACTTCTTCCTATGATCTGCTCAAAGCGTTCCGGATAGGTGTCGATGAGATGGTTAGCAAAGCTGTGAAAGGTAAAGATGGAAACTTGGTAACCATCACTTCCTATTATTGACACGAGACGCTTGCGCATGTTTGCAGCAGCAGCGTTAGTAAAAGTGAGTGCTAGTATAGCATCAGCAGGAACATCACTGTTCTTGAGGATGTTTGCAATGCGTAATGTGAGAATTTGTGTTTTCCCTGTCCCTGGACCTGCAATAACCATGACAGGACCCTCAGTGGTATCTACTGCACGCTTTTGTTCACGGTTGAGCATGCTGTAGAGGCGATCAAACTCTTTTGAGGTATTCTGCATGGAGAGAGTATAGCACGGAGCAGAAAAGTTTTTTTAATTACATAAATACACCCTGAGATGTCTCAGGGTGTATTGTGATTTTTACTAGTAGTTACGTAGGCAACGTGCCATTTCGTGATGCCGTATTTTCTCAATAGCTTTTGCTTCAATTTGTCGAATACGTTCACGGGTAACACCAAACTCACGACCGACCTCTTCAAGGGTATGGTAAATACCATCCTCCAGTCCGTGCCGAAGCACAAGAATCTTACGTTCTTTTGGAGATAGGAAGTCGAGTATTGTGTGTAGCTGTTCAGTGAGGATCTTATGTGCGGTATCCTGATCCGGACTATCCATCGTCTCATCTTTAATGAAGTCACGGAGTACACTTCTGTCGTCGTCTGCGTCACCTACAGGACTTTCAAGCGAGATGGTATCCTGACTGATCTTTTCAATGAGGTATATCTTGTCTACCTCTATACCCATTTCGATAGCAACTTCCTCCTGCGACGGGTCACGACCAAGGTCTTGTGAAAGTCGTCTGAACACTTGCTTGTACTTAGTGATCGTTTCTACCATGTGCACTGGAATACGAATAGTTCTTGACTGATCAGCGAGTGCGCGTGTTATCGCCTGTCGTATCCACCAAGTGGCATAGGTAGAGAACTTGTACCCCTTTGTATAGTCAAACTTATCTACTGCTTTAAAGAGTCCGATATTACCCTCCTGAATAAGGTCAAGGAGTGTAAGATCAGGACTTCTACCAATGTAGCGTTTTGCAATAGAAACAACGAGTCGCAGGTTTGATCGAGCAAGTAAGTTTCTTGCCTCTTCTTCACCTTCCATGACGCGTTTTGCCAATGCACGTTCCTCTTGTACGTTCAAAAGATGGTACTGTCCTATCTCACGAAGGTACATTTGTATGGAATCATGAGCAGAGTTTCGTGCATGTCGGTGGTATGTGTTCTTTTCACTTGGTGTGAGGATCTTTTCATCACTCAAAATGTTACCACCTTCAATAACATCAATGCTTGCTGCATTGAGCTTATCGTACAGGTCATCCAGTAAGGTAATGTCATCTTCAATTCGAGGAAACTCACGAAGTATCTCGTCATAGATAACATAACCACGCTCTCTTCCTTTTTGGAGGAGATTTTCAACCTTATTATGCTGTTCTTGTTGTTTAGGTGAAAGTTTTACTGTTGCTTTCTTTTTAGCAACAGCTTTCTTTGGAGCTGCTTTCTTTGGCACACTCTTTTTAGCGACTTGCTTTGCTTTAGCCGCTTTTTCCTTCACAACTTTTTTGAGCTGTTTACCGGTCAATTTCTTTTTTTTGACCGCCGCCACCTTTTTGGTTGCAGCTCGTCCCGCTTTAGCGGTAGTATTCTTTTTTTTCGCGACAGGCCTTTTGGTCTTTACTGTCGCCTTTGTTTTTGTAACCTTTTTAGCTGCCTGTGCAGCTTTTGTTTTGGTTACTGTTTTTTTTACAGACGCCTTTTTGGCGACCGTTTTTTTGGACGCTTTTTTCTTATGTAATGTTTTAGCAGCCATGTGTAATGGTTACGATGAGTATATAGTACTCTTTACATATGTTCAAGTGTCTCCTTAAGTTTTGAAAGCCCTGTGACTTCTTTGATGAGTAATTCAGTTTCTTGTGTATCGTTGCGTGCTTCTGCTTCACGGAGTCTACGCATGAGGTCAGCAAGTTTTTCTACCATGGTCATTTTAGAAAGTTCTTTACTGAGTTCTGTGAGTCGACCAAGTGGTGACTCAGGTTGCTCACAAATGATTTCTGCTTGCATTGCGAGCGTTTCCTTTTCCTCAGTATATTTGGAAAGTAAGTCTGCATATGAAAGATGCATGGACTCTTCAAGTTTTGATACTTCATCAGTGGTGACATCTTTTTTTTCTAAGCCATCCTGCCAAAAAAGAATACCTGCTATTGTTTTTTCTAGATCTTTTTTTCTAGAAAAAGTGTTTTTTTGTACTTCAGGTCTCTGACCTTGTGTACCTCTTGGCACACCGTAGCTAGTGGCACTTTTTAGAGTACGTATATCGGTGTACACCGCTTCTTCAGGTATACCTAGCATGTTTGCAACTCGTTGAACAAAGTGTGCCTGATCAGTGGCACTCTGTATAAGTGCCACGTACGGGTATACTAAGTTCTGTGCTTCAAGGAGTAACTTCCTGTTATCCCATGATGCTTCTCTTGACCTATCGATAAGTGTTGTGAGGTAAAAGTCTACTATATGCACTGCTCCTTTGATTGCTTCCTTCCATGCTGAAACGTCTTCAAGGATACAGTCAGCTGGATCTTTACCTAGGGGAACCTTTGCAACCTTGAGGTCGATACCTCGCTTGAGTGCTAAGATTGCCGCTCTTCCACTCGAAGCAATACCGGCAGGGTCAGCATCAAAGGCAGTTACAATTTTTTTTGTAAGTCGGTCTATAAGGGTAAGGTGTTGCTCCGTAAGTCCTGTGCCTGAGACAGCTACAGTGTTACCGTATCCAGCTTGATGACACATGACAATATCCATTTGTCCCTCAACAAGAATTGCAAAATCATACTTTCGTATGTGCTGTTTTGCCTTATCGTAGCCATACAGTATCCTGCTTTTATCAAAAAGTTGTGTTTCAGGAGAGTTGAGGTACTTTGCATTGTTTTTATCCTCAGCGGCTTCACCAAATATTCTGCCACTAAATGCAACAACCCTACCTGTGCTGTCCATGATAGGAAATATGATGCGTGAGCGAAAACGGTCATAGTACCTACCACTCTCACCTTTTTTTATGAGACCAGCACGTTCCATTTCTGTTTCTGTGTACTTCATTCTGGTAAGGTGCTCATGAAGTGCCTGCCAAACTGCCGGAGCATAGCCAAGTCGAAAACTTCGCATGGTTGCCATTTCAAGACCACGTTTTTGTAGGTAATCTTGGGCAGGTTTTTCTTCACTAAGTTTTGTTTCAAAAAAGCGACATGCTTCTTCCGTTATTGCATAGAGACGGTCACGTGCATCACGTGATGCTTGATGTTCATGTTGCAACTGTACACCTGCTTTATCAGCAAGAATTTTCAAGGCGCCTTTAAAATCAACACCTTCCATTTTTTGTACAAAGGAAAATATGTCGCCACCCTGACTCGTAGAAAAGTCGTAGTACATTCCCTTATCTGGACTGACAAAGAAGCTTGGTGTTTTTTCATTAGTAAAAGGAGAAAGTCCTTTATAGTTTTTTCCTGCTTTTGTGAGTTTTGCGTACTGACCAACAACATCAACAATGTTGAGTTTATCTTTGATTTCCTGCACTTGGTCGCTCATAGGTAGCTCTATGGTACACGTGAGAAGGTGATTTCACAACAAAAAATGCACCTAGTAGGTGCATTTTTTGTAATAATTTGTAGTTTAGTAACGGTTTATATGTTAACCGATGGAATATCAATTGTTCCGCCAACCTCAACGCCTACCATCTCTGCAAGAATATCTACTAATCCCCAAACAGAAACCATAACGAATAGTGCGAAAATACCCCAAACCATTTTACGTTTACCTTCAGCAGCTGCTTCTGAATCACCAGATGCAATGATAAATTGCACGAGACCCCAAATGAAAAAGAGTAAGCCAAGTGCGATTGCAAGTGGGATCAACTGGGTTATTAGTTCAGCGATCGCTTGTACTCCATTATCTATGTACGATAAATCAGGGCTTTGTGCGTACGTTAGACTAAATGGAAAAATAGCCATTCCAGCAACGATAAGTAAGCTTTGTGTTATATTTTTCATATTCATGTACTCTATACTAGCACATTAATTAATAATTGTCAACACTACTGTGTGTAGAAATCAATAATTTGATTTGCTATTGCTTTATCGTCATCCATGGTAGGAAGTGCCCTGTTTTCATCGTAAAGACAGGTTTCTGGGTTCCATTGATCCTCACATGCGTAAAGTCGCGGGTTAAAGATCGAGTAAGTTACTACCACATCATCCTCAGAGAAGAAAACATACCCACTCCCCATGGTGAGCATAGCGCTAGTATCCTCATCCTCTTCCAGCTTTCTAAACGAAACATATACATCATGGCCATTTTTGTTGTACTGTTCTGAAAGCCCAACTCGCGAAGGCGACTGGTAGCGTGCCCACGCCTTTTCTTTCAAAAGAGGCATATCATCTTTATCAACGTTTTGCACAAGAACAGTTAGTGCTAACCTTCCTTGTTCATCATAGTATTGTCCCTGTGTAGAGGTGACCTCGAATGAAGCAGATTCCTCATCAGTAGGACCAATGGTTATGGTGTATGGTTCATCTACATCTTCACTAGATGTAAGCATCATGGTATATGATCCACTGAATGTCGGTCGTAAAAATGCTGATAATGCACCCTCTTTTGGTATAAATGATTTTGCTAAAAAACCTACTAAGAGTAATGTAAGAACCGCAAGTGTGATAGCTACGATGTTTTTCATATGGAGTAATATACCACGAAATATGTTGATTTTTTATAAACCTTGTTGATATACATGGTATGCTAAGTATGATTAAAGAAAACAAAAATGAGTACTATGATCTTAACAACTACTGAGTATGTGCCTGGAAGGGAGACCTCTGAGGTGCTTGGTATTGCACGTGGCAGTACGGTACGCGCTCGCAATATCGGAAGAGACATTACCGCTATGTTCAAAAATATCGTTGGTGGTGAGTTGGATGAGTATACCAAGTTGCAAGCTGATGCACGTGAACAAGCGTTGCAAAGGATGGAGCTTGATGCTGTTAAACTCGGAGCTGATGCAGTACTAAACGTACGTATAACTACCTCTATTATCACACAGGGTGCAGCCGAAATTCTTGCATACGGCACTGCAGTTAAACTTCGTTAGTATGTTTGTCGATATTATCCTTCTTGTAGCATTCCTTGCTGGAATTGCATACTTTTATCAAAAGAAAAAGAAAGTTGAGGATGAAGAAACATTCGAAAAAAGGAGTAACTAGCGTTACTCCTTTTTCTTTGATCTTTATGTTGTTTGTATTTAACGATTTGCAGTTCTGAATGATCGTATTGATCCAAGTTTTATAACATCATTTCCTTCACTATCTTCATATTCAACACCAATTGCGTAGTAGTGTGTCGTATACAAATCTAGACCTTCAAGTGTGTACTCGTATTCATCGTACTTATCAAGGTCATCATCAAGTAATACCTTTTGAAGATCATCTCCTCTTTCACGAATGTCGTCGTATTGCTCTTCGTAACGGACATCGTTAAGTTCGTCTCGATCCTCTCCGTATATCAGGAAGGTAATACCGTTCCTGTAATCATTCATGTCAACATAACCTGATATGGTTGCATTGTGTACCTCAACATCAGTTGCACTTCCTGTTGTGACAATTGGCTTTTCATCTTCTATATCACGTCTGGTGGTAAAGTATTTTGTCACACCATAAGTCTTCTCTCCATAGTCATCTTCTGCAACAGCCCGGAAGTAGTACTTCTCTTCATCACGAAGTCCCTGAATGGTGATTTCGACATTTCTACCGTCATCTTCATGTTGTACAACAGTTCGTGTGTCTTTATCTAGATCATCTTCATCATCACCATACTCAAACCATACGTACGCCACATCTTCCTTGTTGAAGGATATGGTTGCACGAAGTGTTGCCCTATTTTCATCAATATTTGTTGCTGAAGAGGTGACAACATCGATTACTGCATCACTCTTTGTAATATCAATGCCGGTAGTAAATGATTTTATTGATCCGTAGCTAATGTTGCCATCCTCATCAATTGCCGCTGCGCGATAGTAGTATTTTGTTTCAGAATCAAGATCCTGTGCTTTTATGTTAAAGTTACCGTTTCCATCAACTGACTTTTTGAGAACATTAAGTATAACCCGTTCTGAAAGGTCGTATTTGCTGGTACCGTAATCAAACCATGGTCGTGCTCGGTCAGAACGGTTAAAGTCAATATCACCTACAAGTCGTACACTTGTTGCACCAACATCTGTAGCAGTACGTGTGTCTACCTCTACTCGATTACTTACTGAAGTATTTTCAATTACAGAAATGCTTCTACTGGTGGTATCTTCATCGATACCGTGTGCAATACGCCATGCTTCCATGTACGCTTTCACGTAACGTACATACTCAGTGTACGTAGCAAAGGTCCTTCCGTTATAGGTATAGCTTGCTGAAGTTACTGCAGGTACAGCCATAGAACAGAATAGGACTGAAATGATTGCTATTTGTGATAAATATTTTTTCATAAAATGGTTAATCTTTGTCATGTTATCTTTATATAATACTACAAATATGCATATATGTCAATGTGAAAGAGTGATACAGATCGTTGCGTAGTAACTAAGGCAGGTTAAGGTACAAATCATTACATATCTGCATTTACACAACTAACATATAAACATGAAAAGAATTATTAAACTTTCAGGTGCATCACTTGCCCTACTCTTCTTTTTAGCAGCATCAGCAACTACCGCAGAAGCATACGTTGAGCAAACTGCGCAGCGAGCTATTGAAAATGCTGGGCGTGCAAGTCAAGGTATGCAAGGTGGTGGCTTTGTACATATAGGAGGATTACTAACAAAAGGAGAGATTGATACGTATCGCAAAAGAAAAAAGAGTGAATTGGATGAAATGACTGATGAGGAACGTGCTGAGTACTTCAAAGATCAGGAAGCAATGCGTGATGCTATTCGGGATGAACAAGCTGCCGCTTTTGAGGATTTTCTTGGTATAGACAAAGATGAGTTGCGCGAGCTTCGCAGAGACGGTGTAACACTTACAGAAATATTGGAAGAACAAGATATTACGGAGACTGAAGCAGAAGAGTTTTTAACTGAACGAGCTGAAGATAAGATTGATTACTTGACTGAACAGTATGATTTGAGTGATGTTGAAATAGACGCACTGCTTGAACGAGTTGATGATCATGTAGCAGAGGTTCTTGACCATTGGTACAACTAGGTAACATTAGATATAAAGACCTGTATAGAATTTGTACAGGTCTTTATGTATTTAAGTACGTATACTTAAAAAGTAGCAATGATATGAAGACGAGCAAGTGCTATACCAAGCCAGATGACAAGTACAAGGTAGTAGGCAGTCCATCCTTTTGTGATAGGTAAAAAGCTGCCAAAGATGGTGTACCGCTTGTTGAGTATAGTGCCATAGCCACTCCAAGCGATGAGGTTTGCAACAATAGCATCTACGAGTACGAGGTAGTACAAAATTGTTTCAAGTGTGAATTCCATATTTAAATATATATTTAAATACGTATTAAAATATATATTTAGCAAAGCATACTTAGCTCATCTTGAGAAGTAGGTGCTGTGTACAGTTAGAGCGCCCAGTATAGCCTATAACGGTATACTTTATACATGACACTTCGCTCACTACGCGTTGGTTTTTTCCTTGCACTGCGGTACCTAAAGCGTAGCTCTCTTTGGACCTCACTTTTGGTCATGGTGATTATGCTTCTTACATTTCTCAATGTAGTCGTAGTGCGTGGTGTACTCGTGGGACTCCCCGTGGGTGCTACTGCTACGTATGCGAGAGAGTATGCGGGTGATATTCTCATTACTGCATTGCCGGATCAGCGTCACATTGACCGGTCAGTCCTAGTAGCAAATACACTTAGTTCACTTTCCGGTTTCAAGGCTTATACAGGCAGGTATCTCACCGCAGCAACAGTGCATGCCAACTTTCAGGAGTTGCCAAAAACAGGACACCTTGCTGATACAGTAACGGTAACTGCTGTTGGTGTAGTACCTGAAGATGAAGATACAGTAACAAATATTAGTGGACTTATGGCTGAAGGAAGGTTTCTCACTGATACAGATCTTAAAGGGGTTGTGATGGGAGATCAGCTTTTAGAGCAGTATGCAGGAGGTGGCCCTGAGTCAGGTGGTACCCCTGAAACGTCAGGGACACTTGAGAATGTACATCCTGGAACAAAGGTGCGTATTACCATAAATGGTATCACAGGTGAGTACACGGTTGTTGGGGTACTTGATGGTAAGGTGGGAGAAAATGCACGCAGAATCTTTATGCATGAACAGCAGCTTCGCAGTATTTTGAATCGCAGTGAGGATAAAAAAGATGAGATTGCTGTACGGCTCAAAGATGGTGTCGATAATGTTGCTTGGCGTGATGCATTCAAGAATTTGGGTATGGTGAACTATGCAACCATACAGGTACCCGGTGAGGCACAGGGACACTTCCTTGATGAGGTGACACAAACCTTTAGTCTCCTAGGCGACGGTGTTGGTTTTGTTGGTGTTGTGGTTGCCGCTATTACGGTCTTCATTATGATCTTTGTTATTGCGCTCAATAGGCAAAAAGAGATTGGCATTTTGAAAGGTATAGGTATAAATCGTTTAGCTATACAGTCATCGTATGTTTTCCTTGCACTGTTTTATGCAACAGTAGGTATCTGTCTTGGTATCTTATTGCTCTATTTTGTAATTGCACCATACATTGCAGTGCATCCAATCGACTTCCCTTTTTCAGATGGTGTGCTCGTTGCTCCTCTGTTTGACACCTTGATTCGTTCACTTGTACTCATTGTCACTACGCTTTTTGCAGGGTACTTGCCCGCCCGAATGATAGTGCAGAAAAATACCATTAATGCAATTTTGGGACGTTAGTATGGATAAACCAATTATACAAACAGTTGATCTTGTAAAACGATACCAGGTAGGTGAAGTGGTAACTAAGGCAGTGAACGGTGTTTCCATAGAGGTGTACAAAGGTGAGTTTGTTGCTATAGACGGTAAGTCCGGTTCAGGAAAGAGTACCCTTCTCCATCTGCTTAGTCTGCTCGATAGACCCACATCTGGGCAGGTACTGGTAAATGGTGACGATACGGCGCACTACAGTCGCCCACGGCGTGTGGATATACGTCTCAATAGGTTTGGGTACGTGTTTCAGGATTATGCACTCATACCGGAGCTTACAGCGCTTGAGAACGTCATGTTGCCATACTTTATGGACACCGGATGCCTCCATGATTGTCTGCATATCGGAGAAGGTTTGCTTGAACGTGTGGGTTTGAAGAATCGACTTCATAACCGTCCAGCGCAGCTCTCTGGAGGCGAACAGCAGCGTGTTTCTATTGCCCGAGCACTTGTGAACAAACCTGAGGTTTTTTTTGCTGATGAGCCAACAGCAAATCTTGATTCAGATACCAGTGAGACCATTATCAGTATCATCGAGGAGTTGCATCAGCAAGGAATCACCGTCCTCATGGTGACTCATGAGCCACAGTTTGCACAACGTGCTGAGCGCATCATTACCATGTCTGACGGTAGAGTTGTGTAAGAATTATGTAATACCGACGTCATCGATAGTGATGGAACGACATCAGCTACAAAAGAATATTTGTACACCAGCCATTTTTATGGATGGTTTTTCTGCGTTCGTAATGATTGGGAACCAGAAAACCCTTTTGTTTAGCCATGATGTCTTAACTACCTAAAGTTTACAAACATTCATTTCTTGAGACCTCTCGGCTAAACAAAAGCCGAGATTTTGTTTTAGTACGTTCTTTGAAAATTCAAAAAGGAGAAAGAAATGGATAGTCTAAAGAGGAAACGGTTAGAAAGGAATATTCGGTTGTACTACTTGTATGAAATACTCATTGACCCTTGGTTCTTTGGTGTGGTGCTTATATCTTCGCTGCAACAACTAGCAGGAATGACCCTAAGTCAGATCTTTTTTATGGAGTCAGTTGTCATGCTGATCTATACGGGTACAGAAATACCATCAGGTGCTTTCGCTGATTACGTAGGAAGAAAGTATGCAATACTGATCGGTGCTATTTTTGTAACGATTGGCATGTGTTGGTTTGCAACAATGGACTCTTTGGTTGATGCTTGGATCGGAAATATTATTTTTTCGTGCGGTCTTTCAATGTGTTCAGGGGCGGATAGGGCATTCATTAGTGATACTCTTCATATGTTAGGTAGAGGGTCAGAACTCACAAAGATCCAAGGAAGAGCAAATGGGATTGGATTATTTGTAATTGCATGGACCTCGCTTGTCGGTGGCTTTTTAGCTGAGGTGAGTATGCGTTTACCATTATATCTTTCAATACCATGCTTGGTAATGTCGATTATTTGTATCAGTTTCTTTACAGAACCAAAAAAACTGGACAGTATCAGTGTGGTAAATCAGAGGGTAAGGAAGCATGTATTTATAGTTGTTCTTCAAACATGCATTGGTGTATGGAGGTTGATGATCAAGAGTCTTTTCTTTGTTGCAAATAACAAGAAGGTAAAGTGGATCATTGGTTTTTTTACACTACTGACAGTTTCTTCTAAGATATGGTTCTATAACTATAATCCCTATTTTGAACTCGTGGGATTAGAGTATCGCTACTTCGGTGTTCTATTTTGTACTCTAAATCTTGTTGCGTGTTCAGCAAGTTTTTTTGCACATAAGGTACAAAACTTACTGAAAGAGAAACATGTACTCATTCTACTGCTTTGTATTATCTGCATCCCAATTATTTTAATGGGACTTATGGTGAGCAAAGTAATGACTAGTTTGATACTGTTTCAAAACGTTGCAAGAGGACTCATGGGGCCGTTACATATCAGCATGATCGATATTCATTTGACACCTGAGAATAAAGCAACGGTACAATCTATCAGTACAGCAACACGTGGTGTTGCTGAGTGCATAGTAATGGCACTCTATGGCATTACGCTTAGTAATCTTGGGGTGAGTTCTTCTCTTGTAGTACTCGGTGTCACTACATTGTTGCTTGGTGTAGTAAGTATACACAAGTACAAAAGTTATTTTTGAAAATATCTCGGCGTTTAGTAAAAAGAGTGGTCAGGTGACCACTCTTTTGTTTTTTCTATAGTAGTATTTGTTACTTACCAAGTAACGTTATCGTATTTTCAATACCTTTCAAATTCTTTTCCCACTCTAGTGTTTCGTGAGTAGCAAGCTCAACAGTGATTGCTGGTATGCCAATACTTGCAAGCCATCCTTCCGCATCACCAGTTACTGGATAGGCATCAAAAGTTGCAACTGACTTGTACCCTGCTGCAGTCGCATACGAGTTCATGAGGTCAATGGTGCCTGGGAGTATGCCGTTTTCACATTCTGAAGCATAAACAGCGTTTGATTGACTGTGCCAAAAGATAACACCATCTGGTTGGTAGGTTTCCACGTATCCCTTAAGCGCAAGTGCTTCAGGTTCTGAAAACGCACTCGTACCAGCACTTACTTCGTTACCCCTCCAGGTACTTTTCGGTTGCCACTTACAAGCAAAGTTCCTGTTGAGGTCAACATTGTTTGCATTGAAGCGCCCTGTTCCTATTGTTTGATCTTCATAGAGTACATCTGTTTGCGTAAACCTACCCTCTTTGTGCGTCACCATGTAGACACCATCTGGATTGAGTACCGGTATGATTGATACAGTCACGTTGTCTGGCAGTTCATTGATGTGTAATTCAAGGTAGTCCATGTAGTCGTACGCAAGCAGTGCGCTGTTCCACTCGTAACCACCGTGAATAGCTCCTACAAAGAGAATATGCCGTTCACCGGTACCATACTCGTATGCTGTAATAGGTCTTCCTTCTACTGACTGTCCAATCGTGGTGATACGAGTCTTTTCTAGTGCTGGTATTTCATCAACTACTACTGGTGTAAGCTCAACTGTTTCCGGGAGAGGTTTAGTCTTTAGAAACAATTGGAACATAGCAAATCCGAGAGCAATAATTACACCAATTGCTACCAATATATGTGCTTTTTTCAACCCCATCATTACTGCTGTGCGTAGAGGTTAATAAGTGCATCTACACCCGCCTTATTCTTTGACCATTCAGTATCGGTGTGGTTTGTGAGCAACACACTAATTGCAGGAGTGCCTTGTTTAGCGAGCCAGTTTGTTATGTCACCGGTTGTAACATAAAAGTCAAACTCGTCAAACGCAGGGTAACCGGATGCATTTGCGTACGTGTTGAGTATTGTTTCTGTGCCTGAAAGTACGCCATTGTGACAGTTAGAAGCGTACACACCACCAGCTGAGCTGAAGTATGCCACCACTGCTACTGGATCAGTGTTTACTATGTAGTCTGCAACAGCTTTTGCTTCCGGCTCTGAAAGGATAGCTGTACCTGCATCAACAGTTTTATCTTGCCAGATACCCGTACTCTGCCAATCACAGTCAAAGTTTCTATTTATATCAACATTGTCACCGTTAAAGCGTCCAGGTACTGTTGCTGCTGCATCAGTCGGAACATCACTCTGTGAGAAACGTTCTGTAGTACCAACCACTTCCTTGAGACCATCTGGGTTGAGTACAGGAACAACTGTAACTTTTATGTTTTCAGGTATAACGTCAGGATTTGCATCAAGGTAATCCATGAGTTGGTATGAGAGAAGAATAGTGTTCCATTCATAACCACCATGCATGCCTCCAATGAAGAGTAATTCAGTGTCACCCGTGCCATAGTGGTACGCAGTTATCGGGTAGCCGTTAACAGAGTAACCGATGATGGTTGTTTTGCTCTGCACTGGTGCTGGATCGCCGACTGGTATCTCAACTACAGGCTCAGGGTCACTGAGTGGCTGTGCACCACCCAAAAGTGTGCCATCATCCTGTTGGCTCACCGTGGCAGTGTCTTTAATAAAAAATAGGTAGTAGCCTCCTCCAATAGCTAAAAGTACTATGAGGGCAAATATAATTTTCTTCATACGCTATAAGTATACGCGGTCAAAATAGCGAATGCAAAGAGGGCTATACAATACTGTTCAGGGTGTCGAGGTAGGTATTGAAAACCATTGGTGCAATAAACATGATGGCTATGAGTGGTAGCACAAAGGTGATCACTGTTGCCCATAGCATTATTTGGAAGTATCTCCTTGTCTTCTCAACAGAAGTGTAAATCTCTTTGAGGATCTTATCCTGCTCCTCGATTTTCTTATGTAGTTCTTCAATTTCCATATGTGTTTGTATTATACTCCCATAGACCCAATGTAAAACCGCCCTCTACTACCAAGGGCGGTTACTCTTTCTTGCTTGCCGCAAGATGTTTATTTACTACACCAAGGTTTGCAGGTGTTTCCTCGACCATGTATCGCATGACATCAGGCATTTTGGGGTTTATTTTCGTCAGGTAGCGCATCCAATCACATAAATGCTGTGTTTGCATGATTATATGCTTACGACGAAACGCTTCATACACAAACATGTTTGGTGCATTTTCTATACGTTCACTCAAGTCCGGTGTCATCGTATCAGCACCGACAAACATATGTATCTGCTCTACAAAATAGTGATGTTTAACTTTTTCTTTAATCATTTCTCTCAGACGTTTGATCTCAGAATATGCCTCCTCGTTATTTTGTATTGAGACTATATGACAATATATCTTTTTTATTTTGATTTCGTCTTCAATTCTTTTTGTGTCTTTCTCATTGTTCACCTGAACCCCCTTTTTTGTAGTTTTCTAAAAAAATAGTACAACATTATTTAAATATGGCAAGTGTATACCCAGATGTGTAGATAATGTATTGCAAATAGTAAAAGCAGTCACATGTGACTGCTTTTACTGCTACTGTTTTGTGTATGAAGAAGTACTTACACAAGATTAAAGTAGTACATTGCAGTTACTGCTCCCGTTGCAACAACGAGTGATACAAGAGTTGCTGGTAATCCATACTGCATCCAGTTTTTGAAAGTAATAGGAGTATCAGTTTCCTCTGATTTGCTCATAACAATAACACCAGCTGATGAACCGATTGGGGTACCATTACCACCAAAACCAACTCCAAAGACAAGTGCCCACCAGAGAAGGTTTACATCAATACCATCCTTTGCGAGAAATGCAATAATTGGAATCATAGCGACTGTAAATGGAATGTTGTCAACAATAGCGCTCAGAATAGCAGAAACCCAGAGAATAATGATTGCAGTAAGTAGTAAGTTACTTTCAGCTGTGCCAGTTATAAACTCACCAATCTTAGCGAGCACCTCAGTATGTTCCAGACCACCGACTATAATGAAGAGCGATGCAAAAAAGAGGAGTACGGATAGCTCAGTTTTAATGATAATCTCATGTGGGTCATCTTTTGCTCGAATAACAAGAAGTGCAATTGCAGCACCCATGAGTGCAACAACAGATGGCTCAAGGTGTAGTGCACTGTGTACAAAGAAGAGTGCTATGACACCACCAAATACAGCAAGCAACTGCTTGAGCATTTTCATATCCTCAATTGCTTCGGTTGGGTCCATTTCCATAAGTCGACTCACATCTTTTGGTTCAGTTGCAAGTTGCTCTTTGAAGACAAATTTAAAAAGAAGCAATATTGCCGCAAGACCTGCGAGTGCAACAGGAAGAGAGTAGAGAAGGAAGGTGTTAAAACCAAAACCTGCTGCTGAACCGATCATAATATTTGGTGGATCTCCAACGAGCGTACCTGCACCACCAACATTCGAAAGGATTGCTTCAGCAAGAAGTAATGGTAGTGGTGATATGCCAATGAGACGTGAAATAACAATCGTGATTGGTGTAATAAGGATGATGGTGGTGACATTGTCGAGCACCATTGAGAGGAAGGCGGTTAGTAGACCAAGTGCCAAGAGTAGCTTCCATGGATTCCCTTTTGTTTTTCTTGCTACGTAGATACCAAGAAACTGGAAAACACCCGTTTGTTCTAAGAGTGCAACGAGCATCATCATGCCAAAGAGAAGCCCAATAGTGTTATAGTCAACAGCTTCAACTGCAAGATCCATGTTGTAAAAGCCCATAAAGGTGCCCACAACAACCATGGTCACTGCTCCAGCGAGTGCAATAACAGCACGGTGTATTTTTTCTGTAAGAATAAAGAAGAACGTTACAGCAAAAATAACCACGCTCACAATCTGTGTAAGTTCCATACGCGTTTATGTTAGCAAGAGGTATCCTTGCAAAATTCTTCTAAATTATTCTCTATGTTGAGAAATGCTGCGAGCACCTGCTTAATTTCAGTACGTGTAAGCAATCCTACTGGCTTATTTTCATCATCAACCACAATAATTCTACCCTGTGCGTTTATGCAGGAAAGTACCGTTGCCTCGAGAAGGTTTGCATCAGGGTGTACGGTAACATCTTTCGTGTTAATGAAGTTTGAAATTGAAGTTGAAGCAGACTTTAATGTATCTTCACGAAGCATTGCCGTGTCAGCAAAGTGTGCCGCTGTTGGATCCTGCTCTATGTAATCAGGTAGTATTGCACGAATAATGTCGAGCGTACTCACGCCACCAAGTAATGCACCGTTGTCATCAACGACAACAGCGATGTTACTCTTCCCTTTTATGAGTGCTTCGAGAGCATGTGAGAGTTCTGCGTCCTTCTGTATGATTACAGCATCACGCATGAGATCACGAACCTTGTACTCTTTTCCGTCTATCGTCATAGTGTTTTGTTACTGGATAATACTCAGCAACAATACAATAGCTGTAGTAAGATTCAACCTTGCTATACACAACCTTGTGAGGTCTGTGTAGTATTCATTACAAAACTAGTTGTTTACAATTTCAGTAAAGGTGATGTTTGTAGGTGGAGTGAAGTGTGACTCGTTTATAACTTTTGCATCACATTTTACTCTGCTGTTTGTGTTCAGGTATGTGAGCATTTTGCTATATGGTGTGTACCCAGTGAGTACTACATAACCATCAACATTCCTAGGTATAGTGATACCTTCACGTTCACCATCTATCCAAAAGTACGATTCAGTTGGTTTGTAGATAGTGATATAGGTTGCATCTTTTGTTTTGACTTCCGTGCGTACTACGTTGAGTAGTTGCACTGCAACACCCTCATTGCCATCACTATCGATCCATGTGCAGCGTCTGGAGTCATCACCAGCCAATGTGTCACTCACGTATGCATCATTATTCTCTACAACCTTTGTAGTGTTGTTGGTAGGTGTTGGTGTGGTGGTAACTGTCTTTGATGCTGGTGATGTAGTGACGGGAGTCGTGTTTTCTGCAGGTGGTGTAACATTTTGTTCTGTTGGAGTAGTTACCGTATCACTTGTGTTTTCTATGACTGCGTCGGTGGTGGTTGACTCAGCGCTATTCAGAATAAGGTCGTTCGTGTC
The DNA here is from genome assembly GCA_003252295.1 of bacterium. Lineage (GTDB taxonomy): Bacteria > Patescibacteriota > Minisyncoccia > Phycocordibacterales > UBA12088 > UBA12088. The sequence goes on from QKEV01000007.1 coordinate 71,074, forward strand.
CACTGGTGCTGTTGCCTGCTTTGTTGTATTGAACACTAGTAAGATCACAATCAGTACTGTAAGACCGATGATAATATATAGTTTTTGTTTTTGCTGGTTTATCATAGTATTAAAATACTAGCATAGTATTCTGTAAAAAGGAGAATTTAGTCTACTTATTTTTATTAGTGTCAGCTTCCCGTAACCACGCAAGTGCGGCACGCTTTGTTTTGAAAAGCTTCATGTTTGTACGACCGGTAATGTAGATAGACATTTCAAGTACTGCTTGAGAAAATGTATTAGCTCCAAAAATAGCAGTACGTGTGACATACTGCTTGTTGTGTCTTAGTAACTTATGAAGTTCTCCGGAACAATGAACGCTTACTTTATCAACATGGGTACAATCCATAATAGTGAGAACACGATCAGGTGTTTTTTTGTGTACCTCACGTAGTGTCTTTTTGACAAGTTTACCCCACTTTGCAAGCTCATCAACTGTTGATTCGTCAATATTTCCACGCAGCCCAAGTGAGACGATACCATCAGGACGCATAGTGCAAGTGTACTCTACTACACTGTCCCTAGGGTGTTTTTTCATACATTTATAGTATAACTACTGTGTAAATTACAGCAAGAAAATAATTAGACTCGCTGCGCTGTCGGTATGTGATGCATTTTTACTTTTTTGTTGTGTTCAATAATTTTATAGGTATATACCTTTGCAAAATCATTGAAAAGCCACCAGGCAAATGCATAGAGCCAAATGTACATCGCGTACTTCCAACCAAGTGGTTCCATGAAGATGCCATATACAGCGAAAAGTGTTCCAATAATACGGGTCGTAAATGCAGGTAGAAAGAACTTGAGTGATGGGTATGGTTTATGCCAAAAATGCTTTTTTCCTGTACGAGTAAGGTACAGAGTTGAGTGACCTGCGACGTCGAGCTTAAGGAAAAGGAATGCCTGAATGAGTGCAAGTGGGTATGCATGTATAGTGAGCCAATAAAAAAGTGCAAATGATGAAATGACACCAGTTATACCAAGAACAATTGAAACGATAATGACTTCACGCATATTCCACCTCTGTACCGTTCTGGTGACTGGTGCGTTGTCATAAGCAATCATCATGACGGGTACATCGTTCAGGAGTGCTAAGATCACGATCATTGTTGCCGTGAGTGGATAAAAATCAAATACGAGTATTGAAAGTGATAAGAAAAGTATGATGCGTATTGTTTCAGCTATTCTAAAAGTTGCGTAACCCTTCATACGTTCAAAGGTCATACGTGCAGTACGAATAGCTTTGTGTATCACTGAAAGCCCTGGTTCTAAGAGTACAAGATCAGCAGCAGCACGTGCAGCTTCAGTGGCACTTGCAACAGCTATACCAACATCTGCCTTTTTAAGTGCTGGTGCATCGTTCACACCATCACCTGTCATTGCAACAATATGGTTATTTTTTTGAAGCTTTTCGATAATGAGGTACTTATCTTCTGGTAGCACCTCAGAAAATGCGTCAGCACGTTCTATGGTCTGTATGATATCTGACTCATGTTGGCGTATGAATCCTTCCTGCAGTTCAACGTTTTGCATTTGATACTGCACATCACGAGCCACTTTCTTTCCAAACAGTGCGGCATCCTCATCAGACATTTCGGCACCCATGCGTTGTGTTAAGTGTTGAGCGATAATGCTTCCTAGTATCTCGTACTCGCGATATGCATCACCAACACGAAGTTCATTGGTATCAATTATTTTTGTTCCAATACTCAACTTCTCGGCAATTTGTCGTGCAATAGCAGTATTGTCACCAGTAAGCATTTTTATAGACACACCACTGTTTTTTATAGCATGAACGATTTTTTTTGAGTCAGGGTGTAGTGGGTCATACATGGGTATGAGTCCAAGAATCGTAAAATGCTCATCGTTGTTGTAACGAGCAGCTACTGCAAGTGTACGGTAACCTTTTTCAGCAAGTGCTAGGACGGTGTCAGATGCATCCTTTTGTATGGCAACATCACCAGTGTGTTGGAGAACTACCTGCGGTGCACCTTTGATAATAGCAACTGATTCATGTCCATTTCGTAAAACATGCGCCTCAGTGTGCTTCTTGATCGGATCAAACGGTGTAAAGTCTTGTGTTTCAAAAGTCTTCAGATAACTATCAGTAAAATGTGTTGAAAAGTATTCAAAGATAGGTGTTTCTATTGGATCGTTGTTTTCTTTTGAACTTGCAAGCAGTGCATAACCGCAAAGATCTTCTTCAGTATAGTCGTAGTAAGTAATGAGCGACTCAACAGTCATTATGTTTTGTGTAAGCGTACCCGTCTTGTCCGTGCAGAGCACATCTATACTTGCAAGTTCCTCAATAGCAGAAATGTTTCGAACGATTGCTTTCATTTTTGAAATAGCAACAGCACCCACTGCCATAGTGACTGACAAAACTGCTGGGAGTGCAACTGGAATTGAAGCAATGAGGAGTACAAGTACAAAATGTAATGTCTCAACAACAGGATCGCCTCTGTTTATAGAAACTGCAAAAACAATGAGGGCGAGAATACCTGTGAAAGCTGTTAAAAATTGAGCTATATGTCGCACAGCACGTTCAAAGTGACTTACCTCCTCCTCTGCTGCTTTCGTAACAAGTTCAGCTGTTTTACCAAAGTATGACTCAATACCGGTAGCAGTTACTTCTGCAAGCATGGTACCAAGCTTTACAATTGCATTACCATACACTGAGTCACCTACTGCTTTATCGACAGGTAGTGACTCGCCAGTGAGAGCAGACTGATCTATTTGAAGGTATGGACCTTTGGTAAGTGTAACGTCGGCAGGTACGATGTCGCCGATTTTAAGCTTCACTATGTCACCAGGTACAAGGTATCGCGCATCAATGTAGTGGTATACACCATCACGAAGCACGAGAGCTTGTTTCGCAAGTTTTTTCTTGAGTGCAGCAAGTGCGGTTGTTGCTTTGTGTTCTTGTAGGAGATCTACTCCAATGTTCACCACAAAAAGAAAGCTGATAATAACAAAATCATGCCATTCACCCAAAAAAGCTGAGAGCACTGCTGCTGTCTCGATCATGAGTGGAATAGGACCATAAAGTTTCTTTAGGAGGTGCCCTAAAAAGGTGTCTACTTTTTCAGGTATTTCGTTGTACCCGTACTTTTTGAGTAGTACCTTTGCTTCTTTTTCTGTAAGTCCGTATTTATAGCGCATATACAATGAACAGCCCCCTAAGGTGCGTATATGCTTAGTATACACCTCAAACTGTATACGTTTGCCATACATTGTGCATAAAAAAACAGTAAAAAGTATCTGTTTGTAAAACAGTATGTTCATATGTTACTGTTTCGTATGGAAAAGTAGATAATGGGTTACATTAACGAAAATGGGGGCAATATGACAGTAAATGTTGCAGAAAAATGTAAACGTCAGTGTTTTTTTAATACTATGCAATTGCAATATGCGAGAATCAACCATCTTGCAACACGTGAACAAGAGGTACGTAAACGTCTAAGCATCATTGCTGAGCAAGGTATAGTTGAAAATATGCAGATCACCTTACTCAATGGTGAGAAAGTAAAAGTACTTTCTGTAATGTCTGATGGTTACCTTGTTATTGAAGGATGTAGGAAACTTGATCCAAACAAACTCCTTTAGTCATAACTTGTGTACGTAGGCAAAAAAAGTAAGCCACCTGTACTTCAGGTGGCTTCTTATATAAGTTACAGCTAATCGTACACTTCAACTTCTTCTTGTTGCAATTCTGTACTTGGTGCAAAATACCAGACTACAAGTGTTGCAGTCGCTACCATCTTTCTTACCGACTAAGCAGTGATTACAACCCATAACTCGTGCAAATGCTTTCTGTACAAGTTCGTTGGGTAGTGCGAATACACACTGACAAGGTTTTGCATTGATAGCTTTAGGAAAAATATCCACATGACCATCTGAATGCTCGATAACAGTAATGTTGGCTGACATGAGTATCTCCTTATGCTGATTTTATATGTGTGTTATCACACGTAGTGTAAAAATATATGCTGTAAAAAGAACAAAAAAACTGCCTTCGGCAGCTCTTATTTATGTTTTGTTTGCTTTTACTAACTACACAACACAAATAGAGCCGCACGAACTGAGTTCCTGCTGGTTCTGCTGTTGCTGCTGTGAAAGCCAAAACATAATTCGATTATACACACCTCCTTGCTCGTGTACATAGGTCTTATGTATATTACTAAAAATAGCAATACTGTTTACTCTATGTCAACAATTACGTAGCTTGCGTTCATTTTCCCTTCATACTCTCTTCCGTTGTATATAAACTTGAACTCTGCTCGTCCATCATCCTCTAGGGAGAGTTTGGTAATGTTTGCACCTGGATACTCCTTTAGTAAAGCATCCCTGTATGGTGCTGTATCGAGTGTGCTAGCATGTTCCTCTTCATTCTCATATTCATCTGCGTAGTACTGATTATCTTCTTCACTATTATCCTCTTCTTCATAGTATACCTCCTCAATAATAACGGTTTGTGGTTCTGGTGTTTCTGTTTCTATTACCTCTGGTGTCACTTCAATTTTCGCTGGCACGTAAACGTAGGTTGGATCTTTCTTGATTTGTACCACCTCTTGAGGTTCTAGTATGACAAAATCCTGAAATGGTATATCAGTGTAGTGGTCAATTTCCATTGCAATTCTATAGACTCCAGGATCACTAAAGAGATTTTGCCAATCATTAAAATTGTAACTACGTGAACTGTCAGGAGCTATAGCCACATTTCTTTCCTGTGTGTAGCACTCACTGTTCCCCTCTGTTGCTACATCGTGTATTTGAGTCCATCCTTCGTTTACCCACTTAAATACATGTAGAGGTTCATCAGGACAATGGTTTGTGACGTATACAGTAGTTGGAAAGTGGTTCACTACAGTGAAAACAATCTCCTCACCAAGTTGATATGCCTCTTTGTTGATTAACAGCTCTATTTCCCCGTTTGGTAGCTGGTCGTTGTCATACTGAACGTAGAGGTGTTTGGCATAGGTAGCTGTAGATCCAAGCAGAACCATATAAAAAAGTACCCATAGTAGGTGAAAGCGGTTTGCAAACTTGATGATTTTTTCTTTCATACTATGTACTTACGTTGTCTTAACTCGCCAAAGTCTTTTTATGATTCCGTAGGTTACGAAAAGAAAAGCAAGTATCCAGAGCAATCGCGGTAGTCCACTAGCTAGGTCAGTTCCAAGATACAAACCGTGTATGAAGACAAGGACAGCACCAAGATAGGTGAGTATGTGAATTGCCTTCCATTGCTTTGGTTTGGTGCTCAACCAGATAAGTGAAGTAACTACAACAATGAGAAAAACGTACAGTGCCAAAATTCCCATTGCTACATAGAGTGACCCAAAAGATTTACCAAAAAACTCAACAGGTTGATAGTCAGATGCAAAGGGTACAAGTAGTGAGGCGATATCAAAGTGCACAAACGTATCAAAGTAGAGTGCAACAATGTGAATAATTACTGCAATCACGAGTGCTATCCCGAGTGCTTTATGTGTAGCCCATGCTGTTATTGGTTCAAGGAAACGATAGGTGCCTCCTGTAATAAAACCAACTCCCGAGAGTATGAGGATAATAAGAAGGACACCAGCAATGAGTCCTGAGGCACGAGTTACGTACCATGGCCATGATTGTTTTACACGATCGAGGAGTGCGTATGCGATAGAAGAATCAGGTACAGTTTCAACAATCACGTTTGCATTTTCAGTAGTGGTTTGCGCTTGTGTTCCTGGAGCGTAAAAAACTAAAGCAAGTGCTGCTATAAATACCGCAAAGAGGATGCTTTTCTGTAGTTTATTCATACGCTTTAATGTTACTGTTGTTGAGTAGCACAATACCATTACCGAGTATAAAGTTTTCCTGCTCGCTTACTCCTTGTAGAAAGACTGACTGTACTCGTTTTTCATTAAACAGTTTTTTAGCTGCTGGTGTACCAAAGGTGAGTACGTACGTAGCAAACACATCTGCATCGGTTGCACTATCTGCAACAACGGTACACATACTAAATATCTTGCCCACCATAGGTTTCTGATCGGAGATGATATGTTCTTGTGTTACATTGTTGTATATCCTTGTATATCCTGATGTTGCTATACCTGCCGTGCTTTTGTTGCAGGTATGTGTCGCAATATCCAAACTTCGATCTTGTGCTGATTGTATATACACTTTCCATGCTGTGTTATCAGCGTCCTTACCATGTGCGAGTATGTCACCTCCGATTGATAAGCAGTAGTTTGTATATGAAGAATCATCAAGGAAATGTCCTAGTCTGTCAGCAAGATATCCTTTTCCAATTCCTCCAAAATCAAATGCACAGTCATATGGCATGGTCAGTGTTCCAGTACTAATAGAAACCTCATCCATACTGCAGACCCGTCTACTCGTGTAGTCTAGTGGTGCAAAGTCATTTACCAGAGACTGTATGTAGCCAGCACGTTGCACTGCAGGAAGTGATAGTGGGTTAAAGTGACCATTAGTTAGTGTGTTGTAGTTTTTTGAGAGTATAAACAAATCATACATTTCCTTTGAAATAGGCACTGCTGCTCCTGCTGTTTGGTTAATTTGCGTGAGTTCACTCTCAGGGTCAAAACGACTGAAGCGTTTCTCAAATGAACGGACTTCGTCCCAGAGGGATTGGAACTGTTGCTCGACAGCTTGTTTGCTGTCAGCAACTAGACGTAGTTCGATATGAGTACCGAGTGCTTCAAGGGATTGCATGTACGTTTGCTTGGTCATGATACAGTTGTTCTTGGTGGTTCCTGGACAATAGTTGTAGGTGTTGGTTCAACAATGATCTTTTTCTTTATAACAACTGGTTCCGGTGTTGCTACTGTTGGTGTTGTAACTACTTGCTGTTGTTCTTGTGTTGCAACTGCTGGTTCTGTAACCACGACAATCTCATCGTTTTCAATGTACTCGTAGAATGGTTCTTGCGAAAGATCGGTGTCAACTTGAGGTGGTACGGTACGTACCTTTGCTAGTAAAGAGGTATCTTGTGTTGCAATAGCGTTCCTGTCTTCTTCGGGTGCATTATACTGTCCTTCCAGCTTAGGAAGTGTTTTGTTGAGATCGTTTACTGCAATGAGTCCAGCAAACACTGCGAAGGTAAGACCAGATAGTGCGTATGCGTTTGCAGGCCAATGTATGCGTGTCTCTGTTTGCTTTTCTGTGTTTTGACTGAAGGATTCACTCTGTATGTACCTCTTTGGAACACCTTGTTTCTTGAGTAATGCAAAAAGCGCATCCATGTATGGTGGTGGACCGCAGAGCATGTATTTTTTTTGTCTTGTACCACCCACTAGGTCTAGATCATTAACAATTGTTTCATCTACCCTACCTTGAAATACATGCAATCCTTCCATACCTTGCTCACCACCTTCTCCTAGTACATAGGTAACACGAAGCTTAGGAAGCTTCTCTTCAAGAGCTATGAGTTCTGGAAGAAAAGCTATATCAGTTTTGTTTCTAGTGCTGTATACAAGGTGTATGTTCTGTTGCGTCTGCACATCTGCTGCATATCGCAGCATGCCAATAAATGGTGCTATTCCAATACCTCCAGCAAAAAACACAAGATCATGTTGTTCTTGTTCATTGAAGACAAATAAACCAAACGCACCTCGTACATCTACTCTATCACCTTGCTCAAGGCGCTCTAGTGCTGATGTATACTTCCCTTTCACACGAATACTAAACTGAATATCAGAGCCACGAGTAGGTGAAGAGACTAGTGAAAAACACCTTGTTGTTGTAGGTCTTTTGTGGTCATGAAGACTAATTGCTGCATACTGACCAGGTCTATAGAGGAGTTGTTTTTGCGATGCACTAAAGGGCGAGAGTGTTAGCAAACGAACACTCGGTGTGATTAATATATTCTCTTTCACCTTGTATCGATACATATATACACTTTTACACACTTTTAGTACTTGTCCATACATATGTCGTGACGTACTGCAGCTGAACATCTTGCATACATTTTTGCAGCAACACAAAGATTTCTATAAAAAAATAGTAAAAGTAATCATTAACTGCCTTTAGGGGAGTCTGTGCTAGTTTTCACACTTATTTTCATTGTACCAGTCAACATTTCTGGTGAGATACATGACGGTTCCAAGGAGTGTAAATACAAGGAGTGTACCAAAGAGTAGTGCGTAGTCCTCTAGGTTGAGTACAAAGTACAGGTAAGCGTAGAGTACCGAAAGTAAGGTAAAGATAGAGAACGCTCGTTTTTTTTGTTTGAGGACGCTTATACTGTATGTTGTGATGAGTATCACTACCAGTATGGAAGAGATGAGGTATGCGTACGCAAAACCAATATGCTCAGTCATAGAGAGGAGGAGTAGGTAGAAGAGTGCAAGTGAGGCACCAACCAAGAAATACTGAACAGGATGTACTCGAAGTGATCGTAGTGTTTCAAAGAGAAAGAAAGCGGTAAAGGTGATGAGTATGAACAGTACTGCATATCTGATGCTTCGTGAGATCAATGTATACATATCAATACCGGTATTGAGTGTGACACCAAAGCTAGAGTTCATGAACTCACTGTATGTTTGATGTACCTTACTATTCTCAACCGTCCAAGTTTGTGGGTATGACCTACCGAATGCTGACACCTTCCAGGTTGCATTAAAACCATCATCAGTAATCGCATGTGTGGCTGGTAGATACGCACCATCAAAACTCGGTAGCTGCCATGGTGAAGCAACGTTCACAACCGTTTCTTCACCAACAGGGACAAAAGCAACATTCTCACTTCCCTTTAAGGTGATATCTAATGAAAAAGTGGGATTGTCACGCAGTAAGGTTGCAGGTAGTAAGGTGTGAACACCAGTGTTACCTAGCGCATCTACAGTAGTACCTGGATTGAGAGTTACCTCATTCTCATTCCAAGTGAGAATGGCGATTTCCTCAATACTCCTCGTATCGGTCAGTACAATAACAAGTTTTACCGGGACATTGCTTGGTAGTGTGGAGATATCGGTATGTCTGAAAGACCCATGCAAATGCAGTTTCTCATAGTAGATCACGGTTTCGTAGATACCTCGTCTGCGTAGTTCTGGTGTAAGTTCACTTTCAATTTCTAAACTGTTAGGTAAAACAAAAGAAGTTCGGTCATTGCTATTTGCAACAAGTATTGGACCGAGTACTGTTTGGTCAGTGCCCCATGTTGCACCTATCTCATCTTGCACCTCATTATGTCTACTCTCACGTTCAAAGGTAACACCCTGCACCACGAAGCTTGCAATGAGACATAGTGCGGCAATTGCACCAATAAGTAAAAGTTTTAGTGTAATGTTTTCCTTATGCATAGTTACGATTTGTAACACATATACTGTATAAAAAGTTACAGTATTTACAAGCAATAAAGTTAAAGTGCTTTGTTGCAACTAATCGTGCACTGTTACTGTTGTACCAAGATTAGCCCATGAGTAGATCAGTCTTGCCGTATCAGGTGGCAGATTGACGCAACCATGTGAGTACGGTGACCCAAAACTTTCATGCCAGTAGGCACCGTGTATGACAGCACCTCCCTCTGTAAAGTACAAGTTCCATGGTACACCAGGTAGGTCATAGTACTGCTTGTCAGAAAGGTATGGCAATGGCCCTTGCATGTACCTACTTGGTGTTTTTTTGTATATCTTAAAGGTGCCTGCAGGTGTTGGTGTAAGCGCTAAGCCAGTGGAAATTTTAGCTGTCATAAATATGTTGTCACCTTCATATGCTGTGAGTTCCTGTTTAGTGCGATCAACAATGATTCGTTTATTTGTTTCAGGTACTACTGTGCCGTCTAGTTCCTTATCACCTTCATCCAGGAGCACGTCGACATAGTCAGCAATAACATACCAGTCACTCGTAATACGTTCTGGGTAACGCAACCATTCGTCAAAAATGATCTTGTACCAAGTTTGTCCGTCACGTTCAACCTTGCCACCTACTTTTAAAACCATGCCGTTTCTGAGACGTGACACAACAGGAAAGTCAGTACCTGGACCACCGCGTACACGTAAACATTCACCTTCAAAGTGTGGACCACAACCATCTTTCACCTCAACATATTCAAAGAGTACTTTTTCGACTGGTAGTGGTACTTCAACTTCTTTATCATCGATAGTTTCTTTTACATACACGACTTCTTCTACATGCAGGTATGGTTGCTCTGTTTGATTCTTTACTGTTCCAAAGATAGGAGGAAGTGTGCCACCGTGTTTTTCTGTGGTGATGAGTACATATACAAAAACGAGCTGTATCAGTAAGACAAACAGCCCTAGTGTTTTGCCAACCTTGCTAACCTTCATCTAGTTAGTATATAAGCGGTTGTGTAGTTGAACCAAACACTTTTTATGAAAAACTATTTTTCTTTTTTACGTGCAGCACGACGCTCTTGTTCACGTGCTCGTACCTCTCTTTCATTGAGTCCAAAGTGGTGTCCTATCTCATGCCATACTGTTTCTGCAACCTCTTCACGCACCCGCTCAGGTATGTTCTGTGCTGCATGGAGGATCGGTTTCTTAAAGATAGTTATCTTGTCAGGAAGCACCATGTAGTAGTGCACTCCGCGTCTTGTTTGTGGTACCCCTTCGTAGAGTCCAAGGAGTGTGTGGTGACTATCAAGTTTCATCTTTTCTCGTTGCGCTCTGCTTGGTTCATCTTCAATAATAAAGGCAACGTTTTGTATTTTGTCACGGAATGGTTCTGGAATTTCACCAATACCCTCCCAAACTAATTTTTCAAATGCAGCATCGTCCATATCCTTAATTGTATACTTTTTTGCTACAGTGTCTTCACCATGTAGGTATGGTCGAGTTTGTACCCAAGTTTGTTCTTATAGTACTCACGTACCCCAACACCTGAGATAACTGCTAGTTTTTTACAACCGGATTCACGTGCAATACGTTCTGCTTCCTGCATGAGTCGCATACCTAAACCACGATGCTGACCCTGGTCACCCTTATTCTTGATTTTCATGAGCTGTCCGTAGGTATGCAGTTCCCGTACAATAGCAGCGTCACGTAAGACTTCTAAGTTACCTGTGAATGTAGTGGTAGCATCTTTGTCAGGTAAACGTAGTCTACAGAATGCTGCACACTTGTTTTCAGATGTGTGTTCAAAGCTAAGAAAAATCTCTTTTCCAGTAACGGTGTTGTACTCAATAGTTTGCAGTTCGTAATCATCCAGTTGTACTTGGTTGTTGCGGATCTCACGACAGCGTATACACTCACATTGCCAGTTGTGCTTTTTCTGATCTTCGAGTATCACTTGTCGAAGGTTAGAAACCTTGCTTCCTGCAATGATGTAACTTGCCGGAATATCACGTATGACTCGCAGGATACGAACGTACCTTGGTACCTGTTTTTTCGCCTCACGAAGTACATGTATCAATTCATCGTCAGTGTATGGTTTGAACTCACCTCGCTCCCACATGGTGTAGAGCACGCTTCCTTTCAGTACGACACAAGGATACATTTTGAGCATATCCGGATGGTACTTGTTGCCATTAAAAAGATCACCAAACATTTGTATATCCATCTCGGGTGTGCTGCCGGGTAAATTTGGCATCATGTGGTACACCACCTTGAAACCAGCGTTTCTCATGAGCTCAGTTGCATCAGAAATTTCTTTTGCCGTCATGTCACGTTGATTGAATGACAAAACACTATCCTGTAAGTGCTGTACACCAATTTCTATCTTCGTGACACCGAGCCATCGAAGTCTATTCAACTCCTCTTCGTTTATATGATCAGGTCGCGTTTCAATAGAGAGACCTATGATTCGAGCACCAGCAGTCTCATTCTCCTGTTGCAGCTCTTCAAGTGATAGTTCAGTGCCAGTCTCATACTCATCATCACCCTTAGTAAAGTTGTTGGCAGCACGAAATATTTCAGAGATAAACTCTTCCTGGTAGTCCTTCTCGTATGCACTCCACGTTCCACCTATGACAATAACTTCAAGCTTATCTATAGGGTGTCCATTTGCCACGAGTGCTCGCATTCTGTTTTGTACCTGTGCATAGGGATCAAAGTTGTTGGCAAGTGCTCGTGCAGCAGCAGGTTCTTTCGATAGGTAGCTTTTCGGCATTTCCTTCTCAAAGGGGCAGTAGATACATCTTCCGGGACATTGGTACGGTTTTGTTAAGAGCGAAACAACAGCAACACCGGAATTACTGCGCACTTTTATTTTCCGTAAAATTTGCTCAACTTCTTTTGATGGCTTTTGCTCACCCTTTTTTACCAAGTCTTTGTAGTAGGCAACCATCTCAGAGTTTGATGGCATCCTCCTCTCATCGTTTGGATTGCTAGCATGTTTCAAGTCAGGTCCATACGTTGTTGCGGTCTTTTTTCGAATATCCATAAAGTGTGCGTGCAAATTCTTATCACGCATTATGTTGCACTTAAGCAGTTCTAGGTCTTTTTCTGTTTTTATGTCGTCGAAAAGCATCGCTGTATCTTTAATGGAATTCAATGATAGTATGTTTGAGTGAAAAAGGAAACAGCGCAAGCGCTTCTGAAACTTTCAAGAGACGAGTACGACACATATGCATCTGAGTTTTCTGGTACGAGAAAGTTTTTTTGGCGTGAGCTTGAGTTTCTAAAAGAGTATGTGACACCAGGTTCTAAGATACTTGATATTGGCTGCGGTAACGGTCGCCTCCTTGATCTCTTTGAGGGTCTAGATATTGAGTACACAGGTATAGACTCTTCAAAAGAGCTTATCGCAATAGCACAAAAAGAAAGAGGATCACGAGGTGCTTTTATTCATGCTGACGCACTCTCGCTTCCCTTTGAGGATGGTACTTTTGATGTTGTGTTTTCGGTAGCTATGCTACATCATGTGCCTGATCATAAAAATAGGATGCAGTGTGTTTCTGAGGCGCAGCGTGTTTTGAAGCATGGAGGTACTTGTGTGTTTACTGTCTGGAACACCTTACAGTGGCGGTTTTTTAAGCAACATCTAGTACAAACAGGTAGAAAACTTTGTGGTCTCTCAGACTTAGATCTTGGTGACATGATCATCACCTTTGGAAAAAAGAAGAGAAAGCGCTTCGTGCATTCTTTATCAAAGAGAGCACTTCAATCACTCTTTGAGAAAAATAGTTTTTTGGATACTATGGTGAGAGAGGTAAAACGTAAAAGTGGTTTTGCAAACTTTATAGTAACTGCAAAAAAATAAACATATTGCTTATGGATACAAAAATAATTATTGCTTCAGGTCCGGTGATTGTCGAAGATGGTAAGGTTCTTCTTGACGAGCACGGTGATACTGATTACTGGAAATTTTGTGGTGGTGAGGTGCAGGACTTTACTCATGACCTCATCGAAAATGCTAAAAACAGAGCGAAAGAAGAGATTGGTGTTGATGTTGAGATACTTGATGAGACGCCGTTTATTTTTCATACAACAAAGGTAAAAGAGTATGGTAGAGTTGACTACCTTGTAGTGCATTTTTTGGCAAAGCGAATTGGAGAGGTGGTACCCGGAAGTGACATACGAGAATGGGCATGGATACCCCTTAATGAGCTTCGTGCACACAAACTTGCTCCAAGTATTATGCCAGCACTCAAACACTTCAAGTTTCAGTAAAAAAACAAAACGGAGGTGAATTCACCCCCGTTTCAAACTGTATAGCGCCATAATCATTACACGGTCGCCATATTTGTACTTATTTTTTTTGCCCACATGAGGGCTCTTCCCTTCACACCATATCTTCTTCCTGGTATGTGCCGTGAAGACCTTGAGAAACTACAAGGTTTAGCCACGGTACGCCTGATGATTTGTTCATTTTCAGCGTCATCAGATGGACTGAAAATCTCTAAATCATCCGAATCATCTGACATCAACCAGAAATCGTCAACAATTGGATTTCCTTCAATGTCAGCAATCCCACCTTTAACTTTGCCAATCGAAGATGGGATGCGTGTCTCTCCATCAGGACATCCTTGAGGTGTGAATCCTTCCTCCCCCCAAATGTGTGGTTTGGTGGTCGAAAGTGCTGTGTGGTTTGTGTGGATACCTTGAACGAATCCAGGCGATTCACACCGTGACTCTTCGACTCCAAGACCACGCTGCAAACGCAGTTCAAGTGAAAACGGAACAAAATATTTTTGTCCGCCGATGTTCCTGATGTCTCGTCCGTCTTTAAATCGATCTTCCAACTCTTGAATTCTTCCCATGACTACCCCCTTTTTCTTAAGTTTTGTTAAATACCTACTCTTTATATTATAACATAGTATATATATAAGTCAAGTTACGTGTTGCAAAAATAGCCATTATTTACCATGTATTTTTCACATATATCTTTGCAACAAGTCACAACAAGTCTACAATGTAATCATGAGGAACATAAACACTATTCCCTATATTCGTTACATTTACTTTGCCGCACTTACAGTCCTCCTCCTCTTGGTACTTTTTACACCAACACTCATCCATGATGGCTTTTCCGTTGTTACTGAGGAGATGCTTGAAGGTATTTGTCTCCTCATTATTACCATTGCAGGTTTTATTATTTACTCTTCCCTTGAACGACATCTTCGTGAGACGCGAAGCAAGTATGATGATTTGGCGCGTCATGTTGGTGCACTCAACCTACAGACTGTGCAGGTAGAAGCGCTCTTTGATGAGATAACAAAACTCCCTGAGAACAAACGTGACATTAAAAAAATACTCAAATCGATAGCACTCAATGTACTTTCTGTTATCACCGAGGAATGGGTGCTCGTACGTATCATTGATAAGGCAAGTGGAAGGACACTCACTGAACATATAGAGGTAAAAGATGGTAGTGATACACAGGCAAATGTGATTCCGACCATAAGCAATAAAGCTATTCTGACCGACGAGCGTGCAAAGGAGTACTCGGTCTACACATCACGACCTGAAAATACGCGCGTGATTGCTTGTTGTGTCTTCCCTACTCATTCACTCAACAAACACCAAGAAGTGGTTATCAAAGCGGCTGTAAATAGCCTAGCGATCATTTACCTCGTGTTTGAAAAGTAACACCACTACTACAAAAACACACCTTAGAAAACCAAAGTGTGTTTTTGTGAAATGTGCTGTTTAACTAGCTCTTGATTGACGACTTTGTGTCTGTGCACTTACTGTACTTGATTGTGTCGTATCTTCGTCAGTAGAGACAGTACTTGTGTCTTCATCATCAGTAGCCAAGAAAGCACTTGTGTCAGATGTTGTAACCTCTGTTACATATGTTGCCTCGCTACTTTGAGTTGTATCTACAGCTTGTTTATTGTACATAAACACTCCGCCTAAAGCAGCCGTAATCACCAAAAGTATTGCAATTAGCGTACTTTTTTCGTTATTTTTCATAAACTTTTTATGTTTATAAGCCAATAATTGCGAAATGTAGGTAGGTGAAAAGTGTTTTGAAATTTCTACAACACGAATTGCGTAATAGATTCTGTTAACGGTGAATGACCTACTTACATCTGCGCCACCGTTAGTACGCATGTAAGAACAATTTTCTTTTACTTAAAAACATGAAAGAGTATTCATACAACGAACGACATATGGGAACAGAAGTATCTGTTTCTTTGGTATGTACGGATGAGCAAATGGCACAAAACATAGCATCAAGTATGTTTCAAATGATACATAATTATGAACTACGTTTCTCACGCTTTTTGGAAGAGAGTGAACTTTCGTTACTCAACAAGCAAGGAACTGCTGTGGTGAGTGATGAGTTTATGCAAGTGCTTACTCGTAGCTTGGAGCTCAATAAGTTCACGAAGAACGTCTTTAACCCACTCGTGCAGGTATCACGTCTCGGGTATACAACCACGTTTACAAAGATAAAGGGTACACTTAGAGAACAGGATACTGATGTGTACAGTACAGCCACTGGCAGAGTGCAAATAGATAAAGATGTAAACCGTATCAGAATCGGTAAAGATCAACAGCTTGATTTTGGTGGCATGCTCAAGGGATACCTCTCTACCAAACTTGCAGATGTTGTCATGGAAACATATGGAGAGAAATGTGCAGGTCTCGTGATCAACCTAGGTGGTGACCTCACTACACGAGGTTACGACGAGTTTCAGCGGGCGTTCATCTTTCAACTGTACAATCCTGTGAGTGACAAAGAAACTTCTGTCACACTCACCAACACTGCTCTTGCAACAAGTGGTACATACGCTCGTACGTGGCAAACAAAAGAAGGAAGTGTAAACCACATTGTCGATGCACGTGTGCAGAGAAACCCAGTATCAGGAGTAGTGTCGGCAAGTATCATCCACACAGATGGTGCGGTATGCGAAGCAGTTGCAAAGCTGTTTCTCATACAAGGTGTTGAAAAGGCACAGGAAATAGCACCTAGTTCTAATTATCAGTTTTTTGCAGTTTTGCAGAATGGAAAAGAAGTAACAAACATTACATGAAAACGTACATAACATGGATCACACGAGTACAAACAGCACTTCTTGTGGTTTCGATCGTACTACTCGCAACTCTTCCTACCACACTTGCGCTCAAACCAGCTATCTTTACCGATGCTGTGTATTTTTGGTTGTATCTCATTGTGCATGTTGCTTTGTTTTTGGTAATGATGGTGCGTCCACTTGCTGATATTTTTACAAAGGTAAAATGGATCAGACCACTCGTCATACTACGAAAAGGTATGGGTGTACTCTCTGCGTCGATTATTGTTTCGTTCATTATTGCAAAACTCATCACCAACGCAGGTGGATACCTGTCAGGTTTTCTCACTTCCGCGTACTGGTCACTTAACAACTTTGCACTCTTTGTTCACGTTGCAGATATTGCAGCCGTACTGTTGCTTGTTACGTCAAACAACTTTTCAAAGCGTTTGCTTGGTAAAAATTGGAAACGCGTTCAGCGATTGTCGTATGTGTACTTCTATGCGAGTGCTGTGTATGTTTTCTGTATTCTCAATGAAGCATATATGGCGTACTTCATCATTGCCGTAACCCTTGTTACTGTACTTGTTTGGTTTAAGAATCACGGTGTTATTGCAGTGAAGAACTAACATTCTGCTGGAAGAAATGCATGACCATGTGCGTACTAATCATTACAAGCAATTATCAATTAAATTACTCGTATGAAAAAAACATTTACACTACTTGCTTCTGCTCTTGTACTTGTTTTAAGTGGTGCCTACTTTGTGCACGCACAAACAAGCATGATGGACGGATACGGGTGGGAGCCAAACATTACTAGGTATAACGATCATTACGGTATGATGAACTATGGACTCGGAGGTTACGGCCTCTTTGGTGGTGGTATAGTCGCCCTCATCTTCTGGCTATTGCTTATTGGTAGTATTGTTGCGCTTGTTCGCTACTTCTCACACGACAGTAAGATGCACAGCACACCATCAAGGTCAGACAATGCGATGAATATCTTGAAAGAACGGTACGCTAAGGGTGAAATAGGTAAGGAGGAGTTTGACGCAAAGAAAGAGGATCTAGAAAACTAAGGTTGATGTAGTGAGATAAAAAAACAGCACACCAGACATAACAAGGTGTGCTGTTTAAGCAAATCAAATAATTATTAAAAGTGAAACAAGTTTCTAATTGTTGACCCAAGTTTGGTGCACCATATACTCAAGTGCCCACGTACACCAAGCTTGGGTGTGAGCCAGGGAAATTCGCTAACCTCGTTCTGTGCTTTCATGTATGTTTCCTTTAGGTAAAGTTGTCTGGTTTACTACTGTCCGTGAAGTATGATACTGCTTCTTTATAACGTGTCAAACAAATCAATTGTTAATAATTTTTAACTTTTTAGGTATTTCAAGTAGAATATAGATATATGGAAACCATTAAAAATAAAAAGATTATTATCGCTGTGTTGGTAGTAGGTGTAGTCGTGTTGTACTACGTTTTGTCATCAAGTGGTAATGGTGGCAACGCTAACAAAGTTGTGCTTGATGAAAAGTTTGCAAGTAGAGTGGAAGCAAGTGATACCACGTTTAATTGCTCTGACATCACTTCGATTCAAATCGCTGGTGACAGAGATGTGAAGAAGATTACCGTTAATGTCGACGATGATTCTGTGCGATCACAGTTGTTTGCTGAACTTGATAAGGAGAGTGGTACCTTTACCTGGTATCCAGAGATCACTCCAGAGCAACCTGAGAACCAGGAAAAAGCTGACCAGAACAAAGATGAACTTAAGAACTGCAAAAATGCAGATGGAAAAACATTTTTTGAACTCTACAAAGAGGCAGTACCTGAAAACTAATTAAGTGAGGAACTGTTTAAACCTAGCTACTCTTGTAGTAGCTAGGTTTTTTGGGTTCTTCAAGTGTGTTGTAATCAATCAATATCTCTTCACCCTCTGCAATATCTCTTTTTGCGTACCAGTTATAGTCTTTATGTTCAGCATTAGCATTTTGTGAGTGGTTTAAGTACCATCCAACTGGCATGTTTCCAAAATCTTCAGGACATACAAGTGTGTCACTTCTATCCATACAGTACTCGTCAAATGGTTTTGGTACATCGTTTGTGCTAAGTATTCGTATGCGGTTTTCAAGTAGTTTTTCATCTCCAAATAACCTCAAAAAAGTTCCTTTTACTATTCCATGAGTAGCAAAAACACCCACACCATACTCTGATGGTTTTAAGATAAATGAAAATTCATTAGTGCTATTTTTCATGATTATTGTTGTTTACAGTATCAAAAGATATACGTAGTTCAGGGAAAATCGTGCTTGGTTTTGCATAAGTGACATCTGTTTCTGGTAACACAACACTACCGTCAAGGGCAAAGTTGTGTGTTCCTTCATTGTACGGTTCTGGTGCATCAGGACCACAAGCATCTCGTATCTCTATCGTAACAGGAACTTTGTCTATACCGTGTTCTTTGAGGACTTGGATACGATGGTTCCCTGCTTCTAATCGAAGTGTTCTTGATGTGCGTCCCATACGTACAATGAGCGGGTCAAAGAGACCGTTTTCTTTGATGTCGTTCCAGAGGTCATCAAGACTGCACAGATTTCCATTTTTTAGGTCAGCTGTTGTGGAAACATCAGTGCCTCGATACTTAAAAACCCAGTCTACAGGTACGAGTTCCACATACCCCTGCTTACAGAGTTCATGCTCTCTCCATATTTCCTTTACCTGCATTACAAATATAGTAACATTTTTACTCTCCATATGATAAATCATATGGATGCAAATGATCTACAACACAGGGACATTTCTGGATTATTTCAGTTTTTCAAAAACAACAGGAATTTCAAATGACGCGTCGTTCTCTGGAAGACCAGATGGGTTATCGTTACGGAAAATGATAGCACCGTTACTGCTTGGTGTATCGGTTGCGAAAGTGTAACCAATGCTACCGCTAAATGGGACAAACTCTTCGGTCATCCAGTCGCCTTCTGCTGTGATGTATCCTTCACCGATAATGAGTCCATCCCAGTCAACAACGGTAACAGGAGCAGTACCTTCAAAGAACCAATACCCACGTGCGCTGCCATATAGTTGTATTGGGTTTGCTACTACACCATCTTCTTGTGGTACATCTACCATGATCTGTTCAGTTGAGGTTGCATCCTTTGTATCAACAACTAGAACGCAATCAGTGTACTCAACACCCTGAATGGTGATGTTTGCAGTATCCTGATGCTCCCAGAAGCTCACTGTACCATCCTCACTTTCATAACGTGCCCCAGAAGCAGTCATACTCCTGTTGAGAATGTATGTGTCATCGTTATGTACCAATCTTGCAGCATCAGCGTTTTCGCTGTACTGAATACTAAAAATATCATTCTGATGAGTGAACTGGTAAACATCCTCTCGATACTGAATCGTGTCTATCACACTTTCCTCAGTCACTACTGTACGTGTACCACTCCAGTAAAAGTAAGCAACCAAGATCACAAGTAGACCAAGAACTAGTACTACTGCATTTTTCATACAATAATGTTCTCACTTTTGCAGTAAATGTCAATCATACATACCTATTCCTCACATGGTCGTGCTTGGTATACTTTGAGTATGCAACTTTGGATCATATATGCACTCCTGTCAGCTGTTTTTGCATCGCTTGTAGCTATTTTAGGTAAAGTTGGCTTAAAAGATATTGATAGTACGCTCGCAACCACGGTACGTGCCTGCATTATGGCAGGTTTCCTGGTACTTCTTACTTTTGTACTAGGAAAATGGAATGGCTTATCTGAGATACAGAACAAGTCACTCGTTTTCATTTTACTTTCTGGTGTAGCTGGTGCTCTCTCGTGGCTTGCATACTTTGCAGCGTTGAAAACAGGACCTACGTCAGATGTCAGCGCACTCGATCGCCTTTCGATTGTTTTTGTCTTTGTGTTTGCGGTACTATTTCTTGGAGAAGCGTTCACATGGAAAGCAGCACTTGGTGTTGGTCTGATAGTAAGTGGTGCATTTCTGATGCTGTAGCACTTGTGTGCAATACATAAAATTATATAAAGCTGTGTAAAGATTTCCATTGTGTGTTTTTAGGGAAAAAATCAGTTATACTTTACCTAACATTTACTCACTAAATTTATAACTATGAAAAAGACACTTTTCACCCTTTCGCTTCTTGGGCTTGCATTCTCAGGATATCTAGGAGGGGTAAAACTATTTTCAGGTACCTGTGCATTTAACCAGTCATGCCCTTACTTTTTAGGCTACCCGGCATGTTTCTACGGTTTCTTCATGTACGTTATTATCACCTTAGCTGCAACGAAGCTCGTATTCTGTAAACGAGGCAATCCTCTTACTGCACTTCCAGTACTCTACTGGACCTCGCTTGTGGGCATGATCTTCTCAGGATACTTTGTTGCAGGAGAGTTGCCTGATATCACGACGTGTACCCTTGGTTTTGTGATGTACATTGTCATCTTTGTAATGACCATCATGATCAAGAAAAATGCATCACAGAGCGACAGTACGCCAGAAATTTCTGATGAAGTAACTGAGTAGTCTCACTGTATCTGCACAAAACACCTCGAACGAGTTATGTTCGAGGTGTTTTTTATGTATTACCAATGAACATACCATGGTATGTTCATTCATCGTAACAATTTTTTGCACCGCACCATGGGCAGTGCCACTCTTTTCGTGTCTTGGGTGCATCACCAATAGACCACCACTTGTTGCACTCCTTGCATGTGAAATGGTAAATGACTTCCATACTTTTTGTACCTTTCTCTGCTTTTTTGGTTTTAGGGTCTGTTGTCACGTTGTATTTTTAAGCTTTACCAAGCTCTAGTGTTTCGTTGAGACGTATCTGTGAAGTGAACTCAGGTACATGGGAGACTAAGAGCATCGCGCCTTCAAACTTGTCGAGTGCGCGTGCAATGACCGGTATGTGCCTGAAGTTGATATGGTTCGTTGGTTCATCAAGTATCAAGAGTCCCGGCTTTAGGAGTACCAGACGAGCAAATGCAACCAAACCTTTCTGTCCTTCGGAAAGTAAGCCGATCTTTGTATGTATCACATCACTCGTGAGAAGAAACCCTGCAGCAACTGAACGCATCTCCTCTTGCAACTGCACATCCATAACTTCAAGCAAGCAATCATAGACTGTTTGATCAAAGTCCAAGTTTGAAAAGTCCTGTCGGTAGTACCCAATACGCACACCCTGTTCTACCAGCTCACCATCAGCATGACCTGATGCAAGTGACTCAAGAAGCGTCGTCTTTCCGATACCATTTGGACCAACAATGTGTACATGATCGTTTCGTTTAACTGAAAAGTCACACGTAACCTTCTTAGGTACGTGGTCACGTATCACCTTGTATGAGGTGAGGTGCAGCACTTTTGCAGGTAAGTCTTTTTGTGTGGGAATAGTAAAGTCACGGATTGTTTTGTCATCTCTTCGGACATCAACCTTGTTTGCTTCGTGCTCTTCAACTTTTTCACGCATGCGTTTAGCAACCAAGCGCAGCTTTCCTCCCTTGTGTGCAAAGTAGTTCGCCTTCTCCTTGTTTGCGAGAATATCCTTTTCAAGTTGCGCATTCTTCCGCCTCTCCTTTTCCACCTGTGCCGCTATCTCCTTTACCACATCATGATAGTCACCTGTGTATCGTTCAATGTTCCTTGTTTGTACATTCAAGTAGAGCACGCCTTCGGTAAAAGCATTGAGAAAATCAGCATCATGAGAAATAACGATTACTGTTTTTCGGTACTCCTTGAGAAACTTAGTGAGATGTTCGATACCTTCACGATCAAGGTTGTTGGTTGGTTCATCTAAGAGTAGTACATCAGGGTTTTGTATGAGCGCAGAAGCAAGAAGCAGTCGCGCCTGCTGTCCACCAGAGAAACTACCGACAATGCGATCCTTGAACTCACTCGCTACACTCGCCTTTTTAGGAGCAAGATTCACCACCTCAAGTATTTCGTCGATCTTTACATCAATGTTGTACATCTTTTCTGTAAAGCATTTCTCAAAATACGCTCGCAAAGTAAGGTCAAGATCACTGCGCGGTATCACCTGCTTTGCTGTTGCAATACTTGTACGTGGAGCAATAGAAATTTTCCCAGTATCTGGTTTGAGCACACCTGTGATGAGCCCAAAGAGTGTGCTTTTTCCAGCACCGTTTTGCCCCATAAGTGTGAGCTTAGCACCACGACGAACTGAAAAACTCGCCTCATGCAAGATGGGTTTTAGGTCAACATGCTCAAATGAGACGTTGTTAAAATTTATAAATCCTTCACGTTGTGACATAGTGCCAAAGGATACACTAGACGGTACATAGAATCAATTAAGTTATATGTAGTTTACATAAGAAAGAATCCTGTACATTTCTGCACAGGATTTTTCTTGTACTCTTATTCGTTTGCTATAGGTAACCTTGTAACAGGTACTTTCTATATTCCATCTGTAATAGTGTTACCGTGTGCATCGATACTGCAACCGATTTGGTTATATCCTTCAAAGATATCTTTCAAGGCATTGTAGTCTTGCTTGGTACCATCAGGATAGATATCATTGAATGCATTGATGATCTCGTCAGTTGACATTGGGTACGGTACATCAGTATGAGCCGCATTTAGGAGTGCTGCTACTGTATGACGTCCAAGCGCAATGAGTCCTCCTCCACCTTGTCCTAGTACATCCAGAAGAGTGCTACCTGGGAATGCGTCCTCAAAGTAGGTTGCAAAAAGATCATCCGACATATACGGGTTAGCCCAGAGTTCAGTGTGGTTTTTCCAGAAACCTGGTGTACAACCAGCAAACTCAAGTGTCTCAATACTGATCGTGTGTGCATCATCATCCATAATCTCATTTGGGAATCCTTCTGGGTTGTAGAGCACATCTACAATGTTAACAAGTGGATTTGGGTCTGACCCTTGTATCGTGTAATCAACTGTAAAGTTACAGCTATCACCAAAACCAAGTGTGTCACAACCTGCATTTGTTGCTTCAGTAGTGATGTCACCTATCACATCATCAAGCACACTCACCAGTATAAGATCTGGCGCATCACTAGAACTCATATTCTCTATGGTGTAGTCGTACGTAACCGTGTCACCTACCGCTGCCGTACTTGGACCATTCTTGGTGACCATAACTGATGGCTGGAAGAGGTTAAGTGAGTGCGTATCACTACTTGAAACCTCGGCACCATCAAGACCTTCCATGGTGTTGTAGAGTACTGTAACCTCGTTCTCTAGAGGATCATTTGCACCTTCAGGAACGGTAAACAGCACGTCAAACTGACAGCTTTCACCTGCCGCAAGAAATGCACATCCTGCGTCTGTGGCATCTGAGGTTAGGTCTCCGATAACATCATCATCTACACTCTCCATAAAGAGATCAGTATCACCCTGGTTTGTAATGGTGAAGCTGTAGGTGGTGTCATCTCCGATTTTTGATAGGTTGTCACCCGTCTTTTCAACGAGAATAGACGGGTTTGAACAGGTAACGGTTACCAACGCATCATCACTCTGACCGGTTTCTGTGATCGTAGCAATGTTTGGACGCTCACCTTCATCTCTATCACAAGCAAACTCAACATCGTAGTTATACGTTGTGTCATCATTAGTCATTACAGGGTCACCACCATTCTGTGCCGCAAACTCACCATTGGTATCAGTAATGGTCACTTCATCGAAACCAATAATGTTTGGGTTCACGCCTGCAAAATCAATGTCTGCCGTACCTGAACCACCAGAGACCAAACTTCCATTTGTTACCTCTACGGTAGCGGTGTTCGTGCGTGTTGTGTCATCTGGCAGCATAGATGTGTACTCACATTCAAGGGTCTCACCTGGAGCTAGTTCGAACGGAAAGTCTACACCACAAGTAACCTCATCTGCATCACCATAACCATCTATCACATCAGACACACTTTCGATGTAGGCAACTTCTGAATCATTCGGATTGTAAATAGTAATGGTTCCAGTCACGGCATAGTTGTCATCAACTGTCGTTTTGTCTACGCCGATGGTGTACGTTGAAGTGTCACTTTGTCCTGTTAGAAGGTTGTGCGTGTCTACATCAACATCTTTTGTTATATCCCACGTAAAAGTGCGGTCAAAGCTTGGTACCGCATCTTTTGAAACTTCCAAGCTAATCACCTCATTCACTGATGCGTTCTTAGAACCACTTGAATTAAGGTCAGTAATCGCTTTGAGTGTTCCATCCCATGTTACATTTGCTGTCCAAAGCCCCCCTACCATGTCTGCTGCATCAGCAATGTACGGTACACTACCGATAGCTGCGGTTGGTGTTGGGTTTGGGTAGTTTGCAGGACCAAAGTCTGTGGTACTACCATCAGGAAGTGTAACGGTTACGGTACGGTTCTCAATATCACAACCATCAAGACTTGCCGGGTTTCCAGCACTTACGGTAAAGGTAATTGTTTCTCCTTCTTCAGCGACAATTTTATCTGAAGAAATATTGACAACACTGTTGTCAGCACTACAGCCAGTTGGAGATTCTGCTAGTGCCACTTGTGCAAAGCCAAATGATAAAACAGCAAAAACAAGTCCAGTGACTGCCATGCTGAGTCTTAAAAGCTTTGCCGATATACTCGGTAAATACATAAGCCAAAGTATTATCTAATAATGCTACTAATAACGAATAAGAGACATTATCAATAACATGCTTTCGTAATGGTGATGGTCTGAAGTGAAGTCAAATACGCACTATCATAGTGTCGTGCGAAGAGCGGTCACTCGTCCTAAAACTTTCACAACTGAGGTAGAGGTTCTGTTACTTCTCAGTCTATGCTAATAAAGGAAACCGTCTAGTTGACAAATATTTCTATAATGACACAGTCGGAAAATTTATAGTTTATACAGAACACAAACTAACCACGAAGCATGTTGTACATCACTACTTCGTTTCTACAATAAGTTTTCCCACCATTCCCATCTGACGATGCTGTCCTACAGAACAGTAGTACTCATACTCACCTGCCTTGTCAGCAACAAACGTTACTGACGTCACAGTACCGGGGTTGACCTGTAGGGTTGATGCATTGAACTCATCAACCACCCAATCATGAAACCCGTCTTTCGACTCAAAGTTGATAGTGACCGTATCACCCTCTTGTACAGTGATTTCAGTTACATCAAAGGCAAAGTTGGTTCCAGAAACATTAAAAATAACGTTTCCAGTATCATCTTCTACCATTGTTTCAGGTACAGCTTGCTGCTCGACCGTTGTCGTAGTAGCCGGCACCTGCTCATCCTTTGAAGACGTGAATACAAATACACCTGCCAAGAGAACCAAAATGATTCCGACAATAATGTATGTAGACCTCATAGTACTAATGATTAATCTAATAATCACGTTCCCTTGTCCTAATGCACCACTAGGAGTGAATGTGTTACCTGTAGTATATCAAAAGTGTTAAAAAAGAAAAATCACCTGATTATTTTTTAATTAAGGAAGTTGGCAAGTTTTCTTGTTGCTCCTTTCCCAAAGGTACTATCTATAAGTCTAACAAAAGGCAGTATGTTACCAGTTACTTGTGCCTTAATAAAAATATCAATAATCTCTTTCTTATTTGTAAATCGACTTTCGTCCTTAGAAAAAATAAGATCTACAAACTCAAGAAATCTTTTTACTTCTTTTTGTCTGCTTGTATCAACAGTTTTACCACTCTCGTTAAGTAACTCAAGTTCTTCCTTAAACATCTCGTCATTTTGTATAACTTCGTTAAAAAATCTTTTTGTCATGTATCCAGTAAGTGCTTCATCAACTGGTCCAAGAAGTTTATCTTCAGCATTTTGACGACTAAAAATATGTAAACCAGTGCGATAGTTTTGCAACATCCCCTCCTTTGTTATCTGTAGAGCATTATATGAAGCAAGTCTGTGCCAAAGTTCATGAAAGGTTGTGATTGCTGTCTCAATATCAGATCTACGATCAATTTTCACCTCACCAAAAAATGATGAATGACTGCCTTGTAGTAATCTTCCTCCAGAAATCTTTTCTAGTGAACCTTCTTTAAGTAAGTGAATATGTTCATCAGTTATGTTTACAAACTCATCTTTACCATACTGTTTCGCATACTCGATTACCGTGTTTTTTACCAGTGCGATCAGTTCCAGATCTTCGGGAGTTTTTTTAAGTTCATATTTCTTGTACTTACTTGCACCTACTTCTCTATACACCTTTTCAAGAATTACTTCTGGGTCAGTGATCAAAGTCCCATTATCAGAATAGATGCAGTCATGTAACCGTGTTTCTAACTCCATATAGTCCATATCATTTTCAGAACCCACTAGTTTTTCGTAGTGTGAATTTAGAAACTTTTCACTCATTTACAAAGTATACATACTACACCTTACTGTTGCCAGGTTGTTGTAGAGTACTAGAATATGTATATAAAAAACAGGGAGAGCTGCTAAACTCTCCCTTTTTTGATTCCCAGAACCTAGGATGTGTTGTTTCCAACAAACACCGTTAAGCGGTCAACTGGGTCCATGTTCCCGTGATGTAGCACCAACCAAACTGGAAAAACTATTCGTTATTCTTACCCAAAAAATTCTTCCGTCAGTTGCACCACTCGAAGCTTCGGTACTAGGCTACGCCTTCGCCTTCCTACACTGCCGCACCTCAAAGGTAGGTTGCCAGATTTAAAGACCTTAGCTGTCGATCTGTATCACCCGCGACTTAGTTTACAAAGTAAACACACTACTACCATAACTCCTGGTTGTCACGTTATAGTGACCTCTCGTTCCGCAGAACTTAAAACATGGAAAGACCTACTAAACAAGTTATAAGAAATGTTAAATTATTACAAGTTTACAAACAGCAGTAAGTATTATGATTTCATTTATTTATCAGTTCCCTTCTAATAAAGCTACAAAGAGTTAAGCGCCATACCGTGAAAAGGTGTGGCGCTTTTATAAAAAATACCGTGGAGAAATTCTTCCTTTAGGGTTTCCGGTACAAAAAATGCACCATTTCACATCTCTAAGAGATGTCGTATCGGAGTGTCGTCCTTCGCGATACAGCTCAAAGTCTGTATCCAACTTAACTCCGCGATGCTACCGGTTGCTTCCACCCTCCTTTTGGGGAAGATGTACTCTGGATACCACATAGGTAAAAGTTGATCTTGAGACGGTTTTCTCTCGCGACCGCGTTTAGTCCGTGTTTGTGGTCCAACAACCCCTGGTAAACCAGGTTTGCCCTGTTCCCATTTCAGATTTCCGTGGTCATCTGTCCCGAGAATCGATTTTTTCTTTCTTGAAAGAACTCGCTCCATACTTAAAATAGCATATCCAATCATCAATGCAAATCATTTTTAAGTACTGGCTGTCCCCCCTTCGTTGAAGCTACAGCGGATAAAATCTGGGACAATGTTAGAACTTTTTTGCTAACAGATGCAAATGTTTAACAATGTTTGCAATTGACATCCAAATTCCGAGAGTAATAAACACAATTAAAAGATAAAAGAAAGTGGTATCAATATCTGAGTATCCTATCATTTCTCCAGAATGTTGAGTATTACTTGATAATGAAAATACAGCACCATATGAAATGTAAAAGTAACCTGTAATTATTAACAGCAACACTCTTGAGAGTAAAAAAAGTACCGACATAATATTTTTAGGAATTTTAAGCTGCTTCTTGAATATCAATATAATCATCAACATTGGTGATACACCAAAAGACAATACCAAGAACCAAAAGAAATTTCCAAAATATATTACACTACTCAAAAAAAGAACATCAAAAGTTAAGTACACTTTCGATTTAGTTTGTATTGGTGAAGTATTTTTCATAATCTCAGTATATACACAAACAACCTAGGACTCGGAACTGGGTCGATTATTTTGTTGGTTCATAGGATAAACCAGGAGTGTCTAAATCGACAAATGGAACACCAATAAAAGTAGCTAACTCATTAGCAACCTCTTTTAATTTTTTTAGCTTTAAATCAAAAACCTTAACTCCGTTAACACTCATTCCACCAGATGAGGATGTGCTAAGTCTTCTGATGCCACCATCTCTGGTTTTTAAAGCAAGTTTGTATTTTCTTGTTCTGTTGTCATTTTTATCTCTGCCATTAATATAATGAATCATGACATGTTCGATTTCAGAAAAATCATAATCAGTCTTCAACTTTTCTTTTGACCACACATGTTTTTTATAAACAAATACTTTTCTTCCCTGCAAATCTACAACAACCTTTATAGTGCTTGTAAACAGAGTAATAAATAAACCTACAACAAAAAAAATCCCAATAGGAACAAGGTAACGTATATTTTCATGCCAAGGTATAAAAGCAAGAAGTACTACTGGTGCAATTATAAAAAAGATAAAAATTATTATTCTTGCAACTGTATGACTCTCAATTAGTGTTAATGTATTACTAGTTTTTTGTTTTATTTTCATAAATATAGTATACACAAAAACAACCTAGCACTGGAACTGCAAAAAAGAATCAGGTGAGATGTGCCCATTGGGTAGTAATCACCTGATTCTTTTTGGTGGCCGTCCTCCTCTACTACAACTAGAGCAGATAAGATTTAGAACAATACACACTACGTACCGATCAATGCTCAGGTACTAGGGTTAGGACTTTTGTTACTGATTCTCAGACTGATTTCGCTCCTCAGCTAATCTAAGTATTTCATCCTGATCAACCTTATCAGGAAAGCGAAGCTCAACCTCACCCCACATTATCAGCCCATTCCTATAATCATCCACTATACTTTCAATGGTAGGATACCGCTCTCTTGCTTCTTCACCCTGTTCAACATTCAATTCCCTTTCTTATGCAAGTTCATCATTAAAATTTTCTATTTTTTCCATACTTAGTAAGTATACACAAAAACAACCTAGGATTCACTCTCAATTGGATTGTTTTCAATGTAGGAAAATATTTCACTTTCGGTATTTTCTTTTGTATCCTCATCTTCTTCTGAAAAATATTTTTCAATGAGACGAAGGAGTGCTTCTTCCTTATGTGCGTCCACATGAAGGTATGTTCCTAGTAACCCTAGGATCTTTAAAGATTTTTTACCAAAAGAATCACCAACTTTCTTTAAAACCAGCAAGTTCTGAGTAAATAATCCTTTAAGAAAATCTGTGTAAACTTCACGTTTATTAGCAAGTGTATCAATAGCAATTTTTTCTACAATAGGATTTAGTACGTCAATATACTCCGCATACATATACTCATTATTTTCCAAATCATTCTCTGAAATACCGTATTCACTCTCAAGATATTCTTGATTTTCATAAAGTGTTTGTGATACAAAAAAATCAACAAGCAATTCATTTAAACCTATAAAAGCTTTTTTTTGCTGTGGTTTCCAGTTTGAAACTATCTTATATCCTGTCCTTGCTACATTAATATTGTCTTGTGATGCAAAAAATTTTCTTTTTGATACATAGTGTGTCATTTCATGGAGTAGTGTTGTAATAAGTGTTAGCTGATCTGAACATTTATCAATATTGATATAGATAGCATCTTCAACTGAATCAAATATCCCTCGAGAATTTGTTTCAAATTTATTTATAAAATCATCCGATGAAAGTAGATGGATTTTTGAACTATCTATAGCAACTTGTTCATTAAAACCAAGTTCTTCAAGTTTATTAATCAAAAAATCGTTTAAAAAATCAATCAATTCAAGCACCTCATTACTTTTAGTGATCTCATTTTCAATCGGTTGAGTAAACTGCTCTCTATACTTATCTAAATCAGCTTTTAAGGTAGTTTTTTCATCTTCCTTATACGTTCGTGTGCCTATAAAATTTGATTCTATACTCATAAACACAAGTATACACAAAACATCCTAAGACTCGAACTGAAAGAATCAGGTGATTAATCACCTGATTCTTTATTGCTGCCGGACTAGGACTCGAACCTAGATTAACGGGACCAAAACCCGTCGTCCTACCATTAGACGATCCGGCAATTATTTACTACCTATTTTCTTTATCATCTCTTCCTGGCAATAAATGTGCCCTACAGAGTACCTTGAAAAGGGCTTTTACTCAAGGTGTTTTTAACATTCTGGGCAGATGTAGCCCTCCTCTACTTTCCAGGTGCCATCGAGTGTGTCACCGTACTCACCATCCGCTGTCCAAGTGGTTTTAAAGACACAGCCGTTCTTTATTTCCAAGTTCTTCCAGAGCGCCCTCCTGTACCTACCGAGTGGTGACAAGCCGTCATCCTGCATACTTGAACGCATGTTT
The DNA here is from genome assembly GCA_003252295.1 of bacterium. Classification (GTDB taxonomy): domain Bacteria; phylum Patescibacteriota; class Minisyncoccia; order Phycocordibacterales; family UBA12088; genus UBA12088. Next base: position 101,715 of record QKEV01000007.1, read on the forward strand.
GCCATGAGTCCGCGGTGGGTCACAACGAGGATGTTTTGCTCTTCTCTCCTTGCAAGGCACTGGAGTGCATTAAAAGCGCGCTTCTGAAACTCACCAAGGTTCTCCTCATCACTGTAGTGCCAGTCATTGTTTCCTGCACGGAAGTACAACTGCCCCATCACCCAGAGCGACTTTGGCGAGAGCCAGCTCCTTCCCTCGAGCTCTGACGGTTTCCTCAACTCCGTGAAGAACTCGTTGGTCTCAAGTGGTGCTGAGAACATCCTGTTTACAATCTGTGCTGTTTCGTACGCACGCTCATAGGGACTCGTGATCACCAGTTCTATAGGAAGATTTTTAATTTTTTGAGCAATTGCCTCTGCCTGCTCACGACCAAGCTTTGAAAGTGGTGTATCAGGAGACTGATGCACCACTTTTTTGTTCAACTCTGTCTGTCCGTGTCGTAAAAAGTAAATTGTTTTCATAATAGCTACTGTAATGTGCGAAGTTCACGTGGCAAATGTGAGTAATCGTTCCAAACCTTAAGTCGCCACTTATTAGCTATTGTAGCATTCTCATGGTGGTCAATAATACTCACCCCTGTGTTTTCAGAGCGTAGGAAGCGGAAGAGTCGTGTTGCAGAAGTAGGTGCCAACTCACCCTCGTACATCATGGTGTTCAAAAGAATCGAGATAAAAGCGCCGTGCGAGACGAGCATAATGCGCTTTTCGGTACGCTGTGTGAGCATATCCATGATCTCTTGAGAACGTACATGCAAATCCTTGTAGTTATCCTCGTCAGTGTAGCGCCAGTCTGGGTTGTCTATGTTCTTGTAGAGTTCATCATGAAAATCAAGACTCTCTTTTGAGTTGTACGGTTTATTTACAAGCGAAGTTGGAAGCATGTACTCACGTAACGCATCACACTTCTCTAGTGGTACCTGTGTTTCCTTCTGCACAATGGATGCTGTTTCAAGTGCGCGATCCATAGTACTTGTGATGATCACCTCAGGAGCAAGCTCTACCGCATGATGCGCAAAATGTTCCGCTTGCTCACGTCCGAGGTCTGTGAGCTGGTCAGTGTCATCTTGGAACACCTTTTTTACGTTTGCCTCAGTTTGGCCGTGTCGAACTATGAATATTTTTTTTGACGGAGTACTGAACATACGCTACTTTGCAGGGTCAAGGTGTTCAATAATAGCGAGCTCGAGTGGTAATTGTGGAATATAGGTGGTACCAAGTCGTGTGTAGGCATCAAGCAAGTGTAAGAGAAACTTTGAGTTTATAAACTGCTTTGAAACACCTGCGTACTGTTCAATCTTTGCAAAATCCTCAGGACTGAACTCTTGCTGAAGCTCTTTACGCATAGAAGGTGCACTCCTTAAGAGCAGTACCGCACGCACCAAGCGGAGTAAGAGTGTAAGCAGTGTCTGCATGTCAGCGTTTGCGTCAGTCACCTTTTTTACCACTAAGAGTGTTTTGTCTGAGCTTCCCTCAGCTACAGCATCGAGTAGCTCAAGCAATAGTATACCTCGTGGTGCACCGGAAACAGCTTCTATTTCCTCGAGCGATATCTTCTTGTCACTTGAAACACTCAGTGCCTGCTGCAGGTAACCATGTGCATCTCTGAATGACCCATTTGCTAGAAGGGCAAGCAGCTCTGCACTTCCTGGTTCAAGTTCAAAACCTTCCTTTTTTGCAACACGGGAGATCATGGTGCTCAGTATCTCAACGGTCGGTTTCTTAAAGGTAAATGACTGACAACGAGAAATGATAGTGTCCGGCAATTTTTCAACCTCAGTTGTAGCAAGGATAAAGACCACGTGCTTTGGTGGCTCCTCTAGAGTCTTCAAGAGCGCGTTGAACGCTTCTTTCGTAAGCATGTGCACCTCATCAATGACGTACACCTTGTACGGTGACTCAAACGGCAGTGTATGCACTTCCTCACGGAGCGCACGCACATCATCAATACCGCGGTTACTCGCAGCATCTATTTCATGCAGATCACGGTTCGTAGTGCCTATCCGATCTGCAAAAATACGAGCAAGCGAGGTTTTACCGGTACCACGTGTACCAGAGAAAAGGTATGCGTGCCCAATGTTTTCCTGCTCTATCGCTCCTCTGAGCGCCTTCACAACATGGTCTTGTCCTATGACCTCCTTAAAGTTGTTTGGGCGATACTTTCGATAGAGTACGGTCTGTGACATTGAGACATTATACCCTACTTTTGAGATACTGTTGTACCAAATCCTCTACCTCATCCACAGAATTTGTGGCAAAAAGTGCTATACGTAGCTCTTTTGAGCCCTTAAAACCAGTGACGTACGCCTTGAAATGTTTCTTCATGACCGCAAAGCTCTTGTGTAAACAGTATGACTCATAGAGACGGCAGTGCTCCAGCATGATACGCAATCGTTCTTCTATAGAGGGTTCTTCACTATCGGCAAAAAACCACGGCTTCCCAAAGATCCCACGACCTACCATGTAGCCATCTGCGCCTGTTTCCCTACATTTCTCTTCACCCTCTGCCACACTCACTACATCACCGTTCCCTATAATGCGTACATGTGAGAGTCCCATTCTGTCACGCATTTTTACCAGTTCAGCAACATGTTCCCATCTGGCAGGTACGTTCGACATCTCTTTTCGTGTACGAGCATGCAGGGTTATCGCACTTGGCTCTTCTCTGAGAATCATAGGAAGCCACTCTTCCAGTTCATTCTTGTTGTATCCTATACGTGTCTTTACTGAGAGCGGTATCCTACCTGCAAGACCTTTCTTAGCACTCTGTATGAGCTCCACAGCGAGCTCTTTTGTCTTCATAAGTGCTGCACCGGCTCCTTGCTTTTCTATCGCTGTATGAGGGCACCCCATGTTGATATCCATACCATCGAAACCAAGCTCCACAATGAGGTTTGCAACGTACTCCATCATTTCAGGTTTTGAGGTAAATACCTGCGCAACGATAGGTCGCTCAATCGAAGAGAAACGCAGGTCTTTCATGAGCGGGTTCTCCTCGTCAGGCATCTTCTGTATCTCACGAGTATGGTAGAGACCATCAGCAGAGACAAATTCAGTCCACATCACGTCCGGCTTTCCGTACTTCGCAATCATCTCACGAAACGGCGCATCAGTGACATCCGCCATAGGAGCCAAGCATCCGAAAGGAGTTTCTAAACTATCCCAAAAATTAGTCATGAAAGGTAGTGTACCGTTCGTAGCAAAAGATGCAATTACTTGAGTTCACTGAACGTAAAAGTCTCTCCAGGATGCACATTCCCCTTAAGTATCTCATCAGCGAGTGTCTGCTCTACTATTTCCTGAATAGCGTGCTCAAGCGGACGTCCACCAAACTTAGGGTTGTAACCCTTTTGCGCTACGTAGTCTATGAGTGCATCATTTACCTCAATATCAATATTCTTTTCATTCTTAATGCGTTTTGCAAACGCCTTGAGGTGTATTTCTGCTATCTCACGTACATGTGTTGGCTTGAGTGCATGGAAAACAACAACATCATCAAAACGGTTCAGGAACTCTGGTCTGAAACTCTGACTTGAAACAAGGTGGTCAATGAGTGCATCCTTCTCATTCTCTACATCCTTACCCTCCTTCTCAAGTTCCCATATGAAATCTGCTCCCGCATTACTCGTCGCAATAATCACCAGGTTGCGCATGTTCACACTCTTTCCAAAACCATCAGTGAAGTGTCCCTCATCGAGTATCTGTAGGAAGAGGTCATGAATACCCCTGTCTGATTTCTCAAACTCATCAAGCAAGAGTACGCCATACTGACGCTCACGCATAAGTGCATCAAGTCTTCCTGACTTACCTGTTACTGCAGAACCAATGAGTTCATCAAGTGCATTCACCGACTGGAACTCTGACATGTCTAGGCGAGTCATTGCTTTTTCATCATTGAAGAGCACCTCTGCAAGTGCTTTTGCTGTCTCTGTCTTTCCTACTCCTGTAGGTCCAAGAAAAAGGAAGGTACCTATTGGTTTTTTAGCACTTCCAATACCAGAACGTGCTCTTCGCAGTGCACGCGATATGACATCAACCGCCTTATCCTGTGCTATAACACGTTTGTGAAGTATCTCTTCAAGGTGCAAAAGTTTGTCACGCTCCTCCTTGTCCGGCTCACCTACTGGCACATGTGATTTCCTTGTGACAAGTGTGTCTACATGAGCCGGCAAGACCTGATGTATTGAGCTTGAAAGTGCAACAGGTACTAGCTCCTCTAAAAGGTCATACGCCTTGTCAGGCATAACACCTGTTGGGAAGTAACGATCTGCAAGGTCAGCAATATGTTCCAATGCTGGAATACTAAAGACAATATCTGAAGTGCGTTCATGCATCATTGCACGCTGTTCAAGCAGCTCAAGTACACCAGTGTTCTGAACATCCTTCATTTGAATAACATCAAATGCTTGTGCGATCCTGCTGTCTCGAGCCAAGTGTTCATCATAGTTTTCACTCAGTTCTGCGAATACTATTTGAATATTGAGTGACTCAAAGTATGGTGAAAGCAACTCAACAAGATCTACACCGATCTTTTGTGTACTCTCAATGATTGCAGAGATGTTCTCCATGTACAAGATTGTGTTGCCTGAAAATACTGCCTGGTTACAAACATCCATCAGCAACTTTTCAAAAGATTGTTTTTCACCTGAAGCAATGATTACCGACTCAACATCAATGTAATACATCACCTTATCCTCAATAGGTGGAAGTGCGTGACCTTCACGTATTTTGTGATACAGCTGTGCTGTGCGTACGCGTGCATTAGAAACATCATGCGCAAGCAGGAGCGCGTTACTTTGACGTGACCGACATAGGATGTTCTCTAGATCCTCAACCTCATCTTCCTCTTCATGCCGTGTCATGAGTGCACTCTGCCACATAGGATCCTCTGTTAACTCATGCCCATACCGTCGCAACAGGTACGTCTCACCGTAACTCCAATCCTTTCCAAGGCCAGGTATTCTGCCAAGGTTGTCACGTGACCACCAACGCTTCGCTCGTCTCTCACGTCGCTCTATGCTTGTTACCCATTCAGCAGCATGTATGAGCTGCCGTTCATTGATGTTGCATGTCTGTAGGAAATGACGAAATGCCTCATCATACTTATAGACACTTTTGGTGTAGGTACTCAACACAACACCACCATCTCTATCTACAATAAACTCTTGCGCGGTAAGCGTTGGTGTACGTTTCTTTTCAAAATCAGCATACATCGCTTCATCAACACCTGCCCTAAAGAGAATTTCTTGACCAAAGTCAGAATTCAAGAAACCACCTGTGATATCACTATCTGGTGTGTCAAAAATAATGGTGGCAACCTCCCAGCTGAGTGCAGGGGTTCCCTCATTGCTTCCCTCTTTCAACACTTCCTGCAGACCAGTGAAGTAGTAGGAACGATGCATTGCCTCAAGCGATGAGAAAATAAATGTGACAGAGAAAATAAGCAGGAACAACCCCCATATCTTAAAAGAAATGAGAGCAATGATATTCAAACCATACAGTGCACCAGCAGGTGATGTATCTAGCGCAAAAGCAAAAATAGTAACAAACAACAGGAATATGGAGGCAAAAAATAGATTCTGGTTGATACGTTGTCGCACCTCAGGAGAAACTACAGCACGTAATGCAAGTGCTCCTCCATATAACTTATACATTACCTTTTTAAGTTGGAAGTACGGCATACACTATGAAAATGTTATCAGCTCAACACCATAGATAATGAGAAACAGTAGCAATAATGGTGCAAGCAACCATATGAAAAAGAACAATGTGCCAGCAACGATTGTAAGGAGTATGAATAACAACCCAACAATAATGAGCAATGTTCGCATCACAAAACCGACCAGGCGCATGAGTGTATTTACGGTGAGAGCAGTAAAAAATGCCTCAAAATGCAAACCTTTTCCTTCGTATGACTCACCTAAACGACGAAACGGGGCAAAAAGTGTACGCACCATGAGTGGTAAGGAAAAAAAGTTGTAGAAGAACCACACAAAATTACGAACGATATTGATATAATCAACTATCGCCTTACCGTAATGCCACCGTACATAGTAAATCAGCAAACGCATATTACTTTTGTGCTTCTACTATAGCATGAAGTATATACTCACTCCTCAACGTTATCACCGAAATATCTCACAAATGCTTTATTTCCAAAACGCAGATCTATGTACTCGACATCTTTTTCAGCATCAATAGAGTCTGAGCCAAGCAAGGCAAACAATCGACGAGATATAACCTCGACATCTTCTTCACGTGGTATGAGCAACTTGTAACCGTTAGTGAGATACACCTCAACATCATGTTCATCCACAAACAGCATGGCATGCGCTGGAAGGTTATTGTCATTCAGTATCTTGTTAAAGTACTGCCAACGTGTGAAGTTTTCAGTATCTATGTACTGCTGAGCTATTGGCTCTGCTTTTGTGAGTGACCCATAGTACCGTGGCAACACCGTCCCACTATACTGTGGTGCACGTGCGTAAATGTAACCAGTTTTATCAACAAGGTAGCAGGTACCCCAGAGATTGTCTGAAGTGTCATCAAGGTCAGATAGCTTTACGTATGCTATCGGTGGCACCACGTCGCCACACCACAACGCAGCAGGTGTTCGTTCATGTACAGCTACATGTAAGTTGTAGAAATCAGTTCGTGTAATAGCGACATCTTCTATTCTCGGGAATGCCTCTATGAGAGAAGCTTTCAAGTTTTTATGTGAAAAACGAAACACGGTGTCATGCGGAACAACTCCAAAAAAGGTCCCTGTGACACTTTCTGCAAGCGAGTTAGTAAGCATGTCCTGACCGATAATCCCATCAGTCTCAATAGTGAGTTCTGTAAGTCGAAACACATCAAGATGGATAACATATACCATGAGTGCACAAAACAACGCTACACCTACGAGCATGGCACCACTTTTCAAGGCAACACGAACACGTTCACGTTTTCTTGCTTGTTCTGTTCTAAACTTGCGCTTGGCTATCATGTGGTGGTTCAATACGATCTTTACCCATGTACGGACGTAGTACCTCAGGTATCACTATTGAGCCATCAGCTTGCTGATAGTTCTCTACGATCGGTACGAGCGCTCTTGGTGTCGCCAAGGCGGTATTGTTCAAAGAATGGACAAACTGCATACGACCATTGTCATCTTTGTAGCGTATATTGAGTCTCCTTGTCTGGAAATCATGGAAGTATGATGCTGAATGAGTCTCTCGATACTTTCCCTCAGATGGCACCCACGCCTCAATATCATACTTCTTTACCTGACCAAGTCCGATATCGCCACCACAATTCACAACTACATGGTACGGTATCCCAAGTGCTTGCATGAGCTTCTCTGAGTTTTGTGTGATCTCTTCATGGAACTTCACAGACTCCTCGTGGTTTGCCTCACAGAGCACCACCTGCTCGATCTTGAAGAACTCATGTACACGGATAAGACCCTTCGTGTCTTTTCCATGACTTCCAGCTTCTCTTCGGAAGCAAGGTGAAAATGCAATAAACTTCATTGGTAAGTCCTTCTTCTCAACTACCTCATCCATAAAGTAACTCATCATGGCAACTTCAGCGGTACCTGCAAGGAAATCACCATCCTGTGTCTTATAAAGGTCTTCCTCAGACTGCGGCAAGTAGCCGGTACCCATAAATGGCTCACGTCGCACCATACTTGGTACGAGCATTTCCTTGTACTCTGGGTGCTCCTTTGCAAACGTGTCAAACACAAACTGCCAAAGTGCAAATGAAAGCTTCAGGCCATCACCAGTGAGGTAGTATCCGCGAAATCCTGATGTCTTAGTACCGCGCTCAAGGTCAATCATACCTAGGTTCTGCATGAGCTCTATATGACTCTTTGGTTCAAAATCAAACTTGGTAACTTCACCTACAACGCGCACCTCCTGGTTATCTGCATCACTCTCTCCCTCAGGCACCGTCATGTCAGGTATGTTTGGTACATGAAGCATCAAGAGCTGCCACTGCTTAATAGTACGCTTCAGGTCAGCTTCGTCCTTTTGTAAACCGTCCTTTAGGGTTTTCATCTCTGCAATCATTTTTTCACGTTCATCCGACGACGAAGCCTGTGCTATTTTTGTGCTCATCTCATTTTGGGATGCGCGCTTCTCATCAAAGGCTTGCTGGAGCTTTTTACGCTTGTCGTCAAGACGCATGAGCTTATCGAGGTCAACATCGATATGCTTTTTCTTGGCGGCAGCTTTCACGAGGCTCAGATTTTCTCGTATGAACTTAATATCTAACATACTCCCTAATTAACTCCGTACGTAACTACGGAGCACTTGTAATGTATTTTAGTGTAGCATGTTAGCGCCCTTTTGCCAGAATTACGTACCTATTGACTAGGCAACCATTGTGTTCTATAAAATACATAGAGGGTACATTATTCAAAACAATATAGATGGAGGTTGCTATGGAAACAAACACGTACATGATACAAGTCAATTTGGAGGTCAATCCTGATACAGAAAACGTACTCACCTTCTCTCACAAGGGTATCGAATTTGGGAGGCATGCGCACCAGGAACTTACGTGGTTAGAAGGAGAGACATGTTCAATAGCCATAACATCTATTGTCTGGAAGGATTTTATTAAAAAGACAAATCTTGCCGACCTGTTTAAACCTTTACGAGGAAAATTGTCTTCAACATTCATGCGTGCAATGTACGATTACAAGGAACATCTACCTATGCTCGATTGTGATTTAGTTACAAACTATTGGCGATTCTTTCCTGCAGCAGAACCAGATGACATCATGCTGTGGGCAATAACCAAAGTTGATGACGCTGTGTTCAGAAGCAAAAAAAGGTCGGACTTTATAGTCACCAACTAGACCACCTGCGCCGTACTTCACTGTTGTGATGTGCGGCGCTTTACCATATACCTCAAGTATCTTCGTAATTGACTTACATACAAGAGATTGTACACTTCGTAGAGATAAACAATTACTCACGGAGGGAAGAGAAATGAACGATGTTAATACATACTACATTGAAGGAGAAATTGTCTACGAAAAACAAAAAGACCTTACCTTGAAAGCAAGACGATCACTCGCTTTTTACTATAGAAAAAGCAAGGGTGAAAAAAAAGAGATCTTTAGAAACAAAAACCTGATTTTACAGTTTATTCTTGGTTCAACGGTAGTAAGGGTGTTATATAAGATTCTCTGGAATGAGGTAATTGATTTTACAAGTATCGACCCCAAGCTTTTAGATAAAACAGGAGAAAGTTTGTGGTACGCACTAGGAGAATACAAGGATGGACGCCAAAAAAAACTAGAGGAATGGTATTTTGTGCCAGATGACACAACGAGTGAGAATCCTATGCTTTGGATGCTTACAAATTTGGAGGAAACAGGTAGAATTCCAGAGAACATAGTTACTGAGTAGTTCTTCCCTACACCGCATAATGAAAAACATTGTGCGGTGTAATCTTTCTACACACGCATGCTACTATTACTGCATGGACAAGTATGATATCAAATCACTCACGATCCCTGCACCTTTAACAGAAATACCTGATCCACCAAAACAGCTTTTTATTCGCGGCACCTATCCTAAAGGTACTGAACTAAAGTTCCTTACTGTTGTTGGAGCACGCAAGTACACTCCATATGGTAAGCAGGTCTGCGAACATCTCATTCATGAACTGAAAGGATACCCTGTTGTTATCATTTCCGGACTTGCACTCGGCATTGATGGCGTGGCACACAGAGCGGCACTCGATGCGGGACTCACCACCATAGCAGTACCTGGTTCAGGACTTTCTGACACTGTACTGTACCCACGAACACATCTGCAACTTGCTCACGACATATTGGAACACAATGGTGCACTCATTTCTGAATTTGAACCTGACTGGAAACCACGTCCAGAGAGCTTTCCACAGAGAAATCGCATCATGGCAGGTATGAGTGATGCTGTGCTCGTCGTAGAGGCGGAACTTCGCTCAGGTACACTTATTACTTCACGACTTGCCACTGAATATAACCGTGATGTACTCGCGATTCCGGGACCTGTTCACTCTGAGACATCGAAAGGTCCACACATGCTCATACAAAAAGGTGCTGCTCTTATTACTTCAGGTACTGACATTCTTGAGACACTTGGTATTGATGCTAAAAAAGAAAAAAATAGCAATTTAGAAATCATGCTTTCATTAAAAGAGCAACGGGTAAAGGACTTTCTTACACACCCCCTACAACGAGACGAACTTATTCAAAAACTTTCTCTTCCTGTTTCTGAAGCAAATATCCTACTCTCTGGTCTTGAACTCAAGGGTTACCTTAGAGAAGTACTTGGAAGTATCGAATGGATACAGTAATACAAAACAACCCCACGCTAGGGGTTGTTTTGTATAAGACTGATTTATGTATTGCTTATCGTTTGTAGCCACCGTCAGAAGCTGTCGCCCTCGGAGTATCTCCAGTACGAGCATCTTCATACTCATCACCAGCATAGAGTGCCTGCTTTGCCTCCTGTTCTTTACGTAGTTCTTCCTGTAGTTCTGTGACACGTTCAAACTTCTTTGAGCCCTTGTAGCCGGTACCAGCAGGGATGATGCGACCAATAATCACATTTTCCTTCAAACCACGAAGTGGGTCTGTGGTACCTCGTACCGCATTGTTAATAAGAACTCGTGTTGTGTTCTGGAAGCTAGAAGATGATAACCAGCTTTTTCGTGTAAGTGAGACCTCCATGATTCCACAAAGGTATGCATCACCAATCGCTTCTTCCTTACCTTCCTCTCGTGCCTTTTCGTTTGCCTCTAGAAGTTCCCAAACTTCAACAACATCACCGACAGCGAGGTGCGTATCACCACCATATTTTATCTTACGTCGTGAGAACATCTGACGAATAATAACCTCCATATGCTTTCGGCTAATGCTCACACCCTGTAGTTCGTATATCTTACTGGTTGCTGCAATAATGTACTCCTGAGTACGTTCACGTCCACCATACTTGTAGAGTTCGGTAAGGTCAGCTGATCCATCAGTAAGGAAATCTCCCTTTGTGACACGTTGCCCCTCCTTTACCACAAGTACACGTGGATGATACACAACAAACTCAACATTCTTATCTTTCTTCTTGAGCTGACCTTCATCTGCAAGTACGTGCACAATCTTTTGTGAACCAGTATCATTGATTTCAGTAATAAGTCCACTCACGCTTGCAATGACTGCAGGACTCTTCGGACTACGTCGTTCAAACACCTCTTCCACACGAGGAAGACCTTGCACCACGTCACCTCCGGCTGCTGCCGCACCTCCAGCATGCTTCGTATTCATGGTGAGCTGTGTTCCTGGTTCACCAATAGCCTGTGCCGCAACGGTTCCAACTGCTTCACCAAGATCAACGATCTGCCAAGTGGTTACATCAGCACCATAACAGTGTTGACAAATACCATGATGTAACTCACAGGTAAGTGGTGAGCGTACCCATACTTCTTCTGCAGTACTTGCTGCGATAGTTTTCGCTTCTTCACGGTTGAGGAAAGTACCCTTCTTCATTATTACGTTACCATCAGCGTCATTGACATCCTTTGCAAGGAAGCGACCACGTATACCCTTCGTAATATCAGTTTCAACACCGAGTGCATTCACACGAGTTATCTTAACGCCGTCCTTTGTTCCACAATCATTATCAGTAATGATAGAATCCTGTGCTACATCAAAGAGTTTTCGTGTAAGGTATCCTGCACGTGCAGTGTTAAGTGCTGTATCAGCAAGACCAGAACGTGAACCATGTGTCGTCGTAAAGTACTCAATAGGAGTAAGACCTTCTTTGTATGATGCAATAATCGGGAACTCAATAGTCTCACGCTGCGTGTTCTGAATAAGACCTTTCATACCTGACATCTGTGTAAGCTGCCCCATAGAACCTCGGGCTCCTGAGATCACAAGGTCATGTACTGGCCCTTCAGGATCGATAGTGTTAGGAATTGCTTCCTCAACATCACTCTTTGCCTTGTGCCACACCTCAATAACAAGACGTCGTTTTTCATCACGTGATAACAGACCATCCTTATACTGCTGGTTTATTGTTGCAACCTGTTCACGTGCAGCCTTGATAATACCTTCCTTCTCTGGTGGTGTCTGAATGTCATCGAGTGACCAGGTAACACCACTACGAGTAGCGTACTCAAATCCAAAGTTTTTGATCTTATCAACAATTCCTGGTACACGCTCAAGTGAGTAGTGGTCAATGAGTCTGTTGATGAGCTTCACGAGTGAACTCTTCTTCATGGTCTCGTTGAGGAATGGGTAGTCAGATGGAAGTACTGAGTTAAAGAGGAGTCGTCCTACAGTTGTCTCAAACACCTTACCTTCAAACTCTTGGTACTTCTGTGAATCAGTTGCAAGCACTTTGATCTTTGCGCGGAAATCTACAACACCGTAATCATAAGCACTAATCGCTTCGTTTGGACTTGCAAAGTAACGTCCTTCTCCCTTTGCACTCTCAATATCTTTGGTCATCCAGTAACATCCGAGCACGATATCTTGTGTCATAGCAACTACTGGCTCACCATTACCTGGCTTCAAGATGTTCTTGTTAGCACTCATGAACATAGCTGCCTCGAGCTGCGCCTCACGTGAAAGTGGCACATGTACTGCCATTTGGTCACCATCAAAGTCTGCATTAAAAGCAGGACAAACGAGCGGATGAATACGGATAGCGTTACCCTCGATCAAGACTGGTCGAAATGCCTGAATTCCAAGACGATGAAGTGTCGGTGCACGGTTCAAAAGTACGTGCTTGTCTTTTGTTACCTCCTCAAGAATACCCCACACTTCTGGTGTTGCCTCTTCAATGAGACGGCCTGCACCACGAATGTTGTATGCGAGTTCTCGTTCGAGTAGTTTTGCAATAATGAATGGTCGGAACAACTCAAGTGCCATATGCTTTGGTAGACCACATTGGTCAAGCTTGAGTTCAGGACCAACCACGATCACGCTACGTCCTGAGTAATCAACACGCTTTCCGAGAAGGTTCTGACGGAAGTACCCTTGCTTTCCCTTAAGGTAATCAGAGAGTGACTTGAGTGGACGTCGTTGTGATATATTCATTGCTCCACTAGAGTTTCCTCGTCGAATAGAGTTATCCATGAGCGCATCGACTGCTTCCTGTAGGATTCGTTTTTCATTTCGAAGAATAACCTCAGGTGCCTGAATGTCGATAAGCTTCTTGAGACGGTTGTTTCGGTTAATGACACGTCGGTAGAGATCGTTCACATCTGAGCTCGCATGTCGTCCACCCTCTAGCGGTACCATTGGTCGAAGTGCAGGAGGAGATACTGGGAGTATAGTAAGGAACATGTTCTCTGGTCGTTGATTTGATCGAAGAAGTTGCTGTACAAGTGCAATACGCTTGTTGAGCTTTGTTTTTTCAGCAGCTCCAGCCTTCTCACGTGCCTCTATAAGTGTCTGAAGGAATTTCTCAAGATCAATCTCCTTAAAGAGGTTGTAAATTGCCTCAGCACCAATACCAGCCTCAAAGATGGTGCCGTAACGCATTGAGTACACATGATAGGTCTCCTCATCGATAATAGTTCCCTGTGAGATGTTTGCTACCTCCGCCTTTACCTCGTTGAAGCGTTCCTTCAATCGTTTCTTTTCAGCATCATTACTTGCCGCTTTTGTTTTTGTTTTAAACTCAGTATCAATGTCTGCAAGAACGCGTGTGCGTTCTTTTTCATCAACTGAAGTTACTATGTAGCTTGCAAAGTACACCACCTTCTCAACCGATGCAGCTGAAATACCAAGTAGTGTTGCAATTCGAGATGGAATACCTCGTAAGAACCAGATGTGTGCTACAGGACTTGCAAGTTCAATATGTCCACCACGTTCACGTCGTACAACGTTACGTGTAATCTCAACACCACATCGATCACAAACAATATTCTTGTATCGAATACCTTTGTACTTACCACAGAAACACTCAAAGTCACGTGTTGGACCAAAGATCTTTTCGTCGAAAAGACCATTCTTCTCAGCACGCTGTGTTCGGTAGTTAATCGTTTCTGGTTTTGTTACTTCTCCAAATGACCAATCTCGTATACGCTCCGGACTTGCTATCCGTATGGATACCGCATCGAAATGGTTTGAAGGATTGTAGTGATTTTCTTTCATGTTAGTTTCGCAGAGCGTAATTAGTCGTTAGTAATATCCTTATTCTCCTCAAGTCGAACATCAAGTGCTAGTGCACGTAGATGATGTGTGAGTACGTTAAATGCTGCTGGCGTGTTCGTATGGGTAATGAGACCATCGCGCACAATAGCATCAAATGCTGCTGATCGACCTTGTATATCGTCTGATTTTACGGTGAGCACCTCACGAAGCGTGTATGCTGCTCCGTATCCAAGAAGTGCCCACACTTCCATCTCTCCAAATCGTTGTCCTCCGTTTTGTGCCTTACCTCCAAGTGGCTGTTGTGTAATGAGTGAGTATGGACCAATAGAACGCATATGAATCTTGTCCTCAACCATATGATGCAGCTTCATGATGTACATGTAGCCAATAGCTACCTTCTGGTTGAAGTCTTCACCGGTGCGACCATCACGTAGCTGTACCTTTCCGTCTTCTGGGTAACCTGATGCTACGAGTTCTGACTTGATTTCTTCTTCAGTTGCTCCTGCAAATGGAGGACACACTGCCTGGTAGCCAAGTGTGTGTGCTGCAAGGCCAAGATGTAGCTCAAGGATCTGTCCTAGGTTCATACGACTCGGCACACCGAGTGGAGTCAAGATAACATCAATTGGTCGTCCATCCTCAAGGTACGGCATGTCCTCCTCAGGAAGAATACGTGAAATAACACCCTTGTTTCCATGTCGTCCAGCAAGCTTGTCACCTACTGAAACACTTCGCACCTGTGCCATGGTCACCTGTACTTTCTTTAAAATACCTGATTCGAGTTGATCACCTGCCTCACGTGAGAATATCTGTACACCAACAACTCGTCCTTGTTTTCCACCTTGAAGTCGCAAGCTGGTATCTTTCACATCCTTCGCCTTTTCACCGAAGATACTTCGAAGCAGTCGCTCTTCTGGAGTCAACTGACTTTCACCCTTAGGAGTTACCTTACCAACAAGAATGTCACCTGTGCGAACCTCTGCACCAATACGAACAATACCTTCCTCATCAAGATTTTTGAGTTTTGCTTCACCAACGTTCGGGATGTCATGTGTCGTTACCTCTGCACCAAGCTTGGTGTCACGAACAACACACTCAAACACCTCCATGTGAATAGAACTGAACTTAGCATTCTTTACGAGACGCTCTGAAAGAATGATTGCATCCTCGTAGTTTGCTCCTGCCCATGGCATGAATGCAACGAGTGCATTCTGTCCAAGTGCGAGCTGTCCCTCTACTGTTGAACTGGTATCAGCTAGGAGTTCACCCTTCTTTACCTTCTGACCTACCTTCACAACCGGTCGTTGGAAGAAGCAGGACATGTCGTTCGTTCGTGAGAAATCAACAAGTGGGTACTCTATACTCTTTCCTTTCTTGTTCTTGAACACAATATGCTTTGCATCAACTGCAGCAATCTCTCCTGCTTCTGGTGCGAGTATGAGACGTCCTGTGTCCTGTGCTGCTCGAGCCTCAATTCCTGTTCCCACGAGTGGAATTTCAGGAACGAGACATGGAGTAGCTTGTTTCTGCATGTTTGATCCCATGAGTGCACGGTTAGCATCATCGTTCTCTAGGAACGGGATCATGGTTGTTGCAACAGAGAATGGCTGCATGGTTGATACATCCATGTACTCTACGTCGTTACGTGATACCACTGTTGGTTCACCACTGTGACGTACCTCAATCTGACTCTCAACGATCGTTTTTTTGTCATTGAGCTTTGTTGCAGCATGGGCAATGTATGCTTTCTCTTCTTCGAGTGCATTGAGGTACACAACCTCCTCAGTTACCCTACCTTTTTCAACCTTTAAGTATGGAGTCTGAATGAATCCAAAACGGTCAATAACACTAAAGTTTGCAAGGTGGAGAATGAGTCCGATGTTTGGACCTTCTGGTGTGTGAATAGGACATACACGTCCGTAGTGACTAGGATGTACATCACGTACTTCAAACCCTGCTCGTTCACGTGTTAGACCACCTGGGCCGAGTGCTGAAAGGGTTCGTAAGTGCTCAAGCTCTGTAAGCATGTTCTGCTGCTGCATGAACTGTGAGAGCTGGTTTGTGTTAAAGAATTCCTTTATTGCAGCCTGAAGTGGTCGTGGGTTGATGATGGTTACAGGTGAAGATGTCTCCGGCTCAATAGTACTCATACGATCCTGAATGTTTCGCTTCATGCGGCTCACACCAACACGAATCTTCTGCATCATCATCTCACCAACAAAACGAACACGGCGGAAACCAAGGTGATCAATATCATCAGCGATTGCATTTGGATCTGCATTCATCTCCATAACCTTCGTAAGGATAGTGATAAGGTCATCAAGAGTAATGGTACGTACCGCAATATCTTTTGGTGTCATACCCTTTCCAAAACGCTGATTGAATCGATGGCGTCCTACCTCAGAAAGGTCATAACGTTCCTCACCGAGCACTGAAAGCACAAAGTCACGTGCGGTCTCAGGTGTTGCAATATCACCATCACGCATACGTCGATACATTTCTATAAACGCATCCTCAGTTGTTTTTGCTGGATCTTTCTCTAGTGTTGTCTGTATCGTATCTTTTCCACCATCAACTGACTTAAAGAGATCGAGCATATCCTTATCAAAGGCTGCACCAAGGATACGTAGGAAGCTTGTTATTGGAAGCTTTCGTTTTCGGTCGATACGTACGTAAATTGCTCCATCCGCCTCACTCTCGATTTCGATCCACACACCTCGTCCTGGAATAATCTTTGCACCAAAATAGGTTTTTCCTTTAAGAAGTTGGCTGGTGAAAAATACACCTGAACTTCGTGCAAGCTGTGGTACAACAACGCGCTCGACACCATTAATAATAAAGGTGCCGTGGTCAGTCATCATTGGGAAATCAGCAAGAAAGATTTCCTGCTCGTTCTCTGTTCCAAGTGTCTTATTCTTAAGTTTTATCCTTGCCTTGATAGGAGCTTCGTATGTACGATTGTTCTTCTTTGCGTAGTATTCATCGTTTACTGGCTCACCGATCTCATATCCCTCAAAAGTGAGGTCAAATTTCTTCTCACCGTAATCGCGGATTGGTGAGAACTCTTTAAAGACTTCGCTGATACCATCCTCAACGAGCCATTTGAAACTGGTGAGCTGGTGCTCAACCAAGTTTGGCAGATCCTGGTCTGCTGGACGATACCTACTGAAGGTCTTTTGTGTAGTGGTACTGGTTGACATATGTATATGGTTAATAATTTTGTATTGATACTCTATTTACATACTGCGAGTAGTTGGCAAGGTCCAGACAGAGCAAAAACCCTCATAGAGGGCGCACTATCTTAACCACTTAACGCAGTAGCAACACTATCCTTACTTTTACTATTTATAATAGAGGCATCTCCCGCTCCCAAAACTCAATCAACCCGCTATATTGTCAAGTAGTATACGCGAGAAAGGTTAAATGTCAACACTAGTCAACCCTACTTTTTATAAAACTGTGGAAAACTAGCGTTTTTGTTTCCATTCCTCTATTTTTTTGTGATCACCAGAGAGAAGTACCTTTGGTACACGGTAGTTCTTTTCTTTCCATTTTAATACCTCAGGTCGAGTATACACATCGTGACTTGCAGTGCGTCGCTCTTCAAGAGAGTCGTAGTTACCAAGTACACCAGGTACCCTCCTTGCAATAGCGTCAAGCATAACCATCGCTGGCAGCTCACCACCAGTAAGTGTATACGGACCTATGGTCACCGCCTCTGCACGAAGTATTTTCTTCACACGCGCATCAATTCCCTCATACCTGCCACATATCATAACCACATGATCGTAGCGCTTTGCCACCTTTTCAGCGTAGCCAGTATCAAACTGCGTTCCCTCCGGCTCAAAAAATATTACTTTTACCTGCCTCCTATCCTTTCTGCCGATTGCCTTGGA
Organism: bacterium; assembly: GCA_003252295.1. Classification (GTDB taxonomy): domain Bacteria; phylum Patescibacteriota; class Minisyncoccia; order Phycocordibacterales; family UBA12088; genus UBA12088. The sequence continues at coordinate 119,750 of QKEV01000007.1, forward strand.
AACCGCCTTCAAGATACTTTCAGCTTCAAGCACCATACCTGGTCCACCACCATACGGCTTTTGATCTACACGTCTATGCTTGTCTTTTGTAAAGTCACGCGGGTTGTACATCCTCACCTCGATCTTCTTGTCTTCAATAGCTCGCTTCACAATGGATTCCTCAAGGTAAGAATCAAGTGCATGTGGAAACAAGGTGATTATGTGAAATGTAATTTTATTTGTTTTCATGTTTGTACGATACTACTTCTTACCATTTAATGACAAGGAGCGCTACAAGTGGTATCACTTGTAGCGCTTCAAAACTTACTCATTCTTCATTTGCTGTTTCCGTCTTAAGAGTAGGAAGTGTATCATCTCCGGTATCATCTTTCACAGCATCCTTCCGTACCCTGTCTTCATCACACCCCAACTCCCATAACATATTATTTAATATGTCTTCTGGAAACATGTCTTCTGGAAACATAGCAACCTCCTTGAGGATAATTCATACACCTTTACGTTGTTTCTAGATTATTTGTACGTGATACCCTCTTACCTGTCAAACACAAAACGCCCAGTGGGCGTTTTGTGTTTAGAAAGTTTAAAATTTCAACTTAGTCCATTTTAAGGTCAGCCATTGCCTCGTCGAGAGACTTGGTAACCTCAGATGTGTCGCTGTATGATGCATCCTCCTCAGCTGGAGCTGCTGCTCCTTCCTGTGAACGAAGACCACCTTCAGGTTCATTTATTTTAAGATTTACACGTGAATTGTTTTTCATTCCGACTACACGAAGTAGGGTACGTATTGCCTTTGCTGTGTTTCCACTGCGGCCAATGATTTTACCCATGTCTGCTGCGTCAACATCAAGAGTAAGAAGCACACCCATTTCATCAACGGTGCGATCTACCTTTACAGCATCAGGATTATCTACGAGTCCTTTAACAACGTACTCTAAAAATTTCTGATCATCTTCCATATTACTTTTTTTCAGAATTAACTGGTTATCTGTTAATAAATGTGTCGAATACACTCGACTAGTACTATTGTACCTGCGAGTGCTGTATTCGCAAAATCATAAGTGCTACTACTTTTCTTCAGTAGCTTCAGCGGGTGTTTCTTCTTTAGTTTCTTCAGGAGCTTCCTCAGTCTTTACCTCCTCAGTGTCGCCTTCCTCTTTCTTTGCTTCAGCAGGAGCTTCCTCTGCTGGTACTTCTTCAGTCTCCTTTACTATTGGACTCTTCTTAGGAAGTACATTCTTCTTTTCTCCCTTTATTACACCTTCACGCACGAGAAGGTTGTGAAGCGTATCTGATACCTGTGCTCCAACACCAATCCAGTGCTGAACACGCTCAGTATCAAGCTTTATCTCATCAGTATGTGGGTTGTAATGCCCTATTAACTCCTTATAGTTTGAGCTCTTAGCAGCTCTTGTCTTTTCGGTAACAACCACGCGAAATTCAGCATGGTTTCTTCGTCCGACACGTTGCAATCGAATCATTAACATAGTGGGGAGTACTGTACCAGACTTACATAAAATGGTCAAGAAAAAAACGAACCCCGTGCAGTACGTACGGGGTTCTCCAAAAGATCATGCAAGCTTTTTAATTATTTTGCGTTCTTCTCGGTAACTACCAAGAAGTATACAAAGTATCGCGACACCAACGATGCTGGCAAATACAAATACGGTAAAAAAACAGATAAACGGAAGATACTTTATGAGTATTACTCCTTCTGGTAATGCTGGATGCAACATCAGGACATACAAAAAATTTGTAAAGAAAATCAAGACTGCACCAAAAAAAATAAATTCTGCTTCAATTTCACCGACCACACGATAACATGCAAAAAGTATAATTAGTGCACCTAAAATCGGTGTAATAGTAAGGAGATGTGGTAGATATAACATGTATGAGTCAGGTGCAGGAACGAGTGGTAGACTGATTACAATTACTTTTAAGATGATTGCAAACACAACACTTACTACAACCCATACCACGAGTACGAATAGTAGTCCACTGTAATCATTACCGTTAAAAACTAGGTAATCAACAACTCCTATCACTGTAGGGGTTGCAAACATAACCATTACCGCAATGACATACCAAGGTATATGTATATCTAGCGCACTCTTTCCAAGTGGTAACGATAAATCGGTAGGTAATTGCGGTGCTGTAGCATAGAAAGCAAGCATAAAAATAATTAGAACTAACCACACACTCAAGATTACTTTAAATTTTACATTCATGTTTTCCTCCTATTTCACAGGTTGAGTGGATGAATCTTTTTCTGCTCACAAAATACCACATTTTATTGAACTAGCAATACTAAAAAACTAGGTGTTGTACCTAGTTTTTTATTTTATTTGTATGTGATTCTCTGCTATCCCCACCCTTTTGCCTCGAGTGCTGCCTGAGCTGCCTCCTGCTCTGCCTCCTGCTTACTCCTACCCTTCCCAGTAGCCACCTGCTCATCGTTCAGGAATGCTCCAACAGTGAAATGTTTATCATGGTCTGGACCCTCTTCCTTCACCACAGCATAGCTTGGTGTGATAGAAACATGCTCCTGTGCCTTTTCTTGGAAGTAGCTCTTGCTGTCCTGCCAGAGGCGTTTCTTCACCACCTCATCAGCAAGCGGGAAGATATTTTTCGCAATAAAGTCATTTGCCACCTCGTACCCCTGATCAAGATAAATAGCGCCAATCACCGCCTCAAATGCATCAGCAAGTATGTACTGTCGCGCGCGTCCTGTGTCTCGTGACTCACCCTTTGACAGGAATAGACAGTCGTTCATACCGAGCTTTGTTGCAGCACTAGAAATAGTATGTGTGTTTACGAGTGCAGCACGATACGCCGTTAGATCACCCTCATTCTTTTCTTCATACTTATCAAAAAGAAACCGAGTGACCGTGAGTTCGAGTACCGCATCACCCAAGAACTCGAGTCGCTCGTTGTGTTCAATACTCTCACCACGGTGCTCGTTTACGTAACTCCGATGTGTGAACGCAGTATGAAGTAATGAAATGGTGTTAAAAGATATACCAATATTATTTGCAAAATTTTGTATGTTGTTCTGTATTGTATCTCGTGACATAGACATAAATATAACTACACGCCCACTTTACCAGAGGCGCGTCTGCATTTCTAGTGTTAGCATTTTTATTTCTCGTCCCCAACTGCAAGGAGAACATTTATCGCTTTAGTAATGATCGGAAGCATGTCATGGTAGAAGTTGAGCTCAAGAATATCAGCAAGCTTAAACCAACGCGCATCATCAAGCCCTCCTTTGTCTTCTAGCACAATATCCTTAAAAGGTGCTTCAACAAGGAAATAGGTAACATTTTTACGTATCTTTCCTTTTTCCGGATTTGAAGCAACGTACTCATTCTCACCTAGTTTTTCTTTAATCGTTACCTCAAGACCCAGTTCCTGTTTGATCTCACGAACCGTACCTTCCTCCTCGGTCTCAGCATCTTCGATGCCACCCTTTGCCAAGGTCCAGTGTCCAAAGACATCATGTACGAGTGCAACATACATATCACCCTCATGTTGGGCATACACCACAGCACCACCTTTTCGCTCAATTGGCATCTTTTCATATGGCACCATTGGCATTTTCTTTTTCTTTTTTGATGTCTCGTCCTTACCTGGTTCACCAAGCTCTTTATAAACACCACCAATAACACCATTCACAAATGCACCTGATGAATCACCACCAAAATTCTTTGCAAGCTCAATCGCCTCATTAATAGCAACTTTTGCAGGCACCTCAGCGCGATCAGCAAACAAAAGCTCATAGAGTCCTATACGCAAGATATTTCTATCTACTCGAGCTATCTTGTCGAGTGGCCACTCCGGTGCTGCTTTTGTAATAACAGCATCAAGATCTTCTTGTTTTGTTAGTACACCATCAAGGAGCCGCTTCATAAACGGCTTGTCTTTTGTAGTATCAGTAAATTCTTTGATGTTGCGGTCAAGAATTACCTCAGGCGTTTCTGCCTCGGTTTTACCTTCTTCTGTGTTCATGTCCCACTCAAAGAGTGTTTGCAGAACTATTGACCTTGATAGGTGTCTATTCGACATGGGTTATAAATGAACGTGCGTAATGTATTGTAAAGCCCCGTAAGTACTTCGTACCACCGGAACTTCACACTACTTACTCGCCTCCTCTTTCTTCTTTGAAGAAGCTTTTTTCGTGTCAGCAACTTTCTTTACAGGTTTTTTCTTAGCTGGTGCCTTTTTAGTAGTAACCTTTTCAGCACCACCTACAGCAATAATCTGCTTACCACGATACATGCCAGTATCTGGATCTGCAAAGTGACGTCGTCGGACGCCTGTTTTTGTTGCAACAAGACGTGGCGTGCCTTTGTTATGATGGGCACGACGTGAAGCCGTCTTGCTATGGGTCAATTTCATTCGTACTGACATAGCGTCTACTATACTCAACAATTCCAAATATGCAAGCCCTGTTAGAGATTAAAACTGTATAACCATGGCTTTATTAAGCAGGAGGTTACTTAAAAAACATCACGAAAATCGATCAAAAAACGAACGGACACGACATGTGTTCTATCTCTAACGGGGTAATGGGTTTTCTACACTATTTCTCAACTGAAATATTTTTACAGAACGAAATTCTGTGAATTGGTGTAAAGCCGTGTGTTGCTATTACCTCACGATGCCGCTTTGTTCCGTACCCCTTATGCCCAGCAAGTCCATACTCAGGGTACTTTTTGTCGTACTCCACCATGAGTCTGTCGCGCGTCACTTTAGCAACAATAGATGCTGCGGAGATGACAGGTACTGTATCATCACCACGAATAACAGTCTCCTGTACCTTATACTCTGCTGGTGCATGTAAACCACCATCAAGAAAGAGCTCACAGTCGTTTGGATCAAGTTGTAATCCTTTCAGGGCATTTTTAAGTGCCAAACGTATCGAAGATTGTATCCCTGTAGTATCAATGTTTTGTGAGGAAACTGAAACGACAGCATGCTTCGCATGTTCCATTACAGTAAGCTTTTGGAACCATGCTTCACGTTTCTTCTCTGAAAGTTTTTTTGAATCACGTACACCTTCAAGAATAGCAAAATCAGAATCTTTCTGTATAGCAAAAGCTCCAACGGTAACAGGACCAGCTAGTGGACCACGTCCAACCTCATCAATACCAACGATCCACTTTACTTGTTTTTCCATAATGACACAGTATACAACGACACAACACAATTGTTGAAAAGTGAATTTTAACGTCATGGTATACTTTCGCCATGAAAAGCGGTTTTGTGCATTTACACACCCATAGCCACTATTCACTTTTGGGTGCAGTTCCAAAGATAAAACCCCTTGTTGCACGTGCAAAAGAGTACGGGATGGATACACTCGCACTCACTGATAACGGCAACATGTACGGTGCTATTGAGTTTTACCAAACATGTGAGAAAAATGAGATCAAGCCAATACTTGGTGTTGATGCCTACATCGCTGTGCGTTCACGAAAAGATAAGGAACATGATCAAGATCGTACAAGATACCGTTTAGTACTCTTGGCTGAAAATAATACCGGGTACAAGAATCTTATTAAACTCGTAACAGATTCTTACATTGAGGGACTCTTCTACAAGCCACGTATGGATAAGGAAACACTCGAAAAATGGCACGAAGGGCTCATTGCTATACTCCCAGCATCTAAAGGACCACATGTAAATGCGCTTCTTGGTAATGATTTTGAAAAAGCAGAAGAGGTTATACAGTGGTACAAACAAGTGTATGGTGACGACAGTACGTTTCTAGAGATTACACATCACCCCGAAATTGAGAATCATGAGTTTCTACAGTCTCAGATCAAGAAGCTCGCTGAAAAGACAATGACACCACTCATTGCCGCACACGACACCTACTACCTTGACCCCGAAGATCGTTCAGCACGCGAAACCATGATACGTATACAGACTGATGGCACCCTGGAAGAAGAAGGGTTTGAGGAGGATGAGAACATGTCGTTTATAAACGGAGAGGAAGCTGATAAGCTTTTTAAGAATGAGGAAGAGGCGCTTGAAAACACTCGCAAGGTTGCAGATCGCTGCAACGTACATATCACACTCGGTGAGTGGTACTTCCCTGACTTTGAAATCGAATCTGGAAGGAATGCAGATGATGAGGTACAACATATTGCAACCACAGGTCTCAAATGGCGCAAAATGCCATATGAGGGTGCAATTAAAGAACGTCTCGACTACGAGCTCAAGGTTATTCGAGACAAAGGATACAGTGCCTACTTTCTTGCTGTTGCAGACCTGCTCCGTGAGGCACGCGAAAGAAAGATCCTCACGACCATTCGTGGTTCCGTTGCCGGATCACTTGTCACCTACGCCATGGGTATTACAAACGTAGACCCGCTCCGTCTCAACCTCCCCTTTGAGCGTTTCTTGAACCCACATCGACCGAGTGCTCCTGATATTGACATGGATTACGCTGATAACCGCAGAGACGAGATGATCGAGTACGCAAAGGAAAAGTATGGTCATGCAAACGTTGCACAGATTGGTACCTTTGGAACCATGATGGCACGTGCTGCGGTTCGTGATGTTGCACGAGCACTTGGATACTCCTACGGTATTGGGGACAAGATTGCAAAAGCCATACCATTTGGTTCTCAAGGTTTTCCAATGACTATCGACATAGCTCTCGACACTGAAAAAGAGTTTAGCGATCTCTACAAGAAAGATGCTGACACACGACGCATTGTTGATCTTGCTAAAAAGATAGAAGGGTGTGCGCGACATGTGGGAGTACATGCCGCTGGTGTCGTCATCGCCCCTGAACCGCTTTCCGAGTTTGTACCGGTACAACCTGACCCAAAAGGTGGTGGTAAATTTATCACCCAGTACGACATGCATGGTGTTGGTGAAGATGGTGTGGGACTTCTTAAGTTTGACTTTCTTGGTATCAAGAACCTTTCCATCCTTGCTGACGCTGTTGAGCGAGTTCGCGAACGACATAATGTCGAAATAGATATTGAAAATATTGATCTTGAGGACAGAAAGACGTACACCATGCTTGCTCAAGGCGAGACTGGTGGTGTTTTCCAACTCAATGGTGCCGCAATGACACGTTACCTAAAGGAACTGCGACCTACGAAGATCGAGGACATAAACGCTATGATCGCACTCTATCGACCTGGGCCAATGAAAAACATTCCCGACTACATTGCTCGTAAACAAGGTCGCGCTCCGATACGATACTTCCATCCAAAAGCAAAGAACTTCTTGGAACCATCATATGGCATTCTCGTGTACCAAGACGACCTTTTGTTCTGCGCCCTTGAACTTGCAGGATACAACTGGGAAACGGTAGACAAGTTCCGTAAGGCAGTTGGTAAAAAGATCCCAGAAGAAATGGCAAAACAACACGTCATATTTGTTGAAGGTTGTCAGAAACATTCTGGAATGAGTGCAGCAGATGCTGAAAAGATATGGGATCTCTTTGAACCATTCCAGGGATACGGTTTCAACAAAGCGCATGCTGCAAGTTATGGTAAAGTGGCATACCAAACTGCATACATGAAAGCAAACTACCCTGTTGAGTACATGGCCGCAATTCTTACTGCTGACTCTGGTGACGTCGAAAAGGTGTCTGAAGCGATCAATGAATGCAAGCGAATGAATATCCGCGTCTTGAAACCTGACGTGAATCAAAGTTTTGGAAACTTTACTGTAGTTGATAAGGATGGTGAAGCAGCTATACGTTTTGGACTGAACTCAATTAAAAACTTCGGTGAAGGTATTGCAAAAGTCATTATTGATGAACGAGAAGAAAACGGCCCATTTAAAAACCTTAGTGATTTTCTTACACGCATCCAAGACCGTAACCTCAACAAGAAATCACTAGAGGCTCTCATTAAAAGTGGATCACTCGACACGTTTGAGTACAAGCGTGGTCGTATGTTGCGATACATTGATGAGCTTCTCACCTTTAACAAAGAGCAGTCAGCTGATAAGGCACAGGTTTCCCTTTTTGCATCATCAGAAGACACAGGAACACTTACACTGCCAGAAGCAGAACAGGCGTCGCAAAGTGACATGTTGCGATGGGAGAAAGAACTCCTTGGTCTTTATATTTCAGGACACCCACTTGATGAGTATAAGGAAAGGCTTGAAAAGTTTGGCAGAACAATAACCGATGTAAAACGTGGCTATGTTGGTGCCGATACCATAGCTGCTGGCATTCTCACTGAGGTAAAACCGTTCACCACAAAAAAGGGTGACAAGATGGCATTCATTAAACTTTCAGACTACGGAGACACTATTGAAGCAGTTGCTTTTCCGAAGATATACAACGAATTTCGCAACATACTAGTACAAGAAAACTGTGTCGCTTTTAAGGGTCGCACAAATGAACGCAACGGCGAACGTAGTTTTGTGATAGACAAAGTGAAAGCTCTAAGTGATTTTCGCAACAAGAAACCTGAGGAGGTTGCTACTCAATAGTCACCTCTTTTGAACCTTTTCCGTATTCTGGATACTCGATCTCAAACGTATACGTACCGCTTCGAAGCTGATAGTAATCCTGCTTATGCGTCACCCCAAACATTCGTGTATCTCGTGCTGCAAGCTTATATGTCACCCGTTCATCTGTAGTACAGCGATCTGTATCTTTACTCGTGTACAACTCAGTTCCCGTTTCGTCATATATCGTGTACACCACCTGACAACCACGCTTTGCTTCTAGCATGATAGGTTCATCAGTCTCATTAGTGATCAGTAGTAGTAACCCATCAATATCTTCATACTGATTATAAACCCCATCACTCTCGCCAATAAATTGACTCACTTTCACAGAAACCTTGTCTGCATTCATTGCCACATCTTTAGTATCATTCTTTACTTCACTCTCATTGAACATTTGCCCTAATTCACGTGCAGTTTCCTGTTTCTCCGTACTAATGATTCCACGTTCAATGAGCATCTCAATAAAACCAGTCATGCTGTACAGCACAAAACCTTGTGACGACAACGCATGCACTGTTTGATTGGTAACAAATGTAAATGTGAGTGCTACAAAGAGCACACAAAGTATCTTTTTCATGTCACTATGATGCACGCAGAAGGCCTTCTCTGCAAGCGAACAAACGGTAAACTATTTCAAACATGATACGTAAATACCATACACACGTAGCAGGGTTTACAAAGTTTGCTAATAGGTATAGCATCAAACTATGTCATTGACTGGTACAACAACAACGACAACTTCCTAACCCTCACGCGGGCGTCGTTGTAACACTTTGACCCCGCACAAGGGGATTTTTTATTAAAACTAGTTCACATGTATGGATACAAAACTTTACAACATTCGTCACACTCTCTCACACCTCCTTGCTGCTGCAGTACTTGAAATATATCCCGAAGCAAAACCAACACTCGGACCTCCGGTTGATAACGGTTTCTACTATGATTTTGATTTTGGCAACGGAGAGAAACCAACACCAAAAGAGCTTGGTCGCATAGAACAGAAAATGCGAGAGTTTTTGAAGACTTGGGAGGCAGTATCAGCTGAAGAGGTGAGTAAAGATGACGCATTGTCATTCTTTGAAAAAAATCCATACAAAACAGAGCTCATTAACGAAATTGCAGAGAAAAAAACACCTATCACCTTTTATCATTCTGGACCTACAGGGGTCACGGCTGAGAACGCACTCTTTACTGATCTATGTGAAGGAGGTCATGTCGATGCACCAAAGAACGAACTAAGGAATGTAGGTTTTAAACTTGACCGTATTGCTGGTGCCTACTGGAGAGGTGATGAAAAGAACACTATGCTCACTCGTATTTACGGACTTGCGTTTGAGACAAAGGAGCAACTTGCTGAGTACGAACACAGTATTGAGGAAGCAAAGAAACGGGACCACCGAAAGCTCGGTAAGGACCTTGACCTCTTTACCTTCTCTGACCTTGTAGGACCCGGACTTCCACTCTGGACACCACAAGGCACTATACTTCGACATGAACTTGATACGTTTGTATGGGAGCTTAGACAAAAACACGATTATAGCAGGGTTACTATTCCACACATCACAAAGAAGGATCTTTACCAAACAAGTGGTCACTGGGACAAGTTTTCAGACGAGCTCTTTAAAGTAATGACCCGTGAAGGTAAGGAATATGCTCTAAAGCCAATGAATTGCCCTCACCACACACAAATCTTTGCTCGTCGTCCACACAGCTACAAAGAAATGCCACAACGTTATGCGGAAACTACTATGGTGTATCGTGATGAACAATCAGGTGAGCTTGGTGGTCTCACACGTGTACTCTCTATTACACAAGATGATAGTCACGTATTTTGCCGTCGCTCACAGATTAAAGACGAGTTTTATAGAATATGGGACATTGTTGACACACTCTACAGTACCTTTGATTTTAAACTGAGAGTTCGACTCTCATTCCATGATCCAGAGCAAATGGAGAAATACCTTGGCGATGAAGCAATATGGAAAGAAGCAGAGGAAGCACTCACTGAGATAGCACAGGAACGAAATGCTGATTACTTTGAGGGTGTTGGCGAAGCCGCTATGTATGGACCAAAGCTTGATTTTGTCGCAAAGGACTCACTTGGTCGAGAACATCAGGTTGCAACTATTCAACTCGACTTTAACCTTCCTGAGCGTTTTGATCTCACCTGTATCAATGAAGCAGGAGAAAAAGAACGCATCGTTATGGTACATGCCGCTATTATGGGATCAATAGAACGGTTTACCGCTGTACTCATTGAACACCTTGAAGGTAACTTCCCTCTCTGGCTTGCACCAACACAAATCAGAATTCTTCCTATTGCCAAAAACCACAATGAGTATGCACAGAAAGCTTTTGATGCATTCAAAGCAGCAGGTGTTCGAGTTGAACTTGATGGCACCTCAGAATCATTTGGCAAAAAGGTACGTCGAGCAAAGACCGATAAAATACCGTACTTCATATGTATTGGTGATAAAGAAATCGAGGCTGAAACACTCAAGCTGGAAAACAGAAAAGGTGAAGCTATTGAGAAACCTTTCACAGAAGCTATCACTTTTGTAACTGAGCAGATCAAGAATCGCACATAAAAAAAATCAATGTACAAAAAAAATACACCGCTCATGGCGGTGTATTTTTTAAGTTCCGTAAATGTGATTATTTTGAATCAAAGTGCTCGAATGCTTTTGCAAGAGCAATCTTTGTGCCGATACGATTACTTGAGTAGCTGTAGTCAATACACTCCACGAGAATACCCAGTACCTTTTCAAAATCCTCATTAGACCAAGATGCTGTCTTGTACACGAGGTCCTCGTTAGGTGTACGATTCCCCTCAATACGATCCTTGTATACCTCATCAAGTTCTCGAACCACGAGCGTGATGAAAGCAGCCACATCAACACCGCGTGTTGTAATGCTGCGCATAAGATCGAACGCCTCCTTCTTTTTTACGAGTACGAGGTAGTCGAGGAATGCTGCCACAAGATTTTGTGACGGCGATCCATTATTGTTTTTCTTTGGAGCTCTCTCTGCCTGCTCACGGTGAGCAGGTGCTTGAGGTCGCGGCATATCTGCAACAGGTTGGCTAGTACCATTTCTATGGGTAAGTGTTTCCTTCATTGCCTTTGGTTCAACACGAAATGGTCGTTGTACCTCCTCTTCCTCAGCGTCTTCTGTTCGAGCAGTAGCCTGTGCAACTGGTTCGGTATTTGCTACAGAAACTTGTGCCTCAGCAGTACCCTGTTCAGAAAGAAGTAGCTCAGCACGCTCTTTTGAGAGCAGTATCCAACCATCTTCACGTGGATACTCAGCCTTAGCTTTCTCAATAAGGTGCGACATAAATGTAGCAACACCCTCTCCAGATGCTATAAGTGTAGCTTGAATAAGTCGGAACGCTTCTGGTGAAAGAAGAATATTCTCACCATGTGACATTTCCTCAATCTCTGATGGTTCATGACTATTCTGGGAGATAGCCGTTGCACTCACATGTGTGACCTGACTTGCAACCGGCGCCATCATCTCAACAACACGCGTCCCTTTATCTTGTTCATTTTCAGTATGAGCAAAGACCATACGAATACGCTCTGCCACCTGATAACGTGTCGCAAAGTAAGCAATAAGTACACTCAACGCAAAGACTCCAGTCCAAAACGTTACCGTTAGAAGCGGTCCCGCCTCAAAACCAGTGTATGGTACCTGATCAAGCGTAATAGTTCCTCCAGACTTTGTTATAGTTTTACCAAGAATGATGGTTGGATTTGGATCATTGTCGTCGTCATCATCGTCATCATCATCGTCACAATTTAAACAACTACCTCCTCCTGTCTTAACAGCAACCGTTGCTGAACAGGTAACTGAGTTACCATCAGCATCAGTAAAGGTTCCTGTATAGGTTGTCTTGTCGTTAACAATAACGCTCTTGTTCCCATTCAAAGCAACAGAACCTATACCGTTATCGATCACCGCTGTTACGGCTTCATCACTCGTCCAAGTGATCACAGAGGTGTATCCCTTGGTATCTTTTGTTGGTGAAGCACTCATCGTACAAGCAAGTTCCGGCTCGTCCGTATGGTGTCGTACCGTCAATGTTGCCTCACAGGTAAGTGGATCACTTCCGTCCGTTGTGTAGAACGTTCCTACGTATGTTGTCGTAGTTGCTGGTGATACCAAACTGGAACCAAGGACATCCAAACCTGTACCGATCTCTGTAATATCTACAGACGATACAAGGTAACTGTCCCAGCTAATGGTTGAGCTGTCACCATCATATATACTTGTTGGATCTGCACTTAGTTCACACCATGGTTCATCCGGTTCCTCTTGTCGTTCAAAAGCAACACAGATAGGTACAACTGAGTTTGGTGAAGAGTTATCCGGGTACACGTGATGTACCACTGCAACTGCAGTTCCATCTTCAGTAAGCGTAAATGCATCAGTAAAGGTGTCCTTCTCCATTGTCTCAACAACAAAGTCATCAAGCTCGGTTGTAGGACCAACAGATGCTAGTACGTCACCGTTCCCGTCACGCACCTCTGTGTCCCATTTTTCATTGAACTGCTCAGAGTATATACGATCAGCATACCCATCCCATGATGCAGTGTATACATTATATGTACCTGCTAGTAGGGCTGTATTTGAAACAAGCTCGTAAGGACCGGCACCGTTTGAGAAAAGTGTCGTGTCCCAGTTCTTATCACCGGCACTGTTGAACTCAACAACAATCGTGTCATCAGAAGCGGTAAACGGGCATGCAGGCACCTTTGGCTCCTCTGGAGGACGTACGGTAACCGTTGCTGAACATTCGTAGTAGTCAGAGGTGCTCGCCATTGTTGCACGTGCTATGTACGTCGTTGTCTCAGTTGGCGAGACGCTAGTGGAACCTGTAAGACCTGGCCATTCCTCACCTGGTAGCTGATCAATCGTTACCGTGATAGTGTCAGGATCATCTTCAGGACCCTCAAAAAATTGCCATGCAAGTGTTGATGACTCACCCTGATCGATCACCTCGGGTGTTGCTGTCATGTCAACACAGTGCCATGCAAGCACACTACTTGGTGCTACCGCTAGCACTCCAAAGAATGCCGCTACGGCCACCATGTATACTGCGCTCTGTTTTATGTATGCAACCATGATACTTTTTTTATAATTATTCATCGATATAACTTGTAAACTGCTATTAGCTCAAACTAAAGTGCATATTTTGATACTAATGTTGCGATCACTACCCATCGCTCCTCTTTCGCGCCAAAATTATTGCACGTTACGAGCGTTAGTGATGGCTCACTAGCATCAAAAGATACCTCAGCGTCACCAGCATCTGAAAGGAACACTTCATTTACTGAGTACACGTACCTGTGTGTAGCAGAGTACACATCGATCGTGTCACCCACACTGAGCTTGTTGAGTTCATTGAAGGCCTTGTACGCCTTGTTGTAAACAACAGGTAAATGACTTGAGTGTCCAAATATGAGTACATTTGCATTTTGACCAAGCATTCCTGATCCAGGATAGTACACAGCACCACTCAAGAGTGCCGTATCAAGTGAAGCAATGTCTGCTTCTTCTGGAGCAAGTACAACAGTATCAATACCAACATCGGTAGCTACTATACGCACCGGCAGCTCGGTTTCAGAAGAATAGACAACGTTTCCCGCAACAGTTGTTGCAGTACTATCAGACGCACCGTCAGTAGCAAGTACCACAGCACCCACAGTGGATACTGTTTCTACTACTTCATTATTTACGACGAGAGTATCTTCTACAGGAGAAGATACCGTAATGGTTGCTTCTGGGTCGCCTTCAGCGCGAATTGTCAGCTCGGGAACAAAGTCGATAGCAAATAGAAAAGTGGCAAATAACACAAAAATGCCAAAGGTCTGAAGGTAAAACACCTTGTAACCAGTAGCAACTCCATGTGTATTCTTTTGTGTATTTTGCGCTTCCATGTCCTAACGGTTATCACAGCACTACACGTAAAAAATGTGGAGTAATCCTGTGAAAACTATATAAATTTTTTTACTTTGTGTCAATAGTACTAAAACCTGTCCCGTGTACCAACTCAGCGTACAAGATTGAGAGAACTTCGCCAAGTGCACCACGTTTCTTTACTACGGAATTTTGTGCTGTGTTACGCATTGACCTTACGGTATAGGTTATCGGAATCCTTCGAATAATAGGCGTATATGCAACTTCTAGTTTAGTAACGGAGACCCTTTCCTGCATTTTGCGTGCTTCCAAACGTAACGTATGTAATTCAAGTCGTTCCATTCTCTCTGCATTCTGCATGGCACAACGTTCGCGAAACTCTGTCACACGTTCACCTGTGTACATTTTTAAGTCTTGGTACGCATTGCCCAAAAATGCATCCAATTCAAGCATGAACTGTACACCCTTTGTGCCAATCATCTTAAACACTGCAACCCCACGTGAGGTATACTTCTTACACTGCTTACCTAACTTTGCATAATCAACGATCGTCGCTTCCGCACCAGCACTCCTGTAACTTCTAGGAAGTATTGCACCATTTCTGTAAATACGCGCAAAAGCAACATCCTCATCAACAACATTTCCAGATGTGTTATCAAGATCGATGTGCGTGAACTGATTTACCACTGAAGCACTGTGATAGGAATACTTATCTACCTTGCTGGTGAGTGAATCAATAATGAGCTGCGTTTCTCGCATTGGGTTTTGTATTTCAAAGGAATTTTGAAAATTAGTGACTGCTGTAGCCATATTTTTTATCACATGAATAAAGCTCATGTATATACCCTTATATTACAATATATTTATATATATGTCAAGTTTCTGCACTTGTTTCTATTGACATATAAAGTTAAATATGATATTTATATGGTATATTACCAAATATTTTTGGTGCCCCCTGTTCATTAACAAACAGTATGAAAATTGCTTCATATTGCTTGTTGACTTGTGGTACCAATATAAAATTATGAATGATTCCAATACACAACGAAGTGAAAAGATAGCAGCAAAAATTTTACGTGTACTTGCTGTTATTGGTCTTGTTGCAGTTCTTGCACTCGCTTCATGGGTTATAGTTCGTGGTACTCAATCAGTTCCAGCGGTACGTGAAAGTATGAGCGCAGCAGTCACTGCGATACAGAGTATCTTTACAAGTGCTCCGGAAGAATCTCTTATCTTTGAACTTGAAGAGAGAACAGTTCCAGTCGGTAAAAAAACTACCCTTGCATGGAACTACACCGGTGAGACAATGCCAGAATCATACTTGTTTAGCTATACTTGTGGCACAGCTGCTGAACTCACCATGGTTGATAATGAAGGTTGGCACCTTCTCACATGCGGGGAAAAATACAAGACTAGCGATCAGAGTATTACCGTAACAGCAGCAAACACCAAGACACGTTTTGCAGACCTTGAACTCATGGTTGCAGCAAATGAACTTACAGACACAACAGTTATCAGTATTGTTAACACTGATATTACTGCAGACACAGAAAGCACAGATACTGCTACAGCTTCTTCAAACACCACAACAGAAACGGTAGCAAGTAATACAAACACAAACACTGTACCAACAACTGCTGCACCTATCGCAGTTACTACCCCTACTCAGGGCCAGTCAACCCAAACAGTAATACAGCGCACGACAGTACCAGTCTACACTGGACCAGCAGACCTTGTGGTAAATATTGAAGAGACTGGTGTCATTCTTGATGTTGATGGTGAGGACACTTTTTTCCCTGTTGATGAAATACCTACAGACAAAGTTGCTGGAGTTGTCTTTACTGTTACCAACCGTGGTGGTGAGACATCTGAAATATGGACATTTGACGCAACACTACCTATCGAAGGTGATGATGAGTACGAGTACACTTCACCAAAGCAAATGCCACTTGCATCAGGTATGGAGATTAGGTTTACACTCGGCTTCGATGAACTACTCGAAGAAAATGATGGAAAGATTACTATCGAACTTGACCCAAACAATGATGACGATAAAACATCTAATAACGAAGACTCCGTTGTTATTGATATAGATGTTAAGTAAAAGGAATCACACACGCAAAACAAAAGCGACCAGAACGGTCGCTTTTGTTTTTTTAGATAGAATAAAATACAGTGCTATATATCCAACTGGGCAAGCTTGGCATTGCTCTGGATGAAGAGTCTGCGGGCTACCACATCGGTACCCATGAGCGTGTTAAAGACATCATGAGCATCTTCTGCATCCTCAACGGTTACCTGTTTAAGTACTCGGTTTTCTGGATTCATACTCGTCTCCCAGAGCTCCTCAGGATTCATTTCTCCAAGACCCTTGTAACGTTGTATGTTCACCTTTGTTGACTTTGCTTTTACCGTCTCTTCTTCCTCCTCCTCTGGTACTGATGCCTCGTCATCACCCATAGTATCTGGCTCAATATCACCCTTCACTCCCATTGCCTTCAGTACCTGCGCCTTCTCCTCTTCAATGTATGCATAGTGTACCTCTTTACCCCTAGAAATCTTGTAGAGTGGTGGTTGTGCAATGTATAGGTAGCCCCCATCGATTACCTTAGGGAAATGCCTAAAGAAAAGGGTAAGAAGCAATGTTCGAATATGTGCACCATCAACGTCAGCATCTGTAGCAATAATAATCTTATGGTAGCGGAGCTTTTCAATATCAAATACATCACCAATAGCGGTTCCTAGTGCGACCACAAGGTCTTTTATCGAATCACTTGAAAGCATTCTATCGAGTCGAGCACGTTCAACGTTAAGGATCTTACCACGGAGTGGCAGAATAGCTTGTGTACGCCTGTCACGACCCATTTTTGCACTACCACCTGCAGAATCTCCCTCCACAATAAAGAGTTCTGATTCATGTGCTTTTCGTGTCTGACAGTCGGCGAGCTTACCTGGAAGGGTCATACCATCCAGTGCACCCTTACGTAGCACAGAATCCTTTGCTGCCTTTGCAGCTTTACGTGCCTTCAGTGCAAGTATGGACTTGTTGATGATTGCTTTCGCATCATCAGGATGCTCCTCGAGAAACGTACTGAAAAACTCATTGAAGACTGACTGCACAGCACTCTGTGCCTCGACACTTCCAAGTTTCGCTTTTGTTTGACCTTCAAACTGAATTTCTCGAAGCTTCACTGAAATGACAGCTGTGAGACCCTCGAGTACATCATCACCAGTAAAGTTTTCTTCCTTTTCTTTTATGAGTCCAGCTTTACGACCATAGGCGTTCAACGAGCGTGTGAGCGCAGTCTTAAATCCTGTAAGGTGTGTACCACCTTCAGGTGTATGAATATTGTTTGCAAAACCAGTTATATGAGAAGTGATATCATCTACGTACTGTAGTGCCACCTCAACAGAAACAACATTTTCATCAACATCCTCTTTCTCACAGTAAAAAATATTCTTGTGAACTGGTTTTTCGTGTTGATTGTAGAACGTAATAAGGGAACGTAAACCACCTTCAAAGTAAAAGGTCATTGATGGCGCATTCAAGGTGAGTTCACGTGCATAAAACACTCCATTGGTGAGGTCGAGTTTCTTCTCATCCACCTCTCGAAGATCAAGGATGGTGAGACGCATACCTTTTACCAAGTACGCCTGCTGACGCAAGTGCGTTATGATACGTTTGTAGTTAAACTCGATGGTACTAAAGATCGTTGGGTCTGGTTCAAAGGTAATGATGGTACCTCGTTTTTTTGTTGTTCCAACCTTCTTTACTGCTGCCTTCTTTTTACCAATAGAGTACTCTTGGAAGTAGCGGCCTGTTGCGTTATGCACTTCTGCACGAACATATGTTGAGAGTGCATTCACCACAGATACACCGACACCATGGAGACCTCCTGAAACCTTGTATGAGTCATGATCAAACTTACCTCCAGCATGCAAGGTTGTCATAATCGTCTCAAGTGCAGACACACCTGTTTTCTTATGTTTATCAACTGGAATACCTCGTCCATTATCAACCACTCGAATACGATTGTTTGGTAAGAGTGCGACTTCAATATCATCGGCATAACCACTCATTGCTTCATCGCGACCATTATCAAACACCTCCCAGATAAGATGGTGGAGGCCATCAGGACCTGTGGTACCTATGTACATTCCAGGACGCTTACGTACTGGTTCAAGACCCTCAAGAACGGTGATAGAATCAGCACCGTAACTGGAATCACTTTTGACTTTTTTAGCTGGCATAAAAAAATAACACGCCCTTTGACGTAGCTGTAGTATAGCATAAATCAATGAAAAAATCTTCCACGAAATGTGAAAAATGTGTTCTATTTAAGCTGTATTTATGGTCAAAATACTAAGTTTATTGCTTGTTTATACTATATAAAAAATTGACACATTTCAAAAGTATTATATTATTTAACAAGGCATCAAAAAAAATTTTTGAAACTCAAGGGGGGAGCTGACCAGTGTTTTTGTCACAGCGTAGAATCAGGTGAAGATCCCATAGGCGACTCAATACGACGCATCAAGGGCACTTCTGGATCATGTGGTGATAGTGCCACATTTACCTACATGAAGGAAAATGGTTGGTTTCAAGATTAACCCACATCAAGACCTGTCTGCTATCATAGCGGCAGGTCTTTTTTAATGCACACCTATATGAAGACACGACCACCCTTACCGAACCTCCCAACCTTTCTTTCTGTTGAGCGTATTGGTGACATCCTCCATGATAGCACCAATTTCAACATCGGTAAGTGTCTTTTCTTTTGATTGGAACACTAGGTGCCATGCATACGAGACCTTCCCATCTTTTTCATACTCATCGAACTGATCATATCGCACCAAGAGCCCTGTTCCCTTTCTGATAACCTCAGAGAGCACTTCTTCCGGCTTCACCTCACTTGGTACCCATACCGCTATATCACGCAGTACGTATGGGTATGGTGACCACATTTCAAAACGTGCTTCAGTATCCCACTGATGTCCAACCCCATACAGTTCTGGCACCTCAAGCGAACTGAGCACACCCTCAAGAGAGATCTCAAGTACACCATCCTCCACCTGCAATTTTGGCTGCACTTGAAGAGACTTCATAAGCTCAGTTACGTCCTCTTGCATTGCAGTATCAAGCTTGCTCTGCTTTCCTATAAGCGCCTTTACACCAACAGCAAGATGCAGCTCTTCACCTTTACTCGTAAATACCGTTCCAACTTCAAAGAGTTTTACTGCATCAAGTGCAAGGAGCGGTGCATTCTGCGTATTGAGTTCAAGCGCCTGTGTCATACCTGTACGCAATGAAGCACGCATGAAGGATTTGTCAGAAGTAAAAGGGTTAGCTAACTCCACCTCACCTCTATCAAGCATGGTATAGGTGAGCACTTCAGAGTAGCCATGCTCTGCAAAGAACTGCTGTATCAGAGTACTTAGGTACAAGTTTTTATTGACCGGTGGTTTTGCTTCAGGTACTTCGGGCAGTTTTGAAACAATGTTTGCGTAACCATACATGCGCCCGATCTCTTCTATGACAGCTTCTTTGGTGGTGAGATCAGTTCTCTCCCATGGACTCGTGACTGCAAACTCTTCACCATCAAGTGAGAACTCCCATTCAAAACGAACCAGTATTCCCTCAATATCCTCCTGTGATAGCTCTAAACCAAGCAAGGTGTTTATCTCAGTAATGGTCACATCAATCGGGGTGTTCTCAACAACATGTTCATACCCATCTACAACCCCGACAACCTTCCCATTTGCAATATCCTCAATGAGTGTAAGTACCTCACGCATTGCAAAAGCAGGTAGCTGCACTGGCACCTCATTCTGATAACGAAGGGATGCGTCAGTGTGGAGTTTGATTCTGTTTGATGTTTTACGGACTGTTACAGGATCAAAGGTGGCAACCTCTACAACAATGTCTGTCGTCTTTACAGTTACCTCTGCTTGCTTACCACCCTTTATTCCCGCAAGTGCTAAGGGTATATCGGAAACACCGTCAACAATAAGCTGATCTTTTTCGGTGAGCACGTAGCTATCATTGGTAAGCGTTGTTATCTCCTCTTCATCTTTTGCTAAACGAACAGCAATTCCCTTTTTACCATCTGCATCTGCTGTGAGTAGATCCATATCAAAAGCATGAATTGGTTGCCCCAGAGAGAACATGACAAAGTTGGTAGCATCAACTACATTGTTTATTGATTTTTGACCAATGGTTTCTAGGAACGTTTTGAGCCACTCAGGAGATGCACCAATTTCGACACCACGAACAACTCCCGCCATGTACCGTGAACAGAGATGCTCATCCTCAATCCGGACCTGCACGAGATCTGTACTGTCCCAAACAGGTAAGTTCTCACGTAACGGGTCACGCTTCATTGGTACACCCATAATGGTTGCAAGCTCACGAGCAATACCTCGATGTGAGAGACAGTCAGATGACCTGTTTGGAAGCACGTCAACATCAATAACCCAATCGTCAGCAACCTGTTCAAGTCCTTCTACTTCAAACGCATGACCATTAAAAAGGTCGACGAGTTCTTCTGCTTTCGGCAACTCTTTCTCAAAGTATGTCTGTAGCCATTTTCTTGAAACCAACATATACACTAAACATTAAATTGATGAGTAAAACGTAAATCGCCCGTATGGAAGTACCGAACATCATCAACCTCAGCACCGATCATAATGAGTCGTTCAAGACCACCACCAAGAGCAAACCCTGAGTACTCTTCGGGATCAACACCACCAGCACGAAGCACGTTTGGATGTATCATACCAGCACCTAAAACTTCAACCCATTCTTTCGTACCATCTTTTTTGCGGAGGAGCATATCTACCTCAACCCCAGGCTCAACGAAAGGAAAGTAGCCAGGTCGAAAACGTATCGTAATATCACGCCCATAAAACTCTGAAAAGAAGTGCTCCAGTACACCCTTAAGGTGAGCAAGGGATACTTCCTTATCAATGTACATAGCTTCAACCTGGTAGAACTGTGCCTCATGTGTCGCATCAGTCGTCTCATTTCTAAACACACGTCCAGCGGTCACCATACGTATCGGCGGAGTATGTTCCTCCATGTGACGCACTTGCACATTGCTCGTGTGTGTACGCAGTACCGTCTCTTCACGACCCTTTATCCAAAAGGTGTCCTGCATATCACGAGCAGGATGATCACGTGGCACATTGAGTGCATCAAAGTTGTAGTACTCACTCTCAACAAGTGGTCCATCAACAAACGTAAACCCCAGGTTAGTAAAAATATCTTGTATTCTTGAAATTGCTGCTGATATAGGATGTATGTGACCTTTTTTCATATTTTCGCAGTATACGCCAAAGCTAGGTACTTATAAAGTACCTATACCCTACAACTCAGTAACTCTAAAATGGCTACCGTCAAAAATAGCAAGGGTGTTGATATCAAGTAAACGAAAATCAAGATTCGGTTCTTCTATTATGGTCTGAATATTTCGCTGCGATCTGTTATCGAGTTCGACAACATACAGTCCACTCCTGGTGAGAACTATCACAACATCATTTCGATTTGGATAAAAATTGTAGCGGAGTATGTCATCTTCCCACTGAATAGCAAGTTGATCCTGACACCCTCCTTCAGAGCAGAAGTAGTATGGGACCACGTCGTTTTCCCGTGCCCACACAGCATAGAGATCTCCATGTTCAAGCCAGGTCACAATACCGTCATGCTCACGAACCATCTCTTTTTCCGCAAGCTTGCTTGAGCTTGCCAGCGTTACAAGCCAGTCAGGGTAACGAATCTCAGTAACAATGGTCGTACTTGGGTAACGTATACCACGTATATACTCATATGTTGAAGTAGCAACCTCTACCTCAAACTGATCATGATCCTCTTCAAAAAACTCCACCTTATCTAGGTACTCCGGATTTGTAACCTCAGTTGTCGTACTGATACCTGTTTCAGTATCAAGCATGGTGAGTGTAGAGGTGGCATTAATCATTACCCATTCAAAAACCTTTGGGAGCATAAATATTTTCGCCTCAGTCACCAGTTTTGGTTCAACACGAAGCACCTTGACCCAGCTCTGATACTCCGGGCGTTCAACACGTACCGCATAGTACCTATTTGGAAGCAACCCTTCGATAAACGTATTCCTGAGAAGTGCACCGTTGTTTTCAACAAACTCATCATCAAGATACACTGATGTGTATGGTATATCAGAATGAAGATATATACCTCCCGTCTGAATAACACCCAGGGCATCATCAATTCTGTACCCTCTTGAGTACCCTATAAGGACTGGAGTACAAAGTAAAAATGTAAACAGTAAAAACCATAGTACCCTCCTGCGTATTTTTTTTGATAACGGCTTCATGGTTTATGATTCTTTTCTTTTCTCTTTTGGTGTCACCCAAAATTCACCCATATATTTACCAAAAGCTAACTTTGTTTGGGCATGCAAACCCGGTACAGCACCAAGGATCACTATGGTAAATGGAACGAGTAACCATTGTACGCTTGCCCAAAAGTACTTCATGCCGCGTTTTGGATAATCTTTAGGCAGTTTTGGCATAAATGAAAACGCGACACACGCAGCGAGGACAAGACCAAGCATGGCAACAAGCATGAGATTTCGTGTGATAAATGGAAGACTGTATGATATGACCGTATCCCGAAACGCATCACCTCCGAGCACAATAGGTAACCATCCAAGGAGAAAAATAAGAATAGGATGTGTTGCGAGTGACCACCAACCTTCAAGCTGTACCATGGTGTGGTAGATACGCTTTCTAAGTGGTATTGATTTGTTTTTCACAAAGCCAAAGAGCATGTATGGAACATTTTCAACACCCCACAACCATCGAAATTGCTGCTTGTATATATTCTTCAACGTTTTCAAGAATGTTGGTGCGGTGGTTGCATCCATTGAAACTGGGTAGCTAATGGGTACCGTCGTATAATCACCATCATTTGCTAAAAAGAGGTTCCAAAAGATACGTGAGTCATCAGACACAACGTTCTTTTGCCAAAAACCGATCTCATTCAAAGCCTTAAAAGAAATTGCATGTGAAGAAAATGTTGTAAGTTTTTCTGAACGTTCCTGTTGTATCATCTGCCAAAACGTACTTGAAAAAGCAGCAACACGAGAAATAGCCGGTGCATCCCAGATGTTGTTGTTATATAGTGGAACTGGTTGGAAAGAAGTTTTGTGTGGATACTCAGCAGTTAAAAAATACCAAGTTAAACAGAGGAAGTACTGTGGATACACCACCGTATCAATATCAAACGCAGAAACTATAACATCCTCATACGGAATATTATAGGCATCAACCACTTCCTTTTTTGCCATCTCCGCAGCGTACGTAATATTTGGACCCTTACCTTTTATCTCACCAGGTAAGCCCTCAGGATGCGCAGTAACAACAATATGCTTAAACGTACCAGCATACTTTTTCTTCATTTTGTATGCTATTGCAACTGCCTCCTCACCAGCTCGTTCTTCAGCAGCTAGACCGAGTATGATCTTTGTTTTGTCGTACTCTGCATTTGCAACAGACTGTATCGCCGCCTCAACTATTTGTTCTGGCTCCTTGTAATACGGAAGGATAACGTAATGATAGAGTTGCTCGTACTTAAAAGGTCTCATTTTCTCCTTCCAGTCCACCTTGAGGTTATGCTTCAGACGCTTCCAGTTGTACCGTTGATGCATGGATAAGTAAAATGTTTTCAATACCCAGTATAAATCGAAGGTAATAATAAGATACGCAGCATAGGTTGGACCATACACAGAAAGAGCCACAATAGCAATAATTGTGGACCACGAAATGAATGCCGGTATCGCTTCTAAAAAACGATAGAGCGTCTTATCTTTCCCCTCCAAATCCCTCGCATGGGCTACCTTTAAATATGGTGTTTTTGAAAAGTGTGTTACTTGTCTTTTTTCCTTCATTTATCTTTAGTGCATCGTAACTGCATATTGTCTGTACAGCCGAAAGCGAGACTCGAACTCGCGACCTGCCCATAGCTATACATAAGCCAAGGTGGTTGTCGCAACCGCCATACTGACAACTGTAATCACATGTCACCCTAGAGCCGAAAGCGAGACTCGAACTCGCGACCTACCGCTTACAAGGCGGTTGCTCTACCAACTGAGCTATTTCGGCTCTAGAGCGACATGCAACTATATTTTCAAAAAGAACTATAACGCAATTCTACCAAAAAGTTATCTATCTTACTCATCATCACACACTACCCCTCTGATGCTTCACCATTCTTTCTCTTATTCCGAAACGAACGAATAAATGTCGTTACCCTGTCTAACCATCGTTCGAGTACTCGCACCACAAGTAACGCTATATACACTACCAAATGAATCCCATAAAGAAAAATATCTTTATGCACAAACTCAACAACATACCGTATTGAACGTTGAAGTGCGTGTAGTGCCTTGTACGTTATTCTATCAAGTTTTCTACGTGAAAGTTCAAATATTCTCCCTTTACCTCGTAGAAACTCAATATGACGAAAAAGTACAAACACGACCAACAGTATCAATGACACCGACAGTAGTGTAAACATGACAGTAAATAGAACTTATTATCGATCTAGACCAACACGAACACAGCTTGATACCTCAATTCGCTCACCAAACTTTTGCGTTGCCTGTTCAATGAGGTCATTAATAGTATTTTCTGGGTTCTTAATGTATGACTGCTCAAGCAGTACCTGCTCTTTCAAGAAACTGTTCATCTTACCTTCAATGATAGCCGCTCGTTTATCTTCAGGCTTATCCTTTGCTTCTTCCTCAAAGAGTTCACGTGCTTTCTTCGTATCCTCTTCCTTTACCTCATTACGTGACACATACTGTGGATTAGTTGCTGTAGCATGCATTGCAATATCACGCGCAAGCGCAATAAACTCCTCATTCTTTGCAACAAAGTCAGTCTCACATGAGAGCAATACGAGTGCACCAACATCCATTGAACTGTGCACGTATGCCTGTACAACTCCAGCTCCAAGCGTACGCTCAGACTTTTTTGCTGCTGCAGCACTAGACTTTTTGCGAAGCACAATGATCGCTTTTTCCATATCACCACCAGTTGCTTCAAGTGCATTCTTACAATCCATCACCGAAAGACCGGTGCGCTCACGAAGAGCTTTGATTTCATCTGTTGTTATCGCCATAAGTTTGTTGTTAGTTTAGTAGCGTGTAAAAAGTATACCATCTGTGTACTTTAAAAAAGTTACACTATGCACGTACCCTTCGTGTATCCTGTTTCTGTACAGCTTGCATAGGAGCATTCTTCAACCCCTCCTCATACGCTGACGCTATTTCATTCACAAAGAAATCAATTGATTTCTTTGTTGAATCATTAGCAACAATAGGATAATCAACTAAAGTAATATCACAGTCACTGTTGGTGACAGCAATAACAGGTATCTTCTTTGCCTTTGCTTCATTTACAGCAATTGCCTCACTCTTTGAATCAATAACAAAAATTGCATCAGGAAGCTTGTCACCAAGCGGTATGAGACCTTCATACATCTTTTGTAGTTTTTCAATATCTCGGTCAATATGTAAACGTTCAAGCTTTGTATACTTAGAGAGTGCTCCAGATTCTTTATCATCAAGCAATCGCTTAAGTTTATTTACACGCTTCTTGATCTCAGGGAAGTTAGTGATAGAACCACCAATCCAGCGACCTACACAGTACGGCGCCTCAATACGAAATGCTGTATTTTTTACGATAGAGTGACTTTCTGGTTTTCCGCCAATGAAAAGCAATTTCTTTCGCTCAACACCAAGTTTCTGTGCATATGCTTTTGCTTCACCAAGGAGTATTTCTGTTTTTTCTAAATCAAAAATGTCGACTTTCTGTTTCAAGCCGAACACAAATTTTTGTACAGATGGATGACGACGAGCTTTTGGAAGCCCAAAGTGTGCACCTGCAGCAAACATCTTCTCGACGACCGTCTTCGGTGCGTCTGTTGTTTCAGTTGTATTCATTATTATGAACTTAATTGTAAACTACTTTTTTAGCACACCACCTATATACAACTTGGTTTAATGCGGTGCAAAGCAGTGGGGTTGAGTGTACCAGAGATATTCAAAAAAACAAGATGTGTGTTGTTATTTTTCGTCTTCTGTTTTTTCAGCACTTTCAATAACTAATGCCTCCAAAATAGGGTCAATACCACCTGCGAGAATTGATTCCAGGTTATGCCAGCTCTGTTTTATCCTATGATCTGTCACCCTGTCCTGGAGAATATTGTAGGTACGTATTTTTTCACTCCTATCCCCAGTACCTATCTGATTTTTCCGTTCTGCAGCATACTTCTTTGCTTCCTCCTCCTCTTTCAATTCTTGCAGTTTTGCTGTAAGTATGAGCATAGCTTTTTCTCTATTTGCTTCTTGACGACGTTCACTCGTACAGCGAACATCAATGCCTGTAGGTTTGTGTATGAGCCTCACAGCTGTCTCAACCTTGTTTACATTCTGACCTCCGGCACCTCCCGAACGAGAAAACTCCATCTCAATATCAGCTGGATTGATCTCAAAGGTAACCTTTTTACGGATAGGTAAAATGGCAACTGATGCTGTCGAAGTATGTATTCTTCCTGACTTTTCTGTCTCAGGTATACGCTGAACACGATGTACACCAGTCTCAAAACGTAGCAACTTGTACACATCCATACCACGGATCTCAAATGACGCTTCTTTATAACCACCAATTCCTATAGTAGAACTTGAAAGTACTTTCATGTTCCATCCGCGTTTCTCCGCATACGCCTGGTACATATTTGCAAGATCTGCAGCAAAGAGAGATGCTTCATCCCCACCAGCACCAGCACGAACTTCTAAAATCACCTCATTTGGAAACCTGTCTTCCTCTTCTTCCTCCCTTACAATATCCTGCATCTGCTTCAAGAGAGCATCCTGCTGTTCCTTAAGATTTTTTAGATCTTCTTCAGCCAACTCTGCCATTTCCGGGTCGCTCTTTGCCAACATTTCTATTTCTTCTATCTCACCCTGAATACGCTCATATTCAACGGCTAAAAAAGTTGTTTTCTGATTTTCTTTAAATTCCTGTATGTCCATACAATAGTAGTATACGTCAAAACCGCCCCTTCGGACGGCCTTGTTCAGAAAAAATATCGTTACTTCTGCTTCTCTTGTGCTGCAGCCATGCGACGCTTAAATTTATCAACACGTCCTGCTGTATCAACAACTGTTTCTTTTCCGGTGTAAAATGGATGAGAAGCACTTGAGATCTCGATCTTTACAAGCGGATACTCCTTTCCTTCCCATTCACCAATCTCATCAGTGTGAATTGTTGAACCAATAAGAAAACGCTCACCGCTTGAGGCGTCTTCAAAAATAACCTTTCTAAAATTATCTGGATGTATTTCTTTCTTCATACGTTGGAGAACAATACCAAACTTACCAGAAGTTGGCAAGACTAGTACCTGCACTATTCACTCAATTCCTTGAGGGCATCTATCTGGTTCTGATAGTACTCTGCGTGACCCATCACACCATCACCATAGAATGAGTATGCAGGATTACTCCAGTTTCCTCCTGCATAGTACTGCAGTGCTGCTTTTCGTTCAGCGTAGAGTGTTCCTGCATCTGCTCCAAGGTCTTTCATGTAGAGCGCTGTTGCTAGAAAAGCATCTTGGTTATCCCATGGGTTTGATGGACTCTGTTTAGCACGTACCACACGAAGTCGGTCAGCATTTGCATCATACTTCCATGGACCAGAGTAAAAGTCAGTAATACTGCTCGTGTAGCCACAACCACCAGTACGTGTGTTGATGTACCCTCCATAGCACGCCCAAGTGCTTGGAATAAACTGTGAAGGTCCCATAGCACCACCCCATCCCGCACCTGGATCGGCTGAAACTGGCATATTATTCGGATCAACACCAAGTGTGTCACAGATTACCTTAAAGAGCGGTCTGTCTCTTGTTGGGTGCATGTCGTTGTACCAGACACCATTTCCAATAAACTCACCAAGTCGTGTTTCTTGCTTGAGCACACCAAGGATGAATGCAGGACGCACACCTGTTTTGTTCCCAGCAAACGTAGCAAACTCAATGGCCTCACCAAGGTTGATAGCGCTCGTACCTCGAAGCTCAAAGAGTTCTGAACGGATCTGTGCAGCACTGCGCTGATTACTTGAGATGAGTTCTTGGTATTTCTTTTCTTCACCCTCCGTTACCCGTAGCACCTGTACCTTCTCGGCTTCCTGTTCTTTGAGGCGTTCACTTTGCAGTTTATGTAACATCTGCAACTCTTCCTCATCTGCTTTCTGCTCACTCAACGTCTCAGCTTCCTCTAGGTTTAGGTCGCGGAGCGTCTCAAGCTCCCTAAAACTGTCCTCAAGAGCGATCTTCACTTCTTGAAAATCATCAAGTTCTTCAAAAAACTCTGACAGACTCTTTTGAGAGAACATTACTTCTACTATAGTATCTTCATCAAGTTCATCAGTACGACGAATGAGACTCGCGAGAGACTCCTTCTCACGATCGATTTTTTCCTCAAGCTCTAGTACGGTTGCCTCTTTATCAAAAATGTCTGCCTCCAAACTTGCAATAGCTTTTGTCTGTGCCTCAATCGCCAAACGTGACTTTTCAATTTCAGCATTTAGTATGCCAAGGTCACGTTCAAGGGTGACACGTTCACCCTGTTTTGACTCTAAGAGTACCTGTTGCTGCTCAATGAGACTTTCAAGGTGTGCAAGATCTTTCTCTAGCTGTGCTCGACGCATTGCTATTGCATCTTCAGTTGAGGTTGCTGCGAAACTCACCAAATTATTCTCACAAAACAGAAAAACACCTGAGGTGATTACTACCACAAGAGATGTGAGAACAAATAACAAAACTGTACGCCCGACGCGCATATAGGCATCATTATACTGCTTAAATACTCTAGATGTAAGTTATTTTTTACCTTAAAACAAAAACACCGTAGTACGGTGTTTTTGTAAAGTTATTTCTTTTGTTTGTAGTTTACTCAGTTCCTTCACTCTCCTCCTTTCCTTTCTTTTCCACCTGTACTGATGAGATGTCAGTAGCGCTAGACTCCTCAGTCTCCTCGTGAGCAGCCTGTACCAGTGCCACAACCTCATCAGCAGCCTCTGTTGCAGTCACACCATCAGGTAATGCAATGTTTTTAATGAGTAACTGATCTTCAAATGTTTTCAAGCATGAAATATCAACCATGATCTCCTTTGGTAGATTTGCAGGAAGAGCTTCAACAGTCATTTCTCGCATCACCTTAACGAGACTACCACCAAGCTCCTTCTCTGCTGGTGCAATACCAGTAAATGTTAGTGGTACATCAACAGTAACTGTTCTATCTTTGCTTACTTCATAGAAATCTGCATGAAGTGGTGTGTCGTAAAGAGGGTCAAAGTCAACATCCTGAACAAGTACTGACTTTTCACCATCTTCACCTTCCAGTGTAATAACTGAGGTCTCTCCAGCAAGCTTCCAAACGCGACCAAACTCCTTGGTATCAAGCGTGATCATACTTGCTTCTTTTCCTTCGCTGTACACAACACCAGGCATTTTTCCTGCTTCACGCAAAACCTTACATGCTTTGGTGCCTGTTTTAGTTCTTTTTTCAGCTGTTAGTTTTTCATTCATTCCGTTTGAAATTATATTGCTAAACAATCTATCTTTTTACCTCTCCCGTTTTTCTTACAATTTCTACGGGACACGTGCGCAAAACAATACCAAACATACACGCACTTGGCAACCCTGACAAGACCATGACCAACAGTTTTCATTTTTTAGTAATTTTTTCTTTAATGAATACAAGCATTTCATCTAAAGACAACGATTCATGGACAATGAACTCACCCGGAACATCAAGATAATTTTTTGGTTGATACCATGAACGTAATTTTTCTTCACTCACTTCACTAGCTATAGTTTTAGTTTTGTGACGCCTCAGTGACTCCTCAAATGATACATCAATATAGAACGCGCTTGATGCGGATGTAGTATCCATGAGACGCACGAGCATATCTTTATACTTCGGTTTCGACAAGATCCCTTCTACAATTACTGTATATCCCTTACCTAGGCAGTACACGGCAGTCTGTTCAAGTAAACCAATAATATCAGTATTCTCTAATCCACCCTTCTCCATTAAAATCCCTCGTCGCAACGTATCTTGTCCAACTATGGCAACTTTGCCTCCCAGCTCCTTGCGCAACAATTTTGCAAGACTACTTTTACCGGAACCAGAATTCCCTCTAATGATAATTAGTTTTTGATCAGTATTCATAAAGCCTAATTGTACCTCTGTGGCTATACTTGGTACAATAAGAGCGCTTGCTAATGTAATAATACAATTTTTATGGATGAACTTGATTTCGTTGCAATAGGTGACATCACCACAGACGAATTTATACAACTTCGTGAAGACAGAGCTGTCATTAATAAAGAACTTTCTGGGAGAAAAGTGCTTTCCATGTACTTTGGTGACAAACTCGAGTTTCAAGAAGCAGTAAATGTACCAGCAGTTGGCAATAGCCCAAATGCAGCTGTTTCAGCAAAACGACTTGGTTTGAATACTGCACTCGTAACAGATATTGGTAACGATAAGGGTGGAGAAGAAATAAAAGAGTGGCTAGAGAATGAAGGTATTGACATGCGGTTTGTTGATGTACATGAGGGAAAAGAAACAAATCATCATTATGTACTACGATATGGACCAGAACGCACTATACTTATAAAGCATGAAAAGTATGATTACGTGGTACCTGAAATGGGTGCACCAAAATGGGTATACTTCTCTTCAATTGGTGAACATGGAATACAGTACCATCACGATATTGCTTCCTATGTACAAGCTCATGAGGGTACGAAGCTTGCTTTTCAACCTGGATCATTCCAGATACTTTTAGGACATGAGGCACTCAAAGATGTATATGAAGCATGTGAACTCTTCTTCTGTAATAAAGAAGAATCTCAACAGATACTTGGTACTGATGAAACAGACGTTGCAGAGCTTCTAAAACGTATGCGTGAACTTGGACCAACCGTCCCTGTCATTACTGATGGACCTGCTGGAGCCTATGCACTCGCTGAAGATGGTGTGTGGCATATGCCAATGTATCCTGACCCAGCACCTCCTGTTGACCGCACAGGTGCCGGAGATGCTTTTTCATCAACATTCACTTCTGCGCTCGCACTTGGACATGATGTGCCAACAGCACTCAAATGGGGTCCTATAAACTCCATGTCAGTAGTGCAGTATGTTGGTGCACAGAAGGGACTCCTCTCGCAGGAAAAACTACAGCAATACTTGAACGAAGCACCAGAAGACTATCAACCAAAAAAGATTGCTTAACAATTAAACACAAAACCACCCTTCATGGGTGGTTTTGTGTTTAATCCTTGAGAGGCTTTGATGAATAGTGTATCACCAACTCCATACTATCTTCTGGTGAGGTTTTGTTTCTTTTTCTATGTCCACATTTTACACACTCGTGCACTAAAACATACTCAGTACCGTAACTAATAGCAGCAATCGGCTTCATCATTGCTCTGCAAGTTGATGCCCTGTCCCCAGGGTTAACATCCATATGTCTGCTCCAGAGACATTTTGGACAGTGGTTTGTAAATCCAGTACCTTTCACTTTTGCACCACATTTTTCACAAGTAAAATCTTCTGATCGTTTTTGAAATTTTTTTGATTCACGCATGTTTATGTATAGGAAAAAACACAGGGCTACTGTGTTTTTGCTAGTATCGTTTTTATTTTTTCAGCTATCTGATCGAGTGTCCAATCAATTTTCAGAAGATACTCGGTAGGTGGCCCGTTCTCTATACTACTTGCAATTGCCCCCGGCTCACTCACATTGGTCAAAAGTAATGCCGGTATGTTTTTACCCCAAGCATCTGCACGCAATTGTTCAAGTGCTGCGAGCCCACTTATGCCAGGCATCATGACATCAAAGAGAACAATGTCTGGATGATTTGCAAAAGCTGTATCCAATCCAGATTGACCATCGTGACACACGAGTACCTCCGCACCTTCTGCAGAGAGTATTTCCGTCAACATTTCACAAAACGCTAAATCATCGTCAACAACAAGTATTTTTTTTCCTTCCATACTGTGTACTATACCAAAAAATGGCTATCGAAGTAAATCAACAAAAAATGTAGTGCCTTCACCAAAGTTACTTACAAAACTGATCTCTCCTCCCATATTCTCTACAAGCTCCTTACACATGTAGAGACCGATACCATTACCGTTCGCTTCAATTTCCCTAGCATTTGAAGCACGGTATAGTTTTGAAAAAATCTTACTCTGTTCCTCAGGAGGTATACCGACACCAGTGTCCTCCACTTCAAGACGAACCTTAGTTGACGAGGCAAGCAAGCGAACATACACCTTACCACCGGCTTTTGTATAACGAAACGCGTTTGAAAGAAGATTCTGAAGAATAATACGTACAAGACGACGATCTGTATGCATAACTGAGTCACCCGAGTACGAAGCTTCTAGGGTTATCTGTTTTGCCACAGCTTCATTTTCTAACTCTTCGATAACGCTTTTCATTACTTCAGCAACATCAGTTTGCTCTTTCTCTATCTTGATTCGTCCCATCTCAATTCGTGAAAGATTGAGTAGTGTATTTACTAGCTCTGCCATATCTGTATTTCGACGATACATCTTTTGTAGATACTCCTGCACCTCTGGTGACATTTGATCACGGCGGCGTTTCAAGAGAAAATCAATATACCACTTAAGGTTTGAAAGCGGTGAACGTAACTGATGTGAAGCCAATGAAAGAAATTCAGTTTTAACACGTTCAAGTTCCTTCTGCTCATGAATATCAACAAGGGTCACGAGACCACTGTTCTCACTGCCTTGTGTTGAAATATCCTCAATAGAGAGGAGCACCCAACGTACCTCACCAGTATCAAGCTTCACTTGTGTTTCTATATTTGACTGGGCAATACGGCGAGAAGCCTTTTCTTTATATTGAGATATTTTCTGAGGATCCTCAGGGTCAGTCAGGAAGGAGAAAAAATTTTGATCAAGAAGCTGTTCCTCTGTTCGATGGAAAAACCTTAACGAAGCCTTATTTGGACGAGTGATAACACCCCGTTTATCAATGAGGAGGTATGGTACAGGACTGAGTTCATAGAAACGTCTAAACTGCTCACGTGAAAATGAAATATCTTTTGAAAGAGTGTACGCAATTCGACGAGCACGTTCACCCGTTGCCATGAGTGAGTACATGAGTGTCGCTAAAAGGAATGATACCGTAATGCCCAGTATGAGAACGTAATCTATCAAATCCAGTGCCACCTCTTGTGCCAAAGCCTGATCTTTTGCTATAAGTGGGTACTGACCGTGGTAGTACTCATATGCAAAAAATACACCGATTGTGAGAAAGATAAAAGAAAGTACGGGTGCAAGTATTTTCATAACAAAATATAGCAACACTGTGCCTTAGCATGATTGTACCATTGACACGTAGCGCATGTCCTTATAATTATGCAACAAACATATACTCAACGTACATGGTAAAAAATACTTGCCAGAAACATAACTATTCTGTAGTATTGTGTACTGAAGGACACGTCAGCTAATTAATGTTAGGATGAGTCCTCACCTTCAGGTATAAAACAACTTACCTGCAAGGGCCCGTAGCTCATCTGGTAGAGCGCCTCATTTGCACTGAGGAGGTGGGGGGTTCGAGTCCTCTCGGGTCCACAAATACAAAATCCGCTTCGGCGGTTTTTGTAGTTTGGGGACTGAAGTAACGTGCCAGTGCACGTTACGTGAGGAATCGAAGCCACGGAACATGTTCCGAATGAAGAGAGGAACAGTGAGTGGCCGTCCAGGGACCTTAGTATTTTGTGAGGTACGAAACAAAATACTTAGTCATCCCGGGGACAGTCCTCTCGGGTCCACAAATACAAAATCCGCTTCGGCGGTTTTTGTAGTTTGTATACGACCCGTCTCCGGATATGTTCCGCACACTTGTTTTTTTGTGTACAACAGCCGAAAAACTGCGCCAGTAGATGTTACAATTAAGCCGAGGCAAAACATTTGTTGCTGTACTTTGTATGAGAATCTTTAGTGCTGTACTTTCATTTATTGTTCTGTTGATTGGAGTATTC
>QKEV01000009.1 GCA_003252295.1 bacterium
GAGCGTAGCATAGTTGTGATGGTAGTATGATGCCACAAATAGTGGCTACGTTAAAGCTCTTCCTTTGGTGGTGTGTAGTTAGTGAGGTTTGCGTAGACAATGAGGTTGTGACTGTAGGTCTGCGTACTCCTGTCGTAGGTGCCTGAGCACGTGATGAGGCGCAGACCGGCGTATGGCACTTCCCCATAGACACGGTCAGTAGGAAACGCTTCCTGCTCTATGCGTTCGAAATGTGTAATGGTAAAGGTGAGTACACTGCCATCTTCACGATCTATGTACACCTCATCCCCCACATGTACCTGTCCAAGGTAAAAAAACACCGCAGGACCCTCATAAGAGTCCACGTGCCCCAATACCACTGATGGACCTATTTCGCCCGGCAGAGGGCCATTTTTGAACCACCCGACGGTGTCATATGCCTTTGGAACACCTACAGAACCGTCGGTATTGAGTGGGAGTGCTCCTTCGAAAGGTGCAGTAATGTTTGCACTAGGAATCCGTAGCAGCACAGGCGTTTCTGGTGGTGCAGTAAGTGTGTTCTCTACGATGGTTTCAGGTGGTGGAGTGTTTTGAAAGTTGTTGTGCAAGATGAAGGTTTTTTGTTCGTACCCCCAGTACACAAAGAGGGAAAATCCTACCAAGAACAGCACAAACGCCAACACACGCAAGTGTTGGCGTTTGGAATATTTGAGTAGGTAATCTTCTTTACTCATGTACCGGAGTCATGCGTAGGATTGCTGCCCCAAGCATGATACTCATGAGTGCAAAGAGAGGGAGTGTTGTTGAAGGACTTGCTCCGCCTGCACCAGTGTTTGGTGCACCTAGTGGAGCTCGTGTGTCAGTGTCACCTTCAACCTGACCCTCCGGCTTTCCTGTGTCAGAAGATGACTTGTCATCAGTGTCACCTCGCGTACGTCCACTTGGTGTGTTGTCATCATCATCGTCATCATCATCACAGTTTGAGCAAGTGCCTCCACCTCTGTGTACAGTGGTGCTGTCGTCGTCATCATCATCGTCACCACTAGACTGTGGGTCAGCTATTTTACAGAGGTAGATATCATCAAGGAAAGTACCTTGACCAGAGTCCTTTGTTCCAAGGTCTTCAAATGCTATCTCCATGTCAGCACCATTACCTGTGAAGGTGGTAGAGCTGTGGATCCAATCGTTGTCTGTGAGTACGCCGATACCTGCCATAGGTCCTTCAGTGGCAACCTGTGTACCATTGATAAGTACACCAAGGTAGTTCTCGTCAGCAAGAGTTCTCGTGCGTGGAGCAAATGCCCACCAGAGCTTGTAAGTAGCACCGTTTTCTGAAGTGAATGACTGACTGATAGTGTTTGAGTGGTAGTCTGCATCAAGTTCCATATACTGCTCACCTGCTGCTGCATCATTTCCAGACCAGTGGTTCTGAAGCTCCATGTCTTCACCATCTGCCTCAGTCCAGCCAAGGATAGAAGCAAACCACTGCCAGAGTCCACCGTTGTCAGTTATAGTTTCGTTTTCAAAACTACCATTCGTAAGAAGGTTAGTGTTACCACCTACCACAGGAAGACATTCATCGTATGGTCCTGGTTCAGGTTGTGCATTTACGAAAGTACATTCGTATGTTGGTGCTACTACAGCTACAAGTGCTGTTGCACCTACTGTAGCAAGTTGGTTGTCGAAGAAGGTACAACTCGTACCATCTTCTGTTCCACCAGTCACATCCATATCGACAAGGTTCCAGGTGGCTGTTGTGGTTGCTACCTCAGTAGCGATCCAAGGACCTTTCTCTGGATCAACTACCTGTGATACACAACCTGTTACAGTGTCAGTCGTGAGGTTGTACGTCGTGGTGCCATTAGTGAGTTCCATGTCCCATCCATCAAGGTAAGGAACACCGTTACCTTCACCTGCTGTACCATCTATCTTACAAATGGTAACTGTTTCAGTGTCGGTACTATCATCATCGTCATCATCACCTGTGTACGGTACTGAACAAGTGGTTGTGTCTGTGGTGGTAATGTCGAGTCGGTACATAACACCTGCTGGGTTGCTCGTTGGTGTGCTGTTTGCAACGCCTATGTTATCTACAGCTATCATGAGCTTGTTGTTACCTTGCTGTATGAGACTGGTAACATCGTACTCGTCCTGTGTCGTGTTTCTAAAATTGTCTGCTTCTGTTGCTTCACCCGCGAGAGTTCCGTTTATTTCCGCAGTGTGTGTGTTGTCTGAAGCCACGTAGAGGGTTGCAGAATCAACAGTTCCATTCCATCCAAACTTGTTCACAAAAGTTTGCGTCTCATCTGCTGTTGGGTCAACCACAGGGTTATCTCCCCATATCCATTTAGCACTATCTATAGCTGCGGTCCATGCTGAATGTATAGTACTCAAAAGCATCGCAAACGTACCCTTTTCCTCCACCATTGCCGTGTTATCACTCAAGATCGTAACCGTACATTCACGTGGCTCATCACCACAGCTTCCTTGAAGGATCACGATACCATCAACATCATAACCATCACCGTTGCTGCCTTGAACACCTTGTGACTGGTCAGTAAGTCGAATGTATTTTACGTAAGGAAGACCAGCAGAACTAATGTCAATTGCGGCATCGCCCACGTATACACCTAGGTCAACCCAATCAGTACCATTTTGACTTACTTCTACAAGAACAGCTTCTTTTGACTGTTCAGTAGCAAGACCACCTGTTATCTCGTAAATACCAATATCAGGTCCAGACTGGTCAAAGACAACTTTGTCAGTGAATTCGTAGGTAATAAATCCTCCAATACCGAGTGAGTAGAAATCAAGTGGGTCAACCTTCCAATCGTCACCCTCCTTACCATCGAAGTTTGCATAATCAGCGATAGTTTCAACTGCCGTAACATCACGTCGAGCTGGGTCTACTTGGTCACCATCGTTTTCTACTGCGTTTTCATCCTCGGTATGGTCAATAATAGTGCCTGCAAATGAACACCAAGGGTCGTTGTTACTAGATGTGTCCTTGTTGTTATAAAATGTGCAAGTCATATCTTCGTCTGCAGCAAGTGTAAACGAAGTTCCCATTGGAATATCTACCGTCTGGCTATCTCCAACACAGCTTACGTAGTCATATACCCATCCGTTTTTACTAAGTTCGACAACACTGTAGTCACCAGTTGGTGTGTTGTTAAAGTCTTGTGTATTTGATGTAACATTTCCAGTTCCAACAAGAGTGTTGAATGATGTTGTTGCTCCTGTAGGGTCAGTGAGCACAAAGTCAAATGTTGTATCTTCAGTGACTGCAGTATCAACTTCTTTGATGAAGTGAATGTTTCCAGTTGTGCTAGGTGTAGGAGTTGTATCTTTTTTGTTGTAGAACGTACATTCAACATTTTCTCCTATGCCGAGAATAATACTTACACTACTGCCTCCGAGGTTTGGTGTGAATCCTTTACAGTTACAATCCACACCGTCAAATGTCCATCCATTTTCAGCAAGTTCCGTAATAGTGTAATCACCTACTGGAAGATCAGAAAATACTTCTGAGTCACTTTCATCACCGTTTACATCAAATGGTTCTGCACTGTAGGTGTCACCGTCAAAGGTAAAGTCAAAAGCAGTAGCGTCTCCTGAATCATCATCTGTCGCTTTGTAGATGGTGATTGATCCTTTTTGAATGATGCAGTTATCAGTACAGTCACCAACCCTGTAGTTATCACCTTTAGCTTTCCCTGCTGTTACACTGTATTCACCTGCATCATCGTCAGCAACCACGTAAGCGGCAAAACAGAAATTACCTTCATCATCTGTAGGTTCTGAGCCAGAAGCAACCACGTCACCTGGGTCTGCAGAAGCATTACCTGGTTTTCCTTCAATTTTCCAATTAACTGGAGTTCCAGTCGCAAAACCTTCACCACGTATATATACGGTATCCCCTATTGCGTATTTAGTGTTGGCATTTTGAACACCGCCAGGACAACTATCTGTGGTCCAAATTGAACCAGTGTTTTGTGCAAAAGCCGGCATGACGATTGCGAAGAACGCAAGAATCCCCACGGTGGTAAAGAGTGTCCAGCCGAGGGTGTTTTGTAATGTTTTCATAATAGTAGCTTAATGCTAGTAATGTTGCTAAAACGCAGTATGTAGTCCCTCACCACATACTGTAATATTTATTGCTATATACTCAATATACCCTTTATTTTATAGGTGTAAAT
The DNA here is from genome assembly GCA_003252295.1 of bacterium. Lineage (GTDB taxonomy): Bacteria > Patescibacteriota > Minisyncoccia > Phycocordibacterales > UBA12088 > UBA12088. Next base: position 4,179 of record QKEV01000009.1, read on the forward strand.
AGACTTTTTACTAAATATTTTTTACACAACATTTCTTTATTTTTAGCAAATTTTCTTGTTCAGACACCACATCTAGACCTATACTAAATCGTATGCAAGAACAGAAAAACGGATACGTCGGACTCATATTTCTCATGTTGTCAGTTGCAATTATTGGCATACTCTTTGTGACGATGTATCTCACCCCTCGAGAAACGGCTGAGGATCACATCGGTAGGACAGACCTCCAAAAAGCACACGACACTATTGATACCGCACAGGAAGCACGGGACACTATTGAGCTTCAAAACAACATGCTTGAAAACTTAGAATAGTCACTAGTGACACACTGTTTTCATTGACTAAATTATAAAAAAGTTGTATAATATAAAGAGTAGCACATGTTGACAACTCTGTTGACAAGTTGTGCACAAGGAGTAAAAAGGTAGTTAGACTAAGTACTATTTAGGTATTTCTTGAAACCAAGGAGGAAATATGTTTAAGAAGTTCTGTATTGATGACATCAATGTCATGGCAGCTGTTTGGGGCTTTCCACCGATTCCCTGTATGAGCTACGTTGAGCGTGCAGAGGGTATCCTTGTCAATGTTCAGTCTGAGTATGATCTCAGAAAGACAGGTGGACATCAAATCATCCGTTTGGCGAGCGAACTTGCCATTGAGGAACAGAGACAATCTATAATGGAGGAAGTACATTGAACACTACTACACCGGAACACATCTAGAACCCGTCGACAGACACCACGTCGGCGGGTTTTTATATTGGTTGACATTAGTTCTCTATTTACTACTATCAAATAAGATTTTTTTTACCGTATCTTTCTATATGAATAAAGGGGGTTGCCATATGGTCAATGGAAAGAAACAGGTGGTGCTTGATGATGTCTCTCGCAAAAAGAAAATTATCAAGTTTATAAAAGAAAACATGCGTTGCGGTGGTTGCGGTGTCGGTGCAAGTCTCGAACCTCATTTCAATGGGCAAGGTAAGGAGGAGTACGTGGAATGTATCGGTTGTGGCTGGCGAAGTAACGAGAGCGGCGAAAAACGTTTTACGTGCACGTAGTAGTGTGTACGAGTACATATTAGGTGATGCATCAATGTGATGTATCACCTAATTCTTTATCTAAGACCAGTGGCTTTAAAATCGCTGATTTTTCTTGTGAATATTTCAATACCAGGTATAATAGCCAACTCGGTACTAATATGAGTGTTCACTCATTTATACGGCCCAAAACATTGACATATATATAAAATAATGTATAATATACAAAATTAAATAATTACTAATGTATGACCAGTATTGCTTCATTTTTTACGTCTATTTTTTCAAAAATAGCTACATTTTCAAAACGATATCCGCTCTATGCCATTTTGGCGGTTTTTGTGGTCGTTATGGTTGTGTTTTTTGCCTTTTCAGGAGGCACGCAAGACACAGTGCAAGAGGAACGTATACCAACTGTTGAGGTTGCAACGATTACCTCCCTTTCCTATGACAAAGACCCGCTCACACTTCTTGGTGAGGTACGAAGTGTCACGCAAGCTGAGCTACGTACTCAGAAGTCAGGTGAGGTAACTGGTGTCTATGTGACCGCAGGACAGTATGTACCCGCTGGAGCAATACTTGCTGAAATAGACAATGCAGCTGAACGTGCCGCTGTGCTCTCTGCTCAGGGTACAGTAGCAGCTGCTACTGCGCAGTACGATAAGGTGGTTGCAGGAGCACGTAGTGAGGATAAAGCGACCACTATCGCACAGTCACAGGGTACGCTCATCACTCTTGCATCAGCTCAGAGTGCTGCTCGCAGTGCATACTCGCAGGCATACACCCTTGCACAGAACGCAGTTTTTGCTCAGGCAGATAACTTCTTTAGTGACGTGTACAAAACGAACCCAAGTTTTCGAGTATACTCTGCTTCATATGAGGAACGTCAGGAGCTTGCGGCACAGCGCGTTGAGATCGGTCGTACCCTTGCAGCTTGGGAGGACAAGACACTTAAGATCATGGACAACAACACTCTCGACGCAACACTTGCAGAGGCGGAAGCAAACCTTGAAACAGTAAAAGCATTCTTGAACAGGATCAGTGTGTTTGTCTCTGCACAGGATGTACCTGATGACCTAACAGCTACAGAAAAGAGTACGCAGGAAGCAATTATCCTTGCAGCACGTAACAGTATTGATAGTGCACGTAGTGTTGTAAATGGTGCTCGAAGCAACCTTGCAGGTGCTCTCTCAGCTGCACAAATAGCAAGTCTTACTGAATCAAAGACCATTACCGGTGCTCGAAGTGAGGATGTGGCTGCAGCTGAGGCGGCAGTGACACAAGCTCGTGGAGCACTTGCGAGTGCATATGCTGCACTTGAAAATTCAATCATTCGTACACCTATTGCAGGTACAGTAACGACACTCGCTCTTGCGCAGGGAGATTTTGCAACCGCAATGCAGGTTGCTGCAGTGGTTGCAAATGAGGGTGCGCTTGAAGTTGAGAGCTATGTGAGTGCGTCAGCTCGAGACCGTATCACTGTTGGCGACAAGGTGCTCTTAGATGGAGTGCATGAAGGTGTTGTAACGAGTGTTGCACCAGGGCTTGACCCAGCTACAAAAAAAGCACGTGTCACCATAGGGGTAAATAACGACGTCGAACTCGTAAACGGTTCGTTCGTTGAGATCATTGTGTTAAGTAATACGGACGGTGCGGTGGCACCAACTGAGTATTCTGTGCCAATAGCGGCATTGAAGGTGCTACCGAACGGTCTTTCCGTGTTTACGGTAACTGATGAAAATAAGCTTGCATCATACATGGTAGATGAGGGGCCTATTGTTGGCAGCAAGATGATACTTTTGAGTGATGTTGACCCTGAACTAAAAATAGTGACCGATGTTCGCGGACTTCGTGAAGGAGATACGGTGAGCATTGCAACGAACGAGTAATTGCCAGTAAGTATTCAACTATGTCTAGAATTTGGTTATTTTTCATAGAAAAGCGAGGTCTCTCCTACCTCATTCTTATTGCACTCTTGGTCTTTGGGCTTGGTGCAGTGATGACAATCAATCGTGAGTCTTCACCTGAGGTGCAGATACCGGTTGCGGTCATTTCGAGTGTGCTTCCTGGTGCAAGTCCTGAGGATGTCGAGTCACTCATTGTTGAGGAGCTTGAAAGCGCTGTTGCAAACATTGATAACATCAAGAACCTCACCTCCACTTCTCGTGAGGGTGTTGGTGTAGTGACTGTTGAGTTTGAAGCATCTGCTGATATTGATAAGTCCATCAGTAAGGTAAAGGATGAGGTGGACAAGGTTCGTGGCAACCTGCCTGATGATGCAACAGAACCGGTAGTGACGGAAGTGAACTTCTCCGATCAACCTATCATTATGGCGAGTATTGTGAGTGATCTTCCGATCACGGAGTTCCGTACCATGGCAGACGATTTGGCAACACAGATAGAAGCTATCTCTGGTGTCTCTCGTGCTGAGGTGTCTGGTGTTCCTGACCGTGAGGTTACCGTTGTGGTGAACAAGGAGGACCTGATCCTGCACAACCTTACCCTGCAGGGTGTTATTGGTTCTATCGCAGCGAGTGACGTTTCAACACCTGTTGGTCTCATACAAGTTGATGGTGTTGACTACTCAATCGAGTTCAAGGGTAACCTTGAGGATCCAAGTGATGTACCAAATGTACCTGTTGTGAAGAGTGATGGTACGGTACTTCGACTTTCTGATATTGCTTTTGTGACTGATGGTGTTGCTGATAGCAGTACTATTTCACGTGTTTCTACAAATGGTGAGACACCTATTCAAGCGGCAACACTCTTGGTATATAAGCAGAAAGGTGCCGATGTGACCCGCATGTCAACAAACGTGAATGAACTCATTGATACGTTGAATAGTGATGCTAATGCGACGGCGCAAATAGTAGTGACGTATGATGCTGGTGAGCAGATCATCAACGACCTCACACAGCTCGTGGGTACTGGTTTACAGACCGTGGGACTCGTGCTCTTTGTGCTCTTCATGACACTTGGTTGGCGTGCAGCACTCATTGCTTCACTCTCCATCCCACTCTCATTCTTGACCGCGATCTCAGTAATGAATGTGACGGGTAATACCATTAACTTCATATCACTCTTTTCACTCATTCTTTCCATCGGTATTTTGGTGGATACAGCTATTGTTATTACTGAAGGTATACATACGAACTTCAAGAAGGGGCATACGAGTAAAAAGGAGGCAGTACGTGCAGCGATACGTGAACTGCACTACCCTGTGACAACAGGTAATCTCACCACGATCGCTGTATTTTTCCCACTCTTCACCATCTCAGGTGTTGTTGGAAAGTTCATTGCGAGTATTCCGTTCACTGTTATTGCAGTACTCGTTTCTTCACTCATTATTTCCCTTGCCTTCATTCCACTTCTTGCATCACGACTACTCAAGGCAACAGGAGAAAGTAGAATGGAAAAGATACAGGAGGAGCGCGCTGAGCGCCTTCGCAACTGGTACAAGAAGCGTATACCATGGCTCCTCGACTCACGTGAGCGTAAGATACGTTTCTTTATTGTTTTGAATGTTGTCTTCTTCATGCTTGTGAGCGCACCGTTTGTTGGTGCTATCAAGGTGACCTTCTTCCCGCAGTCAGATGTGGACTGGATCTATGTAAACCTTGAAGAGCCACAGGGTACCCCGCTTGAACGAACTGACCTCAGCATACGTCCCATCGAGGATATCCTCCTTGAGATACCTGAGATTGAGTCATTCAATACGGTGATCGGTAGCGGCAGCGCCTTTGATGATTCGCCAAGTTCAGGAACACGTTTTGGGTCTATTACTATCAACCTCGCAAAGGATAGAGAGCGCTCTTCATCAGAGATACTCGATGATATCGAAGCACAGTTGAAGCAGTTCAATAACCTCAACGCAAAGGTGCAGCAACCATCAAATGGTCCCCCGTCTGGGGCACCGGTTCTGATCACGTTCTATGGCGATGATCTTGATGAACTTAAGCAACTTGCCAACCAGGCATCAGATATTCTTCGTACCATTCCTGGCGCACGTAACGTTACCTCAAGTGGTGAAGGTGACGGTAGTGAGTTTGCGCTCACGGTGGACCGCGAACGTGCGGCAGAGCTTGGACTCACTCCTGCAACCATTGCGGGAACCCTGCGAAGCGCGGTCTATGGTACCGAAGCAACTACCATTAAAAAGGATGGTGAGGAAATACGTGTTGTGGTGAAGCTCAACCTCAATAGTGATTGGAAGAATGCACATGACACCAATCGAGCAACACTTGATGCGATAGCTGAGCTTCCAGTACCAACCGCAAACGGCACGGTACTTCTTGGAAGCGTACTCACGAGTAACATTGAAGCTTCAAGTGATGTGATACATCGTGAGGATGAAAAGCGTATCGCAACAGCATCAAGTGACTTGGAAGATGGTTTTGTTGCAAGTGATGTGAGTGCTGCATTTAAGGATGTCTATTTGAGTAGAATGGATATCCCTAGTGATATCGAAGTGAAGGTAGGTGGTGAGACAGAAGATACAGACCAGTCATTCATCGATATGTTCCGAGCACTCGGTATGGGTATCGTACTTGTCTTTGCTGTTTTGGTGTTACAGTTCAACCAGTTTAGGCAGGCACTCATTGTGCTTTCCGTGGTACCGCTCTCACTTATTGGTGTGCTTCTCGGTTTGCTCATAACCGGTGAGTACCTCTCCTTCCCTTCCATACTTGGTTTTATTGCACTTGCTGGAATTGTTGTGAACAACGCCATTATTCTTGTTGATGTGTGGAACAGAATGCGAGTAGAGAATCCACATATGCCACTACGTGAAGTGGTAATCGAAGGAGCGTCACTACGACTTCGACCTATTCTTCTTACAACGGTAACGACCATTGTTGGTATTGCTCCGCTCATCTTTGCTTCTGATCTGTGGCGTCCTATCGCTATCGCTATCATGTTCGGTCTCTTGTTTGCGGTAGTTCTTACGCTCATGCTTGTACCAATTCTCTACCTCAAGTTCTGTAAACGAATGATGGATGAGGATGGTATCGATGATACTGAGGGAGTTGAACCTGAAACAGCTATTGGAAGAAAAATGGAGCATATTGGTGATGTCTTGAAAGACAAGTTTTCGGTATCACCGCTCATGCGAAGCTTGCTCATTGTTGTCTTTGGAGCACTGGTGGTGTTGCTTCCTGCTCTCGTAAGTGCTGCAGAGTATACACAGGATAATATTCTCACTACGTATCATGAAGCACCTGCATCGTTTGCAATAAGTGAGTACGGTGAGGTGACTGGTGTTACGGTTGGTGGTACGACGTTTTTACAGCGAAATATTGCCAATAATTACGGTATACGGTTGCAGCGTTTTGAGATAGGTAGTGCGTACTGGTACGTGAGTGACAGAGGAGTTATATGGGCTGATACTGACCTTGTGGCACTCTCTATTTACCTTTCACGTGTCGCGTAAAATAGTAATTTATGGCTGTGTATAAGTGATTTTGACACTTATAGAGCATGCTACCATGAACGTATGACCATTAAGAGCCCCCTACCGATAGAGGAGGTACTGGATACTCTCCTTAAGACTGAGTATATTCAAAAATACCTCATGCATTTGGATTCGTGTGACCCTGAGACACGGGCTCACAGTGTGCGTGTTGCGCAGTTGGCAACAGATATGGGTATTGAGGAGGGTTTGGACTACCGTGCACTCAAGACACTCTGCCTTGCTGCACTGTTGCATGATATTGGTAAGGTTGATGTGGATCAGGAGCTTTTGCATGCACCACGTAAGCTCACACAAGAAGAAAAGAAGGTTGTTGATAGACACACCATTCATGGAGCTCGAAAGATACAAGGTAGACGCTTTAAGAAAGTGCGTGAGATTGTACGTAGGCACCATGACTACCAGAAGGGTAAAAAGGTTACTTCTGAAATGAGGGAGAAAGGAAGCATTGCTCACCTTACGGAAATAGTTGCTGCTGCAGATGTGTTTGATGCACTCTGTAGTGTTCGTCCATACAAGGAGGCACTTGCGAAGCGTGAGGTGGCACACATTATGGTTTCAGAGTTTACCGGTAGCAGTACCTTGATTCTCTTGGCACTCAAACGGTACTAGTTTGCATTGATCACGACATCAGTTTGCTTGTTTTTTGGTCACAACGTATAGTTGTAACATGATAAAATCGATTGAACGATTAGTTATTCTCAAAATAGGTGGGAGTGTTGTAACGTACAAAAATAGAAAAGGTTTTTATATTCGACGAAGACTTTTGAGTCGCATAGCACATGAGATTGTTGCTGTGTTGAAGCAATACCCTTTTCTAAAACTTATCGTTGTTCATGGTGCAGGGTCTGCAGGACATCAGATAGCAAAGCAGTATGACCTAGCGCACGGTGTGTATAGTGATAACAGAAAGTGGAAGGGGTCGCTTCAAGTTCGCATTGCACTGCAAAAACTTAACTTGGTTATTACAGAAATTTTTTCTGACGCAGGGTTGCGTGTTGTGTCTGTACATACGGGATCAGTAATTATGCAGGAGAATGGCAAACTTCATTCTTTTGATAAAAAAATTGTTGACCAAGCACTCTTAAATACATGCATTCCTCTACTGTACGGAGAGATGGTGTTTGATACAAAACAAGGTATGACTATTTGCTCTGGTGATGTGAGTGCGGTTGAACTTGCAAAACATTACAATGCTGAACGTATCTTGTACGCTTCTGATGTTGATGGTTTGTTTGATATGGATCCATACGTTCACAAAAATGCTCGTATAATACCGTCGATCGCACTAAGTAATGTAACAAAAGACATGCAAGTTTCTGCAGCAGGATCACATCATATAGATGTCACGGGCGGTTTATATAATAAAATAGCAGTACTTAAAAATACCGGTCTCACATCCTCACTTAAGAAGGTAATACTGTTTAATGGTCTTACCAAGGATGCCTTTAAAAAAGCTTTTTCAGATGAGCCCTTAGGTACGGTTATAAGTGTGTAATATAAGCAATAAGGCACGCATAAAAGCGTGCCTTACTAACAACAGAGGTATGAGTTTAGTATCGGTTGAACCTCCACTCTTTTATGTTTGATGTTTAAGAGTTCGTTTGGGTCCATCCATCCATGGAAGTCTATGTCCGTATCAGTTGGTTTTGCAACAAATGCCTTGTTTACATGTGCAATAAACATGTAAACACGAGCCTCGCATGTGTCATGCTTAAAATCAAATGTTCCAATTTTTTGTACTTCTTTTAGTTCAATAGGAATCCCTATCTCTTCAGTGACTAGTCTTAGTAGTGTGTCTTCAAACAATTCCCCTTCTTTTATTGTTTCTAGTGGAAAAGAGAGCATCCCTGCTTCTTTCCTAATGTGTGGTTTATTTTGAAGTTCTTTTAAGACGAGTAGTTTTCCGTTTGGCTCAATAAGAAGGAGCCCAACTCCTTGAATGATTCTTCTCATTGATTACATCCCCCTAGTATTGTTGTATGAAAGAGCAACTGCCATAAAACTACTACGTATTAAAAGCATGTCAATAGTATATTTTTCTGGAGCGGTACAGTTTTTCCACAGGCACAGGCTGTACAGAAAAGTAATTATTTACTATATTCAAGAGCAGGTGAAGTAAAGCCTTAATTCAGGAAAGGAGGTGAGCGCTATGCGCAACCAAAACGTAGTTACCTGTAGTATCTGTCAGAACGCAGCGAATCCGAGAGCGATAATGGTGATTGCCAATGATGCTGCCAACCTGATGATGGCTGAAAATTCCGCTTCTGTGCTGAACGAGACCGCCGCCCATTCAATGGGGGCAAACCACAACTGATAATCGGTGATTTGAGAGCCGCTACCTTCGTCGAAGGGTAGCGGCCTATTTTTATACAAGACAAAACGTGTAAAAAAAGGTATATTCTTGTCTATGAAAAAACCAGAACTTCTCTCCCCTATACAGGATTTTACGTCACTTGCAGCAGCGATAGACGCAGGTGCTGATGCGGTCTTTTTTGGTGTGCGTGGCTTTAACATGCGTGTCACCGCAAAAAACTTTTCAATAGACGATGTTCCAGATATCACCAAACAAGCACAAAAGGCGAATGTAAAAACATACATTGCTCTGAATACCATTATTTTTCCTGAGCAGGTTACTGAGATGAAGGAGATACTCAAGCGTTGCTTTGATGCTGGTGTTGATGCTGTTATCTGCTGGGATCACAGTGTGATACAAGCTGCTCGTGAGATAGGTATGAACGTGCACCTAAGCACACAAGCGAGTGTGGCAAACGTTGAGGCGGCAAAGTTTTACAAGAGTTTAGGTATCGAGCGTGTGGTACTTGCACGCGAGTGTGACCTGGAGCAGGTGCGGAGGATACGTGAAGAAGCTGGTGTCGAGATAGAAGTGTTCATCCATGGTGCCATGTGTGTGTCTATTTCCGGACGCTGCTTCATGTCGCAGTTTACAACAGGACACAGTGCGAACTGTGGTGAGTGTCGCCAGCCATGTAGGCGCAACTACATGATCAAGGATGTTGAAGGTGAGTATGAGTTTGAGGTGGGACGTGACTATGTGCTCAGTCCAAAGGACCTCTGCGCCCTACCCTTCCTCGATGAGCTCATGGAGGCAGACATTGACTGCTTTAAGATAGAAGGACGCAACAAGAGTGCCGAGTATGTGAAGATGGTGACGAGTGTGTACCGTGAGGTCATAGACTACATATGGGAGAACCGTGAGAAAGCAGATACTGATGAGTACAAAACTGAGCTTGCTGCACTCAAGAAAAAGCATATGGAGAACTTGGAGAAGGTCTTCACGAGAGGCTTTTCAAATGGCTTCTACCTTGGTAAACCGATGAACGAGTGGACCGACAGGTACGGTAGCAGTGCAACTGAGCGGAAGATATTCCTCGGTAAGGTGGTGAATGTATACAAAAAGATAAATGTTGCAGAAGTGGTGATACAGACAAACGAAACACTGTCTGTTGGTGATGAGGTGTACATACAGGGAGAGAAAACCGGCATCGTCCGTGTCCCTGTCGTTTCGATGGAAATAGAGCATGTAAAAGTTGATAAGGCCACGCAGAAAGAGATAGTTGCGCTGCAACTTCCAGAAGGTGTTGATGTGCGCCGTCGCGATGATGTATCACGTATAGATGTCGTAAAGGAGTAGGTACATTAATCCCGTACACCACGTTGCGTGGGTACGGGATATAGTGCGGTCACCCTCTCTCGTTACCTGTATAAACGGTAGACCGCTAATCTGCCACATACACCACGTTCGTTGCATTTGTTGATTGTTGCACGTTGCTTACGTGCACCAGCTGCTTCAACAATGGCGATTGCCGGCTTGTTATCGAGTGCGATGGACATTTGTATAAAGTTCAACCTGAGTACGTCGAATGCATACTTTTTCAGCATTTTAAATATTTTTGTGCCGTAACCCTTTCCTTGCTGTGATGCTGTGATCCAGATTATGGCACGAGGATGCTGGTTATTGTGCTTCAGTTCAGCACATCCAATGAACTCATTTTCGATCGTGAAGACGGCAAATGTTGTCTGTTTTCCTTCTCCCATCAGTGTAATTGCTCTTCTAATACGATTCTCTGTCTCATGAAAAGACCCGCACGGCTGCGTGTATAAAAGTTTTGCAACTTCATCCGTGTACTCTCTGTGTATCTGTTGAGTATGTCCAGGACAAATTGGTATAAGAACCAATTTACCTAGTTCAACTACTTTCGGTAAAACGCTTGCTACAAGTGGTACTTTGCTTGTTTGCATACCTGCCCCCTTTTGAAATGATGTATGTTCTGTTTATGGCCTTTTCTTAGATTTACACCTACTATATGTATTGTCAAGGTTTTTGTGAGTAGAAACATGGTGTCAAAAAGTAAGCCAGCGACATGTCGCTGGCTTATTACTTGAAGGTTATTGTGTATTTATGCCGCCCTTCTGATTTTTGGTGCTGGACCAAGGTATTCGTGGCATTTTTCAAATCTGCCAAATGGTCTTTTTTCTGGGAGAACATATTCTCCCCGTTGTACCATAAAGTAAGAAGAAAAAATTTGAGATAAGTATGGTTCCGGTCTTGGTACTTTCAGTCGAAGTCGACTAAGTGGGTAGTGTGTGGATACAAATAGCCAAATAGAATCAAGTATTTCTCTTCCATACTGATTTCCCCAGTTCTGTTCCGTTACCCAGAGGTATAGTCGAACTCCCGGGTATGCTTCTTCACGGTAGAGATCAACGCAGCCAACAAATGACTGATCTGCTATTTTCCGTACTATAAAGTGATGAGACGATTCATTTTCATTCATGTTCGCAACTTTTTTAACAATACGCTCGGTCGTTGCTTGCACAGTTGAGCAGGGTTCTTCGGCTAGGAACCGTGCAACCCTTGGTAAATATCCTGTGTGGATCTCAATTGCGGCATTTTCATTCAGAAGTTCGAATGTTAATTGCTGTGAATTTTCCGGAATGAGCTCACTTGCTTTTTGAAACATTTTCGGTACCCCCTTTTTCTTTTTTGTTTATCTTCACCTTTCTTCAATTTCTGCAAATGATATTCTCATAAAATACCAATATGTCAAGTAGGTAACTTGACATATTGGTACAAAATATGTACTTTATTAAAAATATAGTAATGTACAGTACCTAAACTGAAATGGGGGTGGCTATGACCGTTATGCAAGAGTTGTTTCAGTTATTCACTGAAAATGATGTCGGTTGCTGTATTCTTTTATGCTCTTTTGGGCTTCTGCTGGTTGTACTGTTTCTGGTTATACCAATCTCTCTCAAGATGTGGGATAAAAAAGGTCTGTATCACGACGATGGTACTGAAACAGGAGATGTAGAAGATGTCGAAAGTTAGCAGGTTTACCGTGCCGTTTGTAGCAATACTAACGGCACGTTTTTTATTTAATTTTGGTATGTTCAATGGTATGTTCATTGAACATACCCAGTAAAGTTGCTAGAGAAACATCCTTGCGCACCGTAGTTTGTCGTATGAGTACTTGTTCTTGAGTTCGGTGCGTACGGGTGCAAGTTTGTCGGTGTCCGCTTTTTTAAATGCCTTTGCAATGGTCTTGAGATCTTTATCAGTCAGTTTTACTTCACGGAGGATGTAGCGCACGTTGCTCTTCGTTATGCTCTTTTCTGTAAGCAGTTTCTCAATATGGGTGAGAATGGTTCCCTTGCCTACACCACGCTCCTTTGCCATGTCTTTGAGTGATAGTTTTTTAACGAGTAGCTTTCTTGTTTTTTCAGTAGTACTTTCTTTCGGTTCGATCTTTTGTATCTCTCTCAGTTCTTCTCTTGGTTCGTGCCCTCCCATATGTTCAACAAACTGATCACTCACCTCCTCTGTGCGTTTGCTGTCAGTAATAGCAAGTCGGCGAACGAGTTTCTCAGAAGCTCTTCTAAAGATGTTGTCGACATGAGATACACGTTCGTGGCGAGTGAACGTACGTTCGTTTACTCCCTTTAAAAATAGCCCTTCAGTGGCCTTAACTCTTGAAAGTGCAACATACCCCTGTCCCTCAACAAACGCCTTTCCTAGGTCAATATATGCAGCGTCAAG